>NZ_JBEZXY010000009.1:0-361020 GCF_040638245.1 Streptomyces sp. NPDC026659 | reverse complement strand
CGATCAACCGGCGAGGGGCCCGTCTGGCTCCCCCTTTTAGCGCCCTGACGTGGGAGGAGTCGACCACGCAGCGGGACCAGTCCAGCCGCGAGGCCGCGTTCAGTTCGGCCAGCAGGACCTCGTGCAGCCGCTGCCAGACGCCGGCCTGGTTCCAGTCCCGCAAGCGGCGCCAGCACGTCATGCCCGAGCCGAAGCCGAGACCTTGCGGCAGGTACTCCCATTGGATCCCGGTGTGCAGCACGTACAGGATCCCGCACAACACCTGCCGGTCTGGCAGCGGCTTGCGGCCGGGGTACCGAAGGCGCCGCTCGCGCAGCGGCAGCAGCGGCTCCAGGAGGTCCCACAACTCATCCGACACGATCCACGGCGACGTCCCCACACCAGGCGAACGCTCAACTACCTTCCTCGACACGGCCATCAGGGCCGAGTCACCTCATTGTGTTAGCTGCTGTAAGCGATGATGGACGGCGACACCGGCACTCTCAACGATCTACTCGACGACGGCTTCGCCCTGACCCACATCACGGGGTGCGTGCAACACAAGGGCCGAGTGGCTCGCGCAGATGCGCGCCGAACGGCCTCCTTGACCGTCCGTCGCCCGTCTGGTGCACGGGCTGGGCTGAGCCCGCCGACCGCCTGCTCACGGACGCGCCGTCAGGGAGTCGGGGCGGGGGTGTCGAGCTGACGATCGACCTCGGCCCCGATCGCATCGAGGGTGGCCGTGAGGCGTTCGAGTGACCGTGGCAGGAGCCGGGGCCCACGCTGCCAGCCCCGGGAGCCGAAGACTTCCCACACCGGATCGGTGAGCTCGACCAGCAACTCGGCCTTCCGATTGTCTTGGCGCTCGGAGATCACCACCGCGCGGGCCTGCGTCACGTAGGTACCGATCATCGTGCGCAGGACGTCGGACGGCCAGGTCGGTAGGTAGCTTTCCAGGTTGTCGACCATCCACATGGTCGAGTCGTCGAGCTGAGTCATCCACCGGGCCCGCTCCGACCTGACACGGTCGCGCATCACGTCCGTCCACCCCGGATCGCCGACGGCGGGCTCCTCCACCGCGAGCAGCCGGCCCCCCGCTGAGACGATCTTGAGCATCGACGCCAGAAACTTGTCCCGGGCCTGATGAAGCTCGCCGATCCGCCGCTTGCGGGCCTCCAGCCTGGGAGCCACGAGCCACCCGGTTCCCACCGTCGTGACCAGCGATGTCGCCAGCGCAAGCACCAGCGTCTCCAGCGCCCCCGGTTCGTTCGGCATGCACCGCCCCTCCCCAGCACGCCCCAGCAGCGCGCCGTGCGCCGAAGTCTGCCACCCCGTACTTTTCGGCCCCGACCACAGCTGCTGGACTCGACTGATCTGCACGCGGGCGGTGAGGATTTCGGCCGACCGTTCGACGCACACGACGGCGACCACGCAAGAACGGACGCCGACCGGTCGGTGGCGCAGTACCGGATGACCGATACGCACCGCCGCACTCGGGCCGCGTTCCCAACTCCACGAACCGCGCTCGCCCTCGAGCCATCAAACAGCGGGAAGGGTCGCTCCGCTTCGCAAGATTCCAAGCAGACTTGCCTCATTGGCTGACTCAGCAGACCACCTGACCAGCTTCACAGCCCGCCTGACGCCCCATCAGAACGAGCGTCAAATGAGCGTCAAGACACCTCCACGGGCGTCATTTCAGCGTCAAGATATCGCCCGTAATGCACATAGCGCACATCACACACACCCGCTAAAACCGCAGGTCAGCGGCCCTTTTCGGCAGGCTCAAGGATCGCGACGCACTCCACGTGGTGGGTCATCGGAAAGACGTCAGAAGGGGGAGGACCTGACGTATTCGCAGGTCAGCCGCCATTTACAGCCCCGCCGAAGGACCCCACGGACGCTCGGAGCGTCAAACGAGCGTCACGGCCGAGGCATGAGCTGGCCTCCGCCCAACGAGGCTCAGCCCGCGGTAGGCGCTGGCGCCGCCCCGCCGACGTCGACCCACATCCCCGTGACTACGCCCCACGGAAGGCCATGGAGTGAGGAACCTACCCCTCCTCATGCCCTGCGGTTGGCATCAATCCTCGTCAGCTGAGAGCAGGCTGGCAACTGCCACGACAAGCAGGCGACGGCCGCGGAGGGGTGTGGGACGGCATGCGCGAGCCAGGCAGTATTCCGACGGAGATGGACCGGCTGAAAGGGCACGCTGAACGCGCCTTCGCCGAGGCGCAGAGGGCCGATACAAAAGCAACGGCGTTGTGCGGAATAGCCGGTGGCCTGCTGGCTGCAGGGGTTGCCGTGCTGTCGAGTGCACACGGCATGCCCCCCATCGCGGTGTTTTCCCTTGTCCTGATGTGTCTGTTGCTGATGGCCGCGATAGGGGCTGCGCTGCTCGCGCTGCGGCCCGTGGTCCCAAGGGCGGGGCTGCATACCGAATTGATGGGCGAGGCACTCGTACACGACCGGGCCGGTGTGAGTACGACTGCTCGTGGGGAGCTTGAACGGCATGTCGAGGGCCGCCGACTACGAGTGCTGGCCTGGCTGGCGGACAGGAAGCTGCGAGCGGCCCGCCTGGCCGTCGACTTTGCCCTAGCAGCACTCCTGATGGCTGGAATGTGTCTATTGAGCAACATTCTGGTTAGTTGAGACGATCACCTAAGTGTGTTGGGGCCGCATAGCAGGGGGACGCGTGTATCAGCCGCATGCCACGGTGATCGGCGACAAGTTATGGGCACGTCTGAAGGCGCTCGCACCGCAGCGCGTCAGGCCGGCTCGGAGTGTGCTGCTCCGGCAGGGAGATCCAGCAACTCACGTGATCGTGCTGGAGTCCGGGTCAACGCTGATCACCCTGGCCGGGGTCTGCGGAGAGAGGACGCTTCTTGCCGTGCGCGGCGCCGGTGAGTTACTCGGTGAACTGGCCGTGTTGGACTCCCAGCCTCGCACGGCCACGGTCATCGCCGCCGAGTCCTGTCAGATCCGCATCATCCCGGCTGCCGCTTTCCTCACGTTCGTTGAGGAGCATGATCTGCTGGCCCCGCTCCTGCGCCATGCCATCGCCCGAGTTAGGGAATCCGAGGCCGTGCGGCTCGAACTGGCCACTGCGTCTGTGCCGCTCCGTCTGGCATCGGCTCTGTCGCGGCTGGTCGAGGCCGCATCCGCTTCGGCTTCGGATCTTGCCGTGCGTCTGACCCAGACGGAGCTGTCTCAGATGATTGGCGCTTCCCGCAACGCGGTGGTCAACGCACTCAAGCCCTGGCGTGAGCAGGATTGGGTCCGCACCACCTCCAGCGGTGGGCTCCTCGTTCGCGACATCCATTCGATTCAGTTGCACGCGCGTACGCAGGCGTGACGGGCCGCACTTCAGGCGTGCCCACTACTGGGCAGCGGCGGCCGTCCCGCCCGATCAGCATGGGCACTTCCCTGACCGCCTGTGCTGAAAGGACGGTGCTCAATGGATGCGCCGCTGCACGCAGAGCCCCTGGATGTGCCCGCCGAACTCGCCCTTGTGGCGATCGACATGGAGAAGTACAGCCAGATCCCCGAGGCGAAGATGGCCGCCGCCCGGTGCGACGTGGACGACATCGTGGCGACTGTGCTCGCCGAATGTCAGCTACCCGACCCACAGGAACTCCCCGGCGGCTACAAGGACAGTGGCGACGGGGCGATCCTGCTGTTCCCGCCCTCGGTGCTGGCACGTCTCGTGGACCCGCTGCTCGGCCGGCTCGATGCGGCTCTGGTGCGCTACGAGCGGCAGCGGCTGGCCAGTAGTCCCGTCCTGCGGCTGCGGGCCAGTGTGCACGTCGGCCCGCTGTCCCTGCCCGACCACCGCGGTGACGCCATCAATGACACCACCCGGCTGCTCGACAGCCAGGCGACCCGCCAGGCTCTGTCGGCCGCGAAGGACAGTGACGGCTTCCTTGCTGCCGCGCTCTCTGAGATCGTCTACCAGCGCACCGTGCACGCGGGCCGCACGCAGGATCTGGGCCCACACCACTTCCTTGAGGCGGTTGCCCGCGTCGGCGACAAGCCCGGCTTCGAGCAGCCTTGCCGGATTCATGTGCCGGGCCTGACCGGGCCGGCCGTACGCCCCTACGTCACGGACGCCGCATCACCGGCCGCTGCTCCCTCCTCCACCGCGCAGCCGAGCGACGCGTCAGTGACACCGGTTTCCGGCAGCGGCGGCACGTTCCAGTTCCACGGTCAGGTCAGCGACGCCACGATCGCCAACAGCATCGACACCCTGCGAATCGATCGCCGCCAGCGGTGAGTCGCCTGGCCTTCCGTCCTCCCACACTTCCCACACTCACCCTGGAGCACTCGTATGTCTGACGTGCCGTTCGACCCCATCCAACCGACCAGCGAAGCTACCGAGAACCAGTCCAACGGCTCCGGCGGCTGGCTGCATCGCTTGCGCCCCGGATCCGGCGCTCCCGACCGACGGGACGCGACCCCTGACGCCCCATCTCCTTCCCTCGCTCCCCTACCACCGGATGCCGCCTCTCCCGCGCATCGCGTGCATGAAACGCAAGACCGGGCGACACACGTGTATGGGAACCCCGATGTCGTCGCCCACCACATCAAACAGCTGATCCTTGAGACCCGAAAGCAGGACTTACTAGAGGGCGTCGAGCAAAGTCGCGAGCGACTGCTCGATCAGCCGTTCGTTCGCAGCGCGCACTGGAACACGATCTGGGAGCAGATCGTCAATCCCGCCACCAGCCGCCCCCACCAGCCCGTGATCATCATCGTCGCGCCCCGCTCATACGGCTCGACAACCCTCGCACTGCGGCTTCTGGCCGAGCACACTGCTCACGACGCCACCCTGGTCAAGTTGGACGCAGACTGGAAGACCCCCAGCAAAGGACGCCTGCCGCTGGAGATCGCGCACGCCTACCAGCTTGACCTCAAGCACCCGGCGAAAGATCAGGTATCGGCCGACTTCCTCGACGCGCTGTCGGAACACGCCGCCCACCTCCGGGGTTGCGGTTCCTATCTGGCGCTGACCGTGGCACAGGACCTGTGGAAGGATCACCGTCTCAGCGATCGCGACGGCATCCAAGTGGTTCATCTGCACGAGGCTCCCGATGCCCAGGAAGTCGTAGAGGCGCATCTGGACGCCAACGGCTACGGACAGCTGGTCACATCGCTTTGCTCCTTCCCCAAGGCCACGGCTTCCTTGCGCGGACTGACGGCAGTGGCCGCCGTACGGGCCGCGTACTCCGCCGTGACGGCTTGGAAGGAACATATCCACGTCGGCTCCCAGCAGTCGCGAGTGCGGGCAGACTCCGACGGCGGAACCCCGGCCACGCTGGAAGAACGCATCATCGCGGCTCTGACCGACTGGCGCGGCGAACTCGACGGCCGGTTCGGCGAGATGAACAGCCTGTACGCCCACGACAACCCCTCACTCACCGTGGAGGACCGCTGTCTGCTGCTGGCCCTAGCTGTGCAGCAGACGGCACCCATGCCCGTCGTCGCGCGCAGTGCGGCCGCTCTGCTGAAAGCCATCGGCGACGCCCCCGACGCTCCCGGCGCAGCAGCAAAATTCTCACCGCCCCTCAGTGCGCTGGCCGGACGGGGAATGCGTCGGCGCATCCAGGATGTCGGGGGTGAAGTTGACCTGCAGGACACCGTGGTCTTCGACCGGCCTGCTTATGGACGCGCCGTGCTGGAGTATGTCTGGGACAACTACGACGTCATGCGTGAGCCCTTGCTGACCTGGCTCGTCGCGACGGCTCAAAGCGCCGATCCGGAAGACAACGCGGTGGCTGCGTTGGCCGAGCTCACCGTGCGGCACGGGTCAGTGGACTACCTCACGACACTGGGCGCCCTGGTCGGCAGCAGTCATCCCAAGGTGCTTGGTGCGGTCATGGAACGTGCCGTGCATAACGAACACGTGGGACGCCTGGCGTGGGAGGCGCTGTACGGATGGGCAGAGAAGGAGAGTTACGCGCCCGCGGTGATTACACTGTGCCGACGCATCCTGGAGGACTCCTCCGTCGCCACTTCTCTGGCCAAGCGGGCAATGGTGCGCCTGCGCCGGGTCACGCACAAGAACACCTCCGGCACCGTGATCGGCCAAGTCCAGGCTGCCTTCGACTCTCTGGTCCTTCACCCCACCGTCGCCCTGCGACTGGCCGGTGAAGTCGTGAGCTGGCAGAGGGGCAAGGTCTCCTCCGCTCGCAGCGGCGCCCTGGCCTTCCTAGCATTGATGACCCTCGGCCACGACGGCACGCCGTGGCTCGTGGACACCCCTCCCACGGACATCGACGTACAGCGCGGCGTCCACGACCTGCTGTCCTCTTCGGAGACCGCCGCCGAGGTCACCTCGCGTCTGACGGACTGGATTCGTGCTTGTGCCGACGATCCCAGCGCCTATATGCAGTTGCGCGACCAGCTTCTGCCGGCGCTGCGGGGCCACAACATGTTCGAGGCCGGCTGGAGGTTCATGAGCGGGCTGCGCGGCATCTCCACCGTTGAGGGTTTCAGCGTGGCCGACGACTTCTACAACCACCTCGTCGACAGCCGTGTGCGCACGGTCTTCCCGCTCGAAGAGAACCTCGTATGAGGTGGCCATGGCGCCGCGCCGTCCGTACAAGCAGGTCTGCCCAGCCACGATTGCTGCCCAGTGCCACCGATGGCATCGCCTTCGAGGCCCTATACACAATCACCTGGCGACCACTATGGCGGGTGCCTCCCAGCGTGGAGGAGACGGTACGCGCCACCGTGCATGCCACGGCGACCGAGACAGCTGTACGTCTGCGCGCCTCGGACGTGCCCGCCGCACAGGATGTCGTCAACGCGGCTCTCGGCACTCTACCCCGCCGTGCCCCGAACTACTGCCTGCTGAACGTCAAGGCGACTCTCGGTCTGCCCAGCGCAGCACAGGAGCTGCTGGCCCAGCGGGCAGCGGACGAGCAACGCGTCCGCCGCCTGCGCTTCTTGAAGGACAACCTCTACGACCACCCGGACCTCGTCGTCCTGGACCAACTCGAACACCACGCCCCCGGCGCCCTGGGCGACGAGCATGTTGCCGAACTCCAGCGCCTTGCGCGCCTGATCTACTCCTGCGACCGCTGGTGGTTCCCGCTCCTGCAGCAATGGGAGCAGGTCGGCCAAGGGTTCACGAACATTGAGAAGCGACAGCAGGCCATGCTCGTACTGTCCGACTCCCTTAAGGCTCTCAACGGCGGCAGTCTCCCCAGCGGCATCGCAGCAGTGGACATGTCCGGGTCTGACGGAGCACCCCGAAGGGCGCACCCATGAAGCTCGCCCTGTGGCGGATGCTGCTGGCACCCCTAACCAGCCTCCGAGCCCTGTTCATTCAACGGCGCAGCGCAACACCCCTGTCCTACGACGTCGCCTGGCGCCGGGCCCGCCTGGACCGTTGTCCCGACGACATGGTCTATCGACTACACGGCCACCGAAGCACCGCACCCGACCAAGCATCCAGTGCTCAGTCGCGCTTGGCCGCGCCGAGAAACGACGAGCCGACCGACCGGCGCGCCTGACCGACGTCTCTGCAAACACACAAACACCTTCGCCCTGTCCATGAGGACAGGGCGAAGGACGTTCATGCGGCAATGGTCAGGGGCGCGTCCAAACGCTCGGGTCTGGTGCAGGTTTGGGTGACAGGTTCGGTCACACGGCCCGGAGAGCCGGTGCGGTCATGACGGTCGCGAATTCGATGGGGGTCAGCCGGCCGAGCGAGGCTTGTCTGCGGCGGCGGTGGTAGGTCCGCTCGATCCAGGTCACGATCGCGATCCGCAGTTCCTCGCGGGTGGCCCACGACCGGCGGTCGAGGACGTTCTTCTGCAGCAGGCTGAAGAAGGACTCCATGGCCGCGTTGTCGCCCGCCGCGCCGACCCTCCCTATCGATCCGACGATCCGGTGCCGATCGAGCGCCCGCACGAACTTCCGCGACCGGAACCGGGATCCGCGATCGCTGTGCAGAATGCACCCGGCGACGTGTCCACGCCGGGCAATAGCGTTGTCAAGGGCTGCGACGGCCAGGCGAGACTTCATCCACGTGTCGATCGAATAGCCCACGATCCTCTTGCTGAAGGCGTCCTTGATCGCACAGACATACAACTTGCTTTCCGCTGGGGCGTGTTCGGTGATGGCAGTGAGCCACAGGCGGTTCGGGCCGTCGGCGGTGAAGTCGCGACGGACGAGGTCGTCATGCACCGGCGGGCCGGCCTTCCTGCCCCGGCCCCGTTTCTTTCCGAACACGCTCCACCAGCCGTTGTCCCGGCAGATCCGCCACGCGGTCCGGTCGGCCATCGCGGCTCCCGAGCCGCGGGCCTCGTCGGCCAGGAACCGGTAGCCGAACTCCGGGCCCTCACGGTGGGCGTCGAACAACGCGTTCGCACGCGTCGCCTGCTCGAACTCGGCATCAGCCACCGGACGATCGAGCCAGCGATAGTAGGGCTGGCGGGAGAGCTTCAGGACCCGGCACGTGACCGTCACAGGAATCCCGCCCGTGGCCAGCTCTTTCACGAGCGGGTAGATCCTTTTCCCGGCAGATGCGCCTGCGACAAGTAGGCCGCGGCCCGCCGCAGGACCTCGTTCTCCTGCTCCAGCAGCCTGATCCGCTGACGCGCTTCCCGCAGTTCTGCGTTCTCCTGGCTGGTCGTCCCGGGCTTCGTCCCGTCGTCGATGTCCGCGCGACGCATCCACTTCCACAGCGTCATCGCGTGCACTCCGAAGTCGGCGGCCACCTGCTCGACGTCCTGGCGGAACTCTTCCGGGTATGGCTTGGGCACAGCGACATCCTTCCCACCCGCCCCACAGGGCAAGCCAGTTCAGATGTCACCCGATCGTGCAGCAGACCCCTCCCCCATACCGCAGCCGTCGGGTAGTTGTGCGACTGGACGTCTGCGCACACTGCCCGAGCCCCAGCATCCACCGCCTTCACACTCGCTCCGCCCCACGCCGCCACGTCCACGTTGCCTGGATTCTGCAGCGCCTCGTGCAGCACGTCGCCTCGCGATTGCGTCGGGGGACTTGGAGCCGAAGACGACGCCTCACCGCCGGCCGAGCAGCCGGCCACCCCCAGCAGTACGCCAACCACGGCCACACTTACTGGTGGTATCAGAATGAGGTTCGGAGGCGGCGGAGGCATATGAGGCTGCAGGCCAGTTCGAGCAGACCCTGATGGAGGTCAGCGCGTCGTTCGTAGCGGATGCGGAGTCGTTTGAACTGGTGCAGCCAGGCGAAGGCGCGTTCTACGACCCAGCGCACCTTGCCCAGTCCGGAACTGTGGGCGATGCCGCGTCGGGCGATCAGCGGTTTGATGCCGCGCTTCCACAGCAGGCGGCGGTACTTGTCGAAGTCGTAGCCCCGGTCGGCGTACAGGCGCCGCGGCTTGCAGCGGGGGCGTCCCCGTAGGCCCCGGATCGGCGGCACGGCGTCCAACAGGGGCACGAGCTGGGTGACGTCGTGCCGGTTGCCGCCGGTGAGGGTGACGGCGAGCGGGGTTCCGTGGCGGTCGACGATCAGGTGGTGCTTGGAGCCTGGGCGGGCACGGTCGACGGATGAAGGCCCGACGTGGTCCCCCCTTTGAGGGCCCGGATGTGCGAGCCGTCCACGGAGCAGTCGTCCAGGTTCAGCAGGCCGGCGCGGCGCAGCTCGGCGAGCAGGGTTGCGTGCAGGCGTGGCCAGACACCGGCCTCAGTCCAGTCCCGCAGTCGACGCCAGGCCGTGACTCCGGAGCAGCCCACGGTCTCAGCGGGGACGTCGCGCCAGGCGACGCCGGTCCGCAGGACGTACAGGATGCCGGCGAGAGCTGCCCGGTCCGGAACGCGACACCGCCCGGGATGACGGTGGCGCCGTTCGGGAGCAGGTGGCAGCAGCGGGGCCACCCGCTCCCACAAGTCGTCCGAAACAAGATCAGCACGCACCCGGACACCCTGCCGACCACGATCGACGAGCGCAAGACCCACGGCTCAACCCACCCTGAAACGAACAAGCCGTGACTGCCGGTTGCCGCCTTGCCGAAGAAGCGTGCGTGATCCCCTTGCAGGAGCTGTCCGAACTGATCTCCGCGCTCCGGAGAATCGATTCCTCCTCGGGACTCGCTCGTTGATCACCACGCACACCGAACGCCCGATCATGGAGTCCTCACCGTGAAGATCCGCGCCTCCGCTACCGCGGCCCTCATGGCCGTATCCGTTCTGACCGCTCTCGCCCCGTCCCAGGCGCTCGCCGCCGCTCAGGCCCCGCCCTGCACGAAGAAGAACATCGCCTACCTCGACGCCCAGAACGCCCAGGAGGATGCCGAGGCCAAGGTCACCGAGGCTGAGCAGGCCCTCGACCGGGCCCGCGGCGACCGCACCACGCTCGACAAGGCAGCCGCGCAGGGGCGGCAGATCGTGGACTTCCTGCAAAGCACCCCCTCTGACGAAGCCAGGCGTGCCATGTTCGATCTCGCGGACGAGAACTACGCACTCTCGCAGGCTGCCGAGAAGTACGATCCGGCCGCGACCGCCGACGCTGCGGTGAAGCTGGCCGACGCCGCCGACAAGGCCCTCACCGACCACAAGGTCGACGACTTCACCGCCCGAAACGTCCGACACATGACGTCGATCCTGCGCGCGTACTCCGAGACCGTACGCAAGGCGACGGAAGCCCCGAACGTCGAGGCCCGCCAAACAGATCTGGACAGGGCCCGGTCCGAGCAGGCCGAGGCGCATCAGAAAGTGCGGCCCGCCCGCGACGCCTACCGCACGTGCCTGGACAACCTCGGCTGAAAGCCGCAGCAGGAACACAGGTGTCCGGCAGGGGAATCAACACTGCCGGACACCTGTGCGTTCTCAGACCTCATTCTGAAACGATCAGTTAGGCGACGGCGCCGCGGCCGTCATTCATCGGCAGCGCGGCGCCCTGGCGCCGCCCCACAGCGGCACAGTGCGGGTATGCCAGGTCAGCTGGAAGCCGTTGCCGTAGTCGCGGGGATCGAGGTGCGGGTCCTTCCCCGCGAGAACGACGGTGACGAGCAACCAAGCCCCTCTGCTTCCATCTATCTGCTCGGATACGGTCTGGCCCATGGCTTCCCGCGAACACCCGCCGCTTCCTGAGTCGGTCCGTCATGGTCTGCGTGCCATCGTCTTCGATACGAACTCCTTTCCCCGCGGTGGGCTCGACTTGGATCTCCTGCGGGAGTGGGCACAGCGAGCCTCGGATGATGGGTTCGAAGTCTGGGTGCCGGAGCCGGTGCTGTGGGAACTTGCGGAACACGCCGCCGCGTCTTGGGAGGCTTGGCGGGCGAGTACGAACCGAGCCAGGAGATCTATGCGAGCGGCCGGTTTGAGGATCCCCTCCGACGATCCTTACTCCTCGCGTGCGGAGGTGATGGCCGCTGTGGACACGTCCGTTCGAAGCCTTGCTCCGTCCGTCCGGATCATCGCCCTCGACGGTGATCTGGCAGTAGAGGCGCTCCGTGACCAGGTGCAGATACGCCCGCCCGCCAACAAGAAGAGTGACGTCAAGACGGGTGCCGCCGACAGCGCATGGATCAGGCAGGTGCTGCGGGCCTCCGACGGCAGCATCGACTCCTTCGTGATCGTAGGGGCGGACGCAGATGTCTACGACGCCTTCAAGGGCTGGAGCCTCCCGAAGCCACACATGGTGCCTTTGCACGCACTCCAGGGAACACTCTTCGTCCTGGAGGCTCCGAGCGACGAGACGAGGGACTCCTTGGTGCAGTTCCTCCAGGGCGCGGTGGGCCAGCCGCTGGAGGCGGGGCGCACTCCGGATGAGGACCTGACTCTGGGCGAGGTCGGAGCTCTAACCGATCTTTTCGGCGATTGGGAAGACGACCAGATTCGCGACGTGGAGCTCGGCGACATCACAGCCGTCGTGGGTATGAACGATGTGAAGATCAGCCGGAGAGGACTGGCCACCGCGGAGGTTTTCCTCTTGGTCGAAGCCGAGTACAGCAGCTGGCGGATCGACGAAGACGGAACTCTAGTTGCCCACTCATCGAACATCCCGCAAATCCTGGTGCGGGACGTGCTCAGCTTCACCCTCGATGGCGGCGCGGTCACTCGTGCCCGCTCCGAGATTGGTCAAGCCACGGCAACCCGAGCAGACAACCACGCCTACAGCGACCCGTCGGATGCGCTCTTCGAGCTCATCGACAACCTCAGGCTGATCCCGGGTATTGCGGAAGATCTGGAACTACTGGACGACGGTATGGTTTCCACAACGTTTTCCAATGGCTTCGACCTCGCGCTGGAAGTGGAGCACGGCGGCGGAGATCCTCATTGGACAGCCACATTCACTCTGTCGAAGGGGACATGGTCGGACACCCTCGAAGTGCGCTGCGAGTGGGACTCCCTCCGCGTCCCGTACGAGGATCCAGACATCTTTCCCGCGTACGTGCTCACATCCGGCGATGCCTGTGACCTGAACATCCCAGCCGAATGGGCACCGACCACCTGGGCCATCAACCGCATGTGGCCCCCTGCGTCCACATGACCGCACGGGCGCTCACGGCTACGCCCGCGTCGGTGAGGGCGCTGTGGCCGTCGCAGCGTGGCGCTGAACGTCAGCAGTAGCAGATACCGGAGCCGTCACGACGGGTCGACCAAACCCTTGGCACTGTACGCCGGGCACTTGACAGAATCTAGCGGGTGAAGGAAGCCCACATATCCAAGCAGCACCTCGTCTCCCAGGTCCTCCTCAGGCAGTTCACGATGCTTGGACCGAAAGCCAGCGGCCGGCAGCTATTGCCCATCGACCTGTGGAACCCGGAACGCCGGCAAAAGCTGAAGGGCCCCGGGGCGTGCGGCGCGGCCAAAGACTTCGTTGCGTTCGACTCCGCGTCTGCCGAGGATCTGTGGGGATCGGTGGAGACACGCGTGCCCGCCGCGCTCGCGGCTGTGAAAGCCGGCACTCCGTTCGCCGACCCCCTGCACGTCGAGGTACTGCGCGACCTAGTCGTACTCCACTATGTGCGCTCGCACCGCTACCGCGGCGTGTACACCAGCGCGTTCGAGACTGTGAGCGTGAATGTCCGCAGTGAGCTCGTCAGGCAGTATCCGGAGCACGTCCGTCGTGAGGCGCTGCGCCAGACCGGGTTTCATCTGTCTGGTTTCGGCTCCCTCGGTTCCTTTGCCGAGCGTCTCATCGAGCAGTCCGAGGCCACCCAGGACTTCGGGAGCGGCAAGCTGTTTCGCACAAGCATCGAGAACATTTTCAACAAAGCACGCGCCATGGCGGCGAAGTGGAATGTAGAGGTGTTGAGTCCGGAGAGCGGGCAGTTCCTGATCGGCGACAATCCAGGGGTGTCCGTGCGCATGGACACGACGCCCTTCTCGTACAACATGGCCTTCGGGGACGCGCACTCCGTCGTTCTGCCCATCGGTCCCCGGCACCTGCTGGCCTTGGGACCAAGAAACCTGCTGGGCAGCGTCCCCGGAACCGTCGTCGACGAGCTCAACACTGTGCAGATCCTCGCTGCCTACCGTTACGTCTATATGCACCCTCGAAGTGAGCTGGAGACGTTCGCCAGGGCCAAAGCGAGACAGCGGCAAGCAGACCGCGCGAACGACTGAATGCCGGCGGACCATTTTCCTGCGGAACATGGGAAGCCATGTTGAAGGCGGACGATGAGGGCTGGACCCTGTCGTGGCCGGTGGAGTGGCAGGGACGTTCGCCGCTGCGCGGGCTGGTGAGTGACGAGGAGGGCCCGGCGGAGGTCTGTTCGGCGATGCGCGAAGGGCCAGCCTCACGAGCGCGCCCGGGCTTTCTGGTCTGGGCGCGCTCGTGAGGTGTGGCTCTTCGCGTGAGCCGGTGTTCGGGTCCAGGTGGTGGCGGCAGAAAGGCGGTCCGGCTTCGTCTCAGAGCTGAGGGTTGTCCTCTAGGAGAAGTCTAGGATCTGCCTTGCGTCGCGGTCCGTGCGTCAGCACGGAGGTCTGGGGGCAGGGTCCAATTCGCCGTTCAGGAGGGCCTTGATGATCCTCTGGGTGCGGTCCCACATCTCGGTCCCGTGGCCGGCGAGATTGTGGTCGAGTTCGTGCTGTGGCATGTCGAGCACCTGCTTCATCTCGCCGACCAAGGTGGGCCATGGCGCCAGCGAGTCAGTCAGGCCCTCCACGTTGCCGGACCAATCGGCCCGGCGTGCTCCCAGGACGAAGGCAACCATAAAGACGGCCATGATGGGCTCGCTGTCGAGAACGATATGCCCGCCCATACCTGCGAAGTTTCCCTTGCCGGTCAAGGCGGCCATCGTACGGGTGACAACGGGGAGCTGGAGGAAGAGGGCTGCGGCTGGGGAGCGGGCCTCCTCCCATTCGGAATCGGTGGCGTCGGCGAGCGCGTTAGCCATTTTCGGCAGGGAGACGAAGTCGGCGGACTCAACGAGGGCGCTCGCCGGACCGGTCAGCCAAGGGTCGGCCTCTTCCACGCGCTGTCGTCTGCCCGGGGAAACGCCGAGGACCTTCTCGATCGTCTCCGCTTCCTCCTCTGTCACATCCGGCTGCTTGCCGAGGGCGAAGATCTGCAGCAGATGTGCAACCGCTGTTGCCCGTTCGTCGGCCGTGACGCGGATCGGGCGGGGCAGCGCGTTCTTGCCGCGCTTCGCAGCCATGGTCGTAGCGACGGCACTCACCACCGCATCCTGTTCGGTAACCGGGTCGAGGCCCTGGCGGGATGCCTCGGCCTGAAGGTCCTGCTCCACCTCGTGCAACAGCGTGGTCAGCACGGCGGTCGCCGATGCACGCACAGCGTCCAGGGCAACGGGAAAGCCCTCGACCCAGAGCACGACACGCAGCACGTCCACGTTCTGCGTGTGCTCACGCCAGCGCAGGAGTTGGACGAGCTGCTGATCGCTGCCAACCGGGTAGATCCAAACAGGCCAGCGCCCATCGTTGCCGGCGCGCACGGGGCGCGACATAAGGCCGTCTTGACGGAAGTCCTCCAGCCGCCTCTCGGTCATCGTGCCGAAGCCGGCAGACATCGCGGCGCGAAGGAGGTCGTCGCGCTGTAGGACACGGGGTTCAACTGCCATGCGGGGCAGCGTAGAGGCACGGTGGGCGACAGGAGGAGCCGAGTACTCCCGACCCAGGCCGCTCTAACTTGCAATCGCCCCTATCCCCGTTGTCACCTGCGGCTTTGCCCTGCTTCTGTGAGTCCACGACGCCAACACGGGCGTCTCTCCCCTCTCTCGAAAGGACTTGACCATGTCCAGGAAACAGGTTGCGGCGGTGGCCGGTGTGATCGTGCGGGCCCTCGCGAAACGGTGGGCCGACGACAACGGCCTCACCAGGGGTCAGGCCGTACTGCTCGCCTGGGCGGCAGGAGCCCTCGCGTCAGCGGCCGTCATGCATGTCTGACCCTTCCGACGGAGCGCTGCACCGCCGCAGACGTCGTGCGCGGAGAAGCCTCTGCCGGACATGCCGAAGGCCCCGCGAACCATGTAGTTCCGGGGCTTTCGGGCCCGACGTGGCCCGTTCCGTCCCGCTGCCTGTCTGCCGAACGGCGTTGGTTCCGCCGAGGGCTTGGCAGCCATTGACGGCTCCTGAGCACGGGCCGGCAGGCACTGCTCGCCGTCGTGAAAACTCGACTGGAGTCGCATCATCACTGCCGTGAATCCGGTGCGACGGTGGAATTCACCCACCTGGTTGGGCGCTTCGACGGGCATCACGGGAAGCGCGCCATAATACTCGTGGCACAGGAGAGGGACCCTGCCGGGGCACCTTGACCAACTGCACGACGGGCATCGCTGGAGCAGTCCGGCGATGCCCGTCGCATCAGGCCCCCGTCCACACCGACTCCCCGTCGGGGCACGGCGGCATAAGCGCCTCAGGTGTCACGAGCGTGTCACCAACGCCGTAGACGCTCTCGCACCACAAGACGCAAACCCGAACATACCCACCCGCTCTGGACCACGTGGACGCCTCTGGATGGCTTCTACGACATGTGCCATGTAGTACCGCGGGAAACTCCCCCGCTGGCATCACCAACCAAGATCCGGACCAGGCGCGGACCAAATCGGCTTCACATCGGGCGATTCCACCCGTTTCCGCAGGTCAGCAGTGCGTAAGGCCGTGTACCACCAGCAGACGAAGAACATGCTCGTGTCGTACTCGCCCAAGAAGCTCGGGTTCTTCTAAAAGCACAGAAAAGGGCGCCTGACCAGGCACGTTGCCTGATCGGCGCCCTTCTTGGGCCCCGTCTACGCCGCCAGTCGAAATGCGGCCCTACTCTCCTTTTCCGCCACCCGTACCCCACCTCTGACCAGTTGTTCCGGGGCATTTCCGGGCCAAGCCTGGGCTAACGCGCCCGGGCTCGCCTCGTCGTGGTTCTCCCATCGCCGCATGGAGTCCTTGATGAGGCGGTTCGCGTGGTGACGTGCCTCGGCGAGGAACTTGGCGTAGTAGCGGAAGCGAACCTGGATGCTCTGCCCGGCTCGGCGCGCACACTCGGCCGGGTCGACTCCGGAAGCCCGCCAGCCGGGAACGGGGCGGGAACGGCTCCGGCGGGGGACGTCCGTGGCGCCTGCCGCTGGGCGAGCGGGTGCTGCTCGTGGCTGTGTACTACCGCACGAACCCACATGAGAAAGCGGCATTCCTGCGGGTCATGATCATCTGCGAGACGATCATGAATAACCCTCTGGACGCGCCGCCGCTGCTCGTCGTCGCAGGAGCCCGGTGCGGCACCGTTCCGATGAGGCCTTGGGTCGCTCGCGAGGCGGGTTCACAAGCAAGATCCACCTCGTCGGAGAAGATGGGCGCCGCCCGCTCGGGTTTGTCACCGCGCCCGGCCGGGGGGGACGCACCGCAGATGATTCCCGTCCTGGAAGAGATCCGGGGCGTCACCTGCGCAGACGCCAGATCAAGCACACCATCCCCGAGCCGAGAGACCAGCGGGCCAACCGCCGACGCCGCGGCAGCCAGGGCGGCAGACCCACAGGGTTCGACAAGACGATCTACCGCCGCTGCAACAAAGTCGAGCGGACCATCAACCGGCTCAAGAGCTTCCGAGCCATCGCCACGCGCTTCGACAAACGGGCGTACGTCTTCCATGGAACGGTCACCGTGGCGGCGATCCGCCTGTGGCTCCGTCCGGAGTGAAGGGCCCCGCTCAGAGGTCTTTGGCACCCGGGTAGTGGTGGCGAAGTTCGCTGAGTACGCACTCGTCGACAGCCCTGACGTCCCACGAGGAACTGTCGAATTCGGTCAGGACGAGCATCAACTCGTCCCCGGCGAAGCCCCGTGCTTCGGCATCGATCAACTGAAGGAACGGGGTCGTCAGCGACAGCAGCGTCAATGTGTCCATGCCGGTGTCGGCGGACCGTCTCTCCATCTCGACACAGCGAGGATCGACGATCTCGTCGAATTCGATGCGCCACGTCAGGTCCAGGCCGAAGCTGCCGAGGCGAACCAGTAGCTCAGCCAAGGTCACGTAGTGCTTTCCGCGCCAGGCCGGAAACGTGATCCCCTTCATCCTTATCCCTGCTTCGGCTGTATCCCGTGCCATGTGCCCCCGTCGTTGAGCAAACACTGGGCCACAGCCCTGATCAGCTCACACGACCCATCGGACACGGCCTAGCCGGTCCTCACGAGTGAACTCGCCGTGCTTTCGGATCAGTTGCCATGACGCCGCGCAGGATGTCCGCCACTTCCTCGGTGTGCTGATTGATGAAGAAGTGCCCCCCAGGCAGCGCGTGCACCCGTAACGTCGAGGATGTGTGCCGCTCCCATGCCTGTATGTCAGGAGGGTTGGTGAGGGGATCCATGCACCCCATGAGCGCGATAACCGGACAGCTGACAGCCGAGTCGACTTCGGGGTGGTAGCGGCTGTGTGCCATGAGGTCACCGCGTATGACAGGCAAAAACATTCTGCGCAGCACCGGATGCCCCAGAAGGTCGGCATCGGCGCCTCCCAGCGAGCTGATCAGTTCGATCAGCGGCTCGTCAGCGTCTTCCGAGCCCTCGCTGACGGAATCCAAGGCAGGCAGCTTGATGCGAGAAGGGGCAGGATGCCCGGAGGCCACGAGAACGATCTGCCGCTGGTCGGGCGTGCGGCGGACGACCTCATACGCCACCGCAGCCCCCAGGCTGTGGCCGAAGAAGATTGCCGGTTCGTCCCCGCGTATCCGCGCGAGCACTTCGGCCACTTGGTCCGCGAGGACGTGAACATCGGTGAAGAGGGGCTCTCGTTGACGTTCCGCACGCCCCGGATACTGGACACACGCCGTCCGCGCCATGTCGGCCAGCTGCGCCGCGAGGTGCTGGTAGGAGCCGGCAGAGCCACCTGAGTGTGGGAAGAAGAGGACCGTCCAGGGCGTGGCCGGCGATGCAGCGCCGGGGAAGGACCGTATCCACGGTTCGGCGTCGAGCATGACTACCGCTCTCTGAAAGGACGACGAGGTCAGAGGGAGTGAAGCAAGGCGAGTGTCTGCCTGAGCTCGTCCCGCAGCGCTTGTCCGGCTGCCTCGGCGTCTCCCCGCACGACAGCGTTGATCAGTACGGCGTGCCCCTCATCGCCATGATTCGGATTGTCGGAGCGCAGGCTGAGCAACTCGACCAGATCGAGCAACCGACGTTGCAGCACAGGTACGAACTCGGTGAACAAGCCGGTGAGCACCGGGTTGTGCGCCGCGACGACCACGGCCTCGTGCAAGGCGATGTCGGCCTCGACGAATTCGGCGTTGCCTGCGTTCGCAGCGTCCCGGCGCCTGGCCAGGGCACCATGCAGAGCGGCGATGTCGTCGTCGGTGCGGCGTTGCGCGGCCAACTGCGCGGCTTCGACTTCGACGAGCATCCGGACCTCGTAGACATCGGTGATGACTGCCTGGCGCAACTGGGTGCCCCAGTCTTCCTTGGGCTTGGTCGCGATGACGAAGACACCGGATCCCTGGCGGGCCTGCACCAGGCCGGCGCCGGCCAGTGCCCGCAGAGCTTCACGAACGGTTGAGCGGCCCACACCAAGGGACTTGGCCAGAGTGGTCTCGCCGGGGAGCTTCGTCCCGACGGCCCATTCACCCCCGGTGATCTGTTCGCGCAGATGCTCAGTAGCTTGCTCGACCAAAGGGGACGGCCGCAAGGCACCTAGTGACATGTGAGGTTCACCTTCCTACACCTCTCAGGTTGTCTGAGGAGCTGAGTTGTCGTTACTGTACCGCCATGCTGCTGCACGAGCTTCTTCTCCTCGGCTGCCGCTGCGGGGCCTGACACGACCGGCACCCCGCAGCGGGGTACCGGGCTGCGCCGGTCGACGTCCGGTCGACTGAAAGAAGTTCCGCACGATGGCCTCCTCCTTCCAGGGCACGGTGTTTCCCACCCTGCGCACTCCCTCCGGCGACATCCCGGCTGACGCGCCCCGGTGGAACCCCCAGCGCCCGAGTGTGATGCCCCATCAGCGTTACCAGTCCGCAGACCAGCGCGTCGCACTGCCCCTGTCGGACAGGACCTGGCCGTCGCACCGGCTCGAGCGGGCTCCGCTGTGGGTGCCGGTCGACCTGCGCGACGGGAACCAGGCGCTGGCCGAGCCGATGGACACCGAGCGCAAGCGCCGGATGTTCGACCTCCTGATCACCATGGGCTTCAAGGAGATCGAGGTAGGTTACCCCTCCGCCAGCCAGACCGACTTCGACTTCGTGCGTCACCTGGCCCACAGCGGCGCTGTCCCCGATGACGTGACCGTCTCCGTGTTCACCGCGGCCCGCCAGGACCTGATCGACCGGACCATCACCTCCGTCGAAGGACTCCCCCGCACCCTCGTACACCTCTACACCGCGACCGCCCCCACGTGGCGGGACGTGGTCCTGGGCCGCTCCCGCGCCGAAGTCCACCAGCTGATCCGGGATGCCGCCGCCCACCTGATGCGCCGTGCCGAAGAACGGCCGGGTGCCGACATCCGGTTCGAGTTCTCCCCGGAGGTCTTCAACCTCACCGAGCCGGACTTCGTCCTGGAAGTGTGCGACAGCCTGACCGAGCTGTGGGAAGCGAGCCCGGACCGGCCGGTGGTGCACAACCTGCCCGCCACGGTGGAGATCGCCACTCCCAATGTGTACGCGGACCAGATCGAGTACATGCACCGCCACCTGGCACGCCGCGAGTCCGTGATTCTGTCGGTCCACCCGCACAACGACCGCGGCACCGGCGTCGCCTGTGCCGAACTCGCCGTCCTGGCAGGGGCGCAGCGCGTCGAGGGGTGTCTGTTCGGCAACGGCGAGCGCACCGGAAACGTCGACCTGGTCACCCTGGCACTGAACCTGTACGCGCAGGGCGTGAACCCGATGATCGACTTCTCCGACATCGACACGGTGCGCGAGGCGGTGGAGTACTGCAACAGGCTGCCGGTGCACCCCCGCCACCCCTACGGGGGCGACCTCGTTCACACGGCCTTCTCCGGCACCCACCAGGACGCCATCGCCAAGGGCATGGCCCACCACGCCAAGCAGGCCGCCGAGCAGGGTCTGTCCGCCGGGGAAGCCCCATGGGCCGTGCCGTATCTGCCCATCGACCCGGGTGACATCGGGCGCACGTACGAGGAAGTCATCCGTATCAACTCCCAGTCCGGCAAGGGAGGTATCGCCCACCTCCTGCACACCCACCACGGCCTGGACCTGCCCCGGACCATGCGCCCGGACTTCTCCCGCGCGGTCCAGCACGTCACCGACGCCACCGGTCAGGAGCTGTCCCACAAGGAGCTGTGGGAACTCTTCCGCACCACCTACATCGCCCCGGCCCTGGACGGCCCGGTCACACTGACGTCCTGGAGCGCCACCGAACCGGCTTCCGGCGAGCACCGGTTCACCTGCACACTGCGCATCGGAGGACAGGAGCGTGCCTGCGAGGGCACCGGGAACGGGCCGCTGTCCGCCCTCGCCGATGCGCTCCGGAGTGCCGGCATCACCGTCGACATCCTCGGCTACACCGAGCACTCCACCAGCACCGGACCGGGCAGCCCTGCCGCCGCCTACGCCGAGTGCCGTGTGGACGAGGTCATCTGCTGGGGAGCGGGCTGGGACACGTCGGTTCTGACCGCGTCGGTCCATGCCGTCATGTCCGCGGTCAACCGCTCGGGCGGGGCCACCTCGTGAGCGAAGCCCCGGTACTCCGCGTGGAGGACGTGGACGTCGTCCGCGACGGCAATCCGATCCTGCGCGAAGTGTCACTGACCGTACGAGCCGGTGAGCACTGGGCGCTGCTCGGCGCCAACGGGGCGGGCAAGAGCACCCTGCTCGGTCTCCTCGGGGCGCTCACGCACCCCACCCGCGGCATCGTGGAGGTGCTGGGCCACCGGCTGGGACGGGTCGACATGCGGCAACTGCGCTCCTACGTCGGCCATGTGAACCCGCGGCACGATCTGCGCTCACCCCTCAAGGTCCAGGACATTGTCCTGACCGGACTGACCAACACCATCGAACGCATGCCCCGCTGGGTCCCGACACCCGAGCAAGTCGCCGATGCCGATCGTCTCATCGGCCTGCTCGGCCTCAGTGATCGCCACAGTGCACGCTGGCCGACCCTGTCCCAAGGGGAACGGGGCCGTGCGTTGATCGCTCGGGCTCTCATGCCCAGTCCGCGGCTGCTGCTGCTCGACGAGCCCGCGACCGGCCTCGATGTCGCCGGCCGCGAGCAACTCATCGAACGGATCGACACGCTTCAGCACACCTACCCGGATCTGGCATCGGTCCTGGTCACCCACCATCTGGAGGAGCTGCCTCCCGGGACGACCCATGTGATGCTGCTGCGTGACGGACGTTGTCTGGCGTCCGGTCCCGCCGACGAGGTCCTGACCAGCGACCAGGTCAGCAAGTGTTTCGATCACCCCATCCGCCTCACCCGCGTCGATGGGCGTTGGAGTGTGAGGGCCAACCGCCCAGCCAGACCACAAGTCGGCTGAGAGGGCGCCCGCGGCGGTGCGCTCCCACCGGAGCACTCCGCCGCCTGCGCTCCCTCAGGACAGCGACTTCTCGGCCTTCTCGACAGCCTCCTGAGCCTGGCCCCAGTCCCCCTCGAAGTGATCGGCCAGGGCGTGAAGCCACCGCTCGATCTCTAGGAACACGCAAGTGGGTGCCGACCAGGCGTGTTGCCCGGTCGGCACCCTTCCGAGACCACGTTTCCGGGCCAGGCCCGGACTTGCGCGCCCGGGATCGTCTCGTCGCGCTTCTCCCAGCGGGGTCGACTCCGGGGGCCGCCCAGAAGGAGGTGCCCGCGCGGCCCAGGTCGTACGGCCGTGACCCGGTTCGGCAGTCCCGTGTACCGGGCGCGGATGGGTAACGCGCTGCTCGTCCGCCCGCGATATGTGGTGTTTTGCACGACTGTCTCCCATAGGTCCGAGGTAGCGTCAGGCGCACGAAGGGCGAGAGGAGGTTCCCTCCGCCACGAACTGTGGGTCCGGCCGGATCGATCGGAGGTGTGGTCGTGTCGGTGGACATGAGCACCGTGGACGAAGCGAAGTTGAACGAGCTGCTCGGGAAGGTCGTGACCGATCTGGGTGCGGTCGCGGCGGCGCCCCTGGCACTGCTCGGGGAGAGGCTGGGGCTCTTCCGGGCCCTCGTGGACGGCGAACCCGTCACCCCGGGGCAGCTTGCGGAGCGCACTGGCACCAACGAGCGCAACGTCCGCGAATGGCTGGCCGCGATGGCCGCCAGTGGATACCTGACCTACGAGGGCGATGACCGCTTCCGTATGACACCGGAACAGAGCGCGGTGTTCGCCGACGAGAACAGCCCGGCCTTCGCGCTGGGCGGGTACCAGTCGTTCCTGTCCTGCGGCTCGGCCGAGGAGCGGGACCGGCTGGAGCGCGCCTTCCGGGACGGCCACGGCGTCGGCTGGCACGAACACCACCCGGACCTGTTCGCGGGGACGGCCCGCTTCTTCCGTCCGGGCTACGCCGCGCACCTGGTGGACGAATGGCTGCCGGCGCTGACCGGCGTGATGGAGAAGCTGCGCGGCGGGGGCAGGGCGGCCGACGTCGGCTGTGGACTGGGCCACTCCACCGTGATGATCGGCGAGGCGTTTCCGGACGCGTTGGTGACCGGCTTCGACAATCACGGGCCGTCCGTCGAGGCGGCCCGGGAGCTGGCCGCGGAGAGTGGTGTCGAGGGCCGGGTCTCGTTCGAGGTGGCAGGCGCCCAGGACTTCGGCGGCGGGCCGTACGATCTGATCGCGTTCTTCGACTGCCTGCACGACATGGGTGACCCGGTCGGTGCCTTGGCGCACAGCAGGGAGCAGCTGGCCGAGGGCGGCAGCATCATGCTCGTGGAACCGATGGCGGGCGACCGGCTGGAGGAGAACCTCACCCCGCTCGGCCGCGCGTTCTACAGCGCCTCGAGCCTGATCTGCACACCGGCCTCGCAGTCCCAGGAGGTCGGCCGCGCCCTGGGCGCCCAGGCGGGCGAGGAGCGCACCCGCCAGGTCGCCTCGGAGGCGGGTCTGACCCAATTCCGCCGAGCGGCACAAACCCCGTTCAACATCGTCTACGAGGCTCGCGTCTGAACGCGGAGTCCCGGTGGTCCACTCACGCCGAGGACCTTCTGACCAAGCCGTACGCCCTGTAGTTCCGCTCGATGTGCCTGGTCCTGTGGTCGTCCGGGGCCGGCAGTTCCGACACGACTGCCGGCATCCAGGATGCGTGCTGCCCTGGAGCCCCGGACCGCTGCCCAGGCACGCCGACAGGCACCGCCCGGGTTGATGACCGCGCCGCAGGGCGGCCGCGCGAGAGTGGGCTGGTTCAGGCGTTGATCGGTCCGGGGCGTTCGCGGAGCATGCGTGATTCGCGGCCGTCGATTTCGGCGAACACCTCGGCGCGGATGGCCATGATCTGACCGGGCGGTGTGCGGCTTTCCACGCGGCGATCACCGGCTCGGCCCTTGCGCACTGCTCGTCGGACAGGTCGGCCTTGCAGAGCTTGCGTTCGCTCACGGTGTTCAGCCCAGCATGCCCGAGCGCCCCTCGGAATCAGTTGGCGCCGTACGGGCAGCCGGTGAACCAGCCGATCCGGCCGCAGTGCTGCTCGTGGACGAGACCGAGATGAGAGATTCTGCACGGGCTGCGTCGGCGCGGCCCGGTATCGGTCTGTGCCAGGTCGCCGCCGTCTCACCTACGCCGACCACACAACACTGAAGAGAGGAACAACCCGATGACTCCCGACCTCGGCCGACTGGCCGAAGTCATGCCCAGGCCCTCCACACCGGCACACGCCCCCGACTGGAACGCCGCCGAAACCACCCTCGACACGACGCTGCCCGCGGACTACAAAGAGCTCATCAACACCTACGGAGGCGGCTTCGTCGACGGGCTCATGCTGCTCCTGGAGCCGGGGTGCGCCAACGACGTCTACGACCAGCTCAAGATCTCGGCCGAGCGCGAGGAAGCCAACGACGCGCTGTGGCAGTACGAGGACAAGCCCACCGAGATGGAACAGGAGGGGAACCGTCTGGTCTGCTGGGCCACCACGGACAACGGCGACTATCTGTACTGGCTCGTGCGGCCCGGCGACTCCGCCGACAGCCGCCCCGTCCTCGTCAACGACGAGTCCGGACAGGAGTGGGAGCGCTACGACATGACCGTCACCCGGTTCCTCACCGCCGTCCTGAACGGCGAGGTGCGATCACAGATCCTCTGGGACAAGTTCCCTTCGGATCCACATGAGTTCCGCCCTGCTCGGGGCAGCATGTAGGAACACCGGCAGCGCGACGCCCCGCGCCTCGGTCGGCGCGGGGCGGTTGGGGCGGGACGGTCGGGGTGGGGCGGGGCGGTGTCAGGTCGCCGGGGTGACCTCCTTCAGGTTTCCGGCGTTCAGAAGGTTCGGGATCGTCGTGCTCGTCACGTACTGCGTGCCGAGTCCGGGCTGGCCGAACCACGGCCGGATCGGTCCGGCCTCCACCTTGAACGCCTTGACCACCTTGTAGAGGTGGTAGTTGTACGCCGGGTCCGAGGCGTTGTACTCGTCGAGGTTGGTCGGGGGGATCGCGCGCCGGATGTACGGGGTGCCCTCGGGGGCGAGGAAGTTGCCCCGGCCGCTGCCGAACAGGTCGACCATCTGGCCCACCCTCAGCGTCTTGGTCTCGTGCACCGGGCGGCCGTCACGGAGTACGAACCCGTTGTTGTCCGGGTACCACCAGCCGGACTTGTTCTGCTGGTCGGTCTGCCAGTAGCAGCCCAGGAACCAGTACGGCGAGGTGCTGTCCTGCGGCTTCCAGCCGCGCAGCATCCGGGCGATCGGGCCGGTGCGGGGCAGATGGCTGGGGCCCAGCCGCCAGTCCTCGCGGTAGTACGTCTCCAGGCCGACCGGCGGTGCCGTGGTCGAGCCGGCCGACCGGTGGGTGGTCGGGCAGCTCTGACCGGCGACACCGGCGACGCCGGTCGCCCCGGCGCGGGCGCCGGCGGCCTCGACGGGGCCCGGTGCGAGGCCGATCAGCAGGAGCGGCGACGTGAGCGCGCTCACCACGAGGCGACGCAGTAGCTTCATCCGAGTCTCTTCCCTGTCCCTTCTCAGCCGGTGCCGCACGGCACCGGGCACACGGGCGATGCCCGTGACGGAGCCATTAGTGGCGGGCGGGAGAACGGGATACCGGGATGGTGCGGCCGGAAAGACCTCCGAACGGCGCAGAAAAGGAACCCGGGCGGCGCAACCATGTGAGCGGACTCACGTACGGAACCGTGTTGCCTCCGGGGAGCCGGGATAGCAGGGTGCCGGATGTACTGCGGGGACGGCCGATCACTGGGGAGTGTCATGGCCGTCCCCGCGGTGTTTCCGGGCAACGCCGTTCAGGCGGGCCCGAGTTCAGCTGAGCGGAACGGCGTCGCCCGGGGCGGTGTGCCAGTTGGTGACGATCGGGGCGTCGACGGTGATGGTACCGACGGGCAGGGAGACCGGGTTGGGGTCGTCGTCACCGATGGCGACGATGATGGAGTCGAGTTCCTTGCCGCCGTTCTCCTTGGTGGTCTTCGGGTTGACCCCCGCGTAGGCGGCGGTGCTCCCGCTCAGCTTGATCTGCTTGCCGACGCTCTGCTCCGCGGGACGCGCCTCGGTGCCGTCGGAGCCGAACGCCACGGTCGGGAGCGCGGCGGGCAGGTAGCAGGTGATCCCGGGCTTCGCCTTGGCGGTGATCAGGATGTATCCGCCGGCCTGGGTCTCGGACTTGGTGCTCCAGGAGATGTCGTTGGCACCGCAGCCCTGCTCGACCGGCTCCCGCTTGCCGCCGCCGGTGTCGGCGCCGGAACCGGCGGCGGAGCCGGAGTTGGAGCCGGAACCGCCGGCCGAGCCTCCGGTTCCCTGACCCGTGGCACCGGACCCCTTGCCGGCGCTCCGACCGCCGCCCGCGGTCGCCGCCCCGGACGGGTTGGTCGCGCCGCCGGTGGGAGTGGCGGACGAAGAGCCCTGTGCGGCACCCGTGTCCGTGGCCGCGTCGCCGTCCTGACATGCGGTCAACAGCATGGCTCCGCCGACGAGCGCGGCGGAGACGAGGAGGGCCTTGCGACGGTTGCCGAACATGAAATCCCCTTTGGTCATCAGCAGTTGCGACCGATGCCGTTTCGGCTCCCCGTGGTCGCATGATCACTATGAGGGGTCCGCGAGCCGAGCGGACGCAACGCCTTCGTTCCATGACAACGCTGTCGCAGACTGGTGACATGATCACGCCGGGCCGGGGGGCCGCGCCGGCCGAGGCGCGAAAGCCTGGCCTGGCCTGGCCGGGCTACGCGGGGTCGAGCCGGACGGGTTTGTCAGACGGCCTGGACGACAGCGCCCGCGTCTTCGAGCGCGGCGACCTCGTCGGCGGGCGCGGTGGTGTCGGTGACGAGGGTCTGCAGGAGGGCGGCGGGGGCGACGTGGGCGTAGGCGGTGTGGCCGAGTTTGCTGCCGTCGGCGGCGACGATGACGCGGCGGGAGGAGGCGATGGCCGCCTTCTTCACCGCGGCGTCGTCGAGGTCGTAGGCGGTCAGGCCGTCGGCCGCGGTCAGCCCGCAGCAGCCGATGACGGCGGTGTCGAAGCGCAGGGCCGCGAGGGAGGCGAGGGTGAGGGGGCCGGTGAGGGCCCCTTCGGCGGCGCGGGGCCGGCCGCCGGGCACCATCAGTGTGGCCGGGCCCGGTGTCTCGCCGAGCAGGTGGATGGCTTGCAGGGACAGGGGCATCACGGTCACGGGCCGCTCGCGCAGGAGGCGGGCCACCTCCAGGCAGGTGGTGCCGCTGTCCAGCAGGACGCTCTCGCCGTCGGCGACGAGTGCGGAGATCGCGGCCGCGATCCGTCGCTTGGTGTCGACCGCTTCGTGGGCGCGCAGCGCGAAGGGGGGCTCCTCGCCCCGCAGCAGCAGGGTGCGTGCCCCGCCGCGGACGCGTTCGAGGACGCCCTGGGCGGCGAGGGTGTCGAGGTCGCGCCGGATGGTCATCTCCGAGGCACCGGTCAGCGCCGCGAGCTCCTGGACGGTGGCGCCGCCCGAGTCCCTGACGACCTTCGTGATCAGCCCGTGCCGGTCTGCGTTGCTCATACCCGGGATTGAACACCACCCCGAAATGAACAAGCAACTTGTTCGTTGATGCATATTTCGAACATGACTTATGTTCGTTACGGTGGGCGGCATGGAACGTACGCTTCGAGCCGCCCGCGTGGCGACCTACGTCTACTTCGTCCTGTGCGGCACCTTGATGGGCGCCTGGGTGGTGCACATCCCCGCGATCGAGGAACGCGTGGGCATCAGCCACGCCACGCTCGGCGGCCTGCTGGTGCTGCTCGGGCTCGGGGCCTTCGTCGGCATGCAGGTGGCCGGCCCCCTGGCCGACCGCCTCGGCGCCCGTGTCGTGGTCCCCGTCAGCGGCGTACTCTGCGGTGCGGCCCTGGTCCTGCCCGGGCTCGCCCAGGACCCGTGGACCCTGGCCGGGGCGCTGCTGGTCTTCGGGTTCTGCAACGGCTGCCTGGACGTGGCCATGAACGCCCACGCCGTGCACGTGGAGAAGGCGTACGGACGGCCCGTCATGTCGGGGTTCCACGCCACGTTCTCGGTCGGTGGTGTCCTCGCCTCGCTCGTCGGGGCGGGCGCGGCGAGCGCGGGTCTGAGCCCGGCCGCGGACATGGCCGCCATGGGGGTCGCGGGCGTCGTGATCTCCCTGGTCTCGGCGCGTGCTCTGCTGCCTGCCGATCCTGCTGCGGAGAGCCCCTACGACTCCGACTCCGGCTCCGTGGCCTCACCGGCCGTCGAGCGGCGCCGCACCAAGGGCCGGGTCTGGCTGCTGGCCGTCCTGGCGCTGATGGTCATGCTGTGCGAGGGCGCCGCCAACGACTGGAGCGCCCTGCATCTCAAGGACGTCCTCGGTGCGTCCGTCGGCACGGCGGCCTTCGCGTACGGCACCTTCGCCGCGGCCATGACCCTCGGCCGTCTGCTCGCGGACCGCTTCGTCGCCCGGTTCGGCTCCAGGGCGATCCTGCGCTACGGCGCGGCCACGGCGGCCGTGGGCATCACGCTCGTGGCCCTCGGCCCGTGGATGTGGGCCGCGTTCACCGGCTGGGCGCTGTTCGGTCTGGGCCTGTCCGGGTGCGTTCCCCAGCTGTTCAGCGCGGCCGGGCACGCCGACCCCTCCGCCGCCGGTGCCAACGTCTCCCGCGTCGCCGGTCTCGGCTACGTCGGCATGCTCGCCGGACCCGCCGTCATCGGCTGGTTGACCCACGTCGTCGCACTCAACCACGCCTTCGTCCTACTGACCCTGCTGTGCGCGACCACCGCTGTGGGCGCCGGGGTTCTGCGCACGGGGTCCGACCCCGCCCGCGAGAGCGAGCCGGTAACCAGCGGCCACTGACCGCTTGTGCGGCACGGGCCCTGACCTCCGTGCCGCACCAGCCGCTGCTTCTCCGGGCAGCCAAGCGGACACCCGCCTGGCTCTGGCCCGTACGGGCGAGGCCGTCGATGCCGTAGTCCTCGCCGGGGCGGGCCTGCGGAGGATCGGCCGGGAAGCCGAGGCCACGGAGGTCCTCGACGTGGACCTGGTCTCGCCGGACAACTGGCCGTGCAGACCCGGGAGTCCGACGAGGCCACCCGCGCGGTCCCGGCCCCGCCGAGGAGCTGATCAGCCACGGCGCGAACGAGGTTCTCGCCGCCTCCCGGCGCACCTGAGACGCCACCGTGCGCCGCAGAACCCGCAGAACCGCACCGCCCCGCACGCCCCCCTCAGTCGATACAGAACTCGTTGCCCTCGACGTCCTGCATGACGATGCACGAATCGTTGCCGTCGTACAGCAGCCGTACGCGCACCGCCCCGAGCGGGATCAGCCGCGCGCACTCCGCTTCGAGGGCGGCCAGGCGCTCTTCACCCACGAGGCCGGTGCCGACGCGCACGCAGAGATGCACCCGGTTCTTGACGATCTTGGTCTCGGGAACGCGCTGAAAATACAGTCGCGGGCCCACCCCCGAGGGATCACCGCAGGCGAACCATGAGCCCCGGTCCTCGGGAGACCGGGAGCGCTCGAAGTCGTCCCACGTGGCGAATCCGGCCGGCGGGGGCGGTACGACGTACCCGAGCACCTCGCACCAGAAGCGAGCGACGCGCTCGGGTTCCGCGCAGTCGAAGGTGACTTGGAACTGTTTGACCGACGACATCCACGCTCCAAAGCAGGGGGACTCCGTGATCGGCCCGTAGTGGTGATCGGGCCGTCGCGTACGGGGGCGCGCGGTCAGTCGGAGACGCGCAGCAGCAGCTTGCCCATGGACGTGCGTCCGCCGATGAGCCGGTGCGCCTCGGCCGCGTCCGACAGGGGGAACTCGGCCGTGACCGGAAGGACGACCGTCCCGTCGTGGACGGAGCGCAGGGCGCGTTCGGTCAGCACGCGCAGGGCGTCGGGGGCGGTCTGGGCGAGGCCGAGTACGGAGAAGCCCGCGACGGAGAGGCCCCGCGCGTACAGCTCGGCCTGGCCCACCCGCCAGGGGTCGGCACCGCTCGCGTTGCCGAAGGACACCAGGCGCCCGAAGTCGGCCAGTGCCTCTAGGCCGCGCCGCAGCGTGTCGCCGCCGACCGGGTCCAGGACCAGGTCGACGCCCCTGCCGCCGGTCGCCCGGTGGACGTCGGTCTCGAAGGTGTCGGGCCGGAACACGTGGTCGTAGCCGTGCTTGAGCGCGTAGTCGGCCTTGGCGTCGCCGGAGGCCACCCCGTAGACCGCGCCCGCGCCCGCCGCCCGGGCCAACTGCCCGACGGCCGTACCGATACCGCCCGCCGCGCCGTGCACCAGTACGCTCTCCCCGGCCCGCAGCCGCCCCACCTCGTGGACCAGGGCGTGCGCGGTCGGGAGCACGGTCGGCAGCGTGGCCGCGGTCCGCAGGTCCGGTCCGTCGGGCAAGGGGAAGACCCTCGCGGCCTCGGCGAGCACGACCTCGGCGTAGCCGCCTCCGTCGACGAGCGCGGCGACTTCCTGACCCACCCGCAGATCCGCGACGCCCGCCCCGACGGCCCGGACGCGCCCGGAGACCTCCAGGCCCGGCCGGTACGGCAGCGACGCCACCCGGTACCCCTCGGCACGCGCCTTGACGTCCGCGAAGTTCACCCCCGCCCAGACGGCCTCGATGGTGACCTGACCGGGGCCCGGCTCGGGCGCCTCCGTCTGTACGACCCGCAGCACCTCGGGACCGCCGTACTCCTGGAATTCGACCGCACGCATACGCAAGACGCCCTCCCCTGAGTGTTCAACCGGAGGCGAACACTAGCACTGTACGATGGCCATCGAACAGTAGATGGAGGAGGGCATCGGAATGCCGGACCGGACTCAAGGCGCGAGCCATCGCCAGCCGCCCGTGCACACGCACCCCGACGAAGTCCCGCTCCTCACCGCCCTGTCCGCACTCGCCGACCCCGTCCGGATCCAGCTGATCCGCGACCTGGCCGGCCACCCCGACTGGACGCTCAGCTGCAGCAACTTCGACGTACCGGTCGGCCGGGCGGCGAAGAGCCACCACTTCTCGGTGCTGCGCGACGCCGGTCTGGTCGAACAGCGCGACCAGGGCCCCAAACGACTCAACCGGCTCCGCCGCGAGGAGTTCGACGCCCGCTTCCCCGGCCTGCTCGACCTGACGCTGCGCGCCGACGAGAACGAGTAACAGCCCCCGGGCATAGGCGGATTGACGGGGCGGCCCGAAGTAGCCCCACGCGTCACGCCAAGCATTGACGTGTCCACGCCCCATCGCTACGTTGCGACAGCGTTTCAGCCCCACCGGCGTTCTCCGCACGAGCCGTCTTGCCCTACGCCGCGACAAGACGTCATCACGCGCACCCCGCATGGCTTCAACACCCTTGGCCAGACAGCCTCGTCCACCCTAGGACAACGTTGTCACCCCGCTCAGGAACCACATCGAGTCCTCCCCCTCCCCCACTCCCACAGGAGGCGCAATCGCGATGTTCGGTATCTCGTCATCAGGCAGACGCCGGAGTGGCCCGCCCGGGTGGCGGCCGGGCCGGCCGGGCCGGGGGTACGCCGTCCTCGGGGCCGTGGCCGGGGCCGCGCTGTTCGGTGCGTACGCGCTGCCCGTGCCCGCCGCGGTGGCCGCGGTCGCACGTCCCGCCGACCTCGTCGCCCACCCGGCCGATCTGGTCAACCCCTTCATCGGTACGTCCAACGACGCCAACGACTTCCCCGGCGCGGACGTGCCCTTCGGCATGGTGCAGTGGAGTCCGGACACCTCCTCCCGGCCGCCGGGCGGCGGGTACGAGTACAAGGACTCCTCGATCACCGGGTTCAGCCTCACGCACATCGCCGGGCCGGGCTGCGGCGCGGCGGGGGACATACCGGTGCTGCCCACGGTCGGCGCCGTCAACAACTCGGCCACCGACTCCTTCTCGCACGCCAACGAGTCCGCCACGGCGGGGTCGTACAAGGTCGCCCTCGACAACAAGGTGACCACGGAGCTGACCACCACCACGCGCAGCGGCATGGCGCGGTTCACGTTCCCCGCCACCACTCAGGCGAACCTGCTGTTCAAGCTGAACGGCAGCCAGAACGGCGCGAGTTCGACGCAGTTCAACGTCGTCTCCAGCACCGAGGTCAGCGGTCAGGTCACGAGCGGCAGGTTCTGCGGGGCCGGGAACAGCTACACCGTCTACTTCGACATGGTCTTCGACCGGCCGTTCGCCGGCAGCGGCAGCTCGCTCGCGCCGCAGTCGAAGCAGCCGGCGCCGAGCACGAAGCGGGCAGGCAAGAGCGCGGCGGACGAGCCCAACCACCCGCGTCTGCACGGCACCGGGCCGAAGACGACCGTCAAGGATGACGCCACCCCTCGGGCCGCCGCGTCCAACGCCCATGTCACCTTCGACACCAGCTCGAACCAGGTCGTCCAGGCCAAGGTGGGCGTGTCCTACGTGTCCGTCGCCAACGCGACCGCCAACCGCACCTCGGAGAACCCGAATTGGAACTTCGACGCCGTCCGCACCTCGGCGCACGACGCCTGGGACTCGGCGCTCGGCAAGGTACTGATCGGCGGCGGGACCTCGGACCAGCAGAAGATCTTCTACACCGCGCTCTACCACTCGCTCCTGCACCCGAACGTCATCAGCGACACCAACGGCCAGTACTTCGGGTTCGACGGCAGGACGCACCAGGTGGACTCCGGACACCGGGCCGCCTACGCCAACTACTCGGGCTGGGACATCTACCGCTCCCAGGCCCAGTTGGAGGCGCTGGTGAGCCCCCAAGTGGCCTCCGACACCGCCCAGTCGATGGTCGACGACTACCAGCAGACCGGAATCTTCCCCAAGTGGTCGGAGAACAACGGGGAGTCCTATGTGATGGTCGGTGACCCGGCCGCGGCGATCATCGCCGACTACTACGCCTTCGGCGCACGGGACTTCGACACCTCGGCGGCACTCTCGGGTCTGCTGAAGCAGGCGAGCACCGCCAACAACGACCGGCCGGGCCTCAATTACCTCGACAATCCCGGCTACGAGCCGCACGACGGCAGCTACGGCTGCTGCAACTTCTACGGCCCCGTCGCCACGACGCTGGAATACGACACCGCCGACTTCGCCCTCTCCGCCTTCGCCGGTGCCCTCGGCGACAGCCAGAGCCAGAAAACGTACGCGCACCGGGCGCAGGACTGGCGCAACGTCCTCAACCCCGCCTCCGGTTTCGTCCAGCCGCGCAACCTCAACGGCACCTGGACCGGCGGCTTCGACCCCACCAGCGGGACGGACATGGTGGAGGCCGACTCCTGGATCTACACCGGCATGGTGCCGTTCAACGTGGCGGGACTCGCCACCGCCAAGGGCGGCAACAAGGTGATGGGCGACTACCTCGACACCGTCCTGCGCAGCTACACCGGCGCGAACGGCTATGCCTGGGTCGGCAACGAGCCGAGCATCGAACTTCCCTGGGAGTACGACTACATCGGCATGCCGTACAAGACCCAGGCCACCGTGCGCGCGGTGCAGGACCAGATCTGGTCCAACTCCCCCGCGGGCCTGGCCGACGGCAATGACGACCTGGGCGCGATGAGCGCGTGGTACGTGTGGTCGGCGCTCGGCATGTTCCCGATGACGCCCGGCACGTCCGATCTCGCCCTCGGTTCACCGCTGTTCCCGCAGGCCCAGGTCACGCTGCCCTCGGGCAGGACGCTCACGGTCAACGGCACCGGTGCGGCGGACGACGCGCCCTACGTCCAGTCCGCGACGTTCAACGGCTCGGCCTGGAACAACGCCTACGCCCCTGCGTCCGCGCTCACTTCGGGCGGCACGCTCGACTTCACCCTGGGCACCACTGCCAACACCGGCTGGGCGAGCGGGACTTCGGCCGCTCCCCCGTCGTACCCCGGCGACACCTCCGCGCCGGCCAAGCCCAGGGTGGGTCCGGTGAAGTCGGGCGTCAGCTCCTCGCTCTGCGTGGATGACGCCAACTCGGGTACGGCCGACCACACGGCGATCCAGCTCTGGTCCTGCAACGGCACGTACGCGCAGGACTGGACGGTCGCCTCGGACGGCACCCTGCGCACGCTCGGCAAGTGCCTCGACGTGTCGAACAGCGGGACGGCCAACGGCACGCTCGTCCAGCTCTACACCTGCAACGGCACCGGCGCGCAGGCGTGGACGATCGGCTCGGACGGCTCGCTGAAGAACACCAACTCCGGTCTGTGCCTGGACGATCCGAACTCCGCCACGGCGGAGGGCACGCGGTTGCAGATCTACGGCTGCAACGGCACCGCGGCGCAGAAGTGGACACTTCCGGCGGCGTAGCCGACCCGCGGCGGCCCACACGGCACAACGCCTTCGCCCTGTCCTCCCGGGAGGACAGGGCGAAGGCGTTTCCGGATGTGCAAGATCTGTAAGGAGCCTATGGCAAGACGGAGTTGGCGCATAACCTGTTCGCTCCCCACCCCGAGAACGACAGTCGCTGTGCCGACGTCCCCGCCTTCTGGAGAGTCACCGTGACCATCAGCGATTCCGTCGACCGCGTCGCCATCGACCCCTTCGGCGCCGACATACCCGCCGAGATCGCCAAGCTGCGCGCCCTCGGCCCGGTCGTCCCCGTCGAACTGCCCGGCGGAATACCCGCCTGGGCCCCGACCGGCTACGACGTCCTCAAGGACCTGATCCTGGACCCACGGGTCAGCAAGGACCCCCGGCGGCACTGGCGGCTGTGGCCCGCACTCGGCGAACACCCCTCCTGGGGCTGGATCCTGGGCTGGGTGGGTGTCGTCAACATGTTCACCACCTACGGCCTCGAACACACGCGTCTGCGCAAGCTGGTGGCGCCGAGCTTCACGCACCGACGGACCGAGGCGATGCGCCCGCGCGTGGAGTCGATCACGGCCGAGCTTCTCGACGCCCTGGCGGACGCGGGTGCGGGCGGCCAGGTCGTGGACGTCAAGCGGATGTTCGCGCACGAGCTGCCACTGCGGGTGGTCTGCGAACTGTTCGGAGTGCCCCCGGAGTTGCGTGCGGACACCGCCGGTCTCATCGCGGCCATCATGGACACCTCCAACCCGGGCCCCGAGCACACCGCGTTCGTGCAGGAGCGGATCGGAACCGTCCTGGGCGGCCTGATCGCCTACAAGACCGGGCATCCGGGCGACGACATGACCACGGAGCTGATCCGGGTCCGCGACGAGGACGGCGACCGGCTCAGCGACGAAGAGCTGCTGCACACGCTGCTGTTGGTGATCGGCGCCGGATTCGAGACGACGGTCAACCTCATCGGCAACGCGGTCGTCGCCCTGCTGGACGACCCCGCGCAACTGGCGGCCGTACGCGCGGGCGAGATCTCCTGGGACGCGGTGATCGACGAGACGCTCCGGGTGCAACCCTCCATCGCCTCACTGCCGTTGCGCTACGCGGTCGAGGACCTGACGGTCGGGGACATCACCATTCCGGCGGGCGACGCCATCATCACCACCTACGCCGCCGCGGGCCTCGACCCGACCCACTACGGCGACGACGCCCACCTCTTCGACGCGGCACGCGGGGCCGACGACCACATGGCGTTCGGCATCGGCGTCCACCGCTGCATCGGCGCACCCCTGGCCCGCCTGGAGGCCCGCACCGCGCTCCCCGCGCTGTTCGCCCGCTTCCCCGGCCTGACCCCGGCCTTCCGCAGGGACGAGCTGCGCCAGGTGCCGTCGTTCATCGCCCTCGGCTGGCAGGAAGTGCCGGTCCGGCTGGGCGGCTGACCATGGCGACGGCGGTGCGACCGGCCGCTCGCGCCGGTCGCACCCCCGGGGTCCTCAAGGTCACGGGCAGGAGCTGGAGCTCTGGCCGATGACGTGGGCGTCCGCGTTGTCGGCCGCCTTCACCCAGGCGGCCGTCGTGCCGCGGCGGTCGTAGGTCTTGGTGAAGTCGGGGGCCAGGTCGATGACGAACTTGACCTTGTAGCACCAGCCGGCGTCGATCCGCAGGGTGTCCCAGTCCTCGCTGTAGGGGGTGTGGCCCCCGCCGGAGGAGAGGTAGTACGTGGTCTGGGAGACGTTGTCGCTCTTGCAGGTGGGCTGGGTGGCCGTCCAGGCGCCGGTGCTGTCCCCGCCGCGACACCAGTTCTTCAGCGCCGTGGCGCCCAGAGAGGTGTCGTTCACCGAGGACGAGCAGCCCGCGATGCTGCAACTCGCCCCGGCGCTGGCCGTGGTGGCCGAGCCCAGGACCGCGATGAACGCCATGGTGGTCACCGCGGCCGCCGCCCTGCCCAGTCTTGTGGGCAGCAGTTTCTTGGATGCCATGATCAGTTCCTCCCCTTTCGCCCATGCTTGGGCATGGGCTCAGGAGGGAAGCTAGTGTCATTCACGGGTGCTGTCAGCTCATCGGCACCTCTGTGAAATTGCCGCTCGGCCGCTCAGCCCAGCGGCTTGGACAGCACCGCCTTGCGGTGGCTGAAGGTGTCCATCGAGTAGCGGCCGTGGTAGTTGCCCATGCCGCTCTCCCCCACTCCGCCGAAGGGAAGGTCGGAGACGGTGAGGTGGGCGAGGGGCAGGCCGTGGCCGAGGCCGCCGGAGGAGGTTTCGGCGGCGATGCGGTCGCGGGTGGTGCCGGACTCGGTGAACACGTACAGCGCGAGGGGCTTGTCGCGGTCGTTGATGAAGTCGATCGCGGCGTCCAGGTCCGGCACGGTGACGATCGGGAGGATGGGGCCGAAGATCTCCTCCCTCATCACCGGCGCCTCGGGCTCGACGTCGGCCAGGACGGTCGGCGCGATGTACTTGTCCGTGCGGTCGCTCTCCCCGCCGACCGCGACCCGGCCGGAGTCGAGCAGGCCGGAGAGGCGGTCGAAGTGGCGTTCGTTGATGATGCGGCCGTACTCCAGCGAGGCCGCCGGGTCGGTGCCGTAGATGCCCTCGACCGCGCGGACGAGCGCGGCCTCCAGGGCGGGGGCGGTCTCCGGGTCGGTGAGGACGTAGTCGGGGGCGACGCAGGTCTGCCCGGCGTTGAGGAACTTGCCCCGGGCCAGCCGGTCGGCGACCACGTCGAGGTCGGTGTCCCGGTCGACGAACGCCGGTGATTTGCCGCCGAGTTCGAGGGTGACGGGGGTGAGGTGCTCCGCCGCCGCGCGCATGACGACACGGCCCACCGTGCCGTTGCCGGTGTAGAAGATGTGGTCGAAGCGCTCGGCCAGCAGGGCCGTGGTCTCCGGGATGCCGCCCTCGACCACGGCGACCGCGTCGGTGTCGAGGTAGGCCGGGATCAGTTCGGCCAGCGCGGCGGAGGTCGCCGGTGCCAGCTCGCTCGGCTTCGCCACGACCGCGTTGCCGGAGGCCAGCGCGCCGACCATGGGGGCGAGGAGGAGCTGGGCGGGGTAGTTCCAGGGGGCGATGACGAGGACGACGCCGAGCGGGTCGTACTGTGTCCAGGCCGTCGCGTCGTCGCCGAGGTGCGCGGGGACCGGGGCCGGCTCGGGGCGCAGCCACTCCGCCAGGTGTTCCAGCGTGTGGTCGATCTCGCGGATCGTGAAGTCGATCTCCGTGCGGTGGGCCTCGGTGGCGCTCTTGCCCAGGTCGGCGTGGAGGGCGGCGGCGAGGTCGGCGCCGTGCTCGGTGAGCATCGCGCGCAGGCGGCGCAACTGCTCGGTGCGCCACTCGACGGACTTGGTACGGCCGCTGCGGAACGTGCTGCGCAGCCGGGCGACGGTGTCGGCGGGCTGCTCGGTGGGGGCGTGGTTCACGGGTGCCTCGCGTTCTCGACTAACAGATGTAAACACCAACCTTTCAGGTGGCCGAACGCATTCCGTGGATTGCCCGGAATGACGCAGATCACGGCGCGTACGCGAGAGGGTGCTCGCTTATGGCGTCACGTGCCCGACCCCAGCCGTACGTCCAGCCCGTCGTTCTCCGTCCAGAACCGGTCGTCCGCGTCCTGGAGGCGGGACGCGGCGTGGCGGAGGTGGAGGCGGGCGGCGGCCTCGGCGGCCTCGGGGTCGCGGGCCTCGACGGCGGCCAGGATGGCGTGGTGCTCCTGGCGCACCGCCTCGATGAAGTCGCTGCGGCGGGCCTCGTTGGCGCGGGTGACGCGGATGCCGCCGCGGGCGACCTCGCCCAGGTAGCGCACCGTCGAGAGGAGGACCGGGTTGCCGGTGGACTCCGCGATCGAGCGGTGGAAGGCCAGGTCCTCGTCCACGCCGTCGCCGTCGGCGGCGACCGCCGCGTCCAGCGCGTCGAGCGCCCCGCGCATCCGGGCGATGTCGTCCGGCGTGGCACGGGTCGCCGCCAGGGCGGCCGCCTCCCCCTCCAGCGCGGCGCGGACCTCCACGATCTGCAGCACCCTGGCCTTGGTGCCGGGCGACTCCGCCTCCAGGTCGAGCGGCCGGGCGCGCCGGGGCAGTACGAAGACGCCGAGGCCCTGGCGCGGCTCGACCAGACCCGCGTTGCGCAGCCGGGACACCGCCTCGCGGATGACCGTGCGGCTCACGCCCAGCTGCTTGACCAACGCGACCTCGGTCGGCAGTTTGTCGCCCTCGGCGAGCCGCCCGGACTCGATCTCCTCCGCGAGGATCGCGGCGACCTGGTCCGCGAGCCGTATCGGACCGCTCACCTTGGAAAACATGCTTTTCAGTCTATCGATCCGCGCTCTGCCGCCCGGCCCCGAGCCCGGTGACGGCGGTCACCGCGTCGGCGTGGTCGGCGAGGTACTCCCGGACGACCGACTCGAAGTCCGGGTCGGCCGTGAGGCCGAGCGTGGCGGCGCGTGCGTTGTCGAAGCCGGCGGGCCAGGAGCCCACGATGGCCTCGACGGCGGGCTCCGGCGCGACCGTCACCCGGTCCGCGACCGCGTCCCCGGCCACCTGGCGGAGGGTCCGGAGCATGTCCGCCACGGAGACCGTCAGCGCGGGCAGGTTGACCGGGAGCCGCCCGCTGAGCAGGCCGGGGCCCTCGCCGCGCTCCAGCTCCGCGACCCGGAGGATGCCCGCGACCGTGCGCCGGGGCGACGCCAGGGCCACCCGCAGGGCGGGGTCGACCGGGCACACGGCCGGCAGCCCGGCCAGGGGCTCCCGGACGATGCCGGACAGGAACCCGGACGCGGCGGCGTTCGGCTTGCCCGGCCGCACCGACACGGTCATCAGGCGGGCCACGCGCCCGTCCACGAAGCCCCGGCGCGTGTACTCGGCGACGAGCTGCTCGCAGACGAACTTCTGCACCCCGTAGCTGGAGCGCGGGGTCGGCAGGGTGGCCTCGCTGACCGTCTCCGGCAGGGGCAGCGCGGGGTCCGGGCCGTACACCGCGACACTGCTGGAGAACAGCAGCCGTACGACCGGTCCCCCGGCGGCCGCCTGGGCGCGGGCGGCTTCGAGCAGGGCGCGGGTGGTGTCCACGTTGGCGGCCATGCCGAGGTCGAAGTCGGCCTCGCACTCGGCCGACACGGCGGAGGCGAGGTGGATCACCGCGTCCACGGGCTCGGCGAACAACTCACCCAGCCGCTCGGTCAGATCGCCCTGGACGACCTCCACCAGCGGGTCGGCGGTGAGCGGTGAGGCGTCCGGCACGAACAGGTCGGCCAGCACCAGCCGGTCCACGGGTACGCCGTTGAACGTCCGCGTCTCCAGCAGCCGTTCGGCCACCTGGCGGCCCAGGAAGCCGAAGCCACCGGTGATGACGATCCTCATGCGTGTGCTCCTCGGTAGTCGTGCAGCCAGCCGAGCCCCTCGCTCGTCCCGGCGCGGGGGCGGTACTCGCAGCCGATCCACCCCTCGAAGGCCAACTCGTCGACGACGTCGAAGAGATGGCCGATGTTCAGTTCGCCCGCGTCGGGCTCGTGCCGGTCGGGCACGCCCGCGATCTGGAGATGTCCGACCCGGCCGGTCGGCAGGTCCCGGCGCAGGGCCGTGGTGAGGTCGCCCTCGGTGATCTGGCAGTGGTAGAGGTCGAGTTGGACCTTGACGTTGTCGGCACCCAACTCATGGACGACAGCGTGTGCTTCGGTCTGCCGGTTCAGGAAGTAGCCCGGCATGTCCCGGTGGTTGATCGGCTCGATCAGGATGTCCACCCCGGCCGCCTTGGCCCGCTCGGCCGCCCAGGCGAGGTTGGCTACGTAGGTGTCGCGGTGGCGGGCCGCCTCGGCGGGTGTGACTCCGGCCGGCAGGAGTCCGGCCATCACGTGTACGCGCGGGCAGTCCAGTTCGGCCGCATACTCCAGCGCCCGGTCGATCCCGGCCCGCGTCTCCGCCTCGCGTCCGGGCAGTGCGGCGGTCCCGCGCTCGCCCGCGTCCCAGTCACCGGGCGGGGCGTTGAACAGCACCTGGCGCAGGCCGTTGTCGTCGAGAAGGCGGCGCAGCCCGGCGGCGTCGTACGCGTACGGGAACAGGTACTCGACGGCTTCGAAGCCGTCCGCCGAGGCCGCGGCGAAGCGGGCCGGGAACGGGTGCTCGGTGTACATCATGGACAGGTTCGCTGCGAACCTCGGCATGGTCACTCCCATGACGCCGGTGGGCGCCGGTCAGCGGTTGACGACGTCCTTCTTGGTGGTCAGTACGGCGGCGGCCCCCACGACCAGGCTCAGCGCCAGCACGTACATCGGTATCGCCGCCGAGCCGGTGCTGTCCTTGAGCGCGCCGATCATGTACGGGCTGACGAAACCGGCAAGGTTTCCGACCGAGTTGATCAGCGCGAGCCCGGCCGCGGCCGCCGTACCGCCGAGGAAGGCGGTGGGCAGCGACCAGAACAGCGGGGCGCAGGTCAGCACGCCGGCCGCCGCGAAGGACAGGGCGATCAGGGACAGTGCGGTCGAACCCGACCAGGAGGCGGCCAGGGTGAAGCCGACGGCGCCCATGAGGCTCGGGATCACCAGATGCCAGCGGCGCTCCCGGCGCCGGTCGGCCGAACGCCCGAAGAGGTTCATGGCGACCAGGGCGGCCAGGAACGGCACCGAACTGAGCACGCCGATGGCCAGGTTGCCCTTGATGCCGGTGGACTCCACGAAGGTCGGCATCCAGAACGTCAGCGCGTACTGGCCCATCACGAAGCAGAAGTAGATGAGGCTCATCAGCCACACCTTCGGGTCGCGGAAGCCGTCCCAGACCTTGCCGTGGACGGTCCGGTGCGCGGCGTCCTCGGCGAGCGCCCGCTCCACGACGGCCTTCTCCTCGTCGCTGAGCCACTTCGCGTCCCGCACCCCGTTGTCGAGGTAGAACAGCGTGATCACACCGACGACGAGCGCCGGGAGCGCCTCCAGCGCGAACATCCACTGCCATCCCTGCCAGCCGCCCGTGCCGTGGAAGGCGTCCAGGATCCAGCCGGAGAGCGGGTTGCCGAAGATGCCCGCCACGGGGATCGCCGACATGAACATCGCTATGACGCGGGCCCTGCGGTGGGACGGGAACCAGTAGGTGCAGTACAGGATGACGCCGGGGTAGAACCCGGCCTCGGCCGCGCCGAGCAGGAAGCGGAGCAGATAGAACGTCGCCTCGTTGGTGACGAACACGAACGCCGCCGAGACCACGCCCCAGCTGATCATGATCCGGGCGATCCAGGTGCGGGCGCCGACGCGCTGGAGCAGCAGGTTCGAGGGGACCTCGAAGAGGAAGTACCCGATGAAGAACAGCCCGGCGCCCAGGCCGTACGACGCCTCGCTGAACCCCAGGTCGTCGGACATCTGGAGCTTGGCGAAGCCGACGTTGACGCGGTCGAGGTAGGAGACGATGTAGCAGAGGACGAGGAAGGGGACGATGCGCCGGACCACCTTGCGGAAGACGGCGTTCTCGCGGGTGAGGTCGGCTTCGGTGGCGACCGTGGGGAGGGACATGGCGAATCCTTTGAGCGGCTCAGGGGGATTCTGGGACGTGGAGCGGGTGTCGGAACGGGTTCACCAGCGCGCGCCGAACACGGAGCGCAGTTCGGCGAGGGCGGGTTCGGGCAGTGGTGCGGGCCGGCGATCGGTGAGCAGCCACAGGTGTGCCGTCTCCTCGAGTTCTTCGAGGACGGCGAGGGCGGAGGCCGCGTCGGGCCCCCAGACGACCGGGCCGAGCCGGTCGAGCAGCACGGCCCTGATCGGCGTACCGCTCGCGGCGCGTTCGGCGATGCGGGCGGTCACGAGGTCGGCCACGCGCGGGTCGCCGGGCCGGTGGTAGGGGACGAGCGGAACATGCCCGACCTTCATCACGTAGTACGGCGTGATCGGCGGGAGCACGTCGTCCTGGCTCCACACCCCGGCCAGAGTCAGCCCGACCAGGTGCGTGGAGTGGGTGTGGACGACGAAGCGCGCGGTGGGGTCGGCGGCGTAGATGCGGCGGTGCAGGGTGAGGGTCTTGCTGGCGCGGTCGCCCGCGAGCTGTTCGCCCCGCGCGTCGACGAGGGCCAGCCGCTCGGGATCGAGGAAGCCCAGGGCCGCGTCGGTCGGCGTGATCAGGTGCGAGTCGCCGACCTGGGCGCTGATGTTGCCCGCGCTGGCGTGCACGTAGCCGCGTGCGAACAGGCTCGTGCCCACTCGTACGATCTCGCGCCGGGCCGCTTCAACCGGGTCGGTCATGGTTTCCGTCATGACTTGTCCAGCAGGGCGAACGCGGCGGAGAAGAAGTCCGGTCCCCCGAAGTTCCCCGACTTCAGGGTGAGATGGAGCGTCTCCCCGTCGGGCAGCACAGCCGCGCACCACGGCACACCGGGGTCGATCTGCGGGCCGATCCGGAGCCCGGTCACACCGAGCGCCTGGACGACGGCGCCCGAGGTCTCGCCCCCGGCGACGACGAGCTGCCGCACTCCGCGTGCCACGAACCCGCGTGCCACCTCGGCCAGGGTGCGCTCCACCAGCTCGCCGGCCTCGGCGGCGCCGAGTCTGCTCTGCACTCCGCGTACGGCGTCGGGCGCTTCGGTGGAGTAGATCAGCACGGGACCGTCGGCCAGATGGGCGTCGGCGAAGGCGAGCGCCTCACCGGCCACGTCCTCACCGGCCGCGATACGCAGCGGATCCACGCTGAACGCGGGGCGTCCGCTGTCCAGGAACGCCCGGACCTGGCCGTTCGTGGCCACGGAGACCGAGCCGGAGACGATGGCCCGGTATCCACCGGTGGGCGGCAACTGTGTGGCGGCCGTGGAGGGTTGGACACCCCAGTTCGCGGGGAGTCCGATGGCCAGGCCCGAACCGGCGGTCACCAGCGGCAGTTCGCTCACGGCCTCGCCGAGGCGGACCAGGTCGTCGTTGGAGACGGCGTCCACGACGGCGAACGCGACGCCTGCGGAACGGAGTTCGGCGATGCGGGCCCGCACCGCGTCCGCACCGGCCGCGAGGACCGTGTGGTCGATGAGTCCGACGGGACGTGTGGTCTGGGCGCCGAGCACGTTGACCAGATTGGAGTCGGTCATCGGCGTCAGCGGGTGGTTCCGCATGCCGCTCTCGCTCAACAGCACGTCGCCCACGAAGAGATGGCCCTTGAAGACCGTGCGCCCGTTGTCCGGGAACGCCGGGGTGGCCACCGTGAAGTCGGTGCCCAGCGCGTCCATCAGGGCCTCGGTGACCGGCCCGATGTTCCCGGCGGGGGTGGAGTCGAAGGTCGAGCAGTACTTGAAGTAGATCTGCTCGGCGCCCGCGCCCCGCAGCCACGCCAGCGCGCGCAGCGAGGCGTCGACCGCCTCCGCGACGGGAACGGTACGGGACTTGAGCGCGATCACGACGGCGTCCGCGTCCGGCGCGATGTCGTATGCGCCGTCCTCGGGGACGCCGATGAGCTGGACCACGCGCATGCCCGCGCGCACCAGGTTGTTCGCCAGGTCGGTGGCGCCGGTGAAGTCGTCGGCGATGGCGCCGAGTCGGATGCCCATGTTCAGTCGTCCTCCGCCTTCGGCAGGTCGATCCCGGGGAAGATCTTGATGACCGCGCTGTCGTCCTCGCCGCCCAGGCCCGAGGCCGCGGCCTGGAGGAACATCTGGTGGGCGGTGGCTGCGAGCGGCAGCGGGAAGCGCTCGGGGCGGGCGGAGTCGAGCACGATCCCGAGGTCCTTGACGAAGATGTCGACGGCGGACAGGGGCGTGTAGTCACCGGCCAGCACGTGCGCCATACGGTTCTCGAACATCCACGAGTTGCCCGCACTGTGGGTGATGACCTCATACAGCGTCTCGGCCGGTACGCCGGCCCTGATGCCCAGCGCCATCGCCTCGGCGGCGGCCGCGATGTGGACGCCCGCGAGCAGCTGGTTGACGACCTTGACCTTGGAACCGAGCCCGGCGCTCGCGCCCAGCCGGTGCACGGTCGCGCTCATCGCGTCCAGCACCGGACCGGCGACGGCGTACGCCTCCGGAGAGCCGGACGTCATCATGGTCAGCTCTCCGGCCGCCGCGCGGACGGCGCCGCCGGAGACGGGGGCGTCCAGGTAGAGCACGCCCGACTCGGCCAGTCGGCCTTCCAGTTCGGCCGACCAGGCGGGGTCGACGGTGGAGCACATCACGAACACGGCACCCTGCCGCAGCCGCCCGGCGGCCCCACCCTCGCCGAACAACACCTGCTCGATCTGGGCCGAGTTGACGACCACGCCGACCAGGACATCGACGGTCGCGGCGAGTTCACCGGCCGTCGGGAAGGCGGTGCCGCCCTCATGGGCGAAGTCGGCGGCCACTTCGGGGCGCAGGTCATGGACCCCGACGTCGTACCCCGCGTTCCGCACGCTCCGTGCCATCCCGAGCCCCATGGCCCCGAGTCCCACCACACCCACACGGGGCGGGGCGGACCTTTCCTGGTCGTTCACGCGCAACATCCTTGTCTCGCTGTGGCCGCCCGGGCGCCCTTCCCTGCCGGACCCCTTCGCCAACGGTCAGGTCATATGATGACCTGACGACGAGAGTTGATGCACTGTGATGCCGGTCACATTACGAGGGCCGGGATGTCAGGGAGGGCACCTGCGCGAACGTCCGCCGCGCAGCCTCACTTCCGGGTGGCCGTGATGAACAGAACCGCCCCGGCCACCACGACGACCGCGGCGATCAGGGTGTGCAGCCGCGCCCGGCGCAGCACGTTCCGCACCTCCCAGGCGTGGATCAGCTCCAGGAGGTTCCGGCGCCGTGCCGCCGCTTCCGCGAAGTTGGCGCGGGCCTGTGCCAGCCGATGCGTCACCTCCGCGCGGCGGCGTGGGTCCTCCTCCCTCGCCAGCAGATCCTCCAGGCGCGCGGCGACGGTGCTGTGCCGCGTGCAGGCGGCCGCGAGTTCCGCGGCGCTGGTGCCGAAGGGACCGAGGAAGGCGCGCGGCGACGCGGCGATCCTGGCGCGCAGGTCGTCGAGGCCGGGCTCGTCCAGAGTGGCGAGCGTGACGAACCTCGGGGACAGCGCCTCGCCGGTCTGCCAGATCGCCCAGGCCACTCCGGCCAGGGCGAGCAGCAGACCGCCGGCCGCGAGGGCGATGTCACGGGCACCGTGCACTTTCCCGATCGCGGCCAGCGGGACCCCGGCGAGGAGCACGCCGCCCACGGCAGCCGTGGCCCCGATGGTCCAACGGGCGGTGGCCCTCATGTCGGCCACCGCCGTCTGCGCCGAACTCAGCACCGGCTGCCCGGATTCGGCGGGGGACGCGGAGGCGTCACTCACCGGCCGGTCCCGTCCCGCTGCTCGTCGGTTCCGCCGGACGAGCCTTCGCCGTCGCGGAAGAGCGGCTCCTCCCCCTCGTCCGGCTCCCGTCCGTAGGGCTGCCAGTCCGCGCCGTCGTACTCCTCGATGCGGCCGTCGTCGCCGAAGCGGATGTCGTGGACTTCCGGCTGTTCCTCTGTACCCATCCTGTGTTCCTCCTTGTTGAGTCGGATCTGCTGTCCGGGGTTCGGTCCGGGGTCGGGTCCGGGGGGGCACGGCGGTCATTCGGCCGCGCAGCCCCATGGTTCGCCGTAGAGGGCGTAGGCGAGTCTGGACGCGTCGTCCGTGCCCTCCCGCAGGGTGGTTCTCGCGGTGTGGAGTGCGTGGCCGACCGGCTGGCGTGCGCCCACCAGTGCCTCGTAGAAGACTTCGGCGAAGCGGCGGGCGGTGTCGCCGGCGACCGGCCATTGCGTACCGATGAAGTTGCGGGCCCCCGCGGCCATGAAGCTGTTGGCCCAGCCGGCCAGCTCGACGAGCCCGTCGCCGAGGCAGGCGCTTCCACAGGCGTTGAGGAACACCAGCGCGGCCCGGTCGGCCAGCGTGCGCGCCTCTTCCGACCTGCCCAGGTGTACGGGCCGGAACATCCCGTCCCGCATCGGGAGCGCGGACAGACCGGCCTCGTCCACGCCGTTGTGGCACGCGAGGTGCAGCAGCCCGCCCTCGCCGCCCTCCACCCATTCGACGACCTGTCCGATCCGCCCGAACAGCCGGGGCTCACCGCCCAGTTTGCGCCGCAGGTGCTCCAATTCCGCACGGGCGTGAGCCAGTTCCTCCTGCGGGCCTTCGCTTCCCAGGACGAACGCGGGCCTGCGCAAGGAGATCTGACGGTTCTTCGGATGCGGCTGGAACGGATTCCTGGAGAAGGCGATCGAGTCGACGAGGAAACCCCGGTCGTCGGCGGGGCTGCCGGTGATCGGGTAGAGGAGTTCCCACGGTATTCGTTGGGCGTCCTTGGTCGCCGCGAGACTGAAGCTGTCCACGGAGTCCCTGATCTCCAGGAACTGCTCCTTGACGGCCTGCGGGACGAGCTTGCGCCACATGTCGATCCCGTAGTCCTGGATCTCCTTGCGGGCCAGGACCAGTTCGCTCGGGGACCTCATGGAAGCGATCTTCTGCAACCGTGTCCGCAGTTTCTCGAAGTACCGCACGTAGTCGTCGAGTTCGACCTCGACCGGCGCTCCGTTGGCATCGCACAGCAGCTGGAACTGAAGGCGCCCGCGTCCGATCGGGAAGACCTGAAGGGTCACATGGCCGCGCTCCGGCGCGAGCGTGTCGACACGGATCGCGTCGCCGACGGTCCGCGTCTGCGTCGCCTCCAGCGTGCCCCGCACCGGCAGGCACAGTCTGCCCAAGTAGGTGCCTCCCGCCCAGGCGTTGAGGACCACGGAGTAGGTGTGGAGTCCGTGCAGGCGGACCGGCAGTCCGACCGGCGAGGGCTCCTGGCCGGGCCGTACGACGATCTCCCGGTCCGCGCCGTCCGGCGCGCTCACTCCGTTGGGCAGGACGGCCGAGAGCCTGATGCGCAGGCTGCCCGTCGACACGTCGAACGGATGTCCCGCCGTGGCGTCCCCTCCCGGGGCTCCGCGGCCGCCGAATCCGGCGGCGGTCCTGGGATGCCACAGGTACACCGTGATCACCACGGTCTGTTCGAGCCTCGCCGTCCCCACGACCGAGGCACGCAGCTCCCAGCCCGCGACGGCCTGCTCGGGTATCCCGACGGCCGTCGGCCGCTCGCGTGCGGGCTCGTCCACGTAGTACCGGTCGACGGCCCTGAGGTGCAGTTCGTCGTCCTCGCCCACGCCGGCGTCGTGGAGACGGTCGCTCATGATGAGCCTGCGGTCTCCGCTCCAGAAGGAGAGCGCGGCCGCCGGGCGGGACGGCGAGCCCCACGGCGAGGCGGTGCCGTACGAGTCGAGCACCGGCCTGACCAGGTCTCGCAGCCGCAGACTGGAGGGCACTCCCTCGACCTGGAACGGCTGCCCGTCCGGTCCCTGGACGGTGAACTCACCGATCAGGTAGGGGCGATGCCGGTACGTCTCCTGGCGGACCACCACCCGTTCGGAGGCGCCGGCCGCGACGAGCATCCCGCGCAGCGATTCGACCTCCCGGTCCGCGAGCACGCGCGCGATCTCGACGGCGGCCTCGCCGTCCCACGCCCCCTCCGCCTTGCGGACGTAGATGAAGTCGGCGCCGGGGTCGTGGACGTCACGGACGATGTTCAGGAACTCGGTGTGATGGCTCGCGCTCACCAGGACCAGCGCGACGACGGAGCCGGACGGCTGCCCCGTGTCCCTTGTCCCGCCCGGGCCCCTGATCCGGCTGAGCGCCTCGCGGAAGACGCTGTTGCCCGGATACTCCCGCGCGGCACAGCCGACGAGTGTGCGTTCGGCGTGGTCCGAGGGCTGCTGTCCGACCTGGCGCCTCATTTCGTGCCAGAAGACGTCGGCCGGGAGTTCGGGGTCGGGAAGCCAGCGGGCGTCCTCGGTCAGCTCTGCACGGAGCAGGATCGTGGCCTCGATGGGGGTGATCACCCGCCTCAGCTCGGCGTAGAGGGTGTCGCGCCAGGTCATGGGCCGGCCTTCGGGGCATCACAGCGATTGATGTAGTAGATCTCGATCGTGGCGTGGTCGTCCGCACCGCCGGACCAGAAGCTGCGCAGGCCCACGTTCTTCCCGCAGAACGCGCCCCGTCGCCCGTTCTTCAGCGCTTCGTTGACGTCGTGGGCGAGCGCCTCACCGTTCTCGAGGCTTGCCTTGGGTGCGCTGCCGAACGTGATCACCATGCCGATCCGCCGTCCCCGGCCGGACTTGTTCATCTCCTTGTCCACGGCGGCGACCACCTTGCGGACGTCGTCCTTCCTCAGTGCAGAGGGCCCCGGCGCACGGCCGGTCGCACCGCGCCCCAGGGCGACCTCTATGGTGCGGTAGTGCGGATCGATGCCACCCGGCCCGGCGTTCTTGGGCGGCTCGGACTCTCCGGTCCCCGGGGCCGGTGCCACGGCCTCACTCGGCTTCGGGCCACCGGACGACGCGAGTCCGAGCGCCAGGGCGATGACGAACAGGGCCAGGAAGAGATCGGCGAAGAGCCAGCCCGCCAGGTACCTCGGCGCGATGCCCTTCCCCCGTCCCGCTCGGTCACGGGTCATCCGTCCTGCTCCGGATACCAGCCGTCGGCCACGCCCGCGTCCCCGTCGTCGCCCGTGTCCTTGCGGCCGTTGGCGCTCCCGGGCCCGGCCGGGGGTGTGCGGGGCGGCGTTCCGCCGTCGTGTCCGTGCCCCGTGTCCTGTCGCGGCACGTGGCGGCCCATCGGTCCGTCGCCCGCGCCGTTGGTCGTCGCGTTGGTCATGCCCGAGGCCACGGACGGGGTCGGCATACGGCCGCCGTCGAGCACGGCGAGCACGCGCGCCAGAACGTCCATGTACTCGTAGAGCCGCTCGCTGTGATCGACGAACCGGTCCATTCCCAGGGCCACTTGACGGGTGCCCTCGACCACCGAGGCGGCCACGCGAGTGTGGGCGACGTCGGCGTCCCGCGAGGACTGGCTGGCCTCGCCCAGCTCCGTGAGGAGCTCCTTCAGCGCGGCGCGCACGGCCTGCTCCTCGGCGGCCAGCTCGGCGCGCAGAGCGGTGAACCGGCGGATGAGGTCGTGGGGGACGGTGAGCGAACGCCCCATCTCCCGCAGCTCTCCGGCGGAGGCGGTCCACCGGTCGAGCGCGGTCGTGAAGGCGCTCTCCGGGCCGGGCTCGAAGATCTTCGCCAGACGCTCGGTGCTTGCCTTCATCGTCGCGGCGAGGGTCACGGAGGCCGCCGAGATGTCCCTGGCCGCGCGCACCAGCTTGGCCGCCGGCAGGGTGGCGGCCTGTGCCGCGGTCGACATCGACAACTCGAGGTTGATCAGCATGAGTTGTCCCGCGACCTCCTGGCGTTCGCGCTCCCTCGACCCCTGCCGCTCGGCCGTCCATTCCAGCCGCTGCAGCACGGCGGTGAGGACGACGACCACGACGATCAGGGCGATGACCGCGAGGACGGCCGTGCCGCCCAGACCCGAGATCCACAGCCGGAGGAAGTTGGTGCCCTTCGGGCTGTCCTCGAAGTCCTCGAACGCCTTCCACAACGAGAACCAGGTGATCGCGATGGGCACGAACACCGCCGCGTCCCGGACGCCGCCGAGTACGGCTTCCACCGCGCCCCGGCCCGCGGGCTGATCCGGCATCAGAAGCTCGGGCGGATAGGCGCGCACGAGATCGATCCCGGCCAGGGAGGAGCCCCCGGTCCTGGCCTCCGCGGCTATCCGGTGCAGGAGCTGCGATCCCTGTGCGCTGGGGCTGCGCGCGGCGAGCTCGTCGAGCCGGTCCGAAGCACGCTGCACGGCGGCCGTGGGGGCCGTCTCCTCTGGGGTCACGTGGTGCCTCTCATTCCTGGTGCTCTCCCCCGTACTTTCTGCTGCTCAACTGGTCCCGGAAGTAGGCGTTTTCGATGGCGGTCAGCACCTCGTACCGGGCCATGCGACCGCGTGCCAGGCGCGACAACGCCATGAGCAGTGCCGCGTCGGGGCGTTGTCCGGCATCCGCGAGAACCGTGACCACGCCGGTCCGCCCCGGCCCGCTGCCCACCGCGCACGTGATGAGGAGGCAGTAGAGATCGACGGCGTCCCGGAATCCGCCGACGGCCATGAGCCGTACCGCACGGCCGAGGTATCCCCGCTGACGCAGCGTCCGGCAGGTCTGTATCCGATCGTCCCGCCGGTCCCTGCGACGTGCGCAGTGGACGAGGAGTTCACGGCCGAGGAGCGGGTCGAGGGCGCTGATGCGGTCGACGGCCGTGATCAACTGGTGTGTGGCCAGCCGCTCGACGGCGTCGTTGCGGACCTCGTCGAACTCCCGCCCCGAGATGCCCACCGCGCGCGCCACCATCAGGACGTGCAGCACATCGAGACTCTCGCCCCGGCCGCCGACCGCGCCCAGCGCTCCCCGGACGGCCTCGACGACCAGGCCGGCGTCCGGCCGCGCCCGCTTCAGCCGGGCCAGGAGTTCGCTGCGCGCCTCGGGACTCCAGCCGTCGCTCACCCGGAGCGCGCGCCGGAGCGCCTCGGTGTGCAGGGCCGTCCGTACGGGACCGTACGCGTCCAGGTCCCCGCGATGCGGCGCCCACGCCTCCACGAGCGTCTCCAGCTCGGGCAACGGCGCACGGCGCAGATGCAGTTCGATGGTCGGACGACTCGCCGGGCGGGCCAGGAATTCCGCGGCCTGCGGATCGATGTCCCGGGCCACGGCGTCGTGCAGCAGGCTCGTCACGTCGGCGATGACGCCGGGCGCGATGTAGTGGTGGCGCTGCCACTCGCGTACGTCCTCGGCCGTGGCCAGCGGCCCGTCCGGCAGCAGCCTGCGCACCGCGTCCGGGCCGCGACGCCGGTGGTACTCGATGAGCTGCTCGGCGCGGGCAAGGGCCTCGGGGTCGTCCGGCTCCGCGTTCATCACGACGGTGACGCGGTCGCTCTGCCCGTAGAGGGAGCCCTGTTCCGGTTCCTCCAGGAAGACGAAGCGCGGCAGTCCGGTGCCCCGGTCGGACTCCTCCCGGGTGGCGAACGTCCACTCCCCCGCGACGAGCGGGGCGAGCACGTCGTGCAGCACGCGCACGACCTCCACGGGGGGGACGGGTGACCCGATGACGGTCACGGGTGACTTCGGGGTCGCCATGACCGCCTGCGCGACCGGGGCGAGCAGGCAGGCGGGAACGGTGTCGGCGGCGCTGGCCAACTCCGCGACAGCGCCCGTCAGATGCTGCCTGAGCTTGTCCAGCGGGACGGTGGGCAGCTCGCTCCGCCCGCCGTCCTGCAACGCGCCCGCGGGCAGCCACTCGTCCCATTCGCTGCGGCACAGCGCGAGGGCCAGGCCGAGGTCCAGCCAGTCGGCGGGGGCGGTGAGGACGTGGGTGAGGGTCGATCCGGCGCGGCCGCGCGCGTCGCGTACCGGCCGCTTGCGGATCATCGCCGCCTCGGCGCCGAACCGCAGATAGAGGAAGCCGGAGTCCGGTTCGCTCGTGCCCGCGTTGGCCGACCCGGTGACCGCCCACACGAACGGGGCGACCCGGCCGTCCCACAGGTGCAGGTCGTCGCGGTTCAGCGACGTCGCCACGGGGCCGACTCCGTTGCGCCCGGTGAGGGAGTGCTCGGACCAGCGGTAGACGCTCAGGTCCGCGCGGGGGCGCGCCCGCACGGACGGCGGGAGAGCAAGGGTCACGAACCCTCCTCCGTCCGGCCGAACCGACCGGCGTCAGTGGTGACGACCCCCTTCATCGCCAGCAGCGAGAGCAGGGGCATGAGCACCCGCTGCTGTCCGAACGACTCGGGGGGAAAGCGCAGCACGCCGTCCGCGTCCGGCACGGGGAGCGCCGCGGTTCCGGTCGCGGAGGCGAGGTGCAGCGTCGCGTCCTCGCACTCCTTCACCGGCGTCAGCCACTGTTCCCCGCCGCGTGCCGCCAGCATCGCGTACACGTCCCGGCTCTCCTCCTCGACGCGGGTGAGATCACCGGTCTCGCGGGGGTCGCGCCGCCTGGACAGCCACTGCTCGACCTCGTCGAAGCCGCGGTGCCTGAGCAGGTCGGACTTGCCGACGACCAGGGCGCAGGGCAGCCGGAGGAACGGGTCCGCGGGACGCTTCTTGTGCACGCGCAGGCGCTGGAACACGGTGTGCACCGCGGGGTCGCCCGCGTCACCGGGTTCACCGCCGGACTGCCCGTTCTCACGGCGCCCGAACGCGGCGAGCCCTCGTACGGCGTTGGGGTCGACGACGCACAGGAGCGCGTTCAGCCCGCTGAGGAAGTCGGTCTCGGGGCCCGTGTCCTGGAGCCGCTCGCCCGCGATGTCGAAGAAGACCACGGTGTGCGAGCGGTGCGTCCGCACGTCCGTGACGACGAGGCCGATCGCGAAGTGCAGGTCGGCCCTGACCCTGGTGGGTTCGAGCTGCTGCCGGTCCTGGACCAGGGGGTGGACGATCGTCGACATGTAGGCCGAGTACTGCATCAGGTCGAGCGGCTGCACCTGGAGGCCGACCCGGTTCATGGAGTCGACGTCACTGGTGACCTGGTGAATCATCGCGGCCAGCAGATGGGACTTGCCGGTGCTGGTGGCGCCGATGACCCCTACCCGGACGGGCTCCGTCCCGAACGCCGGGTACCGCTCCGGGAGGTTGTGGCTCTGCACCGCCTCGTTGCCGGGGCAGGTCCGGTACGCGTGCTGCTCCAGGCGCAGCCGGCCCTCCGCGTCGGCGGGGACCGTCTCCGGCCTCAGCGGGACGAGGCTTCCCGAGCCGTTGTTGTGGGTGCGGGGGAGGCTGTCCCAGTCGAGTTCGGTCAGGCAGACCGGGCACTCGACCGTGGAACGTGACACGGCTGTCGGGGGTGCGGGGGGCGGGGGCGCGGTGCGCGGGGCCGTGCCGGACGTGTCGAACGCCGCGACGAACCTCGACCACAGGCTGCCACGTCGCCCTCCGGCACCGCCGGCGGTGTCTCCCCGACGCGCGGTGGTGGGGTGTGTACGGCTCGTCGTGCGGGCGTGCCGTGCCCGGAAGTTCTCCTGCCGACGGCGCAGTTCGGTGAAGTCCGCCACCGCATCCTCGAGCCGTGCGGTGTGCCGCACGGAGATCGCGCGCCGGAACCTGAGGGTGACTCCCGGGCCGATCCTGGCGCTGATCGCCTGGGCGGACGGCAGCGGCCCGGCGGACGGGAAGACCGGCAGCAGGAGTTCCTGGACCGGTGTCTCGTGGCTGAGGATCAGGTCCCGGATCTCGCGCCGTCCGGCGTCCGGTGCCGTCTCGCCCGTCAGCATCCACAGCGCCACCAGTCCGGCGGCGTGGACGTCGTACTCGGCCAGCGCTCTGCCCCCGGCTCTGCGGCCCGGCGGGGTCCAGTCGGGACCGGGCCCCGGTCCGAGGGGCTCCCCGGCGCGGACCGCGCCCTCCAGGCCGCTCAGCTGAAGCCCGTCCCCCTCGGACCACCAGAGGTGCTCCGGGCCGATCGCGCCGTGCACCAGGCCGCAGGTGTGGAGCGCGTCGACGGCGGTGAAGAGGTCGTGGACGACGTCGGTGAGACCGGGGCCGTGCAGCCGGTCCGGGTCCGTCCAGCCGTCGAGGCACTCGCCGTGCCAGGACAGCAGCAGACGAGGGGCTCCCCGGCGCGCGTCCCGGGCGATCACATGGGCGAGTTGGTGCGGCATGTCGTGCCGCAGCGTGCGGCGGACCAGCCTGTTGTTCTCGTACTCGCGCTCGAGTGCTCCGCTCGACGTCTCGTCGAGCGCGGACTTCACCACGACGCGCTTGCCCGTGGGATGGAGGCGGTAGCGGACGAACTGGAAACTCCCCCGGGTGAAGCGGGCACCCGCGCCCGTTTCGGGGACGAGCCGGAAACTCTCCTCGGCGCCCTCGGACGACCCCGGACCGCGCCCTCGGAACTCCTCCGGCCACGCCTCTGGGAACTCTGCTGCCAACCCCGTGCCCTCCCCCACAGCCCGGCGTTCCTTTCCACGGGTCGGCGCACCGCGCACTTCCCGGAAGGGACTCTCTATCACAGATAATGCCTGCGTTGTCCGCGCTTTCACCCGGTCGCGTGCTAACTGACGTACGCTCAACCTTCATACGGCAAAAGCGGATTGATCAGACGCGTGACATGGGTAGAGTCCCCCGGAACGAGCCGTGGTGCCGAGGGGGAGGCTTGACCGCATTCAGCACACGACTGCTGCGGCGTGAGGGGGTGTTGACGACCCTCGCCGGGCTGTACCCGGATTCGGCGAGTGCTCAATACCTGCTGGACTCGCTCGGGGCGGACAGCACCCGGCTGCCCTCGTTCGGCGGCGGGCTGACCCCGCTGCACTACTGGGACCAGGTCTGCACCCGCATCGAGTACGGCGCCTTCCGCTTCGGCCTGGAGGAGCTGCTGGCCGAGGTCCTCGAGGAGTACCCGGGCCAGGACCGCATCCGTTCCTTCCTGGCGTCCCACGGCGACCGGGGCGCCCCCGGCGGCGAAAGCGGCCAGGACACGGGCGGCGACGCCGTCCTCCCGTCGGCCGTGCGCATCCTGTGCCTGCTGGCCGAACCGGCCGGAACCCCCCGCCCACTGCGTCTGCGCGCCGAGTACCGGACGGTGCAGGAGGCAGCCCGGACGGCGACCGGACGCACGGTGGGCGTCCAGTTGTGCGCGGCGACGCGCGTACGCGACGTCATGCCGGCCCTGCTGGAACACCGCCCGCACGTCCTGCATGTGGCGGGGCACGGTTCGCCCAACGGATACCTGCTCCTGGAGGACGAGCAAGGAGTGGTGGCCCCGGTGCACTCGGCCCGGCTGGCGGCCGCGCTGAAGTCGTACGGGAAGCTGCACACCCTGGTGCTGAGCTCCTGCCACCTGGGCCGCCATCTCGAGCAGTTCTCCGACTGCGCGGCCGTCTCCATCGGCGCCGTACACCCTCTGCGCGACGACGACGCGCTCGCGTTCACGCGCGGCTTCTACACCGCTCTGGGTTTCGGCCAAGGCCCGGCGCAGGCGTTCCGTTACGGGCAGGCCGAGTTGAGCCTCACCGGCGCCGATCCGCAGGACATGCTGCTGCATCCCCCGTCCGACGGCGCCACGGAGGACAGGGCATGAGCCGGACACGTCCCGCGTGGAGCGGCGTCGACCTGGAGGCCCGCAGGCGCCGCTACCAGGACGGCGGTGGTACGCCCACGGCAGCGGACTCGGACGAACCGGCGGGAATGGCACAGGAGTTCAGGCTGGGACTGGCCGGCGGCCGCGCCGGAGCTGACACCGGCCGCGCGGACGAGCCCGAGGACGACGTCAGCGTCGTCACCCCCCAACTGCTGGAGAAACTGGGCGCTCTCACCCGTTCGTGCCCCGAGTGCCACCACACCTTCCGGCTGGGCGAGGAAGTCACCGTCGAACACACCGGCACCGGCGACGAGTTCCTGATCCGGCACCGCAACCAGCTGCTCGGGTGCCGCAATCCCGACGGATCGCAGGAACTGACCCGCATGGCGGCCGAGTTCCACGAGGGTCTGGACGACGCCAACCCGCCGCCGCCCGATCTCCACCCCGTACGGCTCGACCCCGGTCACGAGCTCCTCAGGCTGCACCCGGGCACCGCCTCGGGTTCCGCCTCCCGGTACCGCTGCTGGGTCTGCGGGGACTCCCTGCGCCCCAAGGAACTGGTCATCCACTGCACCTGCTCACCCCACGACCCGCAGTGCAGGTGCGCCGTCCATCTGGACCCCGACCGCGGCCGCATGTGCTTCGACGACTGGAAGAGCGCGCACGGAGGCACGGTGCCCTGTCTCATGCGGAACGCTCCGAAGGGTTCCTGATGGCCACCCCGACCGACGAGGGCCGCTTCGCGCGGCACGGCCTGATTCCCGGCTGGAACCAGGACCGCCTCTCCGCCGCCACCGTCGTGGTGGTCGGCGCGGGCGCCCTGGGCAACGCGGTCGTCCAGGCGCTCGCCCTCGCGGGGGTGGGCCGTCTCCTGGTCTGCGATCCCGATGTGGTCGCCGTGAGCAATCTCAGCCGCTGCCCGCTGTTCCTCCCCTCCGACGTGGGGCGACCGAAGGCGGAGACGGTCGCCCGCACGCTCGGCCGACTGGCCCCGGACACCGAGACGTCGGCGCGCGTGGCCCCGCTGGTGTCCGGTGTCGGTCTGGCCGAACTGCGCGACGCCGACCTGGTGGTGAGCTGTCTCGACAGCCGGGCGGCACGCGTCGAGCTCGCCACGCGCTGCAATCTGGCCTCGGCGACCATGCTCGACGGCGGTACCCACGAATGGGGCGGCCAGGTCTCCGTCCACCCCCCGGGCGGACGCTGCTGGGGGTGCGGTCACGACCAGTCGTCGCTGTTCGTGCAGGACAGTCCCTACTCGTGCGCCGCACCCGTGCGCACCCTGCCCGAGGGTGCCTCCGCGCCGGTCTCCCTCCTGGTCGGCGCATGGCTGGCGAACTACGCGGTCAGGCTCCTGCTCGGGCTCCCCGTGGGCTCACGGCTGCTGCGCGTGGACGCGGCCGGCGGGGCCGTACCGGTGGCCGGACGGACTCTCGCGGAACACCCCGACCCGGGGTGCCCCCTGCACGAGCGCATCGAGGACGCGGACGTGACGCGGCTGCCGCTGTCCGCGCGGGACACGGTCGGCGATCTGCTGCTCCGGGTCGACGCCGACGAGGAACCGCTGACGTGGACCGGGTTCCGCGAGGCCGGGACCGGGCGGTCGCCCCTGGCCACCGGGACGCGGCTGCGGGCGGCGTCACCCGACACCCGCCTGGCCCGACTGGGCGTCGCCCCAAGGGAGATACTGACTGTGATGCACCCGCGCAAGTCCGGTCTGCGCTACGTCGAACTGACCGGCGAAACGGCTGCCGCCGCGGAGGTGAGCCGGTGAAGGACGAGATCTACGCGGAGCTCGCGCGCATCATCCCGCCGCAGGAAGCGGTGATCATCCTGCGGACGCAGACCGGCTTCCCGGCCCAGCACATCCCGTCCACGGAGCTGAACGCGAAGTTCTTCTGGTCGGAGGTGCGCCGACTGGTGGACGCGGGAGTGATGCTCGACGGCGAGCGCGAACTGATCCTCATCACGTCCGCCGAGTATCCGGGCAACCCGATCCTGCGCAGGGCCCGCGAGTCCTTGTTCACCGAGGCCGAACAAGGTGAACCCGATCAGGTACCCGTCGCCCACCGGCAGGACGCGCCGACGCGGCCCCCCACCGCGGCGCGGGAGTCGCCGCCCGAACCGGAGCCCGGCGTCCGGTGGACGCAGCCCTCCGCCCGTCCGTCACACGGGACCGGTCACGATTCCGGGGCACCGTTTCACGGACAGCCCACTCCCACGCGTCCGTCGCCCGAACCGCAGGGCCCGCACGTCGTACTGATCTTCGTGGGCCGCGGTCACCACACCGAGTTCATCAAGGCGGTACGAGACACGGAAGACCCGTCCGCCGGACTCCTCTACGTGAGCGCGAACGACAACGTCGACTTCGGCCAGGTCGCCGTGTCCGTACGGCACGAGCTGGCCGAGGACCGTATCGAGGCGCTGCGCCTACGGCTCGTGCAGGACGGAGCGGCCTCCGATCTCGAGATCGTCCAGGACACGTACGAGCATCGCCCCTACATGCTGGAGAAGCTGCTGGTGCGCGGGCCGGACCATCAGCCGTTCGACTTCGCCGGAGTCCCGTCGATCACCACGGTGCGGGACATCGCCGTGGCGATCCTGTCCCAGTACGGTTCGGACACCGCCCATGACAGAGTCGGCCACCGAAGGCGCACGGTCGTGGACCATCTCCAGCCCGACGGCAGCTTCCTGCGCCTCGACCCGAGCCAGTCCCTGCACGACGCGGGCGTCGGGGAGGGCGACACCCTCAACGTCTATCCGGAGAGCACGGCGGGCATCGGCCAGCTGAAGCTTCAGGCCATCCTGCGCGTACGCGAGGAGATCCGCAGATACGAGAAGCGGCACGCGAACTTCACGGTGCTGGAGATGGACGACCCGGACTTCCCCACCGAGTACGAAGTGGGCTTCCGGGCACCGGGTTTCCGGCCGCCCGGCGCCGGTGAGCCCCATGACGCGGATCCGTCGGCGCAGCAGGAACACACCGTGCTCATCGCCCTGGGAGCGGGCTTCCCGCTGCAGGCTCCGGCCGCGATCTGGCTCACGCCGATCTTCCACCCGAACATCGCGCGCAATCTGACGGCGGCCCCGGACGGCCTGGTCTGCCTCGGCGCGCTGCAGGGCTCCTACCGCCCCACGCTCGACTTCGGCCAGCTGTGCCAGATCCTGGTGGACATGGCGAGGTACCGCAACTACGACGTACGTACGGAGAACGAAGGCGGCGGCGGGACGGTCGACCGGCAGGCCGCCATCTGGGCGAGGTCCGAGAGGGGACAGGCGATGATCGCAGCGATCAGAGGGGCCGCCGCCGGATCGGCCGACCCCACGGGTGACGAGGGTCTGCGGCACAGGGCCCTGCGGGTGCGGCCGTCGGACGAGGTCGGCGATGCGGGTTGAAGTCGAGCTGTACCGCGGCGACGCGCGCGTCCCCGAGCGCAGGGTCGGCCTCATCGCGCTGCTCAAGGCCGTCCTCGCGGACGAACTGGCAGGCGACCGGGGCCAGGCCGCTTTCAACCTCAGGTTCCAGCCGATCGAGGACCCGGAGGACTATCCCGGGCCGCCTCTGCTGAAGAACCGCCAGTCCGGTTACGGCTATCTGAACGTCATGGCACAGGTGGAGGGTCGAGTGATCTACCGTCATCCGCACTCCGTCAAGGGCCTCCTGGGCCCCGCGCTCACCGCGCTCGCGCGTGAGATCGACGCGTCCGAGGAGTACTGGTCGTTCCGCATCGACGCACCGGGCATGGACGACGCCCCCGTACGGCGGCTTCCGCCGCCCGTCTCGGGGGCCATGGACGTGGACATCTCCCGGTCCGCCCGGCTCTCCTTCGGGGTGCGCCCCGCCGCGGAGCCCGAGCTGCCGGAGTTCGACCTGGTGGAATCGGCTCTGCCGCCCTCGACGGAGGACCAGCGCGTGACCGTGGTCCTGGCCCCGGGCATCGAGCGGCTCCTGACGCGTGAACTCCCCTTGTCCGACCGGGTCGAGGAGGGCGGCTTCCTGTTCGGCAAGGCGTACCGCCGCCCGGAGGCCGAGGAGCGCTACGTCGTGGTCGTGGAACACGTTCTGCCGGCGGAGCACACCGGGGCGTCCTTAATGCACTTCACGTTCACCGGCGACTCCTTCCGCGCCATGAGCCGTGCCCTCAGGGACCGGCATCCCGGAGCCCGGCTGGTCGGCTGGTACCACACCCATCTGTTCCCGGCGGTCGGCAGGATGGGGCTGTCCGGCACCGACATCGATCTGCACCGGGCCACCTTCCGCCGCCCCTGGCAGGTGGCCGCACTGATCAACTACTCCGAAGGCAACCGGGTACTGCGCTGCTACGCGCGGTCCGACGCCACCATGGAGGCCAGTTCCCTGTGGAGCCGTGATGACAACAGTGACAGATACCGTCCCGCGGCTTCTTCGCTGGGCCGCCAGTGAGCCGGACACCGGGGCACCGCTGCCCGGCCGCACGGCCGGACCCCCGTCACCGGATCAGGACCCGGCACTCCTGGTGGAGCGGCTCGCGGCGGTGACGGCGGCGAGGATGCGTTTGTCGGACCCGCCGCTGGACGACCCGGGCCCGGCGGGCCTCGCCCCGCTCCTGCTGGCCGCGGCCGTGGCCCTGCGCGAGGGACCCCTGGCGGAACGGACGCTGGACTCGGTGTCGGCGCCCGTGTCCGCCCGCGACCTGCTCGCCCGGCACGGCCTCGTCCACCGCGTGCTCACGGCGGAATCGCGTTCCGTCGGCACGTCGTTGGCCACCGCGCTGCTGCGCCACTCCCCCCTCACCGGCCTGCTGGACGCGCCCGCGCCGGGCGACGACGAGCCGTGCCGCCAGCTCCTCGACCGGCTCCTGGACCATCCGGAGGGCCGCCGCACCGTGACCGCCGCGCTGTCCGCTCCCCCGCGCACGCCCGACGCCATGCTCTGGCGCTCCGGGCTGCTCAGCCGCTACCGGTTCGACCCGGCCGAGCGGCAGTGGGTCTACGACGTGTACGAGACGGCGTTGCTCCACCACGGGCCGTATTACACACGGCGCACGCGCGAGGCGGTGACGGTGCTCACCGGAGAGACCTCGGGCGCCCCGGACACCGACCGGGCGGCTGCGGCGTGGGCGGATGCCACGTCCGACTGGTGGCGGCCGCTCGACGTGCTCGTACGGCGGTTCCCCGCCGAGCTCCGCGCCCGCAGGATGCTCCGGGGACACGAGATGGGGCTCCGTCTGTCCCGGCTGCGCGTGCGGGCCGAGGCCCTGCGGGAGCTGCGGGCGGTGACGGCCCGGTGACCTTCCCGCTGACCGTCGTCGCAGGCGGCGACGACGACCGCCTCCGGCTGCTCTCGTCCCCCGGCTCCCTGCCGCTGCGCGAGGCGCTGGCGTCCGGAGACTTCCTGCTCCTCGAGGAGCTGCCCCCGGAGTACGCGGACCGCCCCTGGTCGGACTTCGCCGTGACGTGCCTGCTGCGCGCGGAAGTCACCCCCGGCGCACACGTCTTCATGCCCGCCGCCCGCCCCGCCCCCGTGATCGAGAAGTCTCCCGGCCCGCCTCCGGCCGATCCGTCCGGCCATCCCGAGTCCGTCTCCGACGAGGAGGCCGTACGGCTGGCGTACTGGGACAGCATCGAGCGTGTCGCCTCCCTGCTGCGCGCGGACCTCCCCGTGCTCGTGATCACCGAGAAGCTCGTCGTCGCCCATCTGTGGCCCGACATGACGTCGCTCGCCCAGCGGCGCGGGATCCTGCTCGCCGAGCCCGACACGGCGGACGACCCGGTGGCCGACCTCTCGGCCAACCCGCGTCAGCGGCGGCTCGCCCAGCTGCGTACGCAGCTCGAAGGGCTCAAGGAGGGGGACGTCATCGTGCTGCCCCACCTCGACCTGCTGTGCGGGGGCGCCGACGTCAGCCGGCACACCGAGGCCCGGGAACTGGTCGAACTGCTCTACGAGTATCCGGACAGCCTCGTCCTGGCCTTCGCCGACACCTCGCTCTCCCTGCCCGAGGTGCTCGCCGAACGGTTCAGCGCGCGGCTCTCGCTCACCGGTCTGCCCCCCAACGTCACCCCGCCCGGAGGCAGCGAAGTCCCGCTCGGGCAGGCCCTGGTGACCTCGGCCGAGGCGGCGACCTTCGAGGGCTTCCAGCCACGGGAGTTCTACAAGCACATCGCGGGCATGAACCCGGTGCGGCTGCGGCAGGCCATGCGCTACGCACGCCAGGTGCACGCGGAGTCCGACCGCGCCACCGTCTCGGACCTGCGCAGGACACTGCTCACCTTCAAGGCCCAGCAGTACTCGGGCTTCGAGATCCCGCAGGTGACCCTGGAAGACATCGGCGGCTACGAGGAGGTCAAGGCGGAGATCCGCCAGGCGCTGTCCCTCGTGAGCGGCGCGCAGGAGCTGCCCGCGTCGATGGAGGAGGTGCGCAACGAACTGGTGCCGCGCGGCTTCATCTTCCACGGCCCGCCCGGCACCGGGAAGACCCTCTTCGCCAAGGCCATCGCCAACGAGCTCAACGCGACCATCCAGGTGGTCTCCGGGCCCGAGGTGATCGACATGTACGTCGGCGAGAGCGAGCGCAAGGTGCGCGAGCTGTTCGCCGCGGCCCGGCGCAGCGCGCCCTCGGTGATCGTCTTCGACGAGATCGACGCCATCACCATGCAGCGCTCCGGACGCGGTGACGGGGGCACCCGGGTCGGCAACAGCGTGGTCGCCCAGATCCTCACGGAGATGGACGGCTTCCGGCCGGAGGTGCCGATGCTGGTCATCGGCACCACCAACCGCATCGACATCATCGACGAGGCCCTCCTGCGCCCCAGCCGCTTCCGCAGCCTGGCCGTCGGACTGCCGGACCTTCCCGCGCGCCGGGCGATCCTGCGTCACCATGCCCGTCGTTACGCCATCGATCTGCAGGAGGAGCTGTTGGAACTCATCGCCGAGGCGAGCGAGAACCGCAACGGCGACGAGCTGCGCTCCATCATGAGTGAGGCGTTCGTCGACCTGTACCTGCGCAAGACCCCGCCCAGCCCGCGCCGCATGGGCTGGCTCGTGGGCAAGCTGCAGCAGGACCGCCGCCAGCGCGCCGCGGAGCGCCAGTGACGACCGCGGCGCACCGGTACGGGGAACTCCCGCCGTGGAGCCCGGACGATCTGGCGGCGATCCACCGGCTGCAGGCGCTCGGGCGCAGTGTGGGGCACCACTTCGTGGGGCGCCGGCTCGCGCTCGACCTCCTGGAGGTCGCGGTCATCGCCCGTGAGCACGTGCTGTTGCTGGGGCCGCCGGGGACCGGCAAGACGGACCTCGTGACCCGGTTCGCCGCCGGTCTGGGCACCCGGCCGTTCGTCCGGCTGCTGACGCGGTTCACCGAGCCGTCCGAGGTGTTCGGCCCCGTCGACGTCGCCGCGTTCCGGGACGGCAGGCACGCGATCCGCACGGAGGGCATGCTGCCGGAGGCTCTCATCGCCTTCCTGGACGAGATCTTCCAGTGCGGCAGCCCGATCCTCAACACCCTTCTGACCGTGATGAACGAGCGGGTGTTCCATCACGGCAGGGAGACCCAGCCGGTGCCGCTGATCAGCCTGATCGGTGCGTCGAACACCCTCCCGCAGGACCCGGCGCTCGTCGCCTTCGCCGACCGCTTCCTGCTGCGGGTGAACGTGTCCCCCGTGGCGGACAGCCATCTCGAGGAGCTGCTCGAGAAGTCCTTCGCTCCGCACCCGGCGGAGGGCGCGGGCCACACCTGGGTCGACCATGATTCCCTGGAGCGGCTGGGCCGCCAGGTCGACCGGGTCGACCTGAACCGGGTGACCGCCGTGTACCGATCCCTGATCCGCGAACTGCTGGCGCAGGGAGTCGTGCTCTCGGACCGCAGGATCGTGCGCGGTCTGCGTCTGGTGGCCGCCGCCGCGATGCGCCGGGAGAGCGTGCGTGCCGAGCCCCGCGACCTGTGGCCGTTGCGGCACATCTGGACCGACCCCGCGCACGAGCAGCTCGTCCAGGAGTCGGTGCAGCGCGTGGTGGAGGCCGACGGGGGTCCGTCGGCCTCCACCACCCTGCGAGCGGCACACCACATCGTCGGCGAGGCGAAGTTGATGAGCCGTCAGGTGTCCGCCGGTGCGTCCGACGCGGCCGTCGAGAACGTGCTGCGCGGACTGAACAAGCTCCGCCTGGAGCTGGAGAGCGTGGAGCCCGCCAATCTGACCGCCCGTGACGAGCTGACCACTATCATCGACAACACCCTCGCGCTGCTGCGGGTGTAGGGGACCGACCGATTCCGCACCGCTCCGGGGGAGTCGGTGGCGTACTGGGGGTGACGGGGCGTATGTGCAACCCACGCAGGGTCAACATCACGGCGACCCGGGAGGTGGTGGAGGCCTGGCAGGTAGAGGTCGAGCGCCGGGTCAGCCGAACCGACACCGTGGTCAGCGAGGTCGAGGTCGCCTACCCGTTCGGCGGCACCCTGGGCGCCCGCACCCGCGAGGCGTTCGAGCGCGCGCTCGCCTCCGCTCCCGGCTGGCAGGAGGCCGACGGCGTCTTCGTCCTCGACCTCCCCGACGGACGGGTGACGTACCGGCCGTCGACAGGGGAACTCGTCGTGACCGCCCGCCTGGAGGAGGAGGCCCGTGCGGAGGGTCGCGCGAGCGACGTCCTGAGCGGGACCGTGTCCGACACGGCGCAGGGTGAGGGCGAAGGCCGTTACTACGACGACAACTACGGCGGCATCACCTACGCGAGCGCCGAGGCGGACGCGCGGCGACAGGCCGAACGCGCCGCCGAGTCGCAGGCCATGAGGCTGCTGGAAGAGGTGCGCCGACAGGCCCGGGACGCCGCCGACACGGCAGCGTCGGCGGCCGACGAGCGACTGCGCGCGGCGGCGGGGGCCGAGGCGGAGACCCGCCTGGCGGCCGAACGGGAGCGTCTCCAGGCCGAGTTGGAGTCACAGAACCGCGAGCGGCTGCAACAGCTCGCGAGCGACGGACTCAGCGCCGTCAACGAGGTGCTCGCCGCTTCCTACCGTCAGGCGATTCTGGCGTACGCCCGCGAGCACGGCGCCACCGGCATCCAGGTCGAGGAATCGGATCATGTCATCGACATCGAGTTCGAGATGGAGGCCTGACCCGATGCGGGTGCGCGTGCGGTTCCGTTTCAACGCCGAGACCGGCGAGGTCGAGCTGTTCCGGGTCGACGACCTCGGGGGCTCCTCCGTCGGCGCCGATCACGACGCGGAACACGACCGGATCAGCGCCGAGCTCGGAGCGGTGGCGGCCCGCCGGCCCGAAGTGGAGGAGATCCGGCAGGCCCCGCCGGCCGGTTGGCCCGCTCCGCGCGTGGTGCACGCGGAGCCCGCCGACGACCTCGCGGCGGACGCGGCCGACGACGACGGCGAGCGTGAGACCTGGTGAGCCGGCACGCCCACCTGCTGGTCAAGGCCGCCCGGTCCTACGCCGAGGCGGGCGCGCACGCGGACGCCGCCCGCTGCTACGACGCCGTCGGCTGGCGGTGGACGGCGGCGGAGGCGTACGAGCGTGCGGGCGACCTGGAGCACGCGGCGGAGACGTACCGCAGGGCCGGGCACGCCGCCCAGGCCGCGCACTGCTACCGCCTGCTGGGCCGTCCCGAACGCGCCGCCCAGTGCTGGCTGGACCGGAACCGGCCGTTGGAGGCCGCCTGGGAGCTGTTGCTCGCGGGGCACACACACCGGACCGACTCCCTGCTCGCGGCAGCGGACCGGCCCTCCCGGCGGGCAGCCGGGGACGGTTCCTCCCCGCTGCGTCTCGAACTCGCGCGCGCGTTGCGTGCCCGTATCGGCGGTGGTCCGCCGGAACCGCTCCTCGCCGCGCTCGGCCGCCTCGAAGTGCACCTGGGGGCGCTGTCCGCACGCGGTGAGCGGATCGCGCTCCTTGAATGGGGCGTCGAAGCGGCCGACCGACTGGAACGGTTCGACTGGGGGGCACGGTTGTTCAGCGCGGCGCACCGACCGCACGGTGAGGACGAGGGTCCGGACGAGATTCTCGAACGGTGGCACCAATGGGCGGGCCTGCACCTGGGCGGCAACGCATGGCTGCCGCCCCTGAACGTCCGCGCGGGGTGAGCGGTGTCCTCCTCCCTCCGGCGGCTGCGACAGCTCTTCGGCCGCTCCCCACGCTCGACGCCGCACCCTCCGCCGTTCGCCACCGGGCCGTTCACGGTCCGGCCCGCGGCGGACCCGGACACCGCCGACGCCCGAGGGGTTCCCTTCCTCGTGCGCCCGGCCCGGGAGCCCGGGGAGCGGACGGCGGATCACGCGAACGCCCCCGCCGAAGCGCGGCCACTGCCGGATACCGCCCGCCTGGACGGCACCGATCCCCCGCTCTGGCGCAGCGCGGGCGTCTTCCGGTCCGCACGGCAGACACTCGCCGCGCTCGGCACCTTCCACGGCGTCGGCGCGCACACCTGGACGTGCCGCCGGCAGCCCGGCTCCGGCGGCTACTGGCTGCTGAGCGGCGCGGGCACGGCGACGGGTACGGACCTGGTGGCCCTCCACGGCGGACAGGCGTGGCACGTGCTCGCCGACGGCTCCCTGACCGGCCCGAAGGGGACCACCGGCCCTGCCCACCTGGACGAGGTCCTCACCTGGCCCGAGGTCACTCCGGTCGAACTGGCCGCCGCCTTTCCCGCCGTTCACGGCCCGGAGCCCGGTCACTATCTGCTGTACGTCCTCACCGCCCCGGAACTGCTTCCCGCGGTGGCACGTCACACGATGGCGGCGGCCGTCGAGACGGCCGTGGTCCCGGTCGGAGTCGGCGGTCTGTTCCCGCCGGGCCAGGAGCCGCCGCGCGAACGGCTGTTGCTGATTCTGGGCGGACCGTACGAGCTCGACGCGGCGGATGCCTCGCGCATGGTTCCCGACTCCCTCGTCCACGCCGTCGTCTCGCTTCCGAGAACGGCGGTGTGCCGCCCGGCCGCCCACTGCCCACAGCTCCTGATCGACGTACGTCTGCGCCTCCCGGTCGACGAGGAGCTGCTCCAACCCGGGCTGGCGGAGGACGAGTTCTGGCTGCTGAGCGGAAGCTCCGAGCAGCCCGCCGCGCGCCTGTCGGTCCTCGGCAGCCCGGCACCGCTGGTGATCCAGCCGCCTGGGTCGGACCTCCGGTGTCGTCCCCCGTCACCGGGTGCCGGGGCGACGGGCCTGCCACCGGCGCCCGAGACACGGGTCGAGGTCCGGCCGAGCGCCGTGGCGGACACCCGCGTGGACGCGGTGCTGCTCACGGACGACGACCTGGGCGTGGTGCGCCGGTATCTGCGGGGGCGCCCGCTGGCGGAGTCGGCGTTCCTCGTTCCGGGGGCCGGATGTCATCTCCTCGTGGACCCGGCGGACCTGGCCGTGTCACTTCCCTTCGGCACTCCCCTGCGCCGGGTGGGACCGGGCAGCTGTTACGTGCGCTCCGGCCATGATCTCGTCCCCGCTCTGCCACCGGGGGCGCGCGCACGTTCCCTCGGGGTGACGCCGAGTACGGCGGTCGCCTGTGTGCCGGGTGCCGTGCACCGTTTCGACCTGGACGGGCTCGTCCCGGTCTGGACGCTGTGGGCGCCGGTGCGTGCCCCCTCCGCCCCGGCGGGTGTGTCGGAGACGGGACGACAGCTGTTGTCCGCCCTGGACGGTCTCGTCGGTGAGGACGGCCGGGGCAGCGGGCTCGGACTGCCGGACGTGACCGACCCCACCGAGACGCTGGCCCGTGCCGCGCGTCTGTACGCGCAGGGCCACCTCGTCGAGGCGGCGGAGGCCTACCGCAGCGCGGGCGATCCGCTGGAGGCCGGGAGGCTGTACGAGCAGGCCGCGCTGCGTCTGATGGAGGAGCGGTGACGGCTGCCGAGCGGGAAGGCGTCGCACACGGGGGGCCGCGGCATCTGCGGGATCTGCGGGATCTTCCGGGCGGCGCCGACGGCGTCCGTGCCGTCACCGGGCTCTCCGCCGACGGCACCCTGCTCGTGACCGTCGACGGGCAGCGGCTGTCCTGCACCGACGATCTGGGGCACGGTGTCTGGTCGGCCGACCGGGAGACCGGGGCACCGTCCAGCGGCCGGGAGACCGGGGCACCGTCCGGCGGCCGGGAGACCGGGGCACCGTCCGGCGGCCGGGAGGCCGCGGCCCCGTCCGGGCCGCCCGCCCGGATCGTCTGGGGCCTGGACGGCGGCGAGTTCCTCGTCCTGGGGGACGGCCGCCTGGACATCCACGACGCGGACACCGGTGCCCTCCGTACGCCGCCGGAGGGCCTCGCCACGGCTCGGGGCGCGCGGGCGGCCGCCGTCTCCCCGGACGGGCTGTGGGTCGCGTTCCCCCGTTCCGGCGGAGGCGTGACGGTGCATCACCGCGGTTCCGGCGAGGACAGGCTCCTGCGCACCGCCGATCCGGTGGCGGACCTGGCGTGGGATCCGCTGGGGCGCCGGCTGTGCCTGGCGACGCACAGCTCGCTCCAGTTGTGGAACGTCCGCGCGCAGCGGCTGGACTTCTCCCCCGCCGGGGGGCGCCCCGGCATCACGGCGGTCGCCTGGTCGCCTGACCGGTCCCTGCTGGCCTGCGCGGACGCCGACGGCGTGCACCTGCTGACGCGCGACTCCGGCACGGTGACCGCCACGTCGCCCCTGGTCGCGGGCGAGGTGCTGGCGCTGGCGTTCAGCCGGACCGGACAGTTCCTCGTCTGTGCCGAGCGGGGTGCCCCGGTGACGGTGTACGACCGGGCGCTGGAGCCGGTGGCGCGGATCCCGGCCGACGTGCACGAGCCGCACGACGTGAGCATGTCCGCCTACGGCCGGGTGCTGGTGCGCGTTCCTCGTGCGCGGGACACGGACGAGGCCGGGCAGGCCCTGGCACTGTGGGAGCTGCCGGACGCCACCGCTCCCGCGCCCCGCCGCCGTTCCGCCGCGGGGTTGCGCCGCTGGACCGCGGCCATGTGCCGCTCGATCGGGCGCAGCGTACCGGCGCCGCGCACCCGGGCCCTCGCGGCGTCGCCGCCCCGGCTGCTGCACGACGCGGGCCCCGCCCTTGCCGCACCCGCGTTCGCCTGGACCGGCGACGACGACCGCCACGTGGCCGAGCTGCGTCCCGGGCTGATCGGTCTGCGCACTCCGGGCGAGGAGGGCGCGGTGTGGGCCTCCGCCGTGCCGACCGGGCGGGACGGAGCCCACGATCTCGCCGTCGCCCCCGGCACGGACGGCCCCGTCGTGGTCGCCACCAGGTCGGGCGGAACCGCACTGACCGTGCTCGACCGCTCGACCGGGGCTCTCCTCGCGTCGGTCCCGGGTGGCCAGGCTCCCGTGTGGTCCCCGCTCGGCACCCGTGAGCTGCTGGTGCCCGAACCGGTTGACGTTCCGACCCACTTGTACCTGTACGACCTGCGGCAGCCGGAACCCCGTCCGCGAAGCCGCCCGGTGGCGCACGGGACCGGCCGCCCGGACTGGTCGCCGAACGGCGCTCTGGTCGCGGCCGGTACGCAGGGCGGCGTCCTGCTGTGGCGCATGCCCGGCTTCCGGCGCACCGGCCCCCGGCTCTCGCTCGCCTCGGACACCTTCGTGGCACGGGTCGCCTGGTCGCCCGACGGCGGCCTCCTCGCGGCGACTCCGGTCGCGGGACAGGGGCCGACCGTCGTGTGGGACACCGCGACATGGCAGGTCCACCGGGAGCTGGGCCGTCCGGGCGGTCGCGGCTGGGCTCCCGCGCTGGCCTGGTCGCCGGACAGCACCATGCTCGCCGCGCCGGGCCCCGGCCAGGACACCAGGGCGGTGGAGGTCTGGGACGTCGTACGCGGGGAGCGCGTGCTGGTCCTGGAGCCGACCGGTGTTCCGGTCGGCCATGTGTGGTCCGTGTCGTGGTCCCCCACCGGGGACCGGATCGCGACGACGTACGGCGGCGGCACCACGCTCCTGTGGGACCTGCGGACGGGCGCCACCCCCGCGTCGCCGGACGCGCCGCTGCCGTTGCCCCTCGCCGCGCTGACCGAGCTGGCCGGAGCCGCGGCGGCCGCGGAGGCGGCGGTGCCGCTGTCCACGCTGGTCTCCGTGACGCGGCTGCTGCGGACCGCTCCCCCGCCAGGTGCCGAACTGGCGCACCAGGGACGGGTGGCGGCCGAACTGCGCTCTCTCGCCTGGCCGTTGGCGGCTCACCCGGCGCTGGCGGCGGTGGTGGCGTCCTGTTTCCCGGCGGACCCGCGTTTCGCCCCGCCGCCCGGTGTGCCGACCGCCGAACTGCGGGCCGCCGTCGAGCGGGGGCTGCGGGGCGGAACCGAGGAGCCCTTCCCGGCAGCGCTGTCGCCCGAGGTGTTCGCCGCGTCGCTGGAGCGGGTGCGCGCCGAGGTGCTGCCCGCCCTGCGCATGCTCGGGCCCGACGCGATCCGCCAGGACCCCGGCATCGTACGGCGGTTCCTGCGCGGGCGGTACGACGGCGGCGCACGGACCCGGCGCAGGCCGCCCCTCACCACCCTGCGCCTTCCGAACGCGATCGGCGACGATCTGACCGGCCCCACGGCCGCGGGCGCCCCCGCCGAGCTGGTGCGGCACGGGCCCCCCGACCGCCTCGTACCCAGTCAGCTGGCGCTGCCCGAGGACGTGCGCGAGGCGCTCCGGGTCGACGACGCGCTGCTGTACCGGACGCGCCTCGCCACCGCTCCGGTCGCCGTGCGCAACGCCGTGCTCGTCCTGGACACCGGGGCGGCGGCGCACGGCCGGGTCGGCAGCTGTCTGCGGGTCTGCGCGCATCTGCTGGCCGAGGCGCTGCTGCGTGCGGGACGAGCACTCGAACTGGTGCGTCTCGACGGGCGGTCCGGTCCCCTGCCCCTGATGCGGCAGGCGGACCTGGTACGGCTCTGGGAGCCGCACCCGCCCGCCCCGCCCGACCCGGCGCGTGCGACGGCGCTGGCCTCGGCGGCGGCGGGGCGGCTCGTCCATCCCACGGCGGGCATGCCCCGCGTCCTGCTGCTGACGCACCCCTACCAGCCGCGTCTGGAGCTGCCCGAGTCACTGACGCTGCGCGCCCACTACCCGGGGCATCCGGTCCTGGCGACGGAGCCGCACAGCTGGACGATCGATCCGGACGTGGCTCCGGAGCGGCTGCGCGCGGTACTGGCGGGCGTGCTGTCCCACCTTTGACGGGCCCACCGCCAACACGCCGATGCCGTGGGCCAGTTGTCGGCTGTCAGCCGCACATCATCTGCTCGATCCCGTCCGGGCCCAGCCGTTCGAGGAGCGCCTCCAGCATGTCGGGCCGGAACGCGTCGCCGAGGATCTCCACGCCGCCCGGCGACCAGCTGAGCCTGAGCCGGACGAGGCGGCCACGCGGATGCTCCGCGTACTCACTCGCGTCGATCAGGTCCGGCAGCTCGGGTACGAACCGGTAGCGCGGGGCTCCGGTGCCGGGCTCTTCGTTCACGACCACACTCCTGGAATCGCGGTTCCGCAGACGGGGCACGCACCGTCCACGAGGCTCACTTCGACGGCGCCCCACACTTCCCGGCCGATCACCTCGGCGGAGCACCGGGGGCAGTGCGTCGCCCTGCCCTTCGCACCGAGCGCCCGCTCCACGTAGACGTGCGCGAGTCCGGCCGAACGGCCGATCCGCACGGCCCGGGCGAGTCGCTCCGGCGTGGTGGGGACCTCGTCCGCCATGCGGTAGGTGGGCGTGAAGCGCAGGAGATGCCAGGGGACGTCCCGGCCGACCGAGGCCAGGAACCCCGCGATGAAGTCCAGTTGGGCGTCCGAGTCGCTGGTACCCGGGATCAGCGGCGTGCTGGCCTCCACCCAGACTCCCGCGCGGTGCAGCGCTCGTACCGTCTCCAGGACGGGGGCGAGGGGCGCGCCGGTGAGCCGCCGGTGGGTGGTGTCGTCGGCGGCCTTGATGTCGATGTTGACGGCGGCCAGCCCCGGGGCGAGCACGTCGAGGGCCTCCGGTGTGACGAAGCCGTTGGACTTCCACAGCACCGGCACCCCTCGCGTCGCCGCCGCGTCCGCCAGCCGCAGTGTCAGCTCCGCGGCGAGCGAGGGCTCCGAGTACGACAGGGCGATGCCCGCTCGCTGCGCCGCGGCCTGCTCCACCACGTCGTCCACGTCGACGGGGGTGGTGTGCCGGTCGGTGTCACCGTCGTCGCGGCCGTACTGCGAGAGGCGGTGGTTGACGCAGTAGTCGCATCGGAACGAACACCCCGGCGGGGCAAGGGTGATGACCCGGCTGCCCGGCCGGAAGTGGTAGAAGGGCTTGCGTTCGACGGTGTCCTGGTGGAACACGGTGGTGTCGAGAGTGAGGGTCTCCACCGTGTCGTCCCGGCGCCGGCGCACCCGGCAGGCCCCGGTCTCACCAGGGCGAAGCCGGCAGCGGAAGGGACACAGGACGCACTGGACCCCGTCAGCGGTGACCCGATAGAAGCCTGCGCGACTCCACCCCAACGCCCCTCCCTCGCCGAGAAGTCGGCTACGTTCAGCCACTTCACCTTACGCCTCGGCGAGCAGGACGGTCCGGGCATTCCGCACTGGACGCATGCCGTCAGCGGGACTTGCGCGCCCGGGCGGCCCGCCGGGCCTCCGCGAGCTTGCGGGCATCGGCGGCCTTGCGAGTCTCCTTCGCTGGGCGGCCCGGACGGGTGCCCATGCCGCGGAAGGGGGCGTTGGTGTTCTTCGCGGGCGCTGCCGACGGTGCGCGGCGGGCGCCGGTGATGTCGGTCAGCTTCGCCTCGCCGGAGCGGACCGGTGTGACCGTGGGGCGGATACCGGCGTCCGACATCATGCGGTTGACCTCGCTCCGCTCCCCGGGCGTGACCAGGGTGACCACGCTGCCCGACTCGCCCGCGCGAGCCGTACGGCCGCCGCGGTGGAGGTAGTCCTTGGAATCGGCGGGCGGGTCCACGTTGACGACGAGGTCCAACGCGTCGACGTGGATGCCGCGAGCGGCGACGTTGGTGGCGACCAGCACCGTGATCGCGCCGTCCTTGAACTGGCCGAGCGTGTGGGTGCGCTGGGGCTGGGACTTGCCGCTGTGCAGGGCGGCGGCCTTGATTCCGCTGTCCCGCAGATGACGGGTGAACCGGTCGACGGCCACCTTGGTGTCCAGGAACATCAGGACCCGGCCGTCGCGGGCGGCGATCTCGGTGGCGGTGGCGAGTTTGTCGGCCGGGTGCACGAGGAGTACGTGGTGCTCCATCGTGGTCACCGAGCCCGACGGCCGGTCGACCGAGGCGAACACCGGGTCGTGCAGGTGGCGCTTGACCAGCTGGTCGACATCGCGGTCGAGCGTGGCGGAGAACAGCATCCGCTGCCCGTCCGGGCGCACCTGCTCCAGGAGCTCCGTGACCTGGGGCAGGAACCCCATGTCGCACATCTGGTCCGCCTCGTCAAGGACCGTGATCTCCACCCGGTCCAGACGGCAGTCCCGACGCTGGACCAGGTCGGTCAGCCGCCCCGGAGTGGCGACGACGACCTCGGCCCCGGTCTTCAGCGACGCCGCCTGGCGACTGATCGACAGACCGCCGACCACGGTCGCGAGCCGGACCCCGAGGACCTGCGCGTACGGCGTCAGGGCGTCGGTCACCTGCTGCGCGAGTTCCCTGGTCGGTACGAGGACCAGCGCGAGGGGCCGCTTCGCGTCGGCGCGGCGGCCCGCCGTGCGGACCAGCATCGGCAGACCGAAGGCGAGCGTCTTGCCCGAGCCGGTGCGCGCCCGGCCGAGGACGTCACGTCCGGCGAGGGCGTTCGGCAGGGTGGCCGCCTGGATCGGGAACGGCTCCCGCACCGCCAGCTCGGTCATCGTCCGGACCAGCTCCGAGGGCAGGTCCAGCTCGGCGAACGCCTCGATCGGCGGCAGGCCCGGCGCACCGGAGTTCTGCTCGGGGTTCTGCTCGGAGTTCGGCGTCTTCGCGTTCATGGGGACCTTCCTCTGCTGGTGACCCCGAACGGAACAGGGCCCGCGCCTTGGTCGGCACGGGCCCTGAGTGTTTCGAAGCGTACGGACATTTTACCAGCGTGCGGCCCGCCACGGTCGGCCACCGCGACGGCGCCGTGAGCCGCCCGGCGCCCCCACTACCCTCGCCGATCCCCCAGAACCCGGCGGAACCACACCGGTTGAAAAATCCGCGCACCGCTCATTGACGCGTCCCCGCCCGACTGCAATCGTTCTCTGACAACGGTTTCAGCGACGAAACGGGAGATCCTCTGTGAGCACCATCCATGATGTGGCTGCCCGCGCCGGGGTCTCCGCGGCAACCGTCTCCCGGCATCTGCGCGGACAGCGCGTGCGGAGCGCGGAGGTGATCCAGGAGGCCATCGACGCGCTGGGGTACCGGCCCAGCGCCGTCGCGCAGTCGCTGAAGTCCGGGCGGACACGGACGATCGGTGTCGTCGTTCCCGACATCAACAACCCGTACTTCGCCGCCGTCGTGAAGGGCATGGAGTCGGCCTCCCGCGACCGTGGATACCGCATCCTGCTCGCCAACAGCGACGAGAGCGGCGAGCGCGAGGACGACGTGCTCTCCGACATGATCCACCAGGTCGACGGGGTGATCCTGGCACCCGCGACCGAGCAGGACGAGACGCCGCTGCATGTCCGGGACGCGGGCGTGCCGCTGGTGTTCGTGGACCGTGATCTGGCGGGCGGCGAGCACTTCGACGCCGTGCTGGTGAACAACCACGAGGGCGGCCGGCAGGCGGCCGCCCATCTGCTCGCGCTCGGCCACACCCGGATCGCCGCCATCAGCGGCCAGCAGGAGACGACGCCCGGACGGCACCGCCGCGAGGGGTTCGTGGAGGCGCTGGCCGAGGCCGGTGTGGAACTCCTGCCGGAGTTCGACCTGATCGGTGACTTCCGGGAGGAGAGCGGCTACCAGCTCACGCTGCGCCTGCTGTCCGCGGCCGAGCCGCCCACGGCCCTGTTCACGGCCAACAACCTCATGACCCTGGGGGCGTTGAAGGCGCTGCACGACATGCGCGTCGGCATCCCCGGCCAGATCAGCGTCATCGGCTTCGACGACCTCGACACCGGCCCGCTGCTGAACCCGCCGCTCACCGTCGTCGACCGCCCCATGGTCGAGCAGGGCGTCCTCGCCATGCGCCTGCTGCTCCAGCGGCTCGGCCAGGACGAGGACCGGGACGGCGCCTCCCGCCGGATCACGCTCGACACCAAGCTCGTCCAGCGCGGCTCCACGGGAGCGCCCCGGCGTTAGCCGGTGCTGGCGCCGGACCGCACCCGCGCCGTAGTCAGAAACATCAACACCCCCTGGGGCACCGCCACTTCCGCCGTGCCCCTCCCCCACCCATGCCAAAAACACCCATGCCAAAAACAGGAGGAAGACCGCGATGACCCGGACCGGTGTTCTCGTCGTCGGCAGCATCACCGCGGACGTCACCGCGTTCACCGGTCGGCTGCCCCGCCCCGGTGAAACCGTGCTGGGGGACGACTTCACCCTCGTCCTCGGCGGCAAGGGGGCCAACCAGGCCGTCGCCGCCGCCCGGGCGGGCGCGCCCACCTGGATGGCCGGCTGCGTCGGGGAGGACCTCTTCCGGGACCTCGCGCTGGACGGCCTGCGCACCCACGGCGTCGAGACCTCCGAGGTCCGTACGGTTCCCGGGCGCACCGGTGTCGCCCACATCCGCGTCGACGCCTCCGGTGAGAACGACATCGTCATCACGCCACTGGCCAACGCCTCCCTCACGCCCGAGATGGTGGACGAGAGCATCGCCGCGACCCGGGACCGCACGCGCGTCCTGCTGCTTCAGCTGGAGGTCCGGGCCGAGGTCACCCGTCATGCCGCACGGGCGGGCGCCGAGGCCGGGTTCACCGTGGTGCTCGACCCGGCGCCCGCGCAGCGACTGCCGGACGACATCTGGCAGTACGTGGACGTCGTCACCCCGAACGAGAGCGAGGCCGCCGCGCTGACCGGCGTCGACGTGGACGGCCCGGAGTCGGCCGAGCGGGCGGCCCGCTGGTTCCTGGACCGGGGCGTACGGCACGCGCTGATCACGCTCGGCGGGGCCGGGGCGGTCTCGGTCACCGCGGAGGCGGTCCGGCACTTCCCGGCCTTCCCGGTCACGCCCGTCGACACCACGGCGGCCGGTGACGCCTTCACCGGCGCGTTCGGCGCGGCCCTCGCGGCGGGACTGGACACCGACACCGCCGTACGACGCGGTATGGCGGCCGGTGCCCTGGCCACCACCCGCCCCGGAGCGAGCCCCTCGCTCCCCGACCTGGCCGCGGTCGACGCCCTGCTCGCCGCCGCCGACACCTACACCGACACCGACACCGATCCCACCCCCGGCCCGGCCACCGCCGACGCCGATTCCGCCGACGGCCACGCTGCCGCCGGCGCCGCGACCGACCTGGAAGGAGCCGCCTCGTGAGGCGCAACAACGGAACGCTCAACGGGCAGCTGGCCCGGGTCATCTCCGAGCTGGGCCACACCGATCAGCTCGTCGTCACCGACGCGGGCCTGCCGATCCCGCCCGGTGTGGAGCGGGTGGACCTGGCCGTCGCCGAGAACCTGCCGCGCTTCCTGGAACTGCTGGACGTGGTCCTGGCCGAGGTCGCGGTGGAGGACGTGCTGCTCTCGGAGGAGATCAAGGAGGCGAGCCCCGAGATGCTCGCCGAGATAGAGAAGCGGCTGGCGGCACAGGGCGTGGCCCTGCGCTTCGTACCCCACACCACCTTCAAGCAGGCGACCGCCGCCGCACGGGCCGCCGTTCGCTCCGGGGAGTTCACCCCGTACGCGAACGTGCTGCTCACGGCGGGCGTCGTGTACTGAGGAGCGAGGCATGAGGCTACGACTTGAGGACGTCACCAAGTCCTTCGGTGAGAACAGTGTGCTGCGCGGTGTCACCTTCGAGGTCGGTCCGGGCGAGGTGGTGGCCCTGGCCGGGGAGAACGGGGCCGGGAAGTCCACGCTCACCCGGGTCATCTCGGGCGCGCACCAGCCGGACTCCGGCCGGGTCGTCATCGACGGCGAACCGGTGACGTTCAAGAACCCGCAAGCGGCGATGGCCCGGGGCATCGAGGTCATCTACCAGGAGTTCCGGCAGAACCTCTTCCCGCATCTGAGCGTCGCCGAGAACATCCACGTCCTCGACCGCGAGCGGCGTTTCGGGCGGCTGCTGGTCTCCCGGAAGCGGATGGCCGAGGAGGCGCGGTCGACCCTCGCCGCGCTCGGCATGGACGGCATCGACGTGCTCGCGCCCGTCGGCACGCTGGGTGTCGCGGAGCAGCAGATGGTGGAGATCGCCAAGGCCACCTCCCACGAGCTGCGGCTGCTCATCCTGGACGAGCCGACGGCGGCGCTGGACGAGCGCGAGTCGGAGCAACTCTTCGAGCAGGTGAGGAGGTTGAGGGACGAGGGCGTGTCCATCGTCTACATCAGCCACCGTCTGGACGAGATCTTCGAGCTGGCCGACCGCATCGTCGTCCTGCGGGACGGTCTGGTCGCCCTGGACTCGCCGATCGCGGACACCGGCCCGGCGCAGGTCGTCGCGGCCATGGTCGGCAACGCGGTGGACGACTTCTACCCCAAGGAGCGCAACGCCGGGGAGGAGACCGTCCTGCGGCTGCGGGGCGTCGGCTCCGACTCCGCGTTCCAGGGGGTCGATCTCGAAGTCCGCGCCGGGGAGGTCCTGGGCATCGGCGGTGTGGTCGGCTGCGGCCGCAGTAGTCTGCTGCGCGCGCTGTTCGGCCTGGAGCCGCTCACCTCCGGCACGGTCGAGGTCGACGGCAGCCCGGTGCGGCTGCGGCACGTCCGGGACGCCATCGCCGCCCGCATCGCCTACGTCACCCCCGACCGGCAGGCGGAGGGCCTGTGCCCGGACCTGTCGGTGGAGGCCAACATCTCGCTGGCCACGCTGCGCAAGCACACCGGCCCCGCCGACCTCGTACACCGGGGCAAGGAGCGGGAGGCCGCCGGCGAGGTCATGTCCCGGCTGCGCGTGCGGACCGCCTCCCCGGAGGCCGCGGTGACCTCGCTGTCCGGCGGCAACCAGCAGAAGGCGCTCTTCGCCAAGTGGGTCCTGACCGGCCCCCAGGTCCTGCTCATGGACGAGCCCACCCGAGGGGTGGACGTCGGTGCCAAGACCGAGATCTACCGCATCATCAACCAGCTCACCGCGGACGGCGTGGCCGTCGTCCTGGTGAGTTCCGACCTCCCCGAGCTCGTCGCCATGTCGGACCGCGCGGTCGTCATGCGCCAGGGGCGGGTGGTGGCCGAGATGACCGGCGACCGCCTGAGCGAGCAGTCCGTCCTGGAACACGCATTGGTGGGTGCCGCATGACCTCCGTACTGAAATCCGTGGCCCGCCAACTGCGGGCGGTATGGATGCTGTTGCTGGTGGGCGTGGTCCTGAGCATCGCCTCGCCGGTCTTCCTGACCAGCACCAACCTGCTGAACGTCGGCCTCGCCACCTCGGTGGTCGCGCTGCTGGCCATCGGCCAGACGTACGTCATCATCCTGGCGGAGATCGACCTGTCCGTCGGTGCCGTCCTCGGCTTCTCCTCCGTGGTGACCGCCCTCGTCCTGCGCGACCACGGGCTGCTGCCCGCGCTGGCGGCCGGGATCGGCGTCGGCGCGGCCGCCGGTCTGGTCAACGGGCTGCTGGTGACCCGGACCCGGATGCCGTCCTTCATCGCCACGCTGGCGATGATGTCCATCCTGTCCGGGCTGACGCTCCAGCTGACCGACGGCAACCCGGTCGGCGTCGACGACTACGACTTCCAGGGCATCGGGCAGGACTACCTCGCCGGCATCCCGCTCCCCGTGTGGCTGATGGTGGCCGGGTACGCGGTGTTCGGCGTGCTGCTCGCCCGCACCGGCTTCGGCCGCTTCGTGTACGCGACCGGTGACAACCTGGAGGCCGCCCGCCTGTCGGGCATCCGCACCCAGCGGGTCAAGGTCCTCGCCTTCGTGATCAGCGGGGTCCTGGCGGCGCTCGGCGGCTTCATCCTCACGGCCCGGCTCTCCACCGCCGAGCCCACCGCCGGTACCGGTCTGGAGCTGGAGTCGATCGCCGCCGTCATCATCGGCGGCACCAGCCTCGCCGGTGGCCGGGGCAAGCTGCTCGGCACCCTGATCGGTGCGCTGGTCCTCGGCGTCATCGACAACGGCATGAACCTGCTCGACGTCTCGCCGTTCCTGCAGAGCGTGGTCAAGGGCGTGGTCATCCTCCTGGCCGTCTTCCTCGACCGCAACGTGGACGGCCTGCGGGCGATGGTCGCCTGGCGCAAGCCGCCGGTGCCCTCCGAGCCCGTGACACCGGACCCGGTCCCCGCGCCCGTCCCCACCGCGCACCACACCCCCTGAGCACACCTCCCGAGCACCCCCGAGCACCCCCGAGCACCCGCTGAACGTCCCCTGAACGTCCCTGAAGGAGCCGCACCATGTCCGTCACCCGTACCGTAAGAGCGGCCGCCGCGCTCACCGCCGTCACCGCGCTCGCCCTGACCGGCTGCAGCCGGGGCGCGACCACCGACGCCGCCTCCTCCTCCTCCGGCAAGGCGTCCGGCAAGAAGACCGCCACGCTGATCATGAGCACCCTGAACAACCCGTTCTTCGTCAGTGTCGGGAACGGTGCCAAGTCCCAGGCGGCCAAGTCCGGGGTGAAGCTGAGCGTGCAGAACGCCAACAACTCCGACTCCACCGCGCTCAACCTGGCCACCACCGCCGTCTCCAAGCAGGTCGGCGCCCTGATCATCGACCCGGTCAGCAGCACCTCCGCGACGGCGTCCGTCAAGCAGGCCAACGGCGCGGGCATCCCCGTCCTGGCCTTCGACCGCAAGCCCGAGGGCGGCGAGCTGGCCTCCTTCATCGGCTACGACGCGATCCAGGCGGGCCGCAACGCCGCCGACGCGCTCGCCAAGTCCCTCGGGGAGAAGGGCACGATCGTCGAGATCCAGGGTCTCCTCGGCACCAACGTCGCCCAGGACCGCAGCAAGGGCTTCGAGGAGCAGATCGCCAAGTACCCGAAGATCAAGACCGTCGCCAAGCAGGCCGCCGACTTCGACCGGGCCAAGGCGCTCGACGTCATGACCAACATCCTCCAGGCCCACCCCGACATCAACGGCGTGTACGCCGCCAACGACGAGATGGCGATGGGCGCCCTGGCCGCCCTCAAGTCCCGCCACCTCGCCGGGAAGGTCAAGCTGGTCGGCAACGACGGCATCGCCGACGCCCTCGCCGCGATCCAGGACGGCACGATGTACGCCACCAACGCGGAGTCGCCGTACGCCCTCGGCCAGAAGGTCGTCAGCCTCACCGGCGAGGTCCTCGACGGCAAGAAGGTGTCGGCCGCGGAGACCCTCCAGGGCAAGCTCGTCACCAAGGACACGGTGGGGGCGTACGCCCAGTACCTCGTCGGGATCGGTGACTCGGCGGACGTACCGGCGGCGCTGCGGAAGTAGCGCCCGCCCGTCCCACGGTGGAGGTCCGGATTCCGGGCCTCCACCGTCGCGTTTCACGAACGCGGCGCACCCTGCCGCGCCGTCACCGCCGCCACCGCCGTCACCGCCGCCCCACCGAACAGCGCCCGGACAGCCGCGCGGACCTGCGCATCCACCGCCTCGGGAGTCGAGGAGTCGAGCTTGCCGTCCAGATACAGGAAGGCCAGGCCGTGGACGAGCGCCCACACCGTGGTCGCGAGCGCCTCCGGGTCGGCGGCACCCGGGAAGGCGCCGCGCACGACACCCTGGACGTACTCCGAGATGGCGGCGGTCGCCGCCACCCGCTCCGCACTGTTCGGGTCGCACGGCTCCGCGAACATCACCCGGAACATCGCGGGCCGGTCGAGCGCGAAACGCACGTACGCGACGGCGACCGCGGCGAGTTCGTCCGGAGTCGTGGGCGCGGGATGCGCGGCGGCCAGATTTCCGGCGAGTTCCCGGTAGCCCTCGGCGGCGACGGCGGAGACCAGCGCGTCGCGGTCCGCGTAGTGGCGGTAGGGGGCCGTCGCCGACACGCCCGCCCGTCGCGCCACCGCCCGCAGGGACAGACCGGCACTGCCGTCCTCCTCCAGCAGTCCCAGCGCGGCACGCAGGCAGGCGGCGCGCAGATCGCCGTGATGGTACGAGCCACTCGCTTGCGGCACAGGTCACACCCCTTGAAGTTTACGGCGCTTACATCTCTGACTTAATGTGAACGCTGCACACATCATAAGCGGTGAAGATCGAGAGGGGAAAGCAGGATGACCAGCGAACTGTTCTCGCCGTTGTCCCTGCGCTCCGGGCAGGTACTGCGCAACCGGATCGCCAAGGCGGCCATGGAGGAGAACATGGCGGCCGACGGCCAGTTGCCGGGCCATGAGCTGTTCGGGCTGTACCGGCGCTGGGCCGAGGGCGGTGCCGGACTGCTCATCACCGGCAACGTCATGGTCCACGCCGAGGCGCTGACCGGGCCCGCCGGTGTCGTGCTCGACGAGGCCGCGCCACTGGAGCCCTTCGCCGAGTGGGCGAAGGCCGGCCGGGCGGGAGGCGGGAAGATCTGGATGCAGATCAACCATCCCGGGCGCCAGATCGGCTCCGACATGCCCGGCGTCGTATGGGGGCCGTCCGCCGTCGGCGTCGACCTCGGCAAGCACAGCGGCCGCTTCGGCCGCCCGGTCGCCATGACCGCCGAGCAGATCGAGGCGACGGTGACGCGGTACGCGGTCACCGCCCAGCGCGCCGAGGAGGCGGGCTTCGACGGCGTCGAGATCCACGCCGCGCACGGCTATCTGCTCTCGCAGTTCCTCTCTCCACTGGTCAACAAGCGCACCGACCAGTGGGGCGGCTCACTGGAGAACCGGGCCCGGATGCTGCTGGACATCGTCCGCGCCGTACGGGCCGCCGTCTCGCCCTCCTTCGCGGTCGCGGTCAAGCTCAACTCCGCCGACTTCCAGCGCGGTGGCTTCGACGCCGACGACGCGCGCCAGGTGATCGGGATGCTCGCCCCGCTCGGCGTCGACCTGGTCGAGCTGTCCGGCGGCAGCTACGAGAGCCCGGCGATGTCCGGCCGCCCGGCCGACACGCGCACCCAGGCCCGCGAGGCGTACTTCCTCGACCTGGCGAAGGACCTGGTCAGGACGAGCCCGCTGCCGCTGATGCTCACCGGTGGCATCACCCGGCGCGAGACCGCCGAGCGGGTCCTCGCCAGTGGTGTGGCCGTCATCGGCATGGGTACCGCCCTCGCCGTCACACCCGGCCTGCCGGAGCGCTGGCGCACCGGCCGCGAGGCGGACCGGCGGCTCCGGCCGGTGACCTGGTCCGACAAGGCGCTCGCCTCGGCGGCGGGCATGGCGCAGGTCCGCCACCAGATGCGCCGGATCGCCCGGGGCAGCCGCCCGACGCCCGGCACCCACCCGGCGGTCGCCCTCCTCGCGGAGCGGCGCAAGCAGCGGCGGGCACTGCGCCGTTACCGCACCTGGCTGGAGACGGTGAGGCGCGCCGCATAGCGCGGACCCATACGAACAAGGCGGCGCGGCTCCAACAGAGCCGCGCCGCCTCGTCGTTGGTTCAGCGGGAGCCGATCACCTTCAGCACCTTCAGCACCTTCAGCGCCCCGGTCAGCAGCGCGGCCCGCGTGCAGCCGGGCGGCGACGGCCCGGCCCCGCGCACCGCTGCGGGACCAGACACTGGCGTTGAGGCCGTACGGCGTGGCGTTGGCCCGCGCGATCGCCTCGCTGTCGTCACGCACGGGGTAGACGGCCACGACCGGTCCGAAGGTCTCGTGCTCGTACAGCGTCATGTCCGGGGTGACGTCGGCGAGGACGGTCGGCTCGTAGAACAGCGGCCCCAGGTCGGGGCGTGCCTTGCCGCCCGCGAGGACCGTCGCCCCCTTGGCCACGGCGTCGTCGACGTGCTCGGTGACGGTCTTGAGCTGGGCGGGCGTGGTGAGGCTGCCGACGTCGCAGCCGAAGTCGTACGAGCCGCCGACCTTGAGCCGTTTCGCGCGGGCGACGAACGCGGCCACGAACCGGTCGTGGACCGACTCGGCGACGTACAAACGCTCGATGGAGACGCAGAGTTGACCGGCGGAGGGGAAGCACGCGGCGACCGCGCCGTCGGCGGCCTTCTCGATGTCGGCGTCGTCCAGGACCAACATGGCGTTCTTGCCGCCCAGTTCGAGGGAGGCGCCGATGAGCCGCTCCCCCGCGTCCCGCGCGATCCTGCGGCCGCTGGCGGTGGAGCCGGTGAACATCATGTAGTCGGCGCCCGCCATCAGCGCGCCGCCGATGGAGCTGCCCCGCCCGAGCACCATCTGCCAGACACCGGACGGCAGTCCGGCCTTCCGCATCAGCTCCAGCGACCACAGCGCGGTGAGTGCGGTCTGGGTGTCGGGCTTCTGGACGACGGCGTTGCCCGCCATGAGCGCCGCGATCGCGTCGCTCGCGGCCATGCTCAGCGGGTAGTTCCAGGGCGAGACGACCGCCACGACGCCCTTGGGACGGCGCAGTTCGGTCGTGTGGGTGAGCAGCGGGATCGCGCCCCGGCGGCGCTTGGGCGCCAGGTACCGGGCGCCGTTGCGGGCGTAGTACCGGGACACGACCGCGATGTCCACGACTTCGAGGAACGCGTCCCGGCGGGTCTTGCCGTTCTCGGCCTGCATCAGGTCCAGCGCCTCTTCCTGGCGGGCGAGGACGAGGTCGTGGAAGCGCAGCAGGATCTGCTTGCGGCGGCTCAACGGGGTCGCGGCCCAGGCCCGTTGGGCGATACGGGCGCGTGCGAAGGCGTCCTCGACGTCGGCGGGCGTGGACACCGGGAGGTCGGCCAGGGGTGCGCCGGTGCAGGGGGCGGTGGTCGTCACGCGTACGGCGTCGGGCGCGGCGGTGACGCGTGCGGCGAGCCGCCCGATACGCGCCGGGGTCAGGGACGCGGGCAACTCGGCTGGGGCGACTGGGGTGTTGGCGTGGGCGGTGGTGGCCATGGCGGGGCTCCTCACTTACCGGCTGCGGACCGAGGTCGGGACCGGCATGTGCAGGGCGAGCTGCCCCTCGGTCACGACGTCGAACTGGACCGTCCGCATCGGCCTGAGCGAGCGCAGGTCGTCGGCCATCCGCCCCTCCCCCACGGCGAGTTGGAGCTCACGCGGGACGAGCGCGGTGCCCGCCGCCAGCACGTTGGTCTGGCTCAGCGTCGAGTGCCAGGCTCCGTCGATGGACGTGTACGAGGTCAGGGAGGCGACGCGCTTGCCGCTCGGGTAGCTGCTCTGGGCCGGGGTGGGCGCCGAGAGCGCGAGGTCGGTCCCGCCCGCGTCGTTGGCGACCCGCGCGGTCGTGCGGTGGGCGTCGATGTCGACGTCGAGTCCGGTCACCCACTTGGGGAAGCCGTAGCCGTCGTGGCCGCGCACCTGGGCGATCTCCGTGCTCACCGGCAGCGACAGCACGTACGAGTCGAGGTGCTCGTTCTTGAGGGCGGCGACGAGGTCGAAGAAGCCGAGCCTTCCGTGCCGGGCGGGCTTCACGGCGATGCCGACGGCGGCCTCGGTGTAGAAGTCGATGTCGCACACGTCGTACCGGAAGAACATCGCCGAGACGAGTCCGAGCCCCGGCGCGACCTCCAGCGGGGCCAGCTCGCGGGGCAGCCGGGAGCGGATGGCGCGGGTGGGCGCGAGCATCGTGAGCCGGGCGGTGGAGATCCGGTAGTAGAAGTTCGGGGTCAGCGTGGGGCCGATCGGGGAGTCGACCTTGGTCTTGGGCAGCTTCCGGAAGAAGTCGACGCCGCTGACGCGCGGGTCGCGGGCGACCTCGTCGAGGTCGGTGTCCATCCGGTAGCGGTCGTACAGGCCGCCCTTGGGGACGGTGACCGTACGGCCGCCGAGGTCGGCCTCGACGGTTTCCTGCTGAGACTGGCGGGACTGCTGAGACTGATGGGACTGCTGAGACTGGAATGCGGGCATGGCGCGGCTCCCGAGTCGCATGTTGACGGTGATTACATGAGCGTAGCCATCGATGTAAGCACCGTCAACAATCGCGAGCGGGAGCCCGGACGCGCCGCCGCCTCAGTCGTCGTGCAACGCCGACCCCAGGAAGTCGATGGCGATCTTGCGGGCGATGTTGGCCGCCCTGGTGTCGCGCAGGCTGTCCAGGAGCAGGAAGTCGTGGACCATGCCCGCGACCCGGACCGAGGTCACGTCGTTGCCCGCCTCGCGGAGCTTGTTGGCGTACTCCTCGCCCTCGTCGCGCAGCACGTCCGCCTCGTCGGTGATGACCAGGGTGGGCGGCAGTCCCTGGAGCTCCTCCAGGGTCGCCCGGAGCGGGGAGGCGTAGACCTCACGCCGCTGGGCGGGGTCGGTGGTGTAGGCGTCCCAGAACCACTTCATGGCGTCCCGGGTGAGGTAGTAGCCCTCGGCGAACTGGTGGTACGACGGCGTGTCGAAGTCCGCGTCGGTCACCGGGTAGAGCAGGCACTGGGCCTTGAGGTCGATCCCGCCGCGGTCCTTGTTCATCAGCGCGAACACCGCCGACATGTCACCGCCGACCGACTCGCCGGTGACGGCGATGCGCGAGGTGTCGAGGCCGTGTTCCGCACCGTGCTCCAGGACCCACTGCCCGACGGCGTAGTTCTGCTCCACCTGGGTGGGGTACTTCGCCTCGGGCGCGCGGTCGTAGACCGGGAAGACACCCGCGGCGCCCGCGCCGACGGTGAGTTCGCGGAAGAGGCGGTCGTGGGTCTTGTCGTCGCCGAAGACCCACCCGGCGCCGTGGATGTAGAACAGCACCGGCAGCGGGCCGGTCACACCCTTGGGCCTGATGATGCGGGTGCGGACGGTCCCCCACTCACCGGCGTCGACGTCGACCCACTCCTCGTCGACCTCGGGACGGGGCACGCTGGTGTCGCTCTGCAGGTCGGCCAGGATGGCCCGGCCCTGCTCCGGCGGGACCTCGTAGATCCGGGGGTGCGGGTCGGTCGCCTCGGCCAGCGCCTTCGCGGCGGGTTCGAGGTACGGGGTGACGGGCGGCGGGATGTCGGTCATGGCCACTCCTTGGGACGGGCACACGAATGTCGCGTCACGCGGCCTGTTCGGCCGCTGCCGGTGACGGCTGCCCCGAGACGGAGATCACCCACGCGTACGCGGCGGAGATCCCCGTGTCCATGCTTGGCGCCCCTGCGGTGGGGCGCAACCGGCCGCGAGCGCCGCCCGGCTCAGGCGCCGGAGGGCTCGTGCGGGAAGCACACGAACCCGAACACCTCACCGACGAGGACCGCCAGCGACCGGTCCTCACCGTCCACCGCCCAGCGTTCGAGGGCGACGTCGAAGCAGGCCAGGGCGGTGTTGACCATGGTCTGCGCCTTCAGTTCGGCGACGGGACCGCCGGTGTCCGTCCGGGCGGCGATCTCGGGTACGAGCGCCCCGGTCCAGGCCAGGTGCTTCTCCAGGTACCGGGCACGCAGGGCGGGCGTCCCGCAGATGACGCGGGTCGCCCGCTTCCAACGCCCCGCGTCGCCGTCCATCTGCTCAGCTGCGACGACGAACGTGGCCCGCAGGGCGTCCCAGGCCGACCGCCCGTCGAGGTGCCGGCACAACTCTTCCCGTACGTCCTCGGCGCCGGGGATGCGGTCGCCGAAGACGACGTCCTCCTTGTTGCTGAAGTAGCGGAAGAAGCTGCGCTGGGAGATCCCCGCCGCCTTCACGATGTCGGCGACGGTCACCTGGTCGAACCCGGAGGCGTCGAATAGCTCGAGGGCCGTGTCGGCCAGCGCTTCCGTGACGAGCCGACGGGTCCTCAGGCGCAGACCGGGCGTGGTCGTGGTCTCCCTCATACCGTGAGGCTATCAGTGCCGAACTTGGCACACTGTGCCAGAAGTGGCGTACGGTGTTGCGGGCGAGGCGCCCCTCGCCCGGGGAACTCGTCCTACCGGCCCCCGCCGCAGGTCGTCACCACTGTTGACCGCTGTTGCCACTGAGGGAGAAACAGCCATGACCAAGGTCCTCTTCGTCGTCTCCGCGGCCGACCACTGGACGCTGAACGACGGAACCGAGCACCCCTCGGGCTACTGGGGCGAGGAACTGGCGATGCCCCACAAGATCTTCGGCGAGGCCGGTTGGGAGATCACGCTCGCCACCCCGGGCGGCAGGCCCCCGACGCTGGACCGGCTGAGCATGTCCCGCACCGCGGGCCTCCCCGGCAAGCTGCGCGAGGTCGGCCGCTACCTGGACTCGATCCGGGCCGAACTGGACAGCCCGCGCCCGCTGGACGAGGTCGACCCGGCCGCGTACGACCTGGTCTTCTACCCCGGCGGACACGGCCCGATGGAGGACCTGGCGTACGACGAGGTCTCGGGCGCGCTGTTGACGCGCGTACTCGGTGCCGGCCGGCCGCTGGCCCTGCTGTGCCACGCCCCGGCCGCCACCCTGGCCGCCCGGAACGCCGACGGCTCGTGGCCGTTCGCCGGATACCGGATGACGGGCCTGTCCAACACCGAGGAGAAGCTCAACAGCTTCGGCCGCAAGGCGCCCTGGCTGCTGGAGGACCGACTGCGCGAGGAGGGCGCGGACTACGTCAAGGCCCGCCTGCCGCTGCTCCCGTTCGTGGTGGTGGACCGCAACCTGTACACGGGCCAGAACCCGATGTCCTCCGAGCGCCTGGCCAAGCGGCTGGTGACGGACCTGGGCGAGCGCTGAACCGACCCGATTCGGCGAGCACTGACCCGACCCGATTCGGCGAGTGCCGAGCCGACCCGTTTCACAGACCGAGGAGCACCCACCGATGAACAGCCGCATCCTCCTGCTGGGCGCCACCGGTTACACCGGCGGCCTGGTCCTGGACGCCCTGCTGCGCCGCGGGGTCCGGCCGACCCTGGCGGGACGCAACGCCGCCGCGCTGACCGCTCTCGCCTCGCGGAACGGCGGTCTCGACCACGTGGTGGTGGACGCCACGAATTCCGGGGACCTGAGACGACACCTGGGCCGGGGAGACGTACTGGTCACCACCGTGGGCCCCTTCGAACGCCTGGGCCACGCCGTCGCCGAGGCCGCGGCGGAGACCGGCGCCCACTACATCGACTCCACGGGCGAGGTCGGTTTCGTCCGCACCGTGCGCGACCGGTACGGTCAACGAGCCCGCGAGACCGGCGCGTTGATGCTCCCGGCCTTCGGCTACGACTACGTCCCCGGCATCCTCGCCGGAACCCTCGCCACCCGCCGGGCCGGAGCCGCCGTACGCACCCTGGACATCGGCTACTTCGCCACCGGCCCCCTCTGGCGCGGCATCAGCCACGGCACCCGTACGACCATGCGCGACGGCCTGACCCTCCCGTCCCCGACCTGGCACGAACACCGGCCGGCGGAGGAACGAACCGCGTCCCGAGTCCGCGAGTTCGCCGTCCAAGGCCACCGAAAGTCCGCCTTCCTCGTCTCCGGCACGGAAGTCCTCTTCCTCCCGGGCGACTTCCCCACCCTCGCCGACATCACCGTGTACAACGGCTGGTTCCCCGCCCTCAGCCGCCCCCTCTCCCTGATCTCGGCCGCCGTGAACACCCTGGTCCGCCTCCCCGGCGGCCGCCCCCTCACCGGCCTCCTCACCCTCCCCCTCACCTTCGGACCCCCCGGCGGCCCCGACACCACGGAACGCGCCCGCACCCGCTCGTACGTAGTCGCCGTCGCGTCGACGGGCACCCCTGACGCTCCCCCGCTCGCGGAAGTCCACCTGGAAGGCCCGAGCGCGTACAGCCTCACGGGCGAGCTGATGGCCTGGGCGGCGCAACGGCTCGCCACGTCGTCCGGTGGGGTGGCGGGGGTGGTGGGCCCGGTGGAGGCGTTCGGACTGGATGTGCTGCGGGATGCCTGCGCGGAGATGGGGCTTGTGCCGGTGGGATGAGGGCGGCGGGATGAGGGCGGGTGAGATGCGGGCGGGTGCCGCCAGTTCGGATGTACCCGGTCGCTGCCCTGATCAGCCCGGTCCACCATCTCGCAGACCGCCTGCGCTGATCGCACCGGCGACGCCGGGAGTGCTACTGGCTCGTCAGACCATGGCGCCATCGTCGAGCGGCTTCAGGCTGCTCCTCACGCGCGCGAGGAGCCGTCTCGATGAGATGCAGAAGGACCCAGGCCACGCCGAAGCATTCGTCGTCGCCGAAGCAGTCCGCCAAGGCACGAGCCTCCTCATCGGTCACAGGTCGCTCAATAAGACCCAGAAGAACTCCCGCGCGTTCAACGGCCTCCTCAAGAGCCTCGTCGGGCGTGCCGTCCTCGGACGGAAGTCTGCCCAGGGCGGTGAAATCGGCAACCTCCGGACGGATCACGGCACATCCTTCCCACCGTTGAGGTGAAGCCGCTGTGGCGGCCTCACCGCAGGCTATCGGGGCGGGAGACCTTCTCATCCGTGAACTGGCCGGTGCGCACATAACCGGATGTCTTCAATTGCCTTACGCCACAGTCGAGATCCGGGCGAGGATCGCCGTCGCCTGTGCCGGGTTGGCGCGGAGCCAGGCGGTCAGGTGTTCTCGGACGGCGTCGGTGACGCAGGCGCGGACGGGCCCGTTGCTCAGTCGGTCGCGGGTTGGCCCCTCAAGCTCGGGTCGATCGAGCTTCACCGACACGACCGCCGTCAGGCCCGTGCCCAGCTGGAGAGGGGTGAACTCGGGGTCGGACGAGCCGAGCAGCCGCTGTTCCCGGGCATAGGCGGTGAGCGCGGCCGCCAGGCCGTCTCGGAAGCCGAGTTCGTGCGTGCCACCGCCGGTGGTCGGCAGGCCGTTGGCATAGCTTGCGATCCGTTCGTCGCGGCGGTCGCACCAGCGGAGTGCCACCTCCACGGTTCCCGCCATCTCGGAGTACTCGCGCTCGAAGCAGATCACGTCCGGGTGGAGCGGGGCACTCTGCTCCGCGATGTAGTCCCCCAGGCCGCCCGGGAAGCGGAAGCGAACGGCCCGGGGCGCCGCGGGGTTGCGGTCATCAGTCAAGGTGATGTCCAACTCGCGGTTCAGGAAGGCTACTTCCCTGAAACGCTCGGTCAGCGTGTCGAACGAGAACTCCAGCGTCTCGAAGATCTCGGTGTCGGGCCAGAAGGTGATCACGGTGCCGCTGCCGTCGGCCGACCCGGTGCGGACGGGCACTCCGACCGGCACGCCTTGCTCGTACTCCAGCACCCAGCGGGCGCCGTCGCGCCGTACTTCTGCCGTCAGGCGGCTCGACAAGGCGTTGACGACGGCCGGCCCCACGCCGAAGTGGCCGCCGAACAGCAAGCGCCGGTCGGCGGGAGGTGCCCCGCACCAGAGCTCGGTCAGCCGGGTCTCCGCCGGAGGGCCGTCATCGTGGCCGGCGTGCCCGACCGCAAGACCCGTGCCGTCGTCGGCGACGTGGACGCCGCCGTCGGCGGTGAGGGTGATCTCGACACGGCCGGCGGTGCCGCCGAGGACCTCGTTCAGCGCCCGCTCGGCGACCTCGAGCACCAAGTGGCGAAGGCCGCGTTCACCGACCGATCCGATGTACATGCCGGGCCACTTCCGAACGGCCTCCAGGCCCTCCAGAACCACGATCGCGCTGGCGTCGTACGCATGGGATTCCTCGCTCATGATGCCCCCTCCGAGGGTGTCCGACAGAGCTCTCCCAACCTAGGAGATTTCCAGGAAAACACCAGGTCAGATCGGATACGGCGAGGCCATGGACAGGCTCCTGAAGGGCGCTCAGGAGCGATGGCCGGAGGAGTGCGCGCTGACGCGGTAAGGTCGCTGGCGGCCCTCCGAGGATCGTCTGCGGCACCGTTTCGCGCGGCCGCGGAGCCACGAATTCAAGAAATCCTCGCCTCGGCCCGGTGCGGCCGGGGAAGCCGAGTGATCCCGTTCGGCTTCACGCCCAGAGGGGTCGTGGACCTGATCGTATGGCGGGGCGGCCTCGCGTGAACCGGCGACAACCCCGAAGAGCGGCACGCCGGCGGCCGCATCGTGAGGTGCGTCCGGTGGTGGACAGCCACGAGCGGCACGAGGCATGGTCAGAGCCTGCGGCTAGGGTTCACACCGAGCAATCGTCAATTCCTGTGGATCACTGCGGGGAGCCTTGAGCGGCCCGCAGCCATTGATCGAGGACTGCGAATGGCAACGGATCGGCGATAGCGCTCTCCCGGGTGGCGCCCATGCCGGAACTCTTCGTGGGGCGGCCACGAGGGCCGTTGTCAGAGACGATCGGCAAGATTGCGGCCATGAATGTCACTCCTGTCACTCCGCCACGGCCGATCGACGTTGCCGCGGTCTTTCCTCAACTGGCTCCGCTGGCCCGCACGGCGACCCGCCTGCACCCGCGCCCTGGGACGCCGACATGGCACGACAGCTCGATCGGTGGGCCGCTGCTGTGGCCCGCCGAGGAGCCGTGGCCGCACTGCGAGGAACCGCATGTGGTGGATGGCATCAACCCAGCCCGGTCCCCCGCGGATCTGCGGCTGGAACGACGAATCTTCGCCGCCTCGCACGGCCGGGACCTGACTCCGGAGGAACGGGAGACTCTCGAGCGGATCCGACCCCCTCGGACGTATCCGGTGAGGCTGGCGGTCCAGTCGTACGACGGCCCCATAGCGATGCTGCCCGTCGCGCAGCTGTACGTACGGGATGTGCCCGATCTGAGCCCGCCGGAGGGCAAAGACCTGCTGCAGGTTTTGTGGTGCCCCTTCGATCATCCGATCATGCCCAGGACCCTGCTCTTCTGGCGTTCGGCAGCCGCCGTCACCGACATCCTCGACACGCCCCCCGAGCCGCCCGCAGTGCAGTTCGACGGCTATCTGCCGGAACCGTGCGCGCTTGAACCGGAGCAGATCACGGAGTACCCCGACCATCTGGAGCTGAGCGAAGAACTGCGGGAGCAGCTCAAGCAATGGAGTGTGCCGCAGGCAGCAGAGGAAGACATGGACCCGGACACGTAATACGACTGTGTGCTGTCCAACGCGCCCGGCTGGAAGGTCGGCGGCTGGCCCGCTTGGAACTCCACCGACCCCAGCCCGCAGCCCTGCTCCGAGTGCGGCACCGGCATGGAGGTCCTGATGACCGTCGCCACGTTCGAGGAAGGGGACGACGCCGGGAACAGCTGGTCTCCGCACCCCCACCCAGGTGCTGGACCGTACCCGGGCCACCGCGGCTACAACGCGACCGGCGTCCAGATAGGCAGCGGCTACCGGCAGCACCTCTTCGTCTGCCCGGCGGATCCCGAGCATCCGCACATCGAGTTGATGACGTAGCCCGTCCGCAGTGTGCAGCCGGGGCGTCACGGTGCGGGCATGCCGTGACGCCGGGTGACCGCAAGGCTCAGGGTGCCTACCTGCGGCCCGACATCCGAGAAGGAAGCAGGCCATACCTGACACGACCGCGACGTATTGCCCCAGGTTGAGGGCGTCCTGGTGAGCTCGCCGGCCGGTAAAGCCGCCCATGCTTGTCGCGCCTTCGCCCGCCGCCACGCTTCAGCCGAGGAACGGAGACGGGAGAAGTTCCCTCAGGCGTTTCGGCTGCGCGTCCCCGCTGACGCGAGCACCACCGTCGGCACCGACACCAGGACCGCCCAACCCAGGCGGCGCGACTGATAAGTCGCGCACATCGTCTTCAGTCCGTCCTCCATCGACCCACGCGCGGGGCTCCAGTTGTTGCCGAGGACGGAGCGGCACTCGGAGCGGGGGTAGGCCGAGCTGACGTCCGGCGCGCTGGTCAGCAACCACAGGATGGCACCGGCTCCGGTGCATGCCAGGAGCCACATATGTGTTCTGCTCACACCGTGACCGTATGTCTGCGGTCTGTTCCATGAGCAATGATCAAGAGCTGTGGGTGAGTTGATTGCAGCACTCGCTGCGGTGGTTGAGACTGGCTCTGGCGGCGTTACGGACCCGCTTGGTGCGGCCGACCTCGGCGAGGAACTCGATGGCCTCGGCGTTCGTCCCGGCCGCGGTCTTGAGCTGGAGCCAGTTGGACGACGCGAGCAGGTCGTCCGGCTGCCAGGGCAGCTTGAGTGCGACGGCGCGGAAGAGGGACCACTCCCGCAGGCGCTGCGCCAGGAAGGGGCGGTCGGTCATGATCTGAGTCATCAGCTGCGCCCACCCCTCGTAGGCAGGACCGGTGTGGAGGTCGGCGGCTCGACGGTCCACGTGCCGCAGCACGGCTGACTCGGCCATCGCCCGGTCCGGATCAGCGAGGACGCGGCTGACCAGGTCGACTTCGTCCGCATCGGCGACCTGCCGCAGCCTCTCGAGGTAGGCCGCGAAGCGGGCGTGTTCGTCCGGGTTCTGCGCGATGGGACGGAAATTCACGCGGGCTACTCCTCAGGACGTGCATCGAAAAGTGCTGACGGGCCGGACGACGTGACGTCCAAGTCCGGCCCGTCCGATCGCCGCTAGAGGTCGAGCTGATGCTGGTGTGCCGTGTGCGTAGGCACGTACCCGAGGCTGTCGTTGATGTGTCTCATGTACGTGTTGCTGTCCGCCGTGTCGGTCAGGAGGCCGCCGAGGTCCGGGCAGCGGTGGTGGGCCTGTCGGATCGACTCGGCCTTCATCCAGAGGCCGAGGCCGTGTCCGCGGTGCTCGGGCAGCACGGCTGTGCCGTAGTGCCGGCCGTCACCGTTGCCGTTGCCGTTGCCGGGGGTGACGAGTTCGGTGAAGCCGGCGATCGAACCGTTCGAGGTGTCGATGGCGACGACGGTGTGCAGCTGGTCGCCGCGTGCCTCGACGGCCTTTGCCGCGGCTCGAACCCGGTCGACGTCCCAGGTCACGGTGCCGTGGTCGGTGTCGTCCATGGGCATGTCGTCCATGGCGCGGCGTGAGGCGGCGAACGTCTGGGCGAGGTCGTCGGGGACGGTTCCGTGCCAGGACGCCAGGCGGTAGCCGGGATGCGGACGCTCGACGATCGCGGCAAGGGCGGTGGTGTCCACGTCGGCCGGCGGCAGGCGGGAGAACCTCAGAGTGAGGACCTTGCGGAAACCGCGAGCCGACAGGAAGTGGTCGCCGGACGAGCCTGCCTCGGCCTGGGCGATGACGCGGCGCCGGGCGTTGTCCCGGGCGGCGGCCACGGCGGCGTCGAGGAGTCGGGAGCCGACGCGCTTCCGGCGCTCGACGGGGTGGACGCGAAGGGTCAGTTCGGCCAGGTGTTCCTGCCCGGGGCCGGTGAACAGGCGCAGAAAGGCCGTACCGACGGGGATGGCGTCGGCGTCGGACGCCAGCCATGCGAGGCGTCGGCTGTGCGGCCCGTGAGCGGGGTCGATCAGTGGGGTGATGTGGAGCGACAAGGTTTCTCCGTCGTGAGGAGGCGGCAAAGGGCACTACGCGGGCTCAACCCCTGGGCACTCCTGCGCATGTGCTCCACACCTCCTCGTCGACGGCGCCGGTCCGGAACGGGTGGACGGCTGCTCGAACCTAGCCGCCCCCTCGCCTCCTCGGCAAAGGTTTAAAGGGGGCGGATCCGCACCACAACCGGGCCCTCGCTCCCCCGGACGACGAACCGAATTCAGCCGACCGCGTCGGGCTCCACCTGATCGCGCCCAGCCACGTCCTCGGCCGCCGCGGCCGTCTCCGCCGCCGCGATGTCGATGAAGCGACGTATCGCTTCGGCGGGCATGTCGAGCCCCTGGGAAGCCGCGTGTTCGTCGCCGAAGACCTGGACGGCCTCGGCGACGGCCATGGCGAGTTCCGCTTCCGCCTTGCGCAGCTTGACCTCGGCCTTGTCGACGGTGTCGACCACTGTCAGCTGACGGCGCTGCTTCTCCTGGAGTCGCTGCTTGCGGGATGGCGTCTTGCCGGTGTTCTGCACAGTCACACCATGATCATAAACAGTGGCGTGGCCAGAGATGTAATCGACAACTTCGCTTCGTCGGAGGGTTGTTCATGGCCCCGCCCCACGAGGCGTCTCAGGCCGACAGCTCCCACGCGTACGGCGGCTCCGCCCCCGAGCGGGAGCAGGTGAGCGCGGCGGCGCGAGCCGCGAAGCCGAGTACGTCGCGCCAGACCTCGGCGTCGAGTCCCGCGACGGCCGTGTGGCTCAACGCGTCGATCTCCCGCAGCCGATGGAGGAGCGCGGCGTTGACCGTGTCGCCCGCCCCGATCGTGTCGACCACCGCGACCTTCGTACCCGGCACGCTCACCTGGCCCGCGCCCCGGCTCCACACGCTCAGGCCGTCGCCGCCCCGGGTCAGGACGATCGCCGCCGGGCCGTACTCCAGCCATGCGGTCAGGTGGGTGTCCAGGTCGCCGTCGGGGCCGAGGTCCGCGAGCCAGAGGGCGTCCTCGATCGAGAGCTTCAGCAGCGCGACGTGGGGCAGCCAGGCGAGGAACCGCTTGCGGTAGGCGTCGGCGTCCGCGATCAGGCCGGGCCGGATGTTGGGGTCGAGGGCGGTGAAGACGCCGTTCGCGAACTCCCGGCGCAGCAGCGCCTCGTACGCGCTCGCACCCGGCTCCAGTACGAGCGAGCAGGTGCCCACGGACAGGGCGGTGGCGCCCTCCGGCAGCGCGGGCGGGAGCGCGAAGAGGCGGTCGGCGGTGCCCTCGGTGTAGAAGCCGTATCCCGCCGATCCGTCGCTGCCCACGTTGGCCACCGCCAGCGTCGTCGGCTCGGAGCCGCGCTGGACCAGTTCGGTGTCGACACCCGCGTCCCGCAGCCCCGCCAGCAGGGCGGCGCCGAAGGCGTCCGTGGACACCCGCGAGCAGAACGACGTCGGGGAGCCGAGGCGGCCGAGCGCGACGGCGACGTTGTACGGCCCGCCGCCCCGCTGCGGGAGAAGCTGCGGCAGCGGGGACGCCGACTCGGAGGTGGTGACGGGGGCGGGCACGAGGTCGATGAGCGCCTCGCCGGCGACGACGATCACTGTGCTGATTCCTTTCGGTGCGCCGTGGAGCGGCGGGGCGATATGTATGAACTAGCCTGCGGGACAACAGAGTTGGGGCGCGCTACGGCGACGCCGGCGGGGCATCGGCCGCTCCGGCCGCCCCGACGGGACCGGCCCCCGGCGGACATCCGCAGGACGTCCGGTGGACCACCGCGCACGGCAGCCGAACCGTCCTCGCCGCACGCTCCGGCGCGTCCAACCGGTCGAGGAGCATCCGCAGCGCCACCCTCCCGACCTCACGGCTCGGCTGACGAACGGCCGTGAGGCTGGGCGAGAACAGGTCCGCCCACTCGAAGTCGTCGAAGCTGACGAGCGCGATGTCCTCGGGGATGCGTAGCCCCGCGTCGCGGAGCGCCTGGAGCGCGCCGATGGTCATCGCATTGTTCGCCGCGATGAGAGCCGTGGGACGGCCGGAGCCCGACAGCAGGCGTTCCGTCGCGAGACGCGCGCCCTCGGACGCGGAGTTGCCGTGGTCGAGCAGCTCGGGGTCGTACGGGAGTCCGGCCGCGCGCAGCCCCTCCCGGTACCCCTCGATCCGCTCGGTCGTCGTGCTCAGCCCGGCGAGGCCCGCCACCATCGCGATCCGCCGGTGGCCGAGCGAGGCGAGGTGTTCCACGAGTTCCCGTACGGGCGCGGCGCCCTCGGCGCAGACCTGGTCGTACGCCGGTTCCTCGGACTCGTCGACGAGGCGGTCCAGGAAGACGGCGGGGACGGCGGCGCGGCCGAGGTAGTCGAGGAGGGCCGACGGCTGGGCCGAGGGGGCGATGATCACGCCGTCGACGCGGCGCTCGTGGAGCATCCGGACCACGCTCAGCTCGTGCGCGGGGTCGTCGTGCGGGTCGGCGATGAGCAGTCCGTAGCCGGTGGTGAGTGCCTCGGCCTCGACGCCCTGGAGGATCTCGGTGAAGTAGGGGTTGCTGATCGCGGAGACGGCCAGGCCGACGGAGCGGGTGCGGGAGGTCACGAGGGAGCGGGCGAGGGAGTTGTGGATGTAGCCCAGTTCCTCGATGGCGCGGAGCACCGCGTCGCGGGTCGCGGGCCGTACCGGACGTGTGGCGTTCAGCACGTGGGAGACCGTGGCCACCGAGACACCCGCGCGCCTCGCCACGTCCGCCATCGTCCGCATCCCGTACTCCTTCGTGTGCCCCGTACCGCGTGGTTCCGCCTGTTCGCCCGCCCATGGCGGGGCCGGACGGCGGTGAGCGCGCCGGGGCCGGCGCGGGCCGTCCGTCCATGAGACCTCGTCCGTCGGGGAGACAGACGCCGAAGACCTATGAAAAGTCACACGTAAGCGTTTGCGCAAGCGCTTACGTGGCGATTATGTTTCCCCGCGTCTTCGGACATCCGTCCGCACACCGCTGTGAGGAGGCGCCATGCGCGCTGTCGTGGTCACCCAGCCGGGAAGCGCCGAGCTGACCGCCATACCCGATCCGAGTCCCGGTCCCTCGGAGGTGGTCGTCCGCGTCAGCTCCTGCGGCCTCTGCGGCACGGACATGCACATCCTGGGCGGCGAGTTGCCGTCCGTGAGCTACCCGCTCGTCCCCGGCCACGAGCTGACCGGTGTCGTGGTGGAGACGGGCCGGGACGTACGCTTCCCGCTCGTCGGCCAGCGGGTCGCCGTGGACCCCAACACCCCGTGCGGCGCCTGCCATTACTGCCGGATCGGCCGCGGCAACCTCTGCGAGCACTACACCGCGGTCGGCGTGACCCGTAACGGCGGTTTCGCCGAGTACGTCGCGGTCCCCGCGGGCCGCTGCCACGTCCTGCCCGAGGGGCTGTCCGAGGCCGCCGCCGGTCTCGTCGAGCCCCTCTCCTGCGCCGTCCACGGCCTCAGCCGCCTCCCCCGACGGCCCGGAGAGCACTACCTCGTCTACGGCGCCGGGACCATGGGTCTGATGATGGCGGCCCTGGTGGCGCACTCGGGTGCGGCCTCCGTGTCCGTCGTCGACCCCAACACCCGCCGCCTGGACCTCGCCAAGCGCATGGGCGCCGACGCCACCGCCGCCAACGCCGACGAACTCGGCCGCGAGCAGGGCTTCGAGGTAGTGATCGACGCGACCGGCGTCATCGCGGCCATCGAGGACGGCCTGGGCCGCGTCCGCAAGGGCGGCACGTTCCTGCAGTTCGGCGTCGCGGACCCGGCCAAGCGGGCCTCGTTCTCGCCGTTCATGGTCTACAACCGCGAGATCGACATCATCGGCTCCATGGCGGTGCACAACGGCTTCCAGCCCGCGGTGGAGATCCTCGCCGGTGGACTGGACCTCGACCCGCTCGTCAGCGACGTACTGCCGCTGGAGAACTTCGACGAGGCGGTACGGCTCTTCCGCGCCGGTGCGGGTCAGAAGATCCACCTCGCGCCGCAGCTGGACGACCCGCGCGTCGCGGCGGCCACGGACGCCACCGCGCGCACGACCGGCACGGCGGCCTCGAACACGGGCGCGGCGTCGTGAGCGCCCTGGTGGAGTCCGAGGCCGCGCCGCAGCGGCGGCCCCGGCTGCGGAACGCCCTGATCTGGGTGTTCGGTGCCCTCGGCGGCATCCTGTGGGGCTACGACACGGGCGTGATCTCCGGTGCGATGCTCTTCATCCGCCAGGACATCGCCCTGACGCCCCTCATGGAGGGCCTGATCGTCTCCGGGCTCCTGGTGGGCGCGATGGCGGGCGCCGGGCTGGCCGGAAAGCTCTCCGACGCGTGGGGGCGGCGCCGGCTGATCCTGGGCGCGGCGCTGGTCTTCATCGCGGGTACGGTCGGCGCGGCGCTCTCCTCCGACGCGTCGCTCCTGATCGGCGCGCGCGTGCTCATCGGCGTCGGCGTGGGCATCGCCTCGGTCGTGGTCCCGCTCTATCTGACGGAACTGGCGCCGATGGAGGTGCGCGGCGGACTCGCCTCCCTCATGCAGCTCCTGGTGACCGTCGGCATCTTCCTGGCCTACCTCACCGACTACGCGCTGGCCCCCGCGCACGCGTGGCGCTGGATGATCGGGCTCGGCGTACTGCCCGCCGCCGTCCTCGCCCTCGGCATCCTCACCCAGCCGGAGAGTCCCCGCTGGCTGGCGGGGCGGGGCCGCCGGGACGACGCCCAGGCCGCCCTGACCCTCCTGCGCGGCGACGACGAGGCCGCCCGGACCGAGCTGCTCGACATCGAGAAGACCCTGGCGGAGGAGCGCGCGGCGACGCAGCGGCTGTCCCTGCGCGACCTTCTCTCCCCGCGCCTGCGGCCCATGCTGGTCGTCGGTCTGCTGCTGGTGTTCTTCCAGAACTTCGGCGGCATCAACACGATCATCTACTACGCCCCGACGCTCCTCACGAGCATCGGCTTCGGCAACAACGGCGCGATCCTCGCGAACGTCGGCATCGGCCTGGTCAACATGCTGATGACGCTCCCCGCGATGCGCCTCATCGACCGCCGCGGCCGTCGCCCCCTCCTGCTCTGGGGCTCGGTCGGCATGTGCGCGGGCATGGCCGTCCTGGCCGCGGTGAACCTCACCCCCCTCGGCCACGGCTCCCTCCTCGCCCCGCTCACCCTCTTCGGCGTCGCCCTGTACGTCGCCGCCTTCGCGGCCTCCTGGGGTCCGGTGCAGTGGGTGATGCTCCCCGAGCTGTTCCCCACCCGCATCCGCGCGGGCGCGGTCGGCGTGTGCGTCGTCTTCAACTGGCTCTTCAACATGGCCGTGGCGCTGGTCTTCCCGTCGCTCCTCCACGCGTGGGGTGCCGGGGCGAACTTCGTCATCTTCGCCGTGACGACGTTCCTGTCCGGGGTCTTCGTGAAGCGGCTGCTGCCGGAGACGAAGGGACGGTCGCTGGAGCAGATCGAGCGGGAGGTGCTGCGGCGGGAGGACGCGGCGACCTCTGCGGCGGACGAGGCGGACGAGGCGGACGAGGTGACTCCCTCGACGGTGTCGGTGTCCTGATCGGGACGGGGTCGCGTCGCGTGATCCGTGAGCCGTGAGCCGCGCCGGGGGTTGTTTCCCCCGGCGCGGCTTTCGCGCATGGGCCGGCGAGGAGGCCAGGAACAGCAGCTCAGCGCCGTGGTAGCTTCGTCGTGGAGGCTCGTAGGTGCCTGCCCCGGACGAGATGTGCGCCGTACCCGGCCCGCCAAGACGACGCACTCAGGAGGCGTCGTGGACGCAGGCACACCTTCCACCGATTCCGTCGGCCCGGTTCCCCGGCCCCGCGAGTTCGACGTCCGCTGGATCCACGGTTCACCGTCGGCCAAGCACAACACCGACCCGGACATCCAGGTCTACGCGTGCGACGAGCACACGGTCATCCTGCGGCAGAACATGGCGATCGACTACGAGGCGCCCTTCCTGTTCCTGCTCTTCGGAGACGCCCGGGCGGTGCTGATCGACACCGGTGCCACGGAATCCGCGGAGTTCTTCCCCTTGCGGCGCGTGGTCGACGAGCTCGTCGAGGACTGGCTCGCCCGCCACCCCCGCTCCGGCTACCACCTGCTGGTGCTGCACACCCATCCCCATGGCGACCACGTCGCGGGCGACGGCCAGTTCGCCGGCCGTCCCGACACCACGGTCGTCGGCGCCGACCTCACCACCGCGTGGAAGTACTTCGGGTTCGAGGAGAACCCCGCCGCCGTCGCCCGGGTCGATCTGGGAGGCCGCGTGCTCGAATGCCTGGCCACCCCCGGGCACCACCAGGCGGCGGTGACGTTCTACGACCCGTGGACCGGGTTCCTGCTCACCGGTGACACGGTCTACCCCGGCCGGCTGTACATCCAGGACCGGTCCGCCTTCGCCCGGAGTATCGACCGGCTGATCGAGTTCTCCGCACGTCGGCCGGTCACTCACGTCCTGGGCTGCCACATCGAGATGACCACCGAACCGGGCGTGGACTACCCGATCCGCACCACCTACCAGCCCGACGAGCCCCCACTGCAGATGACACCGGGCCACCTGCACGAGATCCGCGCCGCGCTCAAGGAAATCGGTGACCGGCCCGGACGACACGCCTTCCCCCTCTTTGTCATCTGCCCGGACGACTGACCTCGCACAGTGTCGTTCCGTCGCCCTCGGGATCTCAGAGCCTGAAGTCGATCTCCTTTTCACGCATCAGCGTCTCCAACTCCTTGTCCGACAGGGGCCGTAGAGAGCTCAGAAAACGGCGTAGCCCCGCTTCGTCCAGGGTCTGGCTGGAGACCTCGAACTCCGCGTTCCCGTGGCGGCGGGTGAGGGTAATCGCGTGGCCGCCGGGGAAGTCGACGACCGTGCGCATGTCGCCGGGGGCGGTCACCTCGCAGGTTGCCCCCTTCTGCAGGACAGCGGGGCACTGGAGCGTCGGCGTGACGGGTGGGCGGACGACGAGGTCCACGTACCCGCGTTCGTCCTGTCGGGCGGCGCGGTAGCTCACGCTGAAGTAGGCGGGGCCGATTTCGGCGCGGGAGAGTGTCATGCCCGGGGGCGGGGTGCCCAGGTACTGGAGTTCCGCGCGCTCTCGGTAGCGGGCGAAGTCCGCGTCGTGGCGGCGCTGTTGGGCGTGCGCCGGGCCGATGAAGCCGCCGTACGCCACCGAGGTCACCAGCACGGCGACCGCGCCCAGACGGACCCACCTGCTCGGGACGAAGAACGCGGCGGCCACGGCGTACGGCACTCCCACCAGCGCGATCCGGGCATCGGCACTCCCCAGGTCGACGCCCGCGTCATAGGCGACCAGGCCCGCCAGGACGCCGAGCGTGCCGAGCGCGAAGACGGACACCGCCCAGCCGAGCCGCTGCCGCGTGGAGCCGCACTGAGGCACCACGGTCCGCGCCGGCCCGGCCGCGGCGACCAGCACACCCACCGTCACCGGCACCCCCAACGCGAGCACCAGCCCCATCGCCCCTGCCCCACCACCCCACCCCGACGCCAACAACACCAGCCCGAGCATCGGCACGGCGGCCGCCATCAACGCCCAGACCAGGAAGAGATGCAGGGCCGTCAGCGCCCGTCTGTCGCTCATCATGCCGCCGGATGCTGCCAGTTGGGGTGCTGGGGCACATGAGTACGTGTACTCAACGCGCGCGGGTGGCGCCCGGCGGCTACTTCAGGAGCCGGAAGCCGGGTTCCCGGCGGCGGGCCCGGAGGAATTCCGCCGAGTGCAACCGGTGTGGCGCTACCGCTCGATCCGGTGGTTGCGCGCCGTCTCCGCGCGGACGGCCCAACGCTCGTGGTCCCTCCACTCGCCGTTGATGAGCTGGAAGGCGGCCGAGTAGCCCTCGCGTTGGAATCCCAGGCGTTTGACGAGGTTCAGTGAGGGAGTGTTGTCGGGCTGGATGTTCGCCTCCAACCGGTGCAGCGCGAGCTGGTCGAAGGCGTGCTGTATGACGAGGCCCACGCCTTCGGTCATGTACCCGCGACCGGTTGTGGACGCGTAGGCGACGTAACCGAGGGCTCCGCTTTGGAGGCCGCCTCTGACGATGTTGTTGATGTTGACGCTGCCGACGATGTCGCCACGGCCGCGAAGGCAGATGACGAAGCCCTCGTGTGTCGGCTGGTCGAGCCGAGCGAGGAAGTCCTCGAAGGCTTCTACCCTCAGTTCACGAGCGCCCACCCAGCGCCGGAGCATCTCCGCGCTTTGCTGGTTCAGGACCCTGAGGTTGTCGTAGTCCGCGCAGCTGACATGGCGTATCGACACCCGCGGCCCTTGCCGAAGATCACCGGTGGTTCCCATCTTGGGATCCTAGACAGGCTGTTCAGAATGGCTTCAGCGAAATCCTCGTGGTCAGCAGCCCCGGTCGTAGAGCGCCCGCAGCCACGGTTCCCTGACGGCGGGCAGCCGGGCGAGCGTGTTCCGGAACGCGTACCCGGACGGCTCGAACGGGTACCACGGGTGCGGCGGCAGCGGGTCGTCGCGCTCCGTGCCCGGTGGCAGGCCGCCGACGACCGGCAGTCGGGTCTGGTGTGGCGGGAAGGCGAGTTCGGACCAGAGCGCGGCGTCCATGGGTACCGGCACCGCTCCGGCGCGCGGTTGCCAGATGTCTCCGGTCTGCGGGTGGACCGGTACGAGCACCAGGTCGGCGGACGGCTCGCCGAACCCCGGTCCGGCCAGGTCGAGCCGCTGCGCACCCTTCCCGGCGGGCAGCAGCGCGCCGAGTGCCGGGCCGAGGAGCTTGGCGAGCGGCCCGGGAGCCACCTCGACCGGCGCGCCCTTGGCGGCCGCCACCACATGGGCGAGGGCCACTCCGGCCGGGATGTCCTGGAACGTGCTCAGCCGGTGCCACAGCGCGCCGGTGGCCAGCAGCTCCGGCCAGTCCATGACGGGCCGCTCCGGCGGGCCGGGCAGCCGTACGACTGCCTGTGGTACGAGCCGGACGAGCTGCCAGCACCCGCAGTCGTCCATCCTCGTTCCGACCGGCAGATCGCAGTCCACGCAGGCGAGGTTCGGGCCGTCCCGCCCGTCGATCCCCATGCAGTAGCCCGCGGCCCGCTCCATGATCAGCCGGGTGCCGCGGGTGTCGCCGGGCGCGAGGAGGACGGTGTCCGACGGTCCGTCGGACAGCGCGGCGACCGGCGCGAAGTATCCCCGTTCCGCCGCCTCGTCCGGTCCGACCTCGTCCCACTGCCGCCACGGCGGCCCGTACGGTGCGGGGTCGAGGGCGTAGGAACCGGCCTCCAGCAGTGGCGGGTGCAGTGTCTCCCAGTGGGTGTCGATCAGGTGGATCGGCAGTGCCACCCGCGAGACCGCCGCCGTCAGAACCGCACCGCAGCCCGCACACCCGAACACCGCCAAGCCGTCCCCTCCCACCGTCGAAACCTCTGCATCCCACCAGCGGGCCGACCTGCGGCGCAACGGGTTTTCAGGCGCCCGCGAACGCCCCACCGTGAACGCCCCACCGACCATCCGGCGGTGGCGTCCGGCGTGTGCGTCCTCCGGTTCCCTCAGCCCGAGTGCCAGCGGTCGCGGCCGTCGGAGCCGGGGCCGCAGACCATGGAGGTGCCTGCCCGGGTGACGCCCCGGGCTCCTGGGGGAGAGCAGAAGGCGCCGGGGTGGACGACCGCTCCACCGCCGCCTCCGGTGGACGAGGACGAGCCGCCACTTGTGGACGAGCCCCCGCCGCTCGTGCTGGAACCTCCCGCCGCGTCAGCGGCTCCCGATCCGCCACCTCCACTCGTCGTACTGCGCACCCGGTCATCCGTACGGTCCCGGTAGTCCGGAACCCCGTCGTCGTCCTTGTCCCCCAGGTAGGAGCCCTCCGTCGCGCACCCCGCCTTCGGGGAGGCCAGCCCGAGGGTGACCTCGGCGGTGATGTCGTCGCCCTGCGCGGGGTCCTGCTCGCACACGAGCCAGGAGTCGTGGTCACCGTCGGGCAGCGCGTCGTTCATGTAGTGCGACTCGGCCCGGATCGCGGACTCGGACACGCCCAGGTCCGTCAACTCCGCGACAGCGGCCCGCCAGATCCGCCCCGTCAGGCCCGGCATCACCGGCCACGGAATCCTCGCGCCGTCCTTCTCGGGGCACGGTTCACCGGACTTGACGGCGGCGAAGGTGATCGCCCTGGGACCGCCGGGTGAGTTCTGGAAGCAGACCACCCAGCCCGACCGCACGAGGATCGAGCGGTGTTCGGCGGAGGCGTCGTGGCGGTCGGTGGTGTAGCCCAGCGCACGGGCGGCGGTCTCCGCCCGGTCGAGCGGCTTGCCCCGGTAACTCGGAGGCGGGGCGGGCTCGTTCTGCCGCTGCCGGGACGGCTCGGTGCTCGGTTCGTGGGTGCGTGCCGAGGCCGGTTTGGCGTCCGTCCGGGCGGTGTCGTCGAGTTGGCCGCCCACGCCCGAGCCGATGCCCAGGAGGAAGAACGCCCCGACGCTCGCGCCGAGTCTGGCGAACCAGCGCCAGGGCGGGAGGAACCAGAGCAGTACGACGGCGGCGACCATCGCGAGGAAGCCCAGCGGGAGGCTGAACGCGCTGATGAGGGCAACTGCCGCCAGGAGGCCCAGACCTGCGGGGGTGGTCTTCCACCAGGGGCGTGCCGGAGGGGTCCGTGGGGGTGCGGGGGTGTACGGGTTCACGTGGGGCTTTCTGGATCGCCGGATGCGGGGGCGCTCCGGTTCACACAGGTGAGTCCCTTTTCACGGATGCGCCCAAGTCGCCCCACTTTAGCGGGATGTCACCCTCTGGGTCGCCTTCATCGCATTCCGCACGCCCCTCACAACGGCCGGTCCCCCACCCCCACACTCCCCCGCCCGCTCAACCGGAACAGCAGCAGGATCGACGGGACGATCAGCACCGCCGCCACACAGGCCACGCCCACGACCACCGCGAGCGTCGCGTCGGGGGCGGCGGCTTGGGTGAGGGTCAGGTGGGTGCCGAGGAGGTACGGGTACTGGGCGACGCCCCAGCCCGCGACCACCAGGGCGACCGCCCCGGCGGCGATGGCGCGCACGCCGAAGGTCCTGCGGGCGCGCAGCATCGCGAGGCCGAGTACGCCGCCGACCGCGGCCAGGACGACCAACGGCAGTGCGCGGCCGGTGAGATGGGCGAAGAGGCGCGGGGCGTCGGACTGGAGGACGAAGATGCCCGCGATGCTGACCGCGCCGGTCACCGCTCCGGCGGCGAGGGCACGGTTGCGGAAGTACCGGTAGAGGGTGTGCTCGTCGCGGCGCAGTGCCTCGACCGTGAGGTAGGTGGCGGCGAGGTAGGCGCAGGCCAGGACCGCGAGGACGCCGCCGAGGATGCTGGTGGGGTTGACCCAGCTCGATACGGCGTCGCCGTTGCCGGCCGTCGGTACGCGGCCGGAGGCCAGGCCGCCCGCGATGGCGCCGAAGCAGTACGGCGTGAGGACGGAGGACAGGGCGAACGCGGCGCCGTACAGGCGTTGTTCGGGTGTGCTGATGGTCGCCTTGCGGAAGGCGAACCCGGCGCCGCGCAGGACGATGCCGAGCAGGGCGAGGACCAGGGGGATGTACAGCGTGGTGGTGATGGCGGAGAAGGCGGTGGGGAAGCCGCTCCACAGGACGACCAGGCAGTAGATGAGCCAGGTGTGGTTGGCCTCCCACACGGGGGCGAGGGAGGAGTCGATGAGGTGGCGGGGCTCGCGGCCGCGCCGGGCGCCGCCCGCGATCAGGTCCCAGAAGCCCGCGCCGAAGTCGGCGCCGCCGAGCACGGCGTAGGCGATGACGCCGATGAAGAGGAACACCGCTACCACGTCGGCCATTTACGACACCTTCCCCTCGGAGCGCTCGCTCGGGGCACCGGATGGTGCGTCCGGCCCGTACGGCACGTGGACCGTCCCGTCGCCCTGCTTCTGCCACCGTCTCTTCATGGACAGCAGGACCCAGATGGCCGCGGTACCCACGGCGGTGTAGAGGGCGACCACGACCCCGAAGGTGATCCACAGGTTGCCCTGGGTGGCCACCGCGTCCCGGGTGCGCAGCAGGCCGACGACGATCCAGGGCTGGCGGCCGACCTCGGTGACCACCCAGCCGCTCTCCAGGCTGAGGATGGACAGCACCCCGCAGACGGAGGCCGCGCGCAGGAACCAGCGGTCGGTCTCCAGGGTGCCGCGGCGCTTCCACCACACCCAGACGAACCAGGCGGCGACGGCCAGCATGACCATGGAGGTGCCGACCATGATGTCGAACGCCCAGTGCACGATGTTGACCTGCTCGGTGGTGGGCCGTACGGCCACGGGTACGGCGTCGAGCCCCTTGATGGTGGTCGACGGTTTGAACCCGGCGAGGATGGAGGCCACGCTCGGTACCGAGATGCCGTAGCGCACCTCGCCGTCGATCAGGAAGCCGCCCAGGGTCTCCGGGACGTGGTTGCCGGTGGTGGGGAGCAGTTCGATGGCGGCGAACTTGGCGGGCTCGTCGTCGAAGACCTCACGGGCGATGGTGTCGCCGACGAAGATCTGGACGGGCAGGGCGGCGGCCGCGGTGACGAAGCTGATCAGGAAGCCGAGCCGCTGGTAGTGACCGCGCCGTCCCCGGAGCATCCCGACCGTGTAGACGCCCGCCACGACAAATCCGGCGACGATGTAGGCGGCGAGCAGCATGTGCCAGAACTGCCACCAGAAGGCGCCGTTGAAGAAGACCTCCGCCGGGCGTACGTCGACCACCCGCCCGTCGCGCATCGTGATGCCGCCGGGCTGGTTCATCCAGCTGTTGGCGGCGATGACGGCGGCCGCTCCGCCGACGCTGGCCAGCGCCACGGGTACGCCCGCCCAGAAGTGGGCCCAGGGGCGCATCCGGTCCCAGCCGTAGATGTAGATGGCGACGAAGATGGCCTCAAGGAAGAAGAAGAGCCCCTCAATGGCGAACGGGAAGCCGAAGGCGGCGCCGTAGTTCTTCATCAGGCCGGGCCAGAGGATGCCCAGCTCGAAGGAGAGGACGGTGCCGGTGATGGCGCCGACCGCGAAGAGCACGGCGGCGACCTTCGACCAGCGCCGGGCCAGCAGCAGGGCCGCTTCGTCGCCCTTGCGCAGTCCCCGGTAGTTGGCGATCAGCATGAGGGAGGTCAGCGCCACGCCGAAGGGGACCAGGATGATGTGGAAGCCCAGGGTGAAGGCCATCTGTTCCCGCGCGGGCAGCAGCTGATCCGGGTCCGCGGCGGCCAGGATCGCGGTGAGTCCGGCCGGGTCGACCGTGAACATGGACGGTTCCTCCTCGTGCTCGGGAGGGACTGCGGCCACCGGGGACTACGGCCGCCTTCCATGGATCTGTTTCACTTCGTACACCTGATTCGGATGCGTCCCCTTATGCCCTTGTTACGGCGGGTGCGGCCTTCAGATGTTTACGGCCGGGGCGTCGGACGTGGTGGTCAGGGCGACCAGGCCGCCGGGGGCGGGCCGGCTGCGCAGCAGGTCCGTGACGGCCTCGGCGGCCAGGGTGTGCCAGGTCGGCAGGCGGCGGAGCATGGCGTGACCGGTGTCGGCGAGGACGGCCATCCCGGCGTGGGCTCCCTCCGCGCGCGCCCGCTCGACGAAGCGGGCGGAGTCCGCCGCGGCCGTGACGCGGTCGGCGTCGCCGTGGAGTACGAGCAGACGCGCGCCGTCCAGGTGGGCGGTGGGCTCACCGGGCGGCAGCCAGGGGGCGAGGGCGAGTACGCCGCGTACGGCGGGGTGGTCGGCGACGCGCAGCGCGGCCCGGCCGCCCATCGAGTGGCCGACGAGGACGACGGGTACGGGGCCGTGCCGGGCGGCCAGTTCGGCGAGGGCGCGGCGGACGTCGTCGGCGGCGGCGCCGTCGTTCCAGCCCCGGTGGCGGTAGCGGATCTCGCCCAGCAGGACGTGGTCCGGGGGCAGGCCGGTCCCGACCGCGCGCAGGAGGGAGCGCATCCGCACCGCGGCGAGGTGCCAGGGGCGGGAGAGGGTGTGGTCCTCGGCGCGGCCGCCGTGCGCGGTGAGGACGGCGGCCCGTACGGTCTCCGGCGCGTGCCGTACGAGCAGGGCGCTCCTCGCTTCCCCGCCGTCCGTCACCGTCCTGTCCGTCGTCATCCGCCGTGCTCCCCGCTGTCGTGATCGTCGGCCGCCGTGGGGAATCCGTAGCCGATCGCCGCGCGGCTTGGCCCGGAACGGAAAACCCGGTTGACCGGGAACCGGTCACGGCGGTCCGGCGCCGCGCCCCCGCTCCGTGCGGAGCACCTCGTCCAGGTCGCCGAGCCGGTCCAGGACCTGGACGGCGCGCGCGGTGCGCAGGTTGCCCGCGAGGACCTCGCGGTGGCGGTGGACGAAGGACCAGTAGCCGGTGGTGAAGGGGCAGGCCCGCTCGCCGGTGCGGTCCCCGGGACGGTAGACGCAGCCGTCGCACAGGTCGCTCATGCGGTGGATGTAGGCGCCCCCGGAGGTGTACGGCTTGGTGGTCATGCGGCCGCCGTCGGCGTACTGGGACATGCCGACGACGTTGGGCAGCATCACCCAGTCGTAGCCGTCGACGAAGCTGCGGTGGAACCAGTCGGTCACCGCGGCCGGTTCCCAGCCCTGCTGGAGGGCGTGGCTGCCGAGCAGCATCAGGCGCGGGATGTGGTGGGTCCAGCCGGTGTCGCGTACCTGGGCGAGTGCGGTGGCCAGGCAGCGGGCGGTGACGGCGTCGGCGTCGAGATCGGCGAACCAGTCGGGCAGCGGGGCGTGGTGGTGCAGGGCGTTGCGGTGGCGGTAGGCCTCGCCGAAGTACCAGTAGAGGTGCCAGACGTACTCGCGCCAGCCGGCGATCTGCCGTACGAAGCCCTCGGCGCTGTGCACGGGCGCGTGTCCGGAGCGCCAGGCGTCCTCGGCGGCGTCGACGGCCTCGGCCGGGTCGAGCAGGCCGAGGTTGAGGGAGGACGACAGCAGGCTGTGGCTCATGACGGGGTCGGCGGCGAGCATGGCGTCCTCGTGCGGGCCGAATCCGGCGAGCCGGTGCTCGGTGAAGCGGCGCAGCGCGGCTAGGCCGTGTCCGCAAAGTAGCGTCGTCTGCCCGGAGGGCAGGGCTCGCGGCGTCTGGTGCGTGCGATCGCAAGGCGGAGGGTCGCCCGCGTACTGGGTGTACGCGGGTGAGCCCGACAACGCGGCGAGCGTGCGTGCCAGGCGTCGCGAGCCAGGCGGGACTTTGCGGACACGGCCTAGGGCCTCGCGGCGGGAGGCGGGGAAGCGGCGGGGGCCGTCGCGGCCGGTGAAGCGGATGCCGCCCTGCTGTTCCCAGCGGTCGAGGTCGGCGCGGACCTCGGCGTCGATGTCGTCCTCGCGGGGGCGGTAGGGGGCGGGGGCGCCGAGGGTGCTCGCGCCCTTGGGCGGGGGTTCGCGGTTGGCGTGGTCGTGGTTCCAGCGGCCGCCGGCCGGGGTGTCGCCGTCCATGAGGAGGCCGAGTTCGCGGCGGACCCAGCGGTAGAAGTCCTCCTGGCGCAGCCGTCGTCCGTCGCGGCCGTCCGCCCAGGCGCGGAAGGCGTCGTGCGGGAGCAGAAAGGCGGGGGTGGGCAGCACACGGACCCGGTCCAGGGAGCGGACCAGGCGCAGGGCAGCGCGGGAGGTGGGGTGGTGGACGGTGACAGGAGCGTCCCCGGCGGCTTCGCGCAGGCCCTCGCGGTAGGTCTCGGCGCGGACGTAGCGGACGCGGTCGCCCAGTTCGGCGGCGCGGTGGCGCATCGCGGAGAGGACCAGGTGGGCCTTGGCGCGGTGGAAGCGGCGGCGCCGGAAGACCGAGCGGGCCTCGATCATGACGACGGGGGCGTCGCGGGCGGGGCCGTCGTCGCCCGGGGTGAGGAAGTGGGGGCCGAGCTGGTCACCGAAGAGCCAGTGCGGGTCGGTCATGCGGGCGCCTTGTCTCCTCAGCCGGTCGTGTGGGCGCCGTCAGTCCAGTTCGGGGGCGGGGCGCGGGGTGCGGCGGAAGAAGGTGGTGGCGCGTCTGATGCGGGAGGCGGTGTCGTTCGGGCGCCAGAGGTTGCCGAGGTAGGGGGCGTACCGGCGGGCGCCGTGGTGGTAGAAGCCGGGCAGGTGTCCGGCCAGGGGCGGCTTGAGGTCGAGGGCGCGCAGGCGCGCGAAGGGCACGAACTCGGGTGTCATCCCCGGTTCGCGGGCCACCGGGCTCTGGCCGTGGGCCGAGCCGTCGGCGGCGAAGACCAGGTCGACCGTGCGCTGCCGGCTGTCGGGGTCGACGGCCTCCAGCACGAAGGCGACGCGGGTCGGTTCCACCGCGAGACCGGTCTCCTCGCGCATCTCGCGGCGGGCGCAGGCGGCCATGCTCTCGCCCATCCGCGGTGTGCCGCCGGGCAGCACCCAGTCGTCCAGGCCCTGTGCCGTGCGGTGGACGAGCAGCACGCACTGGCCTCGGAAGAGGATGGTGGAGCAGCGGAGCATCATGTCGTCCGGCATCGTCATGCCGACCTCCTCGCGAATGACGTGCGGGTCTGCCGGCAGAGGCCATCAGCGGCGCGTTCGCGTCCGCGGTTACGGCGAGCCTCATCGCCGCGGGTGCTGCGTCCATTGTCGAACCGGTCGGAAGCACCGGCAAACGGGAGCCGGGGCCATCGGTGCGTCCTACTCCGCTCCCCCGGCCGGGCCGAGCCGGGCGAGGAGCAGGGCCGTGTCGTCGCCGGAGGACTGGTCGAGGGTGTCGAGGAGCGTGTCGCAGATGTCCTGGAGGGAGGCCGTGGCGCCGGTGGCGCCTTCCAGCGCGCGGCACAGCGCCTCGATGCCGACGTCGATGGGCTCGTGCCGGGACTCCACGAGGCCATCGGTGTACAGGGCCAGCAGGGAGCCCTCGGGCAGCTTCGTCTCGAGCGTGCCGAAGGGGACGCCGCCCACACCCAGCGGCGCGGCGGGCGGCAGGGTGAGGAGCCGGGCGCCCTGGCCGGGCTGGACGAGCACGGGCGGCAGATGTCCGGCGCTGGACAGGACGCAGGTGCCGCGCTTGGGATCGCAGACGGCGTAGACGCAGGTGGCGAAGGACTCGCTCAGCTCCGCGGCGGTCTCGTCGAGGTGGCCGAGCAGTTCGGCGGGCGGGAGGTCGAGGCGGGTCAGGGCGCGGGTGGTGGTGCGCAGCTGGCCCATGATCGCGGCGGCGCGGATGCCGCTGCCCATCACATCGCCGACGACCAGTGCGACCCGGCCGTCGTGGAGCGCCAGTACGTCGTACCAGTCGCCGCCGACCTCGGTGCCGCTCCCGGCGGGCCGGTAGCCGACGGCGATCTCCAGGCCGTCGGGCTGGTCGGGGGGCTGCTGGGGCAACAGGCTGTGCTGGAGGGTGAGCGCGGTCTCGCGCTCGCGGCCGTAGAGCAGGGCGTTGTCCACGCTGACGGCGGCGCGGCCGACGAGTTCGCAGACCAGCTGGAGGTCGCGGCTGTCGAAGGGGCGGGTGTCCTCGGTGCGGTACAGCGTGAGCACGCCGAGCACGGAACCACGGGCCAGCAGGGGCGCGGCCAGGGCGCTGCGGACCCCGGCACCGCGCAGGGCCTCGGCGGCCCGTTCGTCCCGGGCGAGCTCGCGGAGCGCGGTGTCGTCCACGCGCGGGATCAGTACGGGGGCGGCCTCGCGGACGCTGCGGCACAGCAGCGGGGACGAGCCGGAGCCGGTGAGGCCGTCCGGCAGCTCGGCGGTGCCGTCGCTGCCGTCGGGGCGGACCGCGGCGACCGCCAGCGTGCGGAAGCCGCCGTGGTCGCCGCCCGAGTGCGGGGCCAGGGACCGCTGCCCGATCACGACGGAGTCCAGTACGTCGACGGTGACCAGGTCGGCGAACCGGGGTACGACGGCGGCGGCCAGCTCCCGCACGGTCTGCTGGAGGTCCAGGGTGCTGCCGATGCCGGAGCTGGCCTCGGTGAGGGTGGCGAGGTGCCGGTGGGCCGCCGCGATCTCGGTGGCGGCCAGATGCCGCTCGGTGACGTCCACGACGGACACCGCGACGCCGAGGGGGTGCCCGCGCTGGTCCTCGATGCGGTAGTACGACTCCGACCAGGCGTGGTCGTGGTCCGGGTCGAGCGGGGTACGGCCCACCGTGCGCTGGTCCAGGATCGGCTCGCCGGTGCGCAGCACCTGCCGCATCGCGGACTCGATCGCGCCGGTGTCCAGGTCGGGCAGCGTGTCCTCCAGGCGCCGCCCGCGCACCTCGCGCTCGCTGACCCCGTTGGCGGTGGTCAGGGCGGAGTTGATCCGTATCCAGCGCAGATCGGTGTCGAACACCGCGAGCCCGACCGGGGACTGGTCGATCAGCAGCTCCGACAGCGCGAGGTCGCCCTCCACGCGTCGTACGGTGCCTTCGTCGGCGGCGAGCGCCAGGCCCAGCACTCTGCCGTCGGGGTCGTGCAGGCGGCCCTTGCGGTACTCCACCAACCGGGTGGAACCGTCCTTGCACCGGGCGGGGAAGACGCCCGCGAAACTCTCCCCGACCTGTATCCGCCCGAACCGCTCGTGCGCGTGCTCCACGTCCTCCGGCGAGGCCAGCAGCTCGTCCACGGACGCGCCGAGCGCCTCGTCGGCGGCGTACCCGAAAAGCTCCTCCGCCTCGGGGCTCCACAGGACGATGCGGCCGTTCCCGTCGACGACCACGGCCGAGGCGTGCAGCAGATCCAGCAGCCCCCCGGGCACCCCGGCGCCCTGGACCTCGGCCGGTCCGGCCCCCTGGCCCCAGAGGTCCTTGCCACCCATACCCGCCGCCTCCCGTCGCCCGACCCGGCACGGGGTACGCCCGGGCCGCGCCTTTTGCGTCAGCTCATACCACTATGCCCGAGGGGCGCGGTGGTGCGGGGGCGCTGCCGCGCGGGGCGGGGGCCTGGACCAGGTGAGGCCGGAGCAGGGGTGATCGCTCGCGGTGGGATGATCGCGTGGTGAGTGAGGCGAGGGAGTCGGCCGCGGAGGCCGTTGAGTCGCATGTGCGGGCGTTCTTCGCAGGCCACGCCGTGGAGGTCGTCGACTTCGACCTCGGGCCGGAACGGCGAGAGGTGGTGCCCGAGCTGCGCGTTCTCGTCGTGGGGCCCGGTCCGCGCGGCGACGGCTGGGCCTATGTGACCGCCGGGTGCTGGGACTCGACGGAGGACGTCGATGACGGCCTGGAGTTCGTCATGACCGCCCATGTCCGCGACCAGCGGTTCATCGAACTCATGGCGATGATCGCCTACTACCACCGCGGAGGCCATCGGCTCGACGTGGAGCACAGCCTGCCGATCGGTGAACCCTGGGTGCCGGGGTCAACCTGCGATCACCTGTTGATCAGCCTGCCCTATCTCCACGGACCGGACCTCGAACACTGTCCCGTGCCCGGGGGCCACGCCCGCATCCTGTGGACGCTGCCCGTGACCACGGCCGAGATCGAGTTCCGCAGGCGTCACGGGCACGAGGCGCTGGAGCGGCTCTTCGACGAGGCGGAGATCGTCCCCACCGATCCTTTCAGGGCGTCGGTCGTCTGAGTTTCCGGGGCTCGTCGATCGCCACCGCGGGCGTCGTCCCGGCCGCGCCCCGGCCGGAGGCCCACCGCACCGCCGGACCCATCGCCAGGCCCGCCGTCAGGAACAGCGCTCCCAGCAGGAGCCAGCCGAGGGTGCCGCCGGAGAGGATCAGGGTGGTGAGGAGGAGGGGGCCGATGAGGCGGGCCACGGCGGTGCCGGCGCCGTAGAAGCCTTGGTACTGGCCTTGTTTGTCGGGTGGGGCGAGGGCGAAACCGATCTCCCAGGAGCCGGAGCCGAGGAGCATCTCGCCGAGGACCTGGACGCAGGCGGCGGCCAGGAGCAGCAGGGCGGCGGTCCAGGCGGTGGTGCCGCCGGCCGACAGGGCGAAGCAGGCGCAGGCGGCGAGGAGGACGAGCCCGGCGTGCCGTAGCGCGCGGGACGCGGAGGGCAGGTCCCTGACGCGGGCGGCCATGCGGACCTGGAAGAGGACCACGCCGACCGTGTTGACGACCAGCAGCGCCGAGACCGTCCAGCTCGGCGCCTCGGTGCGCTCCACGATCCACAGCGGCAGCACCACGCTGAGCAGCGGCATGTAGAGCAGCATGATCATGTTGAGGAGGGACACCAGGGCGTACGGCCGGTCGCGGAGGACCGTGAGGCTCGGGCCGCCCTGCCCCCCGTTCGGACCGCCCTGTCCCGCCGTCGCCGCCACCCCGGTCGGGGGCCGCAGCCGCGACAACACCACCGCCGCCACCAGGAAGCTCACCCCGTCCGCCGCCAGCGCCGTCAGATACGCCCCCTCCGTGTCGAGCCGCAGCGCGATACCGCCCAGTGCAGCGCCGAGGGCCAGCCCGGCGTTGACGGTCGACTGGAGATACGCCCGGGTCTCGGTCCGCCGGGCCGGTTCGACCAGCCCGGCGAGCAGGGCCTGCCGTGCCGCCCCGAGCCCGCACTGGCAGCAGGTGTACGCGCAGACGGCGGCCAGGAACGCCGGGTAGGAGCGGACGAAGAGGAACGACCCCACGGCCAGGCCCGTCGCCACGGACATGAGGATGGCGATACCGCGCGGCCCCCGCCGGTCCGCGAGGTGACCGAGCGGTACCCCGGCGACGGCACCGAGCGCCCAGCCGAGCGTGAGCGCGGCGCCGATGTGGGTCGGGCCGAGGCCGACGACCCGGCTGAAGTAGAGCACCGAGCAGACGTAGTACGCGCCGTCGCCGACCGAGTTCGTCAGCTGGGCCAGCGCGAGTGTGCGCGCGGGCCCGCCGGGCGGGACGATCCGGATGAAGCCCACGTACGTTCCTCTCGGTCGGTGACTCGCTGTCCGTGGCTCGCTCGTCGTGGCACCCGGAGGGCTCAGTCGAGTTCGTAGTCGAACCAGATCCGGTGCGTGCCGTCGGCCTCGATCTCGATGCCGCCGGTACCGGAGATGCCCGTGAGGTCGCCGGTGCCGCTCGACGGGACGATCACGAAGAACTGCGCGGCACGGTCGCTGCCCGTGGTGGTCGCCGAGTGCGCGAAGTTGAACGCGCCCTCGTGCCCGTTCAGCGAGCCCTCGAAGGACTCCATCGCCACATACGTGCCGACCCCGGCCGCCTGGTCGAACGCGGCGGTGAACAAGGTCGCCGCCCGCCCGCTGATCCCGCCCTCGAAGTGCTTCTCCATCCGCGCGACCCCGACCGGGAGGCCGGTGGTGACGGCCGGGTCCGGTGTCACCCCGGTCGGGACGAACGCTTTCACGGTGAACGTTCCGTCAGCTCTCATGGGCCGACCGTATCCGCAGGGTCTGACATCGATACTCGTAGCGGATTCCGGTGGTCTGGGTTCGGGGTCCGAGCCGATGATCTGAGGTGACGTCATGGATGATGAGGCGATGTTCGTCCGTACGGAGAGCCTGCCGCAGGACTTGCCGCAGGCCTCGTCGCACATGAAGGTTCGGGTGCACACCCCCATCGGGTCCGCCGTGGTGCTCTGGCGCGGTGATCCGCGCGAGGCCGACGGCCGGCACCTCGTCGAATGGACCGTCGACGAGGACATTCGATGGGGCCGCAACGCCCGGTCGGCCGCTGTCGCCGAACCGGAACTCCGGCAGGACGGTGACCGGGTGAGCCTGCGTGGCCGCCTCCGTCCGACCGACGACGGTGCCGCCCGCCTCCAGTTGGGGCACTGGTCCGTGCTGCTCGATCCGGCGACTCCGGTCCCCGACGACCTGGACGGCTCCTGGGTGCGGATCGACGTCGCGTCGGAGAACGTCGCCCTGTACCCCTACCAGGTCTGATCACACCGTGCGGAAGTGCGAGGTCAGCCGCGTTCCGACGCCGGGCGACCCGAAGTCGGCGGAGCCCTCGGCGAGTTCGGCGGGCAACTCCAGTACGTGCACCGCGTACCCGGGCGGAGCCGTCCGGTCGATGACCTCTCCCCACTCCTCGGCCCCGGTCTCCCAGCCGAGCCGGAGGGTGGAGGTCACTCCGGGGCCGAGGGCGAGGGGGCGACCGGCGAAGGTCGTCACGGTGGCGGAGTGGGTGTGGCCGCCGAACACCGCCACGATCTGGGGGTGTTCGGAGATCAGCGCGGCGAGGTCGTCGGCGTTGTCGAGCATGATGTCGTCGACCAGACCGCGCCCGAGTGCCACGGGCGGCTGGTGCAGAGCGAGGGCGACCGGTGTGCCCGCGGGCAGCGCGTCGCGGATCGTGGCGCGTGTCCAGGCCGCCGTCTCGTCGGCCAGATGCCCCTCGTCGCGGCCGGGGACGGTCACGTCGAGCATGAGGACGGCAAGCGGGCCGACCCGGTGGAGCCGGTTGACCGGCGCGGCGGAGGCGGGCTCGCCGAGCAGGACCTTGCGGTAGGGGCCGCGCACGTCGTGGTTGCCGGGCAGGCAGAGCACGGGGGCCGGGAAGTCCGCCAACAGCCGTGCGGCGACCTCGTATTCGGCCTCGGTGCCGTGGTCCGCGATGTCCCCGGTGACCAGCAGCGCGTCGAACGGCCCCGGCATGGACCGCAGTCGGTCGAGCACCCGGACGGCACGCTCCTCGGCGCGGGCGCCGCCGTCGAAGTGAAGGTCGCTGACGTGAGCGAGGGTTACGCGTGAACTCCTGTGATTCGTAAGCGACTTGCCTGTCGTGTCCTGTGCCATACCCGCTGCCACCCCTCAGCTCGCTCTAACGGTAAAGTGGACCATAACCGTTAGGAGCGCTCATGGAAACCACCGGCACGGAACCCGAGACCGCGCAGCGCACCGGCGCGGCCCTCTCACCGCTCGATCTGACGGGCACTGTCCACCACGACGGCCACGGCGGCGTGGCCGACGATCTCGCCACCGTCACCGGGTTTCTGGCCTGGGCTCCACCCGGCACGCCCGGAGGACTGCGGGACGAGGTCATCGACGTACGACGGGCGCTCCGCGCGCTGTTCGCGTACGCCACCGGCCGCGAGGACTCCCGGGCCGATCCAAGCCTCTCCCTAGCCCAGGCACTCGAGCTGCTCAACCATTACGCGGCACGTGAGCGGGTGACGGTACGTCTGGAGTGGACGGACCCCGACGCGGCTCCGCTCCTGGGACTCACGGCGGCCGATCCCTCCGACCTGCCCTCCCAACTTGCCCGCTCGGCAGTGGAGTTCCTGGCAGGTCCGCTACGGGAGCGGTTGCGCGCGTGTCCCGCGCCGCGCTGTGTGCGCTACTTCGTCCAGGACCACGGCAGACAGACGTACTGCAAGACCTCCTGCGCCAACAGGGCGCGGGCGGCACGGCATTACGCGAGGAATCGGTAGGCGCACCGGACGCGGAAACGGCAGGGCCGGTCCGGGGAGACCGATCCTGCCGTCGACTTCACGGGGGCCGGCGCTACTTGGCCGCCGTCGCCTTGTCGGCGGCCTTCAGGCCGAAGATGCTGACCGCTTGGTAGTAGGTCCAGGCGGTCGAGTTGCAGGCGGTCTTGGTGGCGCCGGAGTAGTTGTTGCACACGCGCTTGAGGTCTTCGTAGAAGGCGGAGTCGAGGCGGGACTTGTTGGCGTCGAAGGCACCGGCCGCCTTGTAGTTGCGGTAGCCGAAGTCATGGCGGGCACAGGACGTCTGGAACGGGAACCCGAAGGGGTTGTCCGGCGAGGAGCTGCAGTAGTCCGTGGACCAGTCGAACCCGTAGGCCGCCCACTGGCCCTGGTTCGACCGGGCGGAGTTCCAGGCGTTGTAACTGGCCGCGCTGGTCTGCGTCCAGGAGCTGAGCACCTGCATCTTGTCGGCCGGGGCAGCCGAGGCCGTGGCGGCCGGGATGAGGACCGCGGGGAGTGCGAGAGCGGCGACGACGAGGGGAGCGGCAAGACGACGACGCATGAAGACCTCCGGTATGTGGGGCCCGTGAGTGCTCGCGGGGTTCGCGAGGCGCGCTCAGCTTGGCCCAGGAGCGCTCCCATGAACAGTCCATGTCAAAAAATAAATGGCGGGAATTCGGCCGCGCGGCATCTCCAAGTTCCGCAAAGTTCGGCAAATCTACGCGAGTTGACGATGCCTCGGAGAAGCCGGACCGAACCGCCCGCACATCAGTCCGCCGTCGTGACCCGTACCGTCTCGACCCACGACGGCGGCTCCGGCGCGGACGGCCCGATCAGTGCCGCTATCAGCCGACAGGACAGGGGCTCCTGCGGCCACGGCGTCAAGCCGTCGGTCAGCACGACGACGATGTTCGGCCGCTCCGCGGCGGCGAGTGCCCGGCTGATGCCGACGACCATGTTCGTGCCTCCCCCACCGGCCAGTTCGACCTGGTCGACGCTGGTCACCCGGGAGACGGCGTGCACATCGGCGTCGCACGCGAGGACGGTGACCCGGTTGCCGCCGACGCCCACCTCCCGCAGTACGCCCGACACTTCGGCGAGGGCGGCGGCGAGGTCGTCCTCGCCCATGGAACCGGAGGTGTCGACGACGATCGCCACGCGCGGCAGCGGTCTGCGCAGGCTGGGGAGCACGATCCGGCCGCCGAGGGCGGGGGTGCGGCGGGACGGGCGGCGGTAGGTGTAGTCGACCGCGCCACCCGCCCAGGCGGCGGCCTCGCGGACCGCGCCGCTCAGCGCCTTGCGCCAGTCGACGGTCGGCTCGAGGACCTCCTCGGCCCAGTGCCGCCAGCCCGCCGGGACCGTACCCCGGGCGCGCAGGTGCGCGCGGATGGCCTGCGCGGTCTGGCGGCGCAGGGCCTCGGCCTCCACCGGCCCGAGCCGGGCCGGACCGCCCCGCTCCCCCAGGTCCCAGGGCGCGGGGACACCGTGCGCGCCGGAACCGCAGTTCAGGTGGTGTCGCGGGATCGAGGGGATACCGCGCAGATAGCCCTCGAAGAGGCCGCCGGACGGCAGACCGAACAGGGCGGGCTCCACGCGGCCCGCGGGCAGACGCAGTCCGTCGGCGAGCAGGTCGTCGTTGATCTCGCAGTCCTGCGCGATGTTGACCCGCAGCGGGTCGCCCTGGTCGGCCGCCGGAAGCCGTTCGGCCCGGCCGTGGTGGTCGCGCAGCAGATGCGCGACCTCGTGCACCCACACCCCGGCGAGTTCGTCGACGGCGATGTCCGCGACGAAGGCCGGGGAGACGTAGCAGCGCCAGTGGCGGTCGACGGCCATGGTGGGGACCCGGTCGGAGGCGACCACCGTGAGCGCGTAGAGCGCGGAGGCCAGATAGGGGCGCGCCTCGGCGGCCTTGTAGCGCGCGGCCAGCAGCTTGGCGCGGTCCAGCGACCGGCCGTCCGACGGCTCGTGCGGCGACTCATGCGGCGGCTCGTGCTCCGGCCGGTCGGCCGGTTCCCGGGTGGCTGACACGGGTCGGCCGGTCAGCGCGCGCCGGGCAGCGCGCCGGCGAGCTGGAGCAGTTCCAGGAAGGCGTCGATACCGGGCGGGACGGGCCAGTCGGGCTCGCGCATCGCGGCGAGGTCGCCGGCCGCCCGCGCGGCCACGTCGGGTACGCCCGCGTCGACGGCCTTGGCCAGCACCTCCCAGCCCGCCTCCCAGCGGGGACGGGTCGGCTCGCTCTGCACGGCGGCGACCACGGCGATGAGGAACGCCAGCTGGCGGTCGCCGCGTTCGGGGAGGGCGAAGGCGGCCGGGTCGGCCAGCACGCGGTCGGGGTCGGGCAGGTCGAGGTTCTCCAGGTAGGAGAGGAGTTCGATGCCGGCGGCCTCGCCGACGGCGCCCATCAGCGCGGCGGCCCGCGCCTCCGCCCGGGCCCCGGAGGCGTATCCGGCGGCGAGCAGGCGCAGAGCCATCTCCCAGGTGCGCGGCGACGGCCACGCGCGGCCCCGGCCCTCGGCCTCCTTGGGCATGTGGTGGACCAGTCCGGGGCGGGCGGTCAGGAAGCCGGATATCACGCCCCGGGCGCGGGCGGCGGCGCCGGACGCACGGGCGGCGTCGACGGTCGGGAGCGCGGTCTCGGGCCACGTACCGGCCATGCCGCGGGCCACAGTGCGCGGGTCGTGCGTCCAGTCGAGGTGGACGAAGCGGTTGGCGAGCGGCGGGCTGAGGTGCCAGCCGTCGGCCGCGCTGGAGGGCGGGTTGGCGGCGGCGACGATACGCACCGAGGGAGGCAGGGCGAGGCTGCCGACCCGGCGTTCGAGGACGACGCGGAGCAGGGCGGCCTGCACGGCGGGCGGGGCGGAGGAGAGTTCGTCGAAGAAGAGCAGCCCGTGCCCGGTGCGGGCGAGCCGGACGGCCCAGTCGGGCGGGGCCATGGGGACGCCGGTGGTGGCGGGGTCGTCGCCGACGATGGGGAGTCCGGCGAAGTCGGAGGGCTCGTGGACGCTGGCGATGACCGTCTCCAGCTGGACCCCGAGCGCGGCGGCGAGCTGCTCCATCCCGGCGGACTTGCCGATGCCCGGCTCGCCCCACAGCAGTACCGGCTGGTTGGCCGTCACGGCCAGGGCGAGTGCCTCCAGCTGGGGGTTCGCGGAGGACTCGCGCCGGGTGACGCCGAGCCGGGCGTTGAGGGCGTCGGCGGCGGCGAGGGGGCCGGCAGGCGCGGTGGGTGCGGACGTGGAGGTGGCGGTGGAGGTGCTCATGCTCGGTCGTCCTCGTCCTCGTCCTCGTGCTGGGTGGCGGGGCGGCCTTCGGCGAGCGCCCAGGGGTCGTCGGAGTGGTCGAAGTGGTCGGGCTCCTCGGTGGGGTCCGGCTCGAACTCCTCGTCGGCACCGGGCTCTTCGGCCGCCCAGTCGTTCTCTGTGGGCGGATCGGGGTCCTCGCCCGGTTCCTGGTCGCCGTCGTGCGAGTCACCGTCGGCGTCGGCGTCCCAGTCGAAGGGAGGCTCCTCGTCCCAGTCCGGCTCCTCGTCCCGCTCGTTCAGGTACTCGTCGTACCACTCGTGGCCGATGCCCGGATGCTCCTTCAGCACGCGGTGGCGCAGGAACATGAGGTCGTGCCGCTCGTAGGAGCGGATGACCTGGGCGAGGGACAGTTCCTTGTCGTTGACCCCGTCGATCCGGGCGCCCGCGTCGAGGAGTTCCCGGACCAGGTCGGCCGAGCCGCCGTACTCGACGGCGTTCTGGAGCGGGGTGCGCCCCGTCTTGCTCCGTGCCTCCAGGTCGACACCGGCCGCCAGCAGGCGCGGCAGCAGTTCGCGGTGGTCCAGCAGGTGCAGGACGTGCAGCAGGGTCAGCCCGCCCGCGTCCCGGACGCGCGGGTCCACCCCGGCGTCGAGCAGGGCGAGCACGCCGGGGGTGTCCCCGTGCTGGGCGCGCTCGAACAGGTCGCGTTGCTGGGCCCGCAGGGCGCGTGGCAGGCGGCCCTCGCCGCTGGTCCAGGTGTGCTGGGTGGCGAAGCAGCCGGAGACGGCACCGCCGAAGGCGCGCAGGGCGATTTCGCGCCGCTGCTCCTGGTCCGTGTGCGGTACGGCGAGTCCGCCGTCGCGGGAGACGACCTGGTGCCACTCGCCCCGGCAGCGGACGCGGACCGGGACGGGCTCGGGCGGTCCGGCCGGGCCCGTGGCGGGGCCTGCCTTCGGCAGCAGGGCGGCGGCGACCAGCGGGTGCAGCGTCTCGGGGCGTATCAGTCCCGCGCGCAACAGGGCGATGTCGGGCAGCCGTTGCCACGCGTAGTCGGGCAGACGGTGGGCGTCTTCGTCGCGCTCGCGGCCGGTGACGCGGGCGGGGGCGCCATCGGCGTCCGCCGGGGCGAGGTCGACGCGGAGGTGGCCCCGCCAGTGCACGGGGATGCGGAAGCTCGTACCGCGTCCGGCCCGCTCCAGCAGCCGGATCTCGGGGACGATCCTGGTGAGGTCGAGCCCGTCGCGGTGGGCCATCGCGGCCACGTCGAGCGGCCGGGAGAAGCGGCTGCCGCCCGGCGGAGCCGTGAGGTCGAGGTCGATGTCGGCCAGGGCGTATGCCTCGGCGTGCTCGCCCCGGGTCTGGAGGACGGCGACCCACTCGGCGCGGGCGGCCGGGTCGGCGGGGCCGGGGTCCTCGGTGGGCAGTTCGGCCGGGGTGAGCGGGGTGCCGTCCGGGTGGAGGAAGGGCAGCCGGTCGGCGCCGATGCCGCCCGCGCTGTACCGCAGTTCTCCGGTGCGGCGGGCGTCCCAGAAGCGGCGGGCGGCGGTCCAGTCCTCGGGGGCGTACGTCAGGCGGTGGAGCCGGTCGCGACCGGGCGCGGCGGCGGGGCCGAGGTGGAGCCGGAGCCGCTGTGGGCCCTTCAGCATCGGGGAGGTGGTGACGGAGAGGACGGGTCCGGTGCTGCCGTAGGCGGCGAGGGTGACGCGTCGGGCGGGGGCGACGGTGGTGTGGCCGCCGAGGGCGCGGGGCAGGTGCCAGCGCATCAGGTCGGGGGCGAGGTGGCGCAGGTCGTCCGCGACGCGTGCGGCCACGTCCGCGCCGTAGGTCTCGGCCACGCGGTCGGGCTCGACGCCGGGGGTGATGTCCACGGCGGCCGCGTCGCAGGCGGCGCGCCAGTCACCGGCGAGGCGGGCCTCGGTGGCGCGCTCGATCATCCAGCGGGGCACGGCGTAGCGGCGGACGCGGGCCCAGGCGGGGGCGTCTTCGCGGGAGAGGGCGGCGGGCGGCAGCGGGCGTGGGCTCATCGGTACACGCTGCCGATCGCGCGCAGGTCCGGGTGGGTCGGCCGGGCCGGGCACATCCGCTCGGCGAAGGAGCGCTTGACCCGGCGGGGCAGGCCGGGGCCGAGGCCGACGTACTCCAGGCGGTGGCCGTCGGGCAGGGCGGCGAGCAGGGTCTTGGCTCCCCGGCCGGTGATGCCGGTGTGGCGCAGTTCGAGGCGGCGCAGCGCACTGCCGGGCAGGGCGTCGGCGAGGGCCTGGGCGCCTGCGTCGCCGGTCGTGTTGCCCGGGGCGCCGAGGCTGCGCTCGGACATGGCGCGTCCGAGGTCGAGGTGTTCGATGCCGTCGAGGGCGTCGGCGAGGGCGCGGGCGCCGTCGGGTCCGATGCCGTTGCCGCCGAGGCCGAGGCGCAGGGGGCGGGCGGGGTCGGCCGCGCGGGCGAGGACGGCGGTGCCCTCGTCGCCGAGGTGGTTGGCCGTCAGGTACAGCTCGCGCACGCCCGCGTCCCGGACGAGGGCCGCGAGCAGCGGGGCCTCGGCGGCGGTCAGGCCGTTGCCCCCGAGGAAGAGCCGCTCCAGCGGGGCCGGGCGGTCCAGGAGGGCGTCCACGAGGAGGCGTACGCCCTCGGCGCCGATGCCGGAGTTGACCAGGTCGAGGGTGCGCAGCGCGGTGTTGCGGCGCAGGAGTGCGGCGAGGGTGCGGGCGCCGTCCGTCATGACGGGGTTGCGCTTGAGCCAGAGGGCGCGCAGGGCGGTGTCGTCGGCGAGGGCTCCGGCGAGGGCGGTCACGCCGTCCGGGCCGATGCGGTTGCAGCCGAGGTAGAGGGTGTGCACGCCGTGGGCGGCGGTGTCGCTCAGGGCGGCGGCGACGGAGCGGGCGCCTTCGTCGCCGAGGGCGTTGGTGCCGAGGAGCAGGTGGGCGGCGTGCGGGGAGGCGGCGGCCACGGGCAGCAGCCGGGCGGCGCCGTCGGGCCCGAGGCCCTGCTTGCACAGGTCCACCCGGCCGTCGGCGCGCAGGGTGCCGAGCGGGAACGTCTCGTCGGCGACCGGGGGAACCGGGTCCGCGAGGCGGTCGAGCAGCGGGCCGAGCGCCGCGGGGTCGGCCAGTGGCAGGTCGGGGTGCTCGATCGCCGGGCAGCGTACGGGCGTCGTCGGCTGGGTCATCACACTCCACCGGTCCTTCGCCGGGGACCGGCGGTCCGCGTCGGCACACGGCCGACATGAGAAGAAGCAGGTGCAAGACCGGTCGGATTCGAACCGACGTCCTCCTGCTTGATGCGTAGGCGCGACGACCTCTGCGCTACGGCCTTGCACGAGTGATCTTAGACATACGAGAACAGATTTTCGATCACTGGTTCGAGTGAATCACGCCTCAATCCGGCTTGCTCAGCAGCCGCGTCACGCTGTCGCCCACCTCCGGCGTGATCCGCCCCTCGCACTCCACCCCGACCGCCGTCGCCAGGTCCCTCCCGTGCAAGTCGGCCAGGGCTTCCGCGAGTTCCGCGAAGGACGCGGCGGCGGTGCGGCCACGGGACAGGCCCGTCAGGGCGGTCGTCACGCCGACGAACACGGCGGGCCACCACCAGACGGCGAGCAGAAGGTAGCCCACGCCCCAGGCGCTCAGCCGGGCCGCCGCGCTCAAGGCGCCCCGCGCGGTGCCGAGTTCCGTACGGGTGCTGTCGGGCGCGAGGAGCCACAGGTGCGGCCACGCGGTCGAGAGGTCGAGGCGGTAGGCGCGCCAGACGCGTTGGTCGGGGGCCGCGACCCGGTCCCCGGTCCAGAACGGGTGGCGGGGCCGGACCAGGGCGATCCGATTGCGTTCGGCATAGCGCGCCTCCGCCTCGTCGGTGAGTGCGCCGGCGTCGCCCCGGCCGCTCAGCCCGGCGCGTCCGGCGGCGACCAGCGCCGTGCGGTAGTCGGTGTCGGCGGTGCGCCAGCGGTGCAGCCGGCGTGCGGTCAGCAGGCGGGTCAGCGGGCCCCGGGGTGCCATGAGCCAGGTCCGCTCGATCAGGGCGCCGAGCGCCTGCGCGGCCGTGCCGGTGAGCGCGGCCCCGGCCAGGACGGCGACCGCCGCGACCGCGAGGGCGCCCGGGCTGTGGGCGCCGGGAGCCTCCGCCAGGGAGTCCAGGCGGGTCCGCAGCCGCCCGGTGTCGTACCAGTGGCGCTGGCCCAGGGTCACCGCCGTGGCCAGCGCCACCAGGTACACCAGTCCGGGGATGGCCAGCAGGGCGAGCCAGCGCTCGGCCATCTTGCCGCTCAGCGCGCCGAGGAACGCGTTCACGGACGGCGCACCCTGAACTCGCGCAGCGTCTCGCCGAAGACCCGACAGGCCGGGTGGCCGTCGTCCTCGGACGGCGGCGGCTCGACCCGGGCGCAGTGGCCGCGCGGGCAGATGAGCGCGTGCAGCGGCGGGTGTCCGGGCCCGGTGCCGGGGAAACTCCGGTACGGGGGCGGGGCGTCGGTGCGGTAGGAGCCGAGTCCGGAGCTGAGCCCCGAGGCGAGGAGCAGGTCCTCCAACTCGTCGAAGTCTTCTTCCAGTTCCTCGGGCGGACGGCCGCCGCGCACCTCCGAGGTGATGTGCTCCACCAGGAGGCGCACCGGCGGATCGAGGTCGTCCGTCCCCGGGGAGGCGGTCAGCCGATGGCACAGGGCGGCCAGCCGCTCGTGCCCGAACCCGTCCGCTGCCCCGTCCCCGCTGTCACCGAACCCGTCCGCACCGTCACCGAACGAGCCCACGCCGCCGCCGAGTCCGCCCATCGCCGCACCTCCATGGATCAGCCGGTCGTCGCAAGCTCACCACAACGAGCGTGACAGCGGGGCTTCGTGGGTAAAATCGGGCTTCGGAGTTCCCGCCGCGCACTACGGTCGAGAGCCCACAGTCAGCCGCACGGGGGCGGGCGATGCCAGACGTCAATGGACCGGACAGGGAGTCCCTCGAAGGGGTCGTCGCGCTGGTCGGACAGTTCCAGGGCACCGGTGACCGCCTCCCCCTGGACAGCGGCACCGAGATCTGCCGGGCGGTGCTGAGCACCGAGCCCGCGGCCCCGCACGTGCGGACCACCTGGGAGTCGACCCTGCGGCTGACCCTGGTCCTGCGCTGGGCGGCCTTCCGCGACCGGCGCGACCTGGACGAGTCGATCGAGCTGGGCCGTCGGCTGGTGGTGCGCGAGACCGTGCGCGAACAGGATCTGCGGCTGCTGGGCCGCATGCTCGCGGACCGTTTCGAACTCGACCGGGACCAGGCCGACATGGAGACCGCGATCGAGGTGCTGCGGCGTGCCGCCGACATGCCCGAGGACGGGACGAACCAGCCCTCGGCGACGCTCGACACCCTGGCGGCGTTACTGCGCGAGCGCGCCAGGATCACCGGCGGCACGGCCGATCTGGCCGAGGCGGAGCGGTTGCAGCGCCACGCCCTGAGCCTGCTGGACGACACTCCCGAGAACGCGCAGGGCATCGAGGCCCACCGCAACAACCTGGCGGCCACGCTCCAACTCGCCCTCAAGTTCGACCCCTCCCCCGCCGTCGCGCACGAGGCGGTGCACCTGCTCCGCACGGTCCTCGCGACGATGCCCGCCGACTCCCCCCGGCACACGGCGGCCCTGTTCAATCTCGCCACGGCATCCTTCGTACGGGCCGAACTCACCGGCGACGCCGCCGACATCGAGGAGATGATCACGGCGTGCCGGGCCGCCCGCGCCGCCACGCCCCGAGGTCATCCGTCGCACGCGCGCGGCCTGGCCGAACTCGGCGTCGCCCTGCGTCTCGCGTCCGAACACACCGAGGACACCGAACTGCTGGGCGAGGCAGTGACGTTGTTGCGCAAGGCGGTCGAGGGCACCGTTCCGGGCAGCCCGTCACACCCACAACGCCTGAACAGCCTCGGCAACGCCCTGCACCGACTGGGTGAACGCACGGGCGACGCGGTGCTGTTGGACCAGGCGGTGGAAATCCTGCGCGCGGCCGTCGCCGGGCCGTCCCCCGAACTCCCGGATCACTTCGGCCGCTTGACCAACCTGGCCGTCGCCCTGCGCGAGCGCCACCACCAGACCGGCGACCTCGCCGCCCTGCGCGAAGCGGCCCGACTGGCCCGGCTCGCCCCGAGCTTCCCCCACTTCCCGCACGAGTCCGCCCAGCAGTTGGCCAACCTCGGTGTCGTCCTCCAGACCTGGCACGACCGTACGGCGGACCCCGGCGCCGCCGTCGAGGCCGTCGACGTGGCCCGGCAGGCCCTCGCCCTCACCCAGGAGGACTCCCCCGAGCACGCCTCGCGGCTGAACCACCTCGGCAACGCCCTGCACCAGCGGTTCCGGAGCGGCGGCGACCCGGCCGACCTGGACGAGTCCGTCGACGCGCTGAACCTCGCGGTGGAGGGCACGGCGTACGGCAGCCCGGAGCACGCGAGTTATCTGCACAACCTGGGCCTCACCCTGCTCACCGCGGCCCGTCTGGCCGAGGACCCGGAGCTCCTGGACCGGGCGGTGTCCACGCTCGGCCGGGCGGTGTGGGCATCCGCCACCGGCACGGCCCACACCGCCGGATATCTCCAGTCCTACGCCTCGGGGTTGCGCACCCTGCACCTCGTGACCGAGGACCCCGCCGTCCTGCGCGCGGCCGAGGACGCCTACCGACAGGTGGCCAGGATCGAGGCGCTTCCGGCCGCGCGGCGTGTCCTGGCCGCCTGCGACTGGGGCGCGGCCGCGGCCGACGGCGGCCGGTGGCAGGAGGCACTCGAAGGATTCGAACTCGCCCTCGCACTGCTGCCGTTCAGCATCACCCGGCGACTCGCCCGCGACGACCAGGAGCACGAGCTCGTCAGCGTGCAGGGGCTCGCCGCCGACGCCGCCGCCTGCGCCGTACGGCTCGGCAGACTCGACCACGCCGTACTGCTCCTGGAGCAGGGGCGCGGGGTGCTGCTCGGCCAGGCGATCGCCGAGCGCGCCGAGTTGGAGCGGCTGCGCGCCGAACATCCCCTGACCGCCGAGCGGTTCGTCCATCTGCGTCAGCTCATCGAGTCGACCGATTCCGACGCGCCCGACGACGGAGGCATCGCCGATCTGCGGCACACCCTCGCGGCCCGCTGGGAGCGACTGGTCACCGAGATCCGCGCACTGCCCGGCTACGCGGGTTTCCTCGGGGCGCCGACGTACGCCGAGGTGCTGGCGTGCGCGGAGGACGGTCCCGTCGTGGTGGTGTACTCCAGCGTCTACCGGAGCGACGCCCTGATCGTGCGGCCGGACGGTGTCACGCCGGTGCCGCTGACCGGGGTGACTCCCGAGGCACTGGAAGGGCAAGTGGCGCGGCTGCACGGCGCGTTGGACGCCGCCGCGACGCCCGGACGGGAGCGGGAGGCCCAGGGCGCGGTCGCGGAGGTGCTGGGCTGGACGTGGGACCGTGTCGCGGAGCCGGTGCTCCGCGAGCTGGGCCTGCTCGACCCGCCCGCCGACGGCGCCTGGCCCCGGCTGTGGTGGTCGCCGGGCGGTGCGCTCGCGGCGCTTCCGTTGCACGCGGCGGGCCACCACGAGGAGCCGCCGGACCCCCATCCCCGGACGGACCCCCAGCTCCGGACAGACCCCCGATTCCAGCCGGACCCCCGGCCGCGAGCAGTGCTCGACCTCGTCGTCTCGTCCTACACGCCGACCGTCCGCGCCCTGTCCTACGCCCGCGCCCGCGCGGCCGGCCGCACCCCGGCAGGCGGCCTGCTCGCGGTGGTCGTGCCCGACGCGCCCGGCACCCGGCCCCTCGGCGGCGTCCGCCGGGAGATGCGGGAACTGCGCGCGCTGCTCCCGGTGCCCGGCGTGCTCACGGGCCCGCGCGCGACGCGTGGCAACGTGCTGGGCGTCCTGTCAGCCCACCCGTATGTGCACTTCGCCTGCCACGGGGTGAGCGACCCGGAGAATCCGTCGCGGGCCCGGCTGCTCGTGCACGACCACCGGGAACACCCTTTGACGGTGCGTCACATCTCGCGCCTCGACCTGCCGTACGCCCGGCTCGCGGTACTGTCCGCGTGCGACACGGCGCGGGGTTCGGACCTGCTGGCGGACGAGGCGATCCACATCACCTCGGCCTTCCAGATCGCCGGATATCCGCACGCGATCGGCACGTTGTGGCCCGTGCACGACGCGGTGGCGGTGCGCATGACCAGAAGCCTCTACCGCCATCTGCGGACCGGCATACCGGCCGCGTCCTACGCCCTCGACACGGACCGGGCCGCGCTCGCGCTGCACCACGCCGTGCGACAGTGCCGTACCGCCTTCCGGAACAGCCCGAGCCTCTGGGCGGCCCATGTGCACTCCGGGGCGTGATCCGGTAGCAGAGCCCACAACCCGGCCGAAGATCCCGAAGCGGTAGCCGACGAGAAGGAGTTGGTCGCGACATGGCCCCCCTGTGGCGCAGGAAGCGCGACGACGAACCACCGCAGCGGCCACCAACGGCTCCCGCCGATCCGGACCAGCCCCGGGCGGCCGATCTGGTGGTGACGATGCTGAACGACGACGGCGGGGAGGAGGAGATCGTCCGGGTCGGCCTTCCGCCGCACGAGTTCTACGGCATGAAGGCCAACGCCGCCTACGAACGACTCGGCCCCGAACACCCCGACACGCTCCTGGCGTTCCGCGACTACGCCCGCGCGCTGGCGGGCATGGAGGGGCGCCGCGAGGAGGCTCTCGAACGCCTCATGGACCTGGCGCGCCTCCAGACGCAGCTGCTCGGCTTCGTACACGCGGACACCCTGACGACCGCCGCCGACATCGCCGATCTGCTGCAGAGCATGGGTGATCCGGGAAAGGCGGAGGAGGTTTGGCGCAGCGTCTGGACGGGCCGGGCCGAACTGCTCGGCCGCGACCACCCCGACACCCTGAACAGCGCGAGCGGCCTGGCACGCGCGCTGGAGCAACTCCGGCGCGAACCCGAGGCGGTGGGGCTCCGCCGGGACGTGCTGGAACGCCGCAAGCGGCAGCTCGGGCCCGACCATCCCACGGTGCTGCACGACACCGGGCAGCACGCGGCCGCGCTGGTCAGATGCGGCCGCTGGGCCGAGGGAGAAGCGGAACTGCGCGCTTTTCTGGCTCAGTTGGAGCGGATGGGTGAGCGCGACGGCGAGATCGGCCTCTCCGCCCAGGCCAACCTCGGGGCCGCGCTGTGCCGGCTGGAGCGGCTCGACGAGGCCGAGGCGGTGATGCGTACCGTGCTCGCCGCCCAGCAACGGACCAACGGCTCCGCGCACTCGGACACGCAGTCCACCCGGAACAACCTCGCGGCCGTCCTGCACGCCCGGGAACGGTACGGGGAAGCGGTCGTGATCCTCCGCGAGGTGCTGTCCGAGGCCGCCGCGAGGAAGGGGGACGGCCACCCCGACACCGTCCATGCCCGTGACAACCTGGCCAACGTCCTGATCGACGCGGGCGAACGCACCGAGGCCGCCGCCCTGCTGCGCCGCTGCCAGTCCGACTACACCCGCGTCTACGGCAAGGATCACCCCCTGACCCGGACGGCGGCCGAGCGCCTGGCGTGGCTTCGGGACAACCCGGCTTAGAGAAAAGCCAGTTGGACATCGGGTGCGCGAGCCTCGGGCGGAGTCAGCGGGTGGCGCTCTCCGCGACCGGCTTCATCTCGGCCGCCGTACGTCGGGCCGAGGCACCCGATCGCGACAGGCCGGCGGCGAGGAGCAGGGCGACGGCGACGAGGCACGCGCCGATACGGAAGGCGAGCTGGTAACCGCCCGTGAGAGCCGAGGCGTTGCTCGCCCCGTCGTCCAGCAGGGCATCCGTGTGCGCGGTGGCGAGCGTGCTGAGGGCCGCGAGGCCGAAGGCGCTGCCGATCTGCTGCATGGTGTTGAACATGCCGGAGGCGATCCCGGAGTCCTGGGGCGTGGCCGCCGACATGGCGAGCGTGGCCAGGGACGGCATCGCGAGGCCGAAGCCGATACCGAGGGGCAGCAGCGCGGGGAGGACGTCCACGGCGTAGCTCCCGCCCGCCGGTACGCGGCCGAGTACGGCGAGACCTCCGGCGATGAGCGCGAGTCCGGGGAGGAGTACGAGGCGGGGGCCGAAGCGCGCGATCAGCCGGGGCGCGAGACCGAGGGACAGCGCGCCGATCGAGAGGGAGACCGGGAAGATGCCGAGGCCGGTGCGCAGTTCGTCGAAGCCGAGCACCTTTCGCAGGTGGAGCACGCACAGGAACTGGAAGCTGAACATCCCGGCCACCATGAGGGCCTGGACGACCAGCGCTCCCGAGACGTCGCGCGAGCGGAACACCCGCAGCGGCAGGAGCGGGTGGGGTGTCTTCGCCTGGCGGGCGACGAAGGCCAGGAGCAGGGCGAGTGCGGCGGCGCCGAAGCTCAGGGTGTGGGCCGAGGTCCAGCCGTGGCCGGGGGTCTCGACGATCGCGTAGACGCCGAGCATCAGTGCGGCGGTGACCAGGAGCGCGCCCACGGCGTCGGTCCCCCTGCGGAGGCCGACCCCGGGCTCGGGTGCGAGCACGCGTACGGCCGCCGACGCGGCCACGACGCCGATCGGGACGTTGACGAAGAAGATCCAGTGCCAGCCGACGGTCTGGGTCAGGGCGCCTCCGGCGAGGAGGCCCAGTGAGCCACCGGCGGACTGGACGAAGCTGTAGACGCCGATGGCCTTGGCCCGCTCCTTCGGCCGCGGGAACAGGGTCACGACCATGCCGAGCGTGACGGCGGAGGTCACCGCGCCACCGATGCCCTGGACGAACCGGGCGGCGAGCAGCGTCGCCGGGTCCTGGGCCACACCGCAGAGGAGCGAGGCGGTCGTGAAGACGCTCAGGCCGGTGACGAAGACGCGCTTGCGTCCGACGAGGTCGCCGAGTCGTCCGGAGAGCAGGAGCAGGCCGCCGAAGGGGACCAGGTAGGCGTTGACCACCCAGGCCAGGCCGGACGAGGAGTAGCCGAGGTCTTGTTGGATGGCGGGCAGCGCCACGCTCACGACGGTGCCGTCGAGGATGACCATCAGCTGTCCGGCGCAGAGCACGGCCAGTGCCGACCACGGTGATGTCCGTGCGGGTGTGTGGGTTCGCCACATGGGGGTTCCTTCCAATGGTGCATGACTTGTTACAGCGGTCATCGTCTGTAACCATGACGCGCGGCGGAAGGAGGCACTTTCATGTCACGCAGTCACACCGATGTGTCCGACCAGGTCAGCAACGAGGCGTGCCCGCTCACCGAGGTCCTCGACCATGTCGCGGGCAAGTGGAGCATCGGCATCCTCGTCGCCGCCGCGCACGGACCGGTCCGGTTCACAGAGTTGGAGCGCGCCATCGTGGGCATCAGCCGGCGGATGCTCACCCTGAACCTGCGCAAGCTGGAACGCGACGGCCTGCTCGTCCGGACCGTCTACCCCACCGTGCCGCCGAAGGTGGAGTACACCCTCACTCCCATGGCCCGCGAACTCCACGCGACCCTCACCGGACTCGTCGGCTGGGCGGAACGGCACCGGGCGGACATCACCGCCGCGCGGGCCGCGTACGACGCCGGTTCCTAGCCTGCCGTCCCGCTCCGAGCGGGCACTGCCACCCCGAGGGCCGGGCCTTTGCGGCACGGGCAGCGGCTCCGGATACCGTGGCCCCCTCAGCGAACAGACCCGGGAGTAGCCCCATGCCCGTCCCCCTCGGCCAGGACCTGGTGGCGCTGCTGCGCCGCCCCAGCACCTGCTACATCGCCACCACGATGCCCGACGGCTCGCCCCAGCTCACCCAGACCTGGGTGGACACCGACGGCGAGTACGTCCTGATCAACAGCGTCGAGTCGCACCAGAAGACCCGCAACATCGAGCGCGACCCCCGGGTGGCCGTCGCGGTCTCCGACCCCTCGGACCCGTCCAACTACGTCCAGATCCGCGGCCGGGTCGTGAAGGTGACCAAGGACGGCGCGGTCGACCACATCGAGGCGCTGTCCCAGAAGTACCTGGGCGGCCCGTACCCGTGGTTCGGCGGCCGCGACCAGGTCCGGGTGATCTACGTGATCCAGCCGGAGCGGATCAGCAGCCCGCGCGGCTGACACCACCGGGCCCCCGCAGCCGGTCTCACGAGGCTGCGGGACGCCCGGCTCAGAGTCTGCTCAAGTCGCTTGGCCACCGGCCCGGTCGCCCAGCACCATGATCCGTATGACGGGAATCAAGCACCTCAAGTACTTCACCGGCAAAGGTGAGTTCGCCCTGATGGTCCGGGACACGGACCTGGTGTCGGCGGCACTCCGGCAGGCGCTGGCCGACGCCGGTCCCGACGAACGGCCGGGCCTGGAGCGGGCGTTGGAGATCGTCGCGACGGTCGAGACCGCCGACGACGACCAGCTGTGCGCCCGCTGGTACCGCGACCGGCTGGCAGCCGCTGGATTCACGGGAGACATCGGCTCGGTCTCGGCGCTGAAGGCGCTGCGCCAGTCGGAGCGGGGGCTGAGCCTGCTGACCGCGGTACAGCTGCAGAAGGCGGCGTTGGCTCACCCCGAGTGACCGTCGAGTCTCCGCCACACGGTCAACATCCGTCACTGACAGCTCGATTGCGTTCGACAATCGATCGACAATCGACTTCCCTCGCTCAACAACCCTCACTCCCGAAGACCTTCGTACCGGCGCCGGTGCGGCTCGCCTAGCGTGCGGGCACCGGGCGGATCAAGTCGCGCCGGTTCGGACGACGTTCAAGGGGAGGATCACCATGGCGAGTGTGGAAGTTTCGCTCAAGGAGATGATGGCCGGGGTCGAGGGTGCCATGGGAGCGGCGGTGGTCGACTACACCAGCGGCATGGCCCTGGGCACGCTGGGCGGGGGCAAGGACCTGGACCTGAACATCGCGGCGGCGGGGAACACGGACGTGATCCGCGCCAAGGTCCGCACGATGGAGGAGCTGGGCCTCAAGAGCCAGATCGAGGACGTGCTGATCACGCTCGGTGCGCAGTACCACCTGATGCGGCTGGTCACCGGGCGCAACGGCAACGGGCTCTTCCTCTACCTGGTGCTCGACAAGTCGCGTTCCAATCTCGCGATGGCCCGCCACCAGCTCAAGCGCGTCGAAGAGCAGCTTGAGGTCTGACGCCTTCTCAGGTCCCGGGCCGACGCATGCCCATGATGTGAAGACTTCTTCAAGTCGCGACATCAGCATGACCCCAACTCGCGGTTGCGCGCGGCCCGGGACGAGAAGGATCGCCCGTACAGGGCGTATGGCACGCGGCGGCGCCCTCCGGACCGCCGCCGCGTCCTGGACCGACCGTCCCCGACGCGGCAGGGAGCGAGCCCCGATGCAAGTCCCCCTCTATCAGGCCAAGGCGGAGTTCTTCCGGATGCTCGGGCACCCCGTGCGCATCAGGGTCCTCGAACTGCTCCAGCACGGCCCCGTGCCGGTGCGGGACCTGCTGGCGGACATAGAGATCGAGCCGTCCAGCCTCTCCCAACAGCTCGGTGTGCTGAGGCGGTCCGGGATCGTCGTGTCCATCCGCGAGGGCTCGACCGTGAGTTACGCGCTGGCCGGAGGCGATGTGGCCGAACTGCTGCGCGCGGCCCGCCGCATCCTCACCGAACTCCTGGCCGGACAGAACGAACTCCTCGCGGAGCTGCGGCAGTCGGACGAGGCCGCGGCCGACCGGCCCGCGATGTCCTCGCGCACCGCGCACTAGGGGGTGTCTCGTCGATCAGGCCGGATCAGGGAGCGGCGTCTGGTGCCGTGCATCGCAAGGCGGAGGAGGGAGTTGATGCGGAGCATCGGCGACCGACGACAACGCGGCGAGGTGCGGTGCCAGACGCCGCGAGCCCGGCCTGATCGACGAGACACCCCCTAGCCCCGACCCACCGCCCACCACCCTGCCGAAAGCATTGACGCGACCGCGCTTACTTAGACTAGCCTTGCCTAAGTTGACCGGTTCCGGAGGGTGGGCTGGTGGGAACAGGCAAGCCGTCGGGGCGGGACGTCCTGGCACACGCCGTCCGGCGTCAGGGGCGCCGCCTCACGCTCGCCGTACTGCTCGGCGCGGGCCATCAGCTGGGCGAAGTCGCGGTGCCGGTGCTCATCGGTGTCGTCGTGGACCGCGCCGTGGCCCGGTCGGACGGGCGCCTGCTCGTCCTCTGGCTCGGTGTGCTCGCCGTGGTCTACGTGGCCCTGTCCTGGAGTTTCCGGCTGGGCGCCCGCGCCGGTGAACGCGCCGCCGAGGAGGCCGCGCACGATCTCCGGGTGGCCCTCGTGCGCCGGGTCCTGGACGCCCGGGGCGGAGCGGAGACGGGACGGCTGCCCGGCGAGCTGGTCAGCATCGCCACCGAGGACGCCAAGCGGGTCGGGGCGGTCGACATGGCGCTGATGAGCGGAATTTGGGCCTTCGTCGGCGTGGTGGCGGGCGCGGTGGCGCTGCTGTTCGTCTCCGTGCCGCTCGGTCTGATCGTGCTCCTGGGCACCCCCGCGCTGCTGTGGGCCGGTCACCTTCTCGGCAAGCCGCTGGAGCGACGCAGCGAGGCCCAGCAGGAGCGGGCGGCGCACGCCTCCGGGGTGGCCGCCGACCTGGTCTCCGGGCTGCGGGTACTCAAGGGGCTCGGCGCCCAACGGGCCGCGGTGGAACGGTACCGGCGCACGAGCCGCGACTCCCTCGCCGCCACTCTGCGGGCCGCCCGTGCCGAGTCCTGGCAGACCGGTCTCGTCCTCACCCTCACCGGTGTCTTCATCGCGCTCATCGCCCTGGCGGGCGGCCGGCTGGCCCTGAGCGGCGCCATCTCGCTCGGCCAGTTGGTCTCCGCCGTGGGGCTGGCCCTCTTCCTGCTGGAGCCACTTGAGGTGTTCGCCTGGGTCAACGCCGAACTCGCCCAGGCCCGCGCCTCCGCCGCCCGCGTCGCCGCCGTCCTCGCGGCCGAGCCCGCCGTGCCCTCGGGTGGCGCCGCCCTGCCGAGCCCACTGCGCGGCGCCCTCCGGCTGCGGGACGTACGGCTCGGCAGCCTGGCCGGGGTGGACCTCGAGCTGCGCCCCGGCGAACTGACCGGCATCGCCGTCACGGACCCCGCCGACGCCCAGGCCCTGCTCCACTGCCTCGCCCGCGAAACCGACCCCGAGTCGGGCAGCGTCGAACTGGACGGCGTACCGCTCACCTCCCTCGACCCGGCGCTGCTGCGCACGGCGGTGCTGGTCGCGGCCCACGACGCGGCCCTGTTCCAGGGCACGTTGGCGGAGAACCTGGGTTCCTGGGCGGACGCCGGTCAAAGCGACGCGGAGAGCCACACCATCCACGTCCTCACCGCTTCCCGCGCCGACGAAGTCGTCGACTCCCTCCCCCATGGCCCCGCCACCTCCATCGGCGAAGGCGGCCGCTCCCTCTCCGGCGGCCAGCGGCAGCGCGTCCTCCTCGCCCGCGCCCTCGGTGCCGTACCCGACGTCCTGGTGCTGCACGATCCGACGACCGCTGTGGACGCGGTGACCGAGGCGCGGATCGCGGAAGGTGTGCGAGAGGTGCGCGGCGGCCGGACCACGGTCCTGGTGACCAACAGTCCCACCCTGCTGGCCGTCACCGACCGGGTCGTCCTGCTGGACGGCGGCCGGGTAGGCGCGCGGGGCACACACGCGGACCTCGTACGCACCGACGCGGCCTACCGGACGGCGGTATTGGCGTGACCCTCCCCGAGGCGGCCCCGCCCGCACAGGACCGCGAACTCCTGCCGACCGCCACTCCCGCCCGCACCCGCGCCGCCGTACGCGAGCTGCTCCGCCCTCAACGCGCGCTCGCCGCAACGGGGTTCGGCCTCCTGGTCCTCTCCACCTCCGTCGGGCTGGCCACCCAACCGCTGCTCGGCCAGGTCGTGGACCTGGTGACCGAACACCGCCCGCCGAGCGCGCTCACGACGCCGGTCGTCGCCCTGGCCGTCGTCGCGGTGGTGCAGGGCGTGACCATCGCGCTCGGCATGGCCCGGGTGTCCCGGCTCGGCGAGACGGCGCTCGCCCGGCTGCGCGAGCAGTTCGTGGAGCGGGCCCTGTCCCTGCCCCTGGACCGGCTGGAGCGGGCCGGGTCCGGAGACCTCAACTCCCGTGTCACACGCGACGTTTCCCGCGTCGCGGAAGCGGTCCGCACCGCGCTCCCCGAACTCGCCCGCTCCGCCCTGTCGATCGTGCTGACCCTCGTCGCCCTCGCCGTGCTGGACTGGCGGTTCCTGCTGGCCGCGCTGGTCGCCGTGCCCGTGCAGGCACACACGGCCCGCTGGTACGTGCGCAACGCCGTGCCGCTGTACGCCCGCGAGCGTGTCGCCACCGGCGCCCAGCAGCAGCAGCTCCTGGACAGCATCGGCGGCGCGACGACCGTACGCGCGCTGCGACTTGAGGAACCACACCTGCGACGCGTGAACGAGCGCTCACGGGCGGCGGTCGATCTCACCATGCGCGGCGTCGGCCTCGTCCTGCGCTTCTACGCCCGCCTGCACATCGCGGAGTTCATAGGGCTCGCGGCCGTACTGGCCACCGGCTTCCTGCTGGTCCGCTCCGGTTCGGCCTCCCTCGGCACGGCGACGGCCGCCGCGCTGTACTTCCACAGCCTGTTCGGCCCGGTCGACACCGCCCTCGTCCTGCTGGACGACGCCCAGTCCGCCACGGCCGCCCTCGCCCGGCTGGTCGGCGTCGTGGACGAACCCTCGGTGAAGGAAACGGAAGTCGGCGAACTGCAAGCCTCCGACGCCGGCGTCACCGTCCGCGGTGTCTCCCATGCCTACCTGCCCGGCCGCCCCGTACTGCACGACGTGGACCTGGCCATCCAGCCCGGCGAGACCGTCGCCCTGGTCGGCTCCACCGGAGCGGGCAAGTCGACGCTGGCGAAGCTGATTTCGGGGCTGCACCGGCCGGACGCGGGGCGGATCGAGGTGGACGGCGCGGAGCCGGACGAGTACGGCCGCTCGGTCGCGCTGGTCACCCAGGAGGTGCATGTCTTCGCCGGGCCGCTCGCGGACGACCTGCGCCTGGCCCGCCCGGACGCGACCGACGGGGAGCTCCTCGATGCACTGGCCGCCGTGGGCGCGCTGGACTGGGCCGAGGCGCTGCCGGAGGGGCTCGCCACGGTGGTGGGCGACGGCGGGTACCGGCTGACCCCCGACCGCGCCCAGCAACTGGCGCTGGCCCGGCTGTGGTTGGCCGATCCGCCGGTCGCCGTGCTGGACGAGGCGACCGCGGAGGCGGGCAGTTCGGGCGCCCGACTGCTGGAGGGGGCCGCCCGGCAGGTGCTCAAGGGCCGGACGTCGATCGTCGTGGCCCACCGGCTCGGCCAGGCCGCGACCGCCGACCGTGTCGTGGTGATGCGCGAGGGCCGGATCGTGGAGCAGGGCCGCCACGAGGAACTGCTCGCCGCCGGGGGCGTGTACGCCGAGCTGTGGCGCGCCTGGTCCGAACAACGCCCGCACTCCCCCGAAGATCCCGGAGACCCCGACGACCCCGACGCCCCCGAAAGCCCGGCAGGCCCCGAAGACCCCGAGGACTCCCCCACCTAGAACCCCGGCACCGACCGACCGCTCACGACCGTAAGGATGATCCTTCAATGGCCCGTGCCAGTGGAGCCGCCCGGCTCACCGGACTGCTCACCTCCGTACTCCTGCTCGTCGGCGCGGCCGTCGCGTGCGGCTCCTCCTCCGACGGCGACCGCGCGGGGTCGCCCGGCGGGTCGGACGCGTCGGCGTCGAGCGGCGCCTTCCCCGTCACCATCGCGCACAAGTACGGCAGTACGACGATCAAGTCCGAGCCGAAGCGGATCGTCACCGTCGGCCTGACCGACCAGGACGCGGTGCTCGCCCTCGGCAAGGTGCCCGTCGGCACGACCGAGTGGGTGGGCGGCTACAAGGGTGCCGTCGGCCCGTGGGCCACCGACAAGCTGGGCTCGACGCCCGCGCCGACCGTCCTCAAGGACACCGGCACCGGGCCCCAGGTGGAGAAGATCGCCGCGCTCAAGCCCGACCTCATCCTGGCCCTGTACTCCGGGCTCACCAAGTCGCAGTACGAGAACCTGTCGAAGTTCGCCCCGGTGGTCGCGCAGCCCAAGCAGTACAACGACTACGGCATCCCCTGGCAGCGGCAGACGGAGGAGATCGGCAAGGCTCTGGGCACGCCGGACGCGGCGAAGCAGCTGGTCAAGGGCGTGCAGGACAAGTTCACCGCGGCCAAGAAGGCGCACCCGGACTTCGCCGGGAAGACGGCCGTGATGGCGACGCCCTACCAGGGCGTCTTCGTCTTCGGCAGCCAGGACCCCCGCTCCCGCCTCCTTGCGGACCTCGGCTTCTCGCTGCCGAAGGACCTGGACAAGCTGATCGGCGACCAGTTCGGCGCGAACATCAGCAAGGAACGGTACGACCTGCTCGACCAGGACGTAGCGGTGTGGATCGCGCCCGACACCACCTCGTCGGTCACCAAGCTCCACAAGAACGCGCTCTACGGCGACCTCGAGGTGGCGAAGGAGGGCCGTGAGGTCTTCGTCAAGGAGACCAGCGACTACGGCAACGCGGTGTCCCTGTCGACCGTGCTGAGCATTCCGTACGTCCTCGACCGGCTGGTGCCGCAGCTCGACGCGGCCGTGGACGGCAAGCCGTCGACCAAGGTGGAGCAGCCGGCGTCCTGAAGGCGGAACAGCTCACAATTATTTGACCGATCGTTCTAGATATGGTTCTGTCTTCGACATGGCCAGAACCAAGGAATTCGACCCGGACGCCGTTCTGCAGTCGGCCCTCGAGCTGTTCTGGCGGCGCGGCTACGAAGCGACGTCGCTGACGGATCTGGTCGAGCACCTCGGCATCGGCCGCGCCAGCATCTACGCGACCTTCGGCAGCAAGCACGAGCTGTATCTGAAGGCCATGGACCGGTACACCGAGACGCGCGACCCGGTTCTCCTCACCGAGCTGTCCCAGCCGGGCCCCGCGCTGCCCGCGGTGCGGGCCGTGGTACGCCGCTTCGCCGCGGAGGCCACCACCCCAGAGGGCCGGCTGAACGGCTGTTTCGTCACCAACACCGCGGCCGAGCTGGCCCCGCACGACCCCGCGGCGGCCCGCCGGGTCGAGATCAGCTGGGAGCACGTCGAGACCCTGCTGCACTCCGCGCTCGTACGGGCCCAGGCCCAGGGCGAGCTGCCCGAGGACCGCGACCCGCGCACCCTGGCCCGCATGCTGCTCGTACTGCTCCAGGGGGTACGGATCGTCGGCAAGGCGTCGGACGATCCCGCCCGAGTACGGGACGCGGCCGAACAGGCCCTGGCCCTGCTGGACTGACTCCATCCGTCGAATCCACCGGGCCCCTTGCCGCATGCCCAAATAATGAACCGATCAGTCAAATATCAGAGGGACCGAATGACCGCCACGGACGCGACCCACGTCGCCACTGTGCGGCAACGATGTGCCTTCGTCCTCCTTGGTTGTGTCCAGGCCACTCTGAGTGGCCCTTGCCGCCTCGCCCTCACGCCCCGGCTGCTGCCGCTCGACTCCTGGCCGCGACAGGGGCCGCTCTCGGCGCCGTCGCCCTTCTGAACCACCGCACCAAGTAATCCGTCGCTCAAGGGAGCCACCGAGATGAACCGCTTCACCGGCAAGACCGTCCTCGTCACCGGCGCGGGCTCCGGCCTCGGCCGTGCCATCGCACGCGCCTTCGCCGCCGAGGGCGCGTCCGTGGTCGCTGCGGGACGCACCGCGGCCTCCCTGGACGAGACGGTCGCTCTCATCGAGGCCGCCGACGGCACGGCCACCGCCGTCACCGCCGATGTCACGGACTCCGGCCAACTTCGGAACCTCGTACGCGAGAGCGTCACCCGCTTCGGCGGACTGGACATAGCGGTCAACAACGCCGGGATACTCCGCGGCGTCGGAGCCGTCAGTGAGGTGAGCGAGGAGGACTGGGACGCGGTGATCCGCACCAATGTCACCGGCGTCTGGCTGGCCATGAAGCACGAGATCGCGTACATGAAGGCAAACGGTGGCGGCGTCATCGTCAACATCTCCTCCAACCTGGGCGCGCACCTCCGCATCCCGAACCTTGCCGCGTACATCACCTCGAAGGCGGCGGTCTCCGCGCTGACCCGCGCCGCCGCTCTCGATCACATCCACCAGGGCATCCGCATCAACGCCGTCAGCCCCGGCGCCTCCGCCGCTCCCATGTCGCTGCGGCCCGGCGAGACCGAGGCCGACCGTGCCGAGCGGGTGAAGGCGGAAAACCCGCTCGGCCGGGTCGCGGAAGCCGAAGAGGTGGCGGCCTCGGTGCTCTATCTCGCCTCGCCCGCAGCGGGTTCAGTGGTCGGCGCCGACCTGGTCATCGACTGCGGGTCCTCGGCCTGACGATTCGATCAGGCTCTTGGGCCGCATGTCCGTCCAGTGGGCCTCCACGTAGTCCAGGCACTCCTGGCGTCCGGCCGGACCGTGCGCGACCCGCCAGCCCGCCGGTACGTCGGCGAAGTCGGGCCAAAGACTGTGCTGGCCCTCGTCGTTGACAAGGACGGAGTAGACGCCGTCGGGGTTCTCGAACGGGTTGGTCATGGGATGCCTTTCCGGGTCGGGATCAGGGCGTCTCGGTGCGGGCGTCGGCCCGTCGCACGAGGGCTTCCAGGGCGCGGAACCAGGTCCGGGCGAGGTCGTCCACCGCCTCCTCGGTGAGGTGGTGGGCCGCCCAGGCCCAGTGGGCGTTCAGCCGGGGGCCGTCGGCGCGGTCCTCGGTGAGGGCGTTGAGCGTGAGGGCGTGCGACATGGGCATCGCGGGGTCGGCGTCGAGGTCGGCGGCGTCCTCCTCCGGGGCGTAGGACCAGTCGGCGGACTCGGCGTGGCCGAAGCGGCCCATGTAGTTGAACTCGATCTGGGGCTGGTCGAGTTCGGCGAGCAGCGGACCGGTCTCCGGATTGAGGTGGCGCAGGAGTCCATGGCCGATGCCCGAGGTGGGCAGGTCCGCGAGGTGGCGCCCGATCGCGGCAAGCGCGGCGTCCAGCGCGGGTCCGCCCGCGAGCGCGTCGACGGGGTCGACGCCGCCAGGGTCGAGCCGTACCGGGACCACGCTGGTGAACCAGCCGACCGTGCGGGACAGATCGGCGCCCCCGCCCAACTCCTCCTCGCGGCCGTGCCCTTCGAGGTCGACCAGGACGGCTCGGCCCACGTTCCCGGCGCCCGACGCGCGCTCCCGCCAGTCCGCCACGGCGAGCGCGAACGCGGTCAGGAGTACGTCGTTGACGGTGGCGCCGAAGGCGGCGGGGACGCGGCCGAGCAGCGGCCCGGTGATCTCGGGCGGCAGGGTCAGGGAGAGATAGCGGGTGGTCTCGACGGTGTCCCGGGCCGGGTCCAGCGGACGGGCCGGCGAGAGCCCGGCGCCGGGGGCGAGTTCGGCGCGCCAGTGGGGCAGTTCGTCGGTGCGGGCCGGGTCGGCGGCGCGGGCGGCGAGCAGTCGGGACCAGCGGCCGAACGAGGTTTCCACGGGGGCTAGTTGGATAGGAAGCCCGGCCCGCAGGTCGTCCCAGGCGGCGGCGAGGTCGGGCAGCAGAACCCGCCAGGACACACCGTCCACGACCAGATGGTGCACGAGGAGCAGCAGTCGTCCCGGCCGCCCGGGTCCGGCGTCGAACCAGACGGCACGGACCATCGCCCCGCTGTCCGGATCGAGCCCGTCGCGGGCGAGAGCGGCATGGCTCGCGATCGCCTCCCGCAGCCCGGCGTCATCGATGTGGCGGACATCGACGCAGGTCAGCCAGGCATCCGTGTCCTGGGAGGCGGGCACCTCCAAGGTCCACGTCTGCCCGTCCAGTCCCCGGTCCAGGCGGGCCCGGAGCATGTCGTGGCGGTCGGCGAGCGCCCGCAGCAGGGTCCGCAGGCCGGGTTCGTCCAGGTCGGCGGGGGTCTGGACGAGGGCCGCCTGGTGGTAGGCGGCGATGGGGCCGCCCCGCTCGCGCAGGGCGTGCATGATCGGCGTCAGCGGGACGGTCCCGGTGCCGTCGTCGTGACCGGGCACGCGCTCGGCGGCGTCGAGGGGTACGGCGACGACGGCAAGCTCGGTGACCGTACGCAGCCGGAACACCTGGCGGGGCGTGATCCGCAGCCCCGCGGTCCGGGCGCGGGCGACCAGATGCATGGCGACGATGCTGTCCCCGCCGAGGGCCAGGAAGTCGTCGTCGGTGCCGACAGCGGCCGGGAGAATACCCAGGACCTCCGCGAACAGATCACGCAGCAGGAGCTCGGTGTCGTTCCCGGGTGCCCGTCCGCCCGTGCCGGTGAGTCGGGGCGCGGGGAGGGCCGCGCGGTTCAGCTTGCCGTTGGACAGCAACGGCAGCCGGTCCAGGACCACGGCGGCGGCCGGGACCATGTACTGCGGGAGCCGCGCGGCCAAGTGGGCGCGCAGGTCAGCCGGTTCGGCGCCCCCGCCCGGGACCTCGGCGTATGCGACCAGTTGCCGTACACCCGGCTGCGGTTCACGGGCAGTGACGACGGACCGCGCGACGGCCGGGTGGGTGTCCAACGCGGCCTCGATCTCGGCGAGTTCGACGCGGTACCCGCGGATCTTCACCTGGTCGTCCGCACGGCCCGCGAACTCCAGCAGACCGCCCTCGGTCCAGCGGGCCAGGTCTCCGGTGCGGTACATGCGGGCGCCGGGCGCTCCGAAGGGGTCGGCGGTGAAGCGTTCGGCGGTCTGGCCGGGCAGGCCGAGATAGCCGCGCGCCAGACCGGGTCCGGCGAGATACAGCTCCCCCGTGACACCGGGCGGCACCGGCCGCAGCGCCGAATCCAGCACATAGGCACGGGAGTTGTGTACGGGCCGGCCCACTACGGGCCGCTCGCTGTCACCCACCCGGCCGATCAGGGCGTCGACGGTCGCCTCGGTGGGGCCGTACAGATTGACCGCGTCGGTCTCGCGCAGAGCCGCCAGCCGGGTCCACAGCGGCTCGGGTACGGCCTCGCCGCCGAAGCCGACGGCCGCGAGCGGGCAGTCGCCGTCCGGCGTGAACAGCCCGGCGTCCGCCATCCGGTCGAGCACGGACGGCGTGACCTCGATGAAGTCGATGCCCCGGTCGCGGATGAACGCGGTGAGCAGTTCCGGATCGCGGCAGGTGTCGTCGGCGGCGAGGTGCAGCGCGTGCCCGTCCAGGAGCCAGAGCTGCGGCTGCCAGGAGGCGTCGAAGGCGAACGACCAGGCGTGGCCGACGCGCAGATGACGACGGCCGGTGCGGCGCTTGGCCGGGTCGTGCAGGTCGTGCCGGTGGCTGTGGAAGAGGTTGACGAGTCCTCGATGGGTGACGACGACACCCTTGGGACGGCCGGTGGAGCCGGAGGTGTGGATGACGTAGGCGGGGTGGTCGGGCTCCGGCGGAGTGACGGGCGCCTCGGGGGCGTCGGTCAGCTCCTCCAGGCTCACGACCGGAACGTCCGTCTCGGGCAGGGAGGTTGCCAGGTCGGCCGTGGTGAGGATCAGGGCCGGTCGGGTGTCCTCAAGCAGGTCGCGCAGGCGGGACGCGGGCAGCTCGGGGTGGAGGGGAACGTACGCGGCACCCGACTTCAGCACAGCGAGGATCGCGGCGATGTGATCGGCGGTGCGGGGCAGCGCGAGGGCGACGAGCCGCTCGGGGGCGGCACCCCGGGCGGCGAGGACACGGGCCAACCAATCGGTGCGGGCGTCGAGTTCGGCGAAGGTCCAGGTGGTCGTGGTGTCGCTGACGGCGGGGGCGCCCGGGGTGGCAGCGGCTTGTGCGGCGAACAGGGCGGGGACAGTGGTGTTCTCGGAGTCCACGGGCAGCCCGGTGTCGTTCCAGGTCTCCAGGACCCGGTGACGGCCTTCCGCGTCCAGCAAATCGAGCGCGCTGATGGGCAGTTCGGGCCGGTCGGCCATCGTGGTCAGCAGGGTCACCAGGGCGGCCGCGATGTGCCGTACGGTCCCCTCCTCGAACAGGTCGGGGCGGAACTCGGCGGTGAGTCGCAGCCGTTCGGCGGGCTCCACCGCCCAGGCGAACGGGTAGTGCGTGGCGTCCTCGTGGTCGCGGACGGTGATCCGGGGCCGGTCCGTGCGCTCGTCGTCGGGCCCCTCGGCCACCGGGTACGACTCGAACACCATGAGTGTGTCGAAGAGTTCACCGAGCCCGGCGGCCCGCTGGATGTCGGCGAGTCCGAGGTGCTGGTGGTCGATGAGCCGGGACTGCTCGTCCTGGAGCCGCGCGAGCAGAGCTGCGACGCTCTCCCCCGGCCCGGTGCGAACCCGTACCGGCACGGTGTTGATGAACAGGCCGATCATCGCCTCGGCGCCGGGCAGTTCGGGCGAGCGGCCCGCCACCGTGGCGCCGAACACCACGTCGTCGCGCCCGGTGAGCCGTCCGAGCAGGATGCCCCAGGCCGCCTGCACCAGCGTGTTGAGGGTGAGGCCCTGCGCGCGGGCGAAGGCGTCGAGCGCGGCGGTGTGGTCGGGGTCCAGTTCGACGGTGTGCGTGTGCGGAACCTCGGAGGCGCGGCCGGGGTCGGCGGGGGCGAGCCGGGTCGGCTCGGCCAGGCCGTCCAGGGCGTCGGCCCAGGCCCTGGCGGAGACCTCGGGGGCGCGGCCGGCGAGCAGCCGCAGCTGGGCGCGGTACGGGGCGGGCGCGGGCAGGTCGCGGCCCTCGTAGAGCTGCCACAGCTCGGCGGTGAGCAGCGGCAGCGACCAGCCGTCGAGAAGGAGGTGCTGGTGGGAGAGGACGAGGCGGTGCCGGTCGGGGCCGAGGCGGGCGAGGAGCAGCCGCAGCAGGGGCGGCCGGGCGGTGTCGAAGCGACGCCGTTCCTCACTCAAAAGCCGGTCCCATGCGTCCCGGTCGTCATCGGAGTCGAGTTCAAGCTGCCGCCAGGGCACGGCGACCGCACGCGGTACGACGGCGACGGCCCGCCCGGATGCCAGGTGCCGGAATCCGGCGCGCAGGTTCTCGTGCCGGTCAAGGAGGCGCTGGGCGGCGGCACGCAACCGCTCGGCGTCCAGGGGGCCTTCGAGGTCGTAGGAGACCTGGACGGTGTACACGTCGGGGCCCTCGTCGCCGTCGTCCAGGGCGGCGTGGAAGAGCAGTCCGGCCTGGAGCGGGGTGACGGGCAGCAGCTCGGTACCCGGGGGCAGCCCGGTGAGTTCGGCGCGTTCGGCCTCGGTGAGGGTGAGCAGGTCGGTGGTGTCGTCGGCGGACTCTGGCGGGGTCGAGTCGGTGGCCGTGGCGGCGAGTCCGGCGGCCGTCTTGTGGCGGAAGACGTCACGCGGGCTGAAGGCCAGCCCGGCGGCACGGGCGCGTGCGACGAGCTGCATGGCGACAATGCTGTCTCCCCCGAGGGCGAAGAAGTCGTCGTCGGGGCCGACCCGTTCGAGCCCGAGGACCTCGGCGATCAGGCTGCACAGGGTCTCTTCGCGCGGAGTGCGCGGGCGCGTGTCCGTGACCTCGGCGGCGAAGTCGGGCGAGGGCAGGGCGGTCCGGTCGAGCTTGCCGTTGGAGGTGAGCGGGAGTTCGTCGAGAAGGACCACGGCAGCCGGGACCATGTGGTCGGGGAGAGCCGTCGCGGCGTGGGCGCGCAGCAGTGCGGGGTCGGGATCGCCGTCGCCCTCGTCGGACGGGACGACGTACGCGACGAGACGGTCGTCCCTGAGCAGGACGGTCGCATGGGCGACGGCCGGATGGGTGACGAGGGCGGCCTCGATCTCGCCGGGCTCGACGCGGAAGCCGCGCAGCTTCACCTGGTGGTCGGTGCGGCCCAGGTACTCCAGCTCGCCGTCGGCCGTCCAGCGGGCCAGGTCTCCGGTGCGGTACATGCGGGCGCCGGACGCGTCGAAGGGGTTGGCGACGAAGCGTTCGACGGTGAGAGCCGCGCGGCCGAGATAGCCGCGCGCCAACTGGACTCCCGACAAGTACAGTTCGCCGGCCACGCCGGGCGGCACCGGGCGCAGCCCGGCGTCGAGGACGTAGGCGCGGGTGTTCCATACCGGCCGGCCGATCGGGACGGTCACCGGGTCGGGGCCCACCTCGTGCGCGGTGACGTCGACGGCGGCCTCGGTGGGCCCGTAGAGGTTGTGCAGGGCCGCGTCCGGGAGCACCTGGTGGAAGCGGGCGGCCAGCGGGGCGGGCAGGGCCTCGCCGCTGCTGAACACACGGCGCAGAGCCGCGCAGTCGGCGGCCGAGGGCTCGTCCAGGAAGGCGCGCAGCATGGACGGTACGAAGTGCGTTGTGGTGACGCCCTGTTCATGGACGAGGCTCGCGAGCCGCGCCGGGTCCTTGTGGGCCTCGGGCGGGGCGACGACGAGGGTGGCTCCGGTGATCAGCGGCCAGAAGAACTCCCACACCGACACGTCGAACCCGGCCGGGGTCTTCTGCAACACCCGGTCGTCGGAGGTGAGTTCATAGGCGTCCTGCATCCACAGCAGCCGGTTGACGATGGCCGCGTGCGGGACGGTGACGCCCTTGGGTCGGCCGGTGGAGCCGGAGGTGTAGATGACGTAGGCGGGGTGCAGCGGATCGTACGCGTCCGGCAGCGGGGCCTGTCGGGTGGTGGCCGGGATGCCGTTCAGGTCCGTGATGAGACGGGGGACGCCGGTGTCCGGGAGGTCGATGTCGTCGGCGGTGACCAGGCAGACCGGGCGGGCGTCGGTGAGCGTGTACGCCAGCCGCTCCGCCGGGTGGTCGGTGTCCAGCGGCAGGTAGGCGGCGCCCGCGCGGTGGGTGGCGAGCAGCGCGACGACCAGTGCGGTGGAGCGGGGCAGCGCGACGGCGACCGTGGCCTCGGGCCCGGCGCCGTGGGCGCGGAGGGCGCGGGCGAGCCGGTCGACGCGCTCGTCGAGTTCGCCGTAGGTGAGTGAACTTCCCTCGAAGACAAGGGCGATGGCGTTCGGGGTGTCGGCCACCTGGTCGCGGAACAGCTCGGGCAGTGTGACGGCCGGGACCGGGTGGTCGGTGGCGTTCCACTCGGTGAGGACGCGGGCGCGTTCCTCGTCCTGGAGCACGTCGAGGTCGCGGAGGCGGCGGCCGGGGTCGGCGGCGGCCTGCGTCAGGAGCCGTTCCAGACGGCGGGCGAGCAGTTCGGCGGTGGAGTGGTCGAAGAGGTCGGCGCTGTACTCGATCCAGCCCTGGATGCCCTCGCCCTCCTCCACGAAGTCGAAGCTGAGGTCGAACTTCGCGGTGGCCTGCCCGACCGGTTCACGGCGGGCCTCGATGCCGGACAGCGCGGGTCCGGCGCCGGTGCCCGCGAGGTGGACGACCATGACCTGGAACAACGGATGCCGGGCCAGGGAGCGTTCGGGGTTCACGGCCTCGACCAGCCGCTCGAACGGCAGCTCCTGGTGGTCGTATGCGGCGAGGTCGGCCTCCCGGACCCGGGCGAGGAGATCGGCGAAGGTCGGATCGCCGGACAGATCGGTGCGCAGGACAAGGGAGTTGACGAAGAACCCGACCAGGTTCTCCAGCGCCTCGTCGGTACGGCCCGACACCGGGGCGCCGAGCGGGATGTCGTGCCCGGCACCGAGCCGGTGCAGCAGGGCGGCCACCGCCGCCTGGGCGACCATGAACATACTGACGCCGTGCGTGCGGGCCACTCCCCGCAGGACGTCGGCCAGTTCCGCCGACACGGTGAAGCCCACGGTGCCACCACGCCCGCTGGACTCGGCCGGGCGAGGCCGGTCGGTCGGCAGGTTCAGCTCGGCGGGCATTCCGCGCAGCGTCTCGGTCCAGTGGGCGAGCAGCTCGGCTTCCGTCGCCTCCAGCAGGTCGCGCTGCCAGAGGGTGTAGTCGGTGTAACTCGCGGGCAGCGGCGTCCAGTCGGGGGCACGGCCTGCCGTACGGGCCGCGTAGGCGGTGCTCAGGTCCTCCAACAGGGGCCGGTCGGACCACTCGTCGGTGGCGATGTGGTGGAGCAGGAGCAGCAGGACGTGTTCGTCGGGTCCGGTCTCGAAGAGCGTGACCCGCAAGGGCAGTTCACGCTCCAGGTCGAAGACGTGGGCGGCGTGGACGGCCAGTTCCTCGTACGGTGCCTCGGTCAGCGAGACGCGAGCGTCGGCCGGGTCGAGCACCCGCTGGTACGGCACTCCGTCGACGGACGGGAAGACGGTACGCAGCGGGGCGTGCCGGGCCACCACGTCGTTCAGGGCCGCCGCCAGCGCCCGCCGGTCCAGCGCCCCGGTCAGCCGCCAGGCGGCCGGGATCGTGTACGCCGTGCTGTCCCGCTCGACCTGGGACAGCAGCCACAGCCGACGCTGGGCCGCCGACAGCGGCAGCGGCTCGGGGCGCGGCCGGGAATCGTGCAGCGCAGGGCGCTGCCCCGGGGCAGGCGTGTCGAGGCGGGCGGCGAGCCGGGCCGGGGTCGGGGCGTCGAAGACGGTGCGCAGGGTGAGTTCCGCGCCGAGCTGAGTGCGGACGCGGCTGACCAGGCGCATGGCGAGCAGCGAGTGACCGCCGAGGGCGAAGAAGTCGTCGTCCGGGCCGATCCGTTCCGCACCGAGGACGGCGGCGAACTGCTGGCACAGCAGCTCTTCGCGCGCGGTGCGCGGTGCCCGGCCCCGGCCCGGCCCGGAAGGCGCGGCCTGGTCGGGGGCGGGCAGTGCCGCCCGGTCCAGCTTGCCGTTGACCGTGCGGGGCAGCGCGTCGAGGGTGACGAAGGCCGCGGGCACCATGTGCTCGGGCAGCCGGGCGGCGGCGTGGGCCCGTAGGTCGGCGGGGTCCGGAGCCACGGGGCCGGCGGTGTCCTGCGCCGGGACGACATAGGCGACCAGCCGCGGCACCCCCGGCCGGTCCTCCCGTACGACAACCGTGGCGGCCGACACATCGGAGTGGCCGGTGAGTACGGCCTCGATCTCCCCCGGCTCGATCCGGAACCCCCGCAGCTTCACCTGGTCGTCGACACGCCCGAGGAAGACGAGCGTGCCGTCGGGACGGCGTCGTACCAGGTCGCCGGTGCGGTACATCCGCGCGCCGGGCTCCCCGAGGGGATCGGCCACGAAGCGCTCGGCGGTCAGCCCGGGGCGCCCGAGATACCCCCGGGCCAGTCCGGCGCCCGCGAGGTACAGCTCGCCGGGCGCCCCGACGGGGGCGGGACGGAGCAGCGGGTCCAGGACGTGGGCGCGGATGTTGTCCAGCGGGGCCGCGCTGTCGCCGTCGCCGGTGTGGTGCCAGCCGTACGCGTCGACGGCGCACTCGGTGGGCCCGTACAGGTCGTGCGCGGTCGTGCCGGGCAGCGCGGTCAGGCGCCGCCACAGGGCGGGCGGAGTGGCCTCGCCGCCGACCGCGAGCACGGCGGGTACGCGGGTGCCGGGAGCCAGGAAGCCGTGGTGGATCAGCTCGCGGAGATACGTCGGCGTGAGGTCGGTGAAGTCGATCGCGCTGTCGTCCAGGCGGCGCAGCAACGCGGCCGGGTCGAGCATCGTCGTCTCGTCCACGACGTGCAGTTCGTGGCCCGCGAGGAGCCAGAGCAGGGGTTCCCAGGACCCGTCGAAGACGAAGGAGGCGGCGTGTACGGCGCGCAGGGTGTCGCGGCCCGTGTCGCGCACCGCCGGTTCGATGAGATCGCGCAGGTGGGAGGCGTAGAGGTTGCTCAGGCCCTGGTGGGTGCCGACGACCCCCTTGGGGCGGCCCGTGGAGCCGGAGGTGTAAATGGCGTAGGCCGCGTCCTGCGGGTCGGGGGTCCGCACCGAGCCGGGGGCGGGCAGCGGCTCCTCGTCCAACAGGAGGAACGGGGTGTCCGTGGGGAGCCGATCCGCGAGCGCGCGAATGGTCAGGACCCAGACGGGTGCCGCGTCTTGCAGCATGAACTCCAGTCGCTGAACGGGAAGTTCCGGATCGAGCGGCAGATACGCGGCCCCGGAGGCGAGGACGCCGAGGAGTGCGGGCACCATCGCATGCCGGGGCAGCGCGAGGCCGACGACGCATCCGGGTGTGACGCCCCGAGCACGCAGGAGAGCGGCCAATCCCTCTACCTCACGCTGGAGTTCGGCGAAGGAGGTGCGCCGAAGGTCGTCGTCCGGCCCGGTGACCAGTGCCGTACGGCCGGGGTGCGCGTGGGCCGTGTCGGCGAGGATCTGCGGGACTCCGCGCGTCTCCAGCGGCCGCGCGGTGTCGTTCCAGTCGGCCTGCCGCTCCCCCGGGGTGAGCAGGTCGAGCCCGGCGATCGGAGCGTCCGGGGTGCGGGCGGCCTCGGTGAGGAGCAGGACCAGACGCCGGGCGAGGAGGTCGGCGGTCTCCGGGTCGGCCAGGTCGGTGGCGTACTCCAGGAGGAGGGTGATGCGCCCGGTGCTGTCGGACTCGTCGACGAACGTGAAATCGAGGTCGAACTTGGCGGTCCCGGTGTCCATGTCGTACCACCGGCTCACCGGCAGCTCGAGCAGGGTGCCGGGGTCGCCGTCGGGGCGGTGGTGGTAGCCGAGCATGACCTGGAAGAGGGGGTTGCGGCCGCTGACGCGGGGCGGGTTGACCGCCTCCACCACATGGTCGAACGGCACGTCCTGGTGCTCGAAGGCGGCGAGCGAGGACTCGCGTACCCGGTCCACGAGTTGGCGATAGGTGAGGGCTTCGCCGGACAGGTCGGCCCGCAGTACGAGGGTGTTGACGAAGAATCCGACCAGGTCGTCCAGTCGGCTGTCGGTGCGGCCCGCGATGGGGGCGCCGAGGGGGATGTCGTCGCCCGCGCCGAGGCGGTGGAGCAGGGCGGCGGTGGCGGCCTGGAGCAGCATGAACATGCTGGCGCCGGTCGCGGCGGACAGTTCACGCAGGGCCCGCCCGGTGTCCTCGGGGACCGTGCACCGTACGGTGGCTCCCCCACCGGTGGGCGCGGTGGGGCGCGGCCGGTCGAGCGGCAGCGTCAGCTCCTCCGGGAGGCCACTCAACGCCTGCGTCCAGTAGGAAAGTTGCCGCTCTCCCAGATGCTCCAGCAGACCGTCCTGCCAGAGGGTGTAGTCCGCGTACTGCACCGGCAGCGGGGCCCACTCGGGGGCGCGCCCGGCGGTCCGGGCCGCGTAGGCGGTGTCGAGGTCGGCGAGGAAGGGGCGGTCGGACCACTCGTCGGTGGTGATGTGGTGGAGGACGATCGCCAGTACGTGGTCGTCGGGCGCGAGGTGGAACACCTCCGCGCGCAGCGGAAGTTCGTGGGTGAGGTCGAAGGGACGGCGCTGAGCGGCCTCGATCAGCTCGGGCAGCTCGTCCTCGGTGCGGTCGGTGACGGTCAGGGTGGGCGCCGTGGAAGCCGGAAGGATGTGCTGGTACGGCTCCCCGTCGTGCTCGGCGACGAGCGTGCGCAGGGACTCGTGGCGGGCGGCCACATCGCGCAGCGCGAGCCGCAGGGCCTCCGTGTCCAGGGTGCCGTACAGCCGTACGACCAGCGGGAAGTTGTAGGCGGCGCCGGAGCCGGTGAGGGACTCCACGAGCCAGAGCCGCCGCTGCGCGGCCGACAGGGGCACGCGGTCCGGACGGTCGGGCACGGCCGCGACGGAGGGCCGGGCGGGCCTGCCGTTGTCGGCGCGGGCCGCGAGCAGGGCGGGGGTGGGGGCCTCGAAGAGGTCGCGGATGGCGAGTTCGGTGCCCAGCTCCGTGCGGGCGCGGCTGACCAGTCGGGTCGCGAGCAGGGAGTGGCCGCCGAGGTCGAAGAAGCCGTCCTCGGCGCCGACTTCGGGCAGCCCCAGCACCTCGGCGAAGAGACGGCACAGCGTCTCCTCCTCGGGGGTGCGGGGTCCGCGTCCGCCGCCCAGGGCGGTGACGGGCTCGGCGTCGGGCAACGCGTGGACGTCGAGCTTGCCGTTGGCGTTCATGGGCAGCGCGTCGACGGTGACGAAAGCGGACGGGACCATGTAGTCCGGCAGTTCACGGCCCAGGTCCTCACGCAGCCGCCGTACCAGCGCACTGGTCTCGCGGGCGGCGATGGGGTCGTTGGCGTAAGGGGCGGTGCCCGTGCCGGGCCGGTAGAGACCTGCGGTGAACCGGAGTTCGCCGGGAGCGCCGACGAACACGGCGTCATAGGTGCCGGGTACGGAAGACCAGGTCGTGAGGACCTGGTGACCCGTCCGGGCGCCGAGGTCGTGCAGCCACTCGGGCTCGATACCGCCCTCGACGGTACGCCCGTCGGGGACACCGGTGACGCGCAACGGGCTTTCAGCCAAGAGCTGTTCCAACTCCGCCGCCCCGGGCCACGTCACCGTGGGCAGGCCGTCCAGAGCCGCATCCGGCTCACCCCGGTACATCACCACGTCGTACCGGTGCCGGGTGAGTTCGTTGTGATGGTGACCGCGCTTGGTGCGCAGGTCGACCCGGTGTCCGAGAGTGGTGAAGTAGTCGGGATCGACCAGGAGTTCCTTCTCCAGGCGCAGCCCCCGCTCCACCGCCCGCTCCAGATCGGCGTCGTCCGTACCCCGGGCGCGCTGGATCTCGGTGTGGAAGAGGCGGGCGTGCCGGAGATTGCGTACGTCGCCCACGAACAGGGCACCGCCGGGCGCGAGGAGGTCCATGGCGCCCTGGATGACCGTGGTGAGGTGGTCGATGCTCGGGAAGTACTGGACGACCGAGTTGATGACGATGGTGTCGAACCAGCCGGTGGGCAGCCCGGTGAAGTCCTCGGCGCGTTGGCAGCGCAGCTCGACCTTTGCGGCCAACTCGGGCGCTGAAGAGCGGAGTTCCTCGCTGATCTTGCGGATGACCGGTGCCGCGAAGTCCGTCGCCCAGTACGCCTCGACAGTCGGGGCGAGACCGGAGAGCAGCAGCCCGGAGCCGACGCCGATCTCCAGGACGCGGCGGGGGCGCAGCGCGGCGATGCGGGCGAGGGTGGCCTCGCGCCACTCGTGCATCTCCTCGAAGGGGATGGGCCGGCCGTCGTAGGAGCTGTCCCAGCCGTCGTAGCGCTCGGTGCGGACGGCGGTGCCGATCTCCTCGTACTCGTCGGAGTAGATCTCCTGCCACTCCCCCACCTGGGCGTTTTCGGCGGTGGAGCGTTCCTCGGCGGTGGTGCGGGCGGGAACGACGTAGCCGACGAGGCGTTCGTCGCGGACGACGACGGCGGCCTGGGCGACGAGGGGGTGGCGGCTGAGGGCGGTCTCGATCTCGCCGGGTTCGACGCGGTAGCCGCGGATCTTCACCTGGTCGTCGGTGCGGCCGAGGAAGTCGAGGTTGCCGTCGGGGCCCCGGCGCACCAAGTCACCGGTGCGGTACATCCGTTCACCGGGCCGCCCGAAGGGGTCGGCCACGAAGCGGTCGGCGGTCAGGCCGGGGCGGTCCAGATAGCCCCGGGCCAGGCCGATGCCCGCGATGTACAGCTCGCCGGGCACCCCGTCGGGCACCGGGCGCAGCCAGGCGTCGAGGATGTGGGCGCGGGTGCCCCGGATGGGACGGCCGACGGTGGGAGTGGCGCTGTCGTGGGTGCCGCCGCCGAGGGTGTTGATGGTGTACTCGGTCGGGCCGTAGAGGTTGTAGCCGTACGTCCCCTCGGTGTCGCGCAGCGCCGTCCACACCGTCTCGGGGACGGCCTCGCCCCCGAGCAGCACGAGGGGCGGGACATGGCCCTCCAGCAGGCCCTGTTCGATGAGGATGCGGGCGTAGGTGGGGGTGACGTTGACGACGTCGATGCGGTGTTGTTCGCAGTAGGCGGTCAACGCCTCGGCGTCACGGCGCAGTTCCTCGTCGCAGATGTGCACCTCGTGGCCCTCGACGAGCCAGAGCAGTTCCTCCCACGACATGTCGAACGCGAAGGACACGGTGTGCGCGATGCGCAGCCGCCGTCCGCCGGCCGAGGCGACGGCGGGGTCGAAGATCTCCTTCTGATGGTTCAACTGCATGTTGGTCAGGCCCCGGTAGGGGGTGACGACGCCCTTGGGGCGCCCGGTGGAGCCGGAGGTGTAGATGACGTAGGCGGGGTGCTCCAGGCTGAAGCGCCGTCGTACGGGTGTGGCGGGCAGGGCGTCCAGGGCGGTGCGGGTCGCCGGGTCGTCCAGCAGCACGCGGGGCAGGTCGCCGTCCAGGGTCGCGGAGACGGCGGTCGTGGTGAGGAGCAGCAGGGGGTGGGCGTCGGCCAGCATGAGCGACAACCGGTCGGCCGGGTGGTCGAGTTCGAGTGGGAGGTAGGCGGCGCCGGTGCGCAGGACGGCGAAGAGGGCGATCACCGTGTCGAGGGAGCGGGGCAGGCCGAGCGCGACGATCTTCTCGGGTCCGGCGCCGTGACCGATGAGCAGGTGGGCCATGCGGTCGACGGCGGTGTCGAGTTGGGCGTAGGTCAGGGTGCGGTCGCCGAAGACGAGGGCGCGGGCGTCGGGGGTGCGGGCGGCCTGTGCGGCGAGCAGGTCGGCGATGGTGTCCTCGGGTTCGGGGACACGGCTCGCGTCCCGCTCCCGGGCGGGCGCGGCCTGTTCCTCGGGCAGCGCCGGGTCGAGGGAGCCGACGGGGGCGGTGAGGTCGGCGGTCAGCCGGTCGAGCAGCAGGGCGAAGCGGTCGAGCAGGGCGCGGGCGCGGTCGGCCGGGATCAGGTCGGGGCGGTGGGTCAGGGTGACCTGGACGCGCGGGCCCGGGGTGACGACGAGGTTGACCGGGTAGTGGGTGGCGTCCACGTTGGCGACGGCGGTGGCACCGTGCCGGGTGCGCAGGTCGGCCAGTCGCTCGGCGGTGTCGTTGTTCCGCAGCACGAAGAGGGTGTCGAACAGCTTGCGGTGCCCGGTCTCGGCCTGGAGGACACCGAGGCTCAGGTGCTCGTGCGGCATCAGATCGAGGCGCTCGCCCTGGACGCGGCGGAGCAGATCGAGCACCGGCTCGGCGGGGTCGTAGGCGATGCGGGTGGGGACGGTGTTGAGGAAGAGACCGATGATGCGCTCGACCTCGGGGACCTCGCTGGGCCGTCCGGCGACGGTGGTGCCGAAGACGACGTCGGTACGGCCGGTCGCGGACGCGAGGGCGAGCCCCCAGGCCGCGTTGAGCAGGGTGTTGAGCGTGAGGCCGTGCGCGCGTCCGGTCTCGCGCAGCCGATCCCCCAGCGCGGCAGGCAGCCAGAGGTCCAACTGGTCGGGAATCAACGGGTCGAGGCCGTCGGCGCCAGGGGCGAGCAGGGTCGGCTCGTCCAGGCCCGCGAGGGCGGCACGCCAGGCGGTGGTGGCGTCAGTGTCGTCCTGTGCGTCGAGCCAGGTGAGGTAGTCGCGGTAACTACCGTGCTCGGGCAGGGCGTTGGCATCGCCTCCGGTGGCGTAGAGGGTGAAGAGCTCGTCCAGGAAGAGCCATGCCGACCAGCCGTCCCAGAGGATCAGATGGCGGCCGACGATCAGCCGGTCGCCGCGCTCCGCGCCGAGCCGTACCAGCAGCAGCCGGAACAGCGGGGGTGCGGTCAGGTCGAAGCGGCGCTCGCGCTCGGCGGCGGTCAACTCGGCCAGCCGGGCGTCCTGTTCGGCGGGATCGAGGTCGGACAGGTCGGCTTCTTCGAGCGGGTCGCCGGGGTCCTCGGTGATGAACTGCACCGGACGGCTCAGCCCGTCACTGGTGAACCCGGCGCGCAGACCGGGGTTGCGGGCCAGCAGGGTACGGACGGCGGCGCGCAGCCGCCCGGCGTCGAGCCGGTCCGCGAAGTCGAAGGTCTCGTGGACGGTGTAGACGTCCAGGGCGGAGCCGTCGTCGTAGTTCGAGTGGAAGAACAGGCCCTCCTGGAGCGGCGCCAGCGGCCACACGTCCGCGAGCCCGGCCGCTCCGGCGAGGGCGCGCACCCGGGCCCGTTCGGCATCGGTGAGGATGAGCGCGGAGGCCGTACGGGCGCCCGACGCGACGACGACAGCAGGAGCCGCCTCGGCCAGCGCGGCCGGGGTGCGGTGGGTGAACACATCGCGCGGGCTGACGTCCAGCCCCGCCGCGCGGGCCCGGCCGGCGACGGCGATGGAGCTGATGCTGTCGCCGCCGAGCAGGAAGAAGTCGTCGTCGGGACCGGCGTCCGGGATGCCGAGGACCGCGCCGAAGATCCCGGTGAGCAACCGCTCCCGCTCCCCCTCGGCCACCCGGCGTACGGCGCGCTCGGCCTCCGGCGCGGGCAGCGCGGCCTGGTCGAGCTTGCCGCTCGGGGTGAGCGGGAGCGCGTCCAGGACCACGTAGTCGTCCGGCACCATCGCGGCGGGGAGGGCGTCGGCCAGGGCGGCGCGCAGCTCTGCGGTCTCGACGGTGCGGCCGGCGGCCGGGACGACGTAGGCGACCAGGCGCCCGTCCCGTACGGTCACGGCGGCCCGCGCCACCGCGTCCCGCGCGGTGAGCGCGGCCTCGATCTCGCCGGGCTCGATGCGGTTGCCGCGCAGCTTGACCTGGCGGTCGGCGCGGCCGAGGTAGTCGAGGATGCCGTCGGGGCGGCGGCGTACGAGGTCGCCGGTGCGGTACATACGGGCGCCGGGCGTGTCGGCGTACGGGTCGGCGAGGAACCGTTCGGCGGTGAGGCCGGGGCGCCCGTGGTAGCCCCGGGCCAGCTGGACGCCGGTGAGGTACAGCTCGCCGGGCACGCCGTCGGGCACCGGGCGCAGACAGGAGTCGAGCACGCGCAGGCCGGTGTTCCAGACCGGGCGGCCGAGCGGGACGGTCGGGTCGGGGGCGCCGTCGTAGGCGTGGTGGGTGACGTCGACGGCGGCCTCGGTGGGGCCGTAGAGGTTGTGCGGCGGCACCCCGGTCAGGGCGTGCCAGCGGGCGGCCGCGTGTCCGGGCAGCGCCTCGCCGCTGCTGAAGACGCGGCGCAGACTCGCCGCCCAGCCGGGGTCCGCGGTCACCTCGTCCGAGGCGAGGAACGCCTCCAGCATCGAGGGCACGAAGTGCAGGGTGGTGACCCGTTCCGACTGGACCAGCCGGGAGAGGTACGCCGGGTCGCGGTGGCCGTCGGGGGCGGCGAGTACGACGGCGGCGCCCTCGCACAGCGGCCAGAAGAACTCCCAGACGCTCACGTCGAATCCGGCCGGTGTCTTCTGCAACACCCGGTCGTCGGCGGTCAGTCCGTACGCGCCCTGCATCCAGGCCAGCCGGTTGAGGATCGCCCGGTGGGTGACGACGACGCCCTTGGGGCGGCCGGTGGAGCCGGAGGTGTGGATGAGGTAGGCGGGGTGGTCGGGGTGAGGGACTTCCACCGCGTCGCGCTCGTCCGCGACGGCATCCTGCTCGACGTCCACGCACACGATGTCCAAGTCGTCTGCGTGCGGCAGCCGTTCGGCGTCCCGTGTCGTCGTGACGACCGTCCGGGCGCCGGAGTCGGCGAGCACGTACGCCAGCCGGTCGGCCGGGTGGTCGAGGTCGAGCGGCAGATAGGCGGCGCCGGTCTTCAGCACGCCCAGCAGCGCCACCATCAGCTCGGCCGACCGGGGTACGGCGACACCGACGAACCACTCGGGTCCCGCGCCCCTGGCACGCAGCCGACGCGCCAACGCCTCGGCGCGGGCGTCGAGTTCGGCGTACGTCAGCGAGGCGCCCTCGAAGACGACGGCCGTCGCGTCCGGGGTGCGCGCGGTCTGCGCGGCGATGACGGCGGGCAGGGTGGTCGCGGGCACCGGATGCCGTTCGCCCTCGGGGTGGGCGCTCGCCCACTCGGCCGGGGTGAGCAGGTCGAGGGAGGCGGCCGTGCGGCCGGGGTCGTCGGCCAGGGCGTTCAGTACGAGGGTGAGCCGGTCCGCGAGGGCCTGTACGGCCTCTCCGGGCAGCCTGCCCGCGTGGTGCTTGAGGCGCAGGTCAAGGCGCTTGCCGGGCTTCACGACGAGCGCCAGCGGATAGTGCACGGTGTCGTGGAAGGCGTGCCCGGCGATCCGGACCGTGCCCGTGGGGTCGGCGAGGCGGGATTCGGCCGGGTAGTTCTCGAACACGACCAGGGTGTCGAAGAGTTCGCCGCCGCCGGGATGCCCCGCGACGCGCTGGATCTCCGCGAGCCCGAGATGCTGATGGTCGAGGAGGGCGCTCTGTTCCCGCTGGAGCCGCTCCAGGAGATCGCCGAGGGTGTCGTCGGGGCGCCAAGTGAACCGGGTCGGGAGCGTGTTGATGAACAGGCCGATCATCGACTCGATGCCGTCCACCGCGACGTCCCGGCCGGAGACGGTGGTCCCGAAGAGCACGTCCTGACGGTTCGTCATGCCGGACAGCAGCAGACCCCAGGCCGCCTGGACCACGGTTCCTAGGGTGACACCGTGCTCACGGGCGCGGGCGGCGAGCAGCGCGGTCGCACGCTCGGGCAGAACGACCCGGATCTGGGCCGGGGCGAGGGGCCCGGTGCCGGCCGGAGTCTCCACCATGCGGGTGGGTTCCTCGACCCCGGCAAGCGCGGTACGCCAGGCTTCGCGCGCGGTCTCGCGGTCGGCGCGGGCGATCCTGGCCAAGTACGCGCTGTAGACGGCTGGTTCATCGAGCGGTGCGGGCTCATCACCGTAGAGCGCCAGGAGTTCGCGGTGCAAGACGGGCAGGGACCAACCGTCCGCCACGATGTGATGGAACGTCAGGATCAGTCGACTGCGCTCCGCGTCGAGCCGGACGAGGGCGCAGCGCAGCAGCGGCGGCCGGGCGAGGTCGAAGCGGTGGGCGCGTTCGTCGGCGGCGACGGCCTCCGCGAGGCCCGCGCGTACGGCGGGTTCCTGGGCGGCGAGATCCACCTCGCGCCAGGGCAGTTCGAGGCCGGTGGCGATGAGCTGGGCCGGGCGGCCGTCGGGGAGTTGGCGGAAGCAGGCGCGGAGCGGGGCGTGCCGGTCCAGCAGGCGTTGGGCCGCTTGGCGCAGGAGGGTGCCATCGACGGGGCCGGTGAGTTCGATGACCTGCTGGACGACATAGGCGTCACTCTCACCGCCGTCGACCAGGGCGTGGAACCAGAAGCCTTCCTGGAGCGGGCCGAGCGGCAGCACTTCGGCCACTTCTAGGGGGTGTTGTCCTTGTAGCGCGGCGAGTTCGGCGTCGGTCGGGGTGTTCCAGGGGACATCCTCGGTGCTGTCAAGGGCGGCCGGGATGCGTGCGACGGTGGCGAGTTGGGCCACGCTGCGGTGCCGGAACACGTCGCGCGGGGTCAGTTCGAGACCGGCGCGACGGGCGAGGACAAGCAGTTGGATGGCGGTGATGCTGTCGCCGCCGAGGGCGAAGAAGTCGTCGTCGGCGGCGACAGAGGGCACCCCGAGTGCACGGGCGTACAGCTCGCACAGCAGCCGTTCGCGCGGGGTGCGCGGGGCCCGCCCCGAGCTGAGCAGACCGTAGTCGGGGGCGGGCAGCGCGGCCGCGTCCAGCTTGCCGCTCGGGGTGACGGGCAGCCGGTCCAGCGGGACGAGGGCGGCCGGGACCATGTACTCGGGCAGTGACGCGGCGGCGTGTGCGCGCAGGGCGGTCATCAGGGCGGTGACGTTGCGGAACGGCGCCGGGCGGTTGGTGAGGGGGTGGCCCTGGCCGGGGAGGTAGAGCGGCCCGGGCGCAGCGCCGTCACCGCCGTCACCCTCGCCCTCGGCCTCGCCCTCAGCCAGGTAGAACACCGCATCGACGCTGCCGTCCTCGGCGTCACCGTTCCAGGTGAGGTCGGCGCGGTAGCCATGCCGCGCGGCGGTCTCGTACAGCGTCTCCGGGTCCACGCCAGCGCCGCCGGTCCCGGAGCGGCTGCTGTCGTCCAGGGCACCGAGGGCGGCGAGGTCGGGGGCGAGCCGGGCATTGGGCACACCGGTGACGCGGAGCGCGGTGGGGCGGTCGCCGCCGAGCCGGTCGTCTAGGGCGTGCGGGCTGCCGAGCGCCGACCAGGGGACGGTCTCGACGGGCGCCCCCTTAGCAAGGTCACCCGACGGCCGCAGAACCACGTCGTACCGGTAGCGAGTCAGCTCGTTGTGATGGGCACCCCGCTTGATCCGCACCTCGGCGCTGAACCCGTCGAGCGTGGCGAAGTAGTCCGGATCGACCAGGAGTTCGCCCTCCCAGGCGACCGCCCGGTCCACGGCCGTACGCAGCGCCTCCTTGTCGGTCCCGTACTCGGCGCGCGCGTGCTCGATCGCCGCGCACAGCGTGCGGTGCAGCCGCAGGTTGCGCACGTCGCCGACGAAGAGGGAGCCGCCGGGGGCGAGCAGCCGGGCGGCGGCGCGGATCACGTCCGTGAGGTAGTCGGCACCGGGGAAGTACTGGATCACCGAGTTGACGACGACGGTGTCGAAGTGGCCCTCGGGCAGGCCGCTGGTGTCGTGTGCCGGGCACGCGCGCAGGGTCACCCGGTCGGCGAGGCCGGGTACGGCGGCGACCTGGGCACCGAGCGCGCCGATCGCCTCCTCGGACAGATCCGTGCCCCAGTACTCGGCGCAGTCCGGGGCGAGCCGCGACAGCAGCAGGCCGCTGCCGACGCCGATCTCCAGGACGCGGCGCGGCCGGAGCGCGCGGATGCGGGCCACGGTGGCGTCCCGCCACTCGCGCAGGTCGGACAGGGGGATGGGCAGCCCGTCGTACATGCTGTTCCAGCCCGCGAAGTTCTCCTCGGAGCCCTCCGAACCGGCGGCCGAGTACAGCAGTTCGTGCAGGTCCTTCCAGTCCGCGACCTCGGCCTCCCCGTCCAGCGAGGGCACGACGTACGCGGCCAGGCGGCGGTCGCCGGGACGGTCCTCGCGGACGACGACGGCGGCCTGGTCGACGGCCGGGTGGGCACGCAGTACGGACTCGATCTCACCGGGCTCGATCCGGAAGCCCCGGATCTTGATCTGGCTGTCCGCGCGGCCGTGGAACTCCAGCCTGCCGTCGGCCTTCCAGCGCACCAAGTCGCCCGTGCGGTACAGCCGTTCGCCGGGCGCTCCGAAGGGGTCCGCGACGAACCGCTCGGCGGTGAGCGCGGGTCGGCCGAGGTAGCCGCGCGCGAGCCCGTCGCCACCGAGGTACAACTCCCCCACGACGCCCGCCGGTACGGGTCGCAGCCGGTCGTCCAGTACATAGGCGCGGGTGCCGGGGTCGGGGACGCCGATGGGCACGATGGTGCCTGCCGGGGTGTCCGGATCGCACAGGCCGAGCGTGGAGTTGGTGGTGGCCTCGGTCGGGCCGTAGGCGTTGAACATCATCCGGCCGCGCGCGTACCGCCCCACCAGCTCGGGCGAGACCCGCTCGGTTCCGGCCAGCAGCGTTGCTGTGGCGGGGAGTTGTACGTCGTCGGGCAGCGCGGCGAGCAGGGCGGGCGGCAGGATCATGAAGGTGATGCCGTGCTCGAGTGCGTACTCCGCGAGCGGTGCGCCGGGGTAGCGGCGGTCGGCGGGTACGACGACGAGTCGGCCGCCGGAGAGCAGGCCGAGGCAGAGGTCCCAGAACGCCACGTCGAAGCTGGGCGAGGCGAATTGGAGGACGCGGCTGTGCGGGCCGATCCCGAAGCGCTCGCTCTGGGTGGCGACGAGCCCCGCGACGCCCGCATGGGTGAGGACGACGCCCTTGGGGCGGCCGGTGGAGCCGGAGGTGTAGATGACGTAGGCGGCATGGGCGGTGGTCAGGGCGCGGGCGGACTCGGGGTCGCGCGGCGGAAGCCCTGCCAGCTCGGCCTCGGTCTCCGGGGCGTCCATGACCAACAGCGGGACATTCGGAGGCAGTTCGGGTGCGACTTCGACGGTGGTCAGGACGCAGACCGGCTCGGCGTCCCCGAGCATGTAGGCCACCCGGTCCGCCGGATAGTCGGTGTCCAGGGGGAGATAGGCCGCCCCCGACTTCAGCACGGCGACCTCGGCGACGATCAGGTCCGCCGAACGGGGCACGGCGATGGCGACGACCCGCTCGGGCCCGGCTCCGCGTGCGGCGAGTGCCTGCGCCAACCGGGAGGCGCGGTCGTCCAGTTCGGCGTAGGTGAGGGACACGTCCTCGTGGACGAGGGCGACTGAGTCGGGGCGGGCGGCGACCTGGGCGGCGAACATCTCGGGCCAGGTGAGCGCGGGCACGGCGTGTGCGGTGTCGTTCCAGGCGTCGAGGACGACCGCGCGTTCCGTCGCCGTCAGCAGCTCCAGGTCGCCCACGAGGCTGTCGGGGCGGGCCAGCGCGTCGGCGAGGAGAGTGGCGTAGTGGCCTAGGACGCGGTCGACGGTGGCGGGTTCGAAGAGGTCGGTGCGGTACGCCACGCACAGCTCGCCCTCCGCCGTGACGCTCAGGGCGAGGTCCAGCGGGCCGCCCCAGGGCGCCGGTCCCCAGCCGGTGGCGCACAACAAGGCGCCGCCACGGCCGGGTTCAAGGGCCAACGAGGCGAGCACATCGGCGGTGGGCAGCCGATGCTCCTCGGCCGCCGCGATCTCCGCCTCCACCCGGGAGCACAGCTCCGCGAACGTCGTCGTACCCTCCACTGCGACCCGCAGCGGCAGCCCCGCACGGGCCACGACGAAGTCGGTGGCCGCCCCGCCGTACCGACGCAGGAGCGCGAAGTGGGCGGCGAGCAGGACGTGTTCGGCGGGGCGCGGCACACCGAGCGGCCGGTTCCGGGTCGCAGTGGGTGCGGACGCGCGGGGCGCGGGGTCGGCCGAGGCGCGGGCCCCGGTCAGGTCGACGGGCAGGGCCGTGTCCGCCGGCGGCCGGGCGAACCGTTGCCGCCAGTACTCCTCCACGGTCGCGGCCCCTGCGGTCCGGGGCCCTTCGGTCATCGCCTCTTCAGCAGAACGCGTGTTACCCGACACAGCGGCCCGTGCCTCCCATTCGCGAGACGGAACCGGCTCTGGGGAGCCGCAACCGCTCGCATAGTAAGGTAAGCATTGCCTTACCTGATAGCCCTCTTCGGGAAGATCGACCCCATGGGCGACAACTGAGGTTATGCTCGCCTTACCTGTCAACCAGGCCCCCACGAACGGGCGATGACATGGAGAGAGTCAAGTGGCCCCAGGTGGAAAGCCGCACGGCTCGGTGCTCGTCGGCCTCGTCGTCGCCGCACTCTTGCTGCTGTCCCTGCTCTCGGTCGCACTGGGCGCGCTGAGCGTTCCGCTGGACCAGGTGGTCCGCGCTCTCCTCGGCCACGCGCCCAACAGGACGGTGGACAACGTCATTTGGGAGGCGCGTCTCCCGCGCACCCTGCTCGGTCTGACGACCGGGGCCGCGCTCGGCCTGTCCGGGGCGCTGATGCAGGCGCTGACCCGCAACCCGCTGGCCGACCCGGGGATTCTCGGGGTCAGCGCGGGGGCTTCGTTCGCGATCGTCGTCGCGGTGGGCGTGTTCGGGCTCTCCTCGCTCTACGGCACCGTGTGGTTCGCGTTCGCCGGGGCGCTCGCGGCGAGCGTCCTCGTCTACTTCCTCGGCCGGCTGGGCCGTTCGGGGGCGACGCCGGTGAAGCTGGCGCTCGCGGGCGTCGCCATCACCTTCATGCTGTCCTCCTGCACGAGCGCGATCGTGCTGACCGACCCGGACGCGCTGGACCGCTACCGCTTCTGGTCGGCGGGTTCGCTGGCCGACCAGGACTGGGGGGACCTGGTGAGCGTGCTGCCGTTCCTCGCCGTCGGCGCGGTGCTCGCGCTGGCCTCGGCGCCCGCGCTCAACAGCCTCGCGCTCGGTGACGACGTGGCCGCCTCGCTCGGCCGCCGTCTCGGGCTGGTACGGCTCCAGGGGGTGACGGCGGTCATGCTTCTGACCGGCGCCTCGGTGGCGGTGATCGGCCCGGTGGTCTTCCTCGGCCTGGTCGTCCCGCACATCGCCCGCGTGCTCGCCCAGGCGGCCGGCATCGGCCCCGATCACCGCTGGCTGCTGCCGCTGTCGGCGGCCATCGCGCCGATGCTGCTGCTGGCGGCGGACATCCTCGGCAGGCTCGCCGCCCGGCCGGCCGAGATCCAGGCGGGCGTCCTGGTGGCGTTCGTCGGTGGCCCGTTCTTCATCGCCCTGGTACGGCGCCGCAAGCTCGCGGAGGTATGAGGATGCCCGCCCGCCCCACCGCCACGGTGATCCCGGCGCCGCCCACCCGGCGCGGACGCCCATACCGCCTCACGGTGCCGCCCGTCTCGGGCGTGCTGCGTCCACGCCTCCTTCTGACCGGCGTACTGGTCGGCGCCGCCGCCTTCCTGCTGTTCTGCTGGGGGCTGACGCTCGGGGACTACCCGGTCCCGCTCCCCGACGTGGTCCGCGCGCTCACGGGCGCGGGCGATCCGGGCACCGTGATCGTCGTCCGGGACCTGCGGCTGCCGCGCGCGCTGACCGGGCTGCTCGCCGGAATCGCCTTCGGGGTCTCGGGCGCGGTGTTCCAGACGATGACGCGCAATCCACTGGCCAGCCCCGACATGATCGGCCTGACCGAGGGGGCGGGTACGGCGGTCGTGGCGGCGGTCGTGCTCGGCTGGACCGGCGGGCTCGGTCTGCAGACGCTGGGGCTGCTCGGCGCGCTGGCCACCGCCGCCGTGGTCTACGCGCTCGCGTGGCGACACGGGGCCACCGGCTACCGGATCATCCTGGTCGGCATCGGAGTGTCGTGGATCTGCACCAGCGCGACCGACTTCCTGGTGGCGCGCGGCAACCGCTTCGAGGCGCAGGAGGCGGTCGGCCGGCTGGTGGGCAACCTCAACGGGCGCACCTGGGAGCAGGTGGACACCCTCGCCGTGGCGATGGCGGTGCTGCTGCCGGTCACGCTGGCGATGGGCCGCTGGATGCGCACGCTCCAGCTCGGGGACGACGTGGCGGCCGGGCTCGGCACGCCGGTCCAGCCGGTGCGGCTCGCGCTGCTGGTGACGGGGGTGGGGCTGGTGGCCTTCGCGACGGCCGCGGCCGGTCCGGTCGCCTTCGTGGCGCTGTCCGCCCCGCAGATCGCCCAGCGCCTGGCCGCGACCGACTCGCCGCCCCCGCTCGTCTCCGGTCTCACCGGCGCCCTCGTCGTCCTCGGGTCCGACCTGATCGCCCGGGAGGCGATCCCCGGTACGGAACTGCCCGTGGGGATCGTCACCGGTGTGCTCGGCGCGCCGGTCCTGCTCTGGCTGCTCATCCGCGCCAACCGCGCGGGCTCAGGAGGCTGATCGCATGGCATCCACCGACTCGCGCACCCCGCCTGCCGAGGACATCACCCAACCCGGTGCCTTCGAACCGAGGTTGACCGCCCACGATCTCCATCTCGCCTACGACGGACGGGCGGTGGTGGAGAGCCTGGAGCTGGCCGTACCGACCGGCCGGGTCACGGCCATCGTGGGGGCCAACGCCTGCGGCAAATCAACCCTGTTGCGAGCGCTGGCCCGACTGCTGACTCCCCGCCAGGGCACGGTGCAGCTGGACGGTGCCGCCCTGCGCTCGGTCCCCACCCGCGAACTCGCCCGCAAGCTGGGCATCCTGCCGCAGACCCCGGTGGCCCCCGAGGGCCTGACCGTGCTGGACCTGGTGAGCCGGGGTCGCTCGCCGCACCAGACCTGGTGGCGCCAGTGGTCGAAGGCGGACGAGGAGGCCGTGCACGGCGCCCTCGCGGCCACGAACCTCACCGACCTCGCCGACCGGCCGGTGGACGAACTCTCCGGCGGCCAACGGCAGCGCGCCTGGATCGCCATGGCCGTCGCCCAGGGCACCCCCGTACTGCTCCTGGACGAGCCGACCACCTACCTCGACCTCGCCCACCAGATCGACGTCCTCGACCTGATCACCGACCTCAACCGCCGCGAGGGCCGCACCGTCGTCATGGTGCTGCACGACCTCAACCAGGCGTGCCGGTACGCCGATCACGTCATCGCCATGAAGTCGGGCCGGATCGTCGCCGAGGGACCTCCGGCCGAGGTCGTGACCGAGGAGACCGTCGAGAACGTCTTCGACCTGCGCTGTCGGATCACCACCGACCCGGTGAGCGGCACACCGCTGGTGATACCGATGGGCCGCCACCACGCGGACTCCAAGGAGCCCGCTACGGCGCTGAATTGACGTTCACTCAGAAAGGTTCAGGGCGAGGTCACTCGGGCCGCGAGGTCAGATAACCGCCCATCGTGCGGAAGTAGCCGGTCGCGGCCAGTTCCGTGCCGTCCTCCGTCCGCACCCGCCGCACCAGCAGCCCACGCCCCTGCCCGCTGTGCGCGTCGGGGCCCGCCACGATCACCACGCCGTCGCCCTCGCGGATGAAGATCCGGCCCGGCGTGCCGCCGTAGCGTCCCCGGGAGACGGCGGCCGACACGATGCGGAGGCGTTCGCCGCGGTGGAAGGCGTACGCGTTCGGGTACGGGTCGGACTGGGCCCGCACCAGGCGTTCCAGGCGCTCGGCCGGCCAGGTCCAGTCGATGCGGCTGTCCTCCAGCGAGCGCTTGTGGAAGAAGCTGGCCCGGCCGCGGTCCTGCGGCCGCCAGCGTCCGGCGTCGGCGCCGGAGGCGATGAGGTCGAGGGATTCGCGCACCACGGGGGCGATGAGGTCGACGGTCCGGTGGAAGAGGTCGGTCGCGGTGTCCTCGGGGCCGACGGGTACCGCGCGCTGGATCAGGATGTCGCCCGCGTCGAGTTCGCCGTTCATGCGGTGCGCGGTGACGCCGACGCGCTCCTCGCCGTTGACGAGGGCCCAGATGAGGGGCGAGAACCCGGCGTAGGAGGGCAGCAGTGAGTCGTGGATGTTGAGCGTGCCGTGCGGGGGCAGGTCGAACAGCTCCGGGGGCAGCCAGGTGCGCCAGTTGTTGGCCACGATGATGTCGGGGCGCGCCTCCCGCACGGCGGCGAGGACTTCCTCGTCGTCGGGGCGGTTGCGCAGCAGCACGGGTATGTCGTGCTTCTCGGCGAGTTCGGCGACGCTGTCGTCCCAGATCTTCTCGTACGCGTGCTCGCTCGCCGGGTGGGTGAGGACGAGGACGACCTCGTGACCGGAGTCCAGCAGAGCCTGAAGGGTGCGGTGGCCCCAGGTCTGATAGCCGAACATGGCGACGCGCATGAGGATCTCCTCTTCGACGACTCCGTTGCTAGGTAAGGCTAACCTTATCTAACATGTGGCTGCCTGAGGGAGGCGATGCCACGGTGAAGTCACCCCGCACGGAGTTCGACATCGTCCACGATGTCCTCGGAATCGGGTTCGGTCCGTCAAATCTCGCACTGGCCATAGCCGTTGAGGAACACAACGCGGGCCGCCCGGAGGGAGAACGCCTCACCGCCCGCTTCCTGGAACGCCAGCCGCGCTTCGGCTGGCACCGGGGGATGCTCATCGACGACGCCACCATGCAGGTGTCGTTCCTCAAGGACCTGGTCACCCTGCGCAATCCGACCAGCGACTTCAGCTTCCTCTGCTTCCTGCGCGAGCGCGGCCGGCTCATCGACTTCCTCAACCAGAAGACGCTGTTCCCGCTGCGCGCCGAGTTCCACCAGTACTTCGAGTGGGCCGCCGACCGGGTCGGCCATCTCGTCGGCTACGACAGTGAGGTGACCGCCGTCGAGCCGGTGCGCGACGAGGCGGGCACCGTCGCGTACTTCGACGTGCGCTGCGCAGACCCGGAGCGTCCGGGCCGCACGGTCCAGCACCGGACGCGCAACATCAGCGTGGCGATGGGCCTGGAGCCGCATGTGCCGCCCGGCCTGGAGCCGACCGAACGCGTCTGGCACAACAGCCAGTTGATCCCCCGCATCGACGAACTCGGCACCACCGGGGCGCCCGTGCGCCGGGCGGTCGTACTCGGTGCCGGGCAGAGTGCCGCCGAGGCGGTGGACTTCCTGCACCGCTCCTTCCCGGACGCGGAGGTCTGCGCGGTCTTCGCCAAGTACGGCTACACCCCGGCCGACGACAGCCCGTTCGCCAACCGCATCTTCGACCCCGAGGCGGTGGACCTGTACTTCGGCGCCCCGGCCGAGGTGAAACAGTCCCTGTTCGACTACCACCGCTCCACCAACTACTCGGTGGTGGACATGGAGTTGATCGAGTCGCTGTACGCGACCTCGTACCGTGAGAAGGTCGCGGGCCACGAACGGCTGCGCTTCCTCAACGTCTCCCGGGTGCGCGACGTACGGCCCCGGTCCGGCGGCGACGCGCTGGACATCACCGTGGAGTTCCTGCCGACCGGCGAACACGAGGTGCTGGAGGCCGACTTGCTGGTCCTCGCCACGGGGTACCGGCCCCGCGACCTGACCGGACTCCTCGGCGAGTCGGCCAAGCTCTGCCTGCGCGACGACGGCGACGCGCTGCGGGTGGGTCGCGACCACCGGGTGGCCACGGCACCGGAGGTCACCGCCGGGATCTACCTCCAGGGCGGCACCGAGCACACGCACGGCCTGACCAGCACCCTGCTCTCCACCACGGCGGTCCGCGCGGAGGAGATCCACCGCTCCCTGCTCGCGGGGCGTACGGCCGCCTAGCGGCAGGCACAGCCGCACCCCCGGCACCGGGTCACCCAGGGGTGTCGGCCCACCGGTCCACCGGCGCCCTCTCGACGGTGCCCTGCCCGCCGAACGCCGCCACCAGCGCGTCGGTGTCCGCGATCACGGCACAGGTGGCGGCGAGCCACCGTACGGCCATCGCGTGCTCGGCGGCCGTACGGTCGGCCACCGCGTCGGCGGCGACGAAGGGCTCCAGGTCCTGCATCCAGGCGTCCGCCGCGGTGAGCAGTATGTCCGTCGCGGCGGCGACCCCGGCGACCACCAGCTGGTCGCGGCCCAGCTCCGTCAGCCGCGCGCGCAGCCGGGTACCGGCGAAGGCGCTGCACCGCTTCCCGGTGAACAGGCTGTCGCCGGGCCGGGGTCGGACGGCGTCGACCACGCCGCGGCCCGGCTGGATCGCGCCCTGATCCGGCGCCCGCACCGCGTAGACGACGGGTACGCCCGCGTCCCGAGCGGCCCGGACCAGCCGCTCGATGTGGGCGACGAACCCGGAGCCGTCCTCCACGGGACAGCCGCGTATGTCACGGACGAGGAGCACGGCCCGGCGCACCTCCAGACACCAGGAAGGACCACCACCGGGCTCGGGCGTCCCGTAGGGCACCGACGCGGCGGCCGCGTCCGGGAGTTGGGCGGATTCGGTCAACGGGTCGGCAGCGGCGGGCGGGATCGCCCCGGACGGCGTCACGGTCTCGGGGAACGGGAACGGGAACGGCATGGGCTTCGCCTCTCGCGGTGGGCTCGACGGGTCGCACCCCGCACTCGGGTACGGCCGCGCGGTCGACGCGCCCGGGTGTCGCCGGGCGGGGCGAAACCGGTCCGGGGCGAAGCCGGTCCGGGGCGAAGCCGGTCCGGGCCGCCGCGCGTTCCGGCGCCGACGGGCACCGCCACACCTTCCACATGCGGCGGCCGTGCCGCCGTTCACCCCGTGCGGCGCGCGCACCGGCGCACGCCGTCCACGGCTCCGCTCCGGAGACGAGAACCCAAGTTAGGGTACCCTAAGTATGCGCGCGGAACGGCGCAGCGCAAGCTCTCCCGCTCAGGCCGGTCCGTGGGTCCAGCGGCCGCCGAGCATGGTCGCGAACACGGGCATCTCCCGCAGGGTCGCCAGGTCCGCCTCCAGCGGGTCCACGTCCGTGAACACCAGGTCGGCGGGGTCGCCGACCCTGATCAGCCGCCTGCCCCGGGCCGAGGCGGCGAGGGCCGCCGCGAGCGGCACGCGCTGCTCGGGATGCCAGGCCGGGCGCTCGTCCCCGGTGCGGCCGACGGCCGACGCGATGCCGAGCCACGGGTCCAGCGGCGAGACCGGCGCGTCCGAGCCGAACTCCAGCCGGGCCCCGGCCGCGAGCAGATCCGCGTAGGCGAACGCGCGTCCCGTGCGCCCCGCCCAGTGCCGGTCCGCGATGTCCCGGTCGTCGGTGGCGTGCCGGGGCTGGACACCCGCCGTGACCCCGAGCGCGGCGAACCTCGGCAGGTCGGCGGCATCGAGCAGTTGCGCGTGCTCGATCCGGCCGCGGCAGCGCACGGCCTCGAAGGCGTCCAGGGCGACCGTGTTGGCGTGGTCGCCGATGGCGTGCACGGCCGGTTCGATGCCGTGGGCGGCGGCGCGGCGCATCAGCGCGACCAGTTCCTCGGTGCCGGTCTCCTGGATGCCGTGCGCCTGAGGGGTGTCCCCGAGCCCCGGGTAGGGGTCGCGGCACAGGGCGGTACGGGTGTTGAGCGAGCCGTCCGTGAACAGCTTGAGCGGGCCGACACGTACGACCCCGGCGCCCCCGTCGACAGCGGAACCGGTGCGCAGCCCGCGCTCGATCGCCGCGTCGAGGTACGACGGGTAGACGGCGGCCGCCACCCGGACGAGCGGCCGCCCGGCCTCGCTCCGCCGCGCCCACTGCGCGACCGTGTCGCCGTACTGGAAGTCGATGATCCCGGTGACCCCGCGCGCGGCGGCCGCCCGGCATGCCTCCTCGATCCGGTGGTCCTCGGTCTCGACGGGTGCCTTGGGCAGCGCGGCGAGGGCCTCCAGGCACTCGTGCTCGCGCAGCAGGCCGCTGGGATGCTCCGCGCGGCCGATCAGCGCGAGGCAGGCCGAGTTGAGCCACGCGGTGTGCAGATCCTGGCTGACCAGGGCGACGGGCACGTGGGGGACGACCGCGTCGAGCACGTCCTTGTGCGGGGCGTCGGGCCAGAGCCCGTCCCGGAAACCGAACCCGGTCAACACCCGCTCGTCCAGCGGTGCTTGAGCACGCTCGCGTACGGCTTCGGCGACCGCGCGGGCCGAGTCGAGCCCGGACACGTCGAGCCGGGTGCGGGCGACGGCCCACTCCCCCAGGTGCACATGGGCGTCCCACAGCCCGGGCAGTACGGTCCGCCCGGCCAGGTCGAACACCGGCTCGCCGGAACCGAGTCGAAGGTCCTTCTCGGCCCACATCCCGGTGATCCGGCCGCCCGCCACCCGGATGTGCGCGAGCGGGCCCCCGGCGCCGAGCCGTACCCGGGCGAGCCACAGCGGCGCCGCCCCCGCGCCGGCCGTCGCGGTGGACACAGCGGCAGTGCTCGTCATGGCGGGCTCCAGCGGAGAGACGGGGCGTCCGGCCACCGAACTCTACTTAGGCATACCTAACTCACGCCAGGGCGGCGGCCGTCTCACGCACGAAGGCCCCCGGGTTGTCGAGCATGATGTTGTGCCCGCAGTCGGGTACGGCGACGACCCGCACCCCTGCCTTCTCCAGCTCCTCCGTGCCCGGGAACGGCCCGTCCGCCTCGGGGAACAGGAAGGTGCGCGGAATCGGCAGCTTCAGCAGCAGCTCGCGCATCGTGGGCGTCGTACCGCGCGTGAGCCGGACCGCGCTGCGGTGCAGGGCGGTCCGGTCGGCCAGGCGCATGGTGGACCACCAGTGCGGGCCCGCCGAGTCGCGGACCTTCTCCCAGCCGCCGTCCAGGAACTCCTGCTCCGAGAACGCGGTGATCCCCGAGCTTCCGGGAGCACCGGGGACGGGCGTGATCGGGTCCAGGTTGGCGTCGATCAGGACGAGCCGGGAGACCAGCCCGGGGTGGCGGGCGGCCAGGACGATCGCCACGGAGCCGCCCATGCTGTGCGCGATCAGCTCGGCGCCGCTCACACCGGCGGAGGCCAGCGCGGCGGCCAGGGCGTCGGCGTGGGACTCCAGGCTGTAGTCGAAGTCCGCCGGGCGGTCGCTGATGCCGTGACCCAACAGGTCGATCAGCAGCGAGCGGTGACCGGCGAGCAGGGGGTGTACGGCGGACTCGGTGAAGTACGCGGGCGAGGTGGCGCCGAGGCCGTGGACGTAGACGCGCGGGGCGTCCCGGCCGGGCAGCTCGACCCAGCGCATGAGGTCCCCTCGGGGCGTGACGGCCGCCTTGCGCATGTTCTGCTCCTTGATCACGACGAGCGGCCGAGTGTATCCGCCCGCGGGGACCGCCGGATCGACACGTCACGACCGCCGCAACAGTCCCCCAACGCCCTCTCGCCGAACCGCCGAAGGCCCCCTCAGCCCTGCCGGGGCAGCCGCACCACCTGCACGAAGAAGTCGTCGATCTGGCGCACCGCCGCGATGAACTGGTCCAGGTCGACCGGCTTGGTGACGTACGCGTTGGCGTGCAGCTTGTAGCTGCGCAGGATGTCCTCCTCCGCAGCCGAGGTGGTGAGGACGACGACGGGAATGTGGGACAGCTCCGGGTCGGACTTGATCCGCTCCAGGACCTGACGGCCGTCGTACTTGGGGAGGTTGAGGTCGAGCAGGATCAGGTCGGGGCGGGGGGCGTCCGCGTGCTCGCCCTGCCGGTAGAGGAAGTGCAGCGCCTCCTCGCCGTCCCGGACGACATGAAGGGTGTTGCCGATCTTGTTGTCCTCGAACGCCTCCCGGGTCATCAGTTCGTCTCCGGGGTCGTCCTCGACCAGGAGTACGTCGATGGGGGTGGCGGCGGGGGTCGTCATGTCAGGGCCTTTTCCTGGGAGTCGGCGCCGGTCTCGTCCGGGACGGGGGCGGCCGGGGGAAGAGTGAGACAGAAACGGGTGCCGTCCGTGCACGCGGTGTCGAGCCAGATCCTGCCCCCGTGATGTTCCACGATCTTCTTGCAGAGCGCCAGTCCGATGCCCGTACCGCCGTAGGCGTCCCGGCTGTGCAGCCGCTGGAAGATGACGAAGACCTTCTCCGCGAACTGCCCCGGGATACCTATGCCGTTGTCCTTCACGCAGACCCTGACCATGCCGGGCTCGTCGGGATCGGGTGCACAGGTGACGGTGATGTGCGGGGCGCGTTCGGCGTGGCGGAACTTCAGGGCGTTGCCCACCAGGTTCTGCCAGAGCATGGTCAGCAGGGTCGGGTCGCCGACGACCTCGGGCAGCTCGTTTGGGCGGTCGATGCGGGCGCCGGACTCCTCGAGGGCCGTACCCAGGTTGGTCAGCGCCTTGTCCAGCGCCCGGTCGAGGCCCACCGGCACGCGGGCGTCGTTGAGGCGGCCGACACGGGAGAAGGTCAGCAGGTCGTTGATGAGCACCTGCATCCGCTTGGCGCCGTCCACGGCGAAGTCGATGTACTGCCGTGCCCGGTCGTCCAGTTCGTCGCCGTAGCGCTTCTCGAGGAGCTGGCAGAAGGAGGCGACCTTGCGCAGGGGTTCCTGGAGGTCATGGGAGGCGACGTACGCGAACTGCTCCAACTCGACGTTGGACCGGCGCAGTTCGACCGCCTGGGCGTCCAGGTCGGCGGCCTGGCGGGCCAGGATGCGCTCCTTGTCGCGGGAGGCGTCGAGTTCGGCGACGATGCGCCTGCGCATGCCCTCCACGTCGTCGGCGAGCGCGACGAGGTCGGCGGGGCCGCCGCCGGTGATGACGTGCGTGAAGTCACCGCCCGACACCCGGCGGGAGGCGGTGCCGAGGATCTCCAGCGGCCGGGCGACCAGCATGCGTACGAGGAAGGCGAGGGCGATCCCGGTCAGCAGGAAGGCGGCAACCATGCCGCCCAGCACCGAGTTGCGCACGGTGCGTTCGTGGGCGATGCGGGCGTGGCCCTCGCGGACGGTCCGGGCGAGGTCGGCGTTCTGCTTGGCCCACGTGGTGCGCAGGCGGTCGAAGTTCTGCCGGCCGCGTTCGGCGGTGGTCTTGTCGACGGGCTTCGGGGCGCCGGGGGTGACGGAGGCGGCCATCGGCTCGGCGTAGGCGCGGCGCCAGTCGGCGGCCTGCCGTTCGACGGCCTCCAGGTCGGCGAGCAGGTCGGGGCGGTCCCCGATGAGGGTGCGCAGCCGGGCGGCCGAGTGGGCCTCGTCGTCCTTGCCGCGGGTGTAGGGGGTGAGGAACTGCCGATCGGCGGCGATCGCGTAACCGCGGATGCCGGTCTCCTGGTTGACCAGGGCGGCCTGAAGCCGGTACGCCTCCGTCTGGGCGGGCTGGATGTGCTGGAGCAGCCCGTCGGTGGCGGCGGCCGTACGGCCCAGCAGGTCGGCGCCGATCACGGTGCCGACCACCACGAGCAGGGCCATGAGCGCCAGCACCAACTGGAACCAGCCCTGCACCGTCAGGCTGCGCCGGTGCGCGCTCTCGTCGTTCGTCACCGTGCGCTCCGACTTCGTTGGTTTCACTTCTAGTTCCAGCTCACATGGACGACGGCCACGTCGTCGGCGAGTCCGCCGCGTTCCTCGGCCAGTCCTTCGGCGCGGCCGATCAGGGTGTCCACGAAGTCCTCGGCGGGCAGGGTGGCCGACTCCCGGGCGAGGGCCAGCAGCCCGCCCTCGCCGAGGCGTTCGGGTCCGCTGCTCACATGTCCCTCGAACAGGCCGTCGGTGAAGAGGACCACGGACGCGCCCGGCGGTACCGGCAGTTCGGAGGTCGGCCACCCGGCCACGCCGGGGACCATGCCGAGCGCGGGTCCGCCGGGCACCTCCACCCAGTCCACCTCGGCGCCGGTGCGGCGCAGCAGTCCGGGGTGTCCGGCCCGTACGACGCTGGCGCTGTGGGCGCCGGGTACGGCGGCGAGACTCACCAGCGTCGCGAAGACCTCGTCCCGGGCGCGCTCGGCGACCAGCAACTCCTCCAGTCGGCCGACCTGTTCGGCGCCGGTGATGCCGCTGAGGACGAGGGTGCGCCAGGCGATGCGCAGGGCGACACCGAGGGCGGCCTCGTCGGGGCCGTGCCCGGAGACGTCCCCGACCAGGGCGTGGACGGCGCCGTCGGCGCTCTGCACGATGTCGTAGAAGTCGCCGCCGAGGAGGGCCTGGGCGCGGCCGGGGCGGTAGCGGGCCACCACGTCGACGCCCTCGGCGCGCAGCAACGGCCTTGGCAGCAGCCCGCGTTCGAGGCGGGCGTTCTCCCTGGCCTGCATCTGACTGGCCTGGAGGGCGACGGCCGCCTGCTCCGCCTGCTTGCGCTGGATCGCGTAGCGCACGGCGCGGCCGAAGAGTTCGGGTTCGACGCGGCCCTTGACGAGGTAGTCCTGCGCGCCCGCCGCGACGGCGGCGAGGCCGGTCTGTTCCTCGGCCAGTCCGGTGAGGACGACGACGGCCACCTGGTCGGCGTGCGCCTGGACCATGGACAGGGCCTCCAGGCCCCGGGCGTCCGGCAGGTTCAGGTCGAGCAGGACACAGTCGGGCAGCTCGGCGGCGAGCACGTCCGCGGCCTCGGTCATCGAACGCACCCAGCGCAGGCTCATCTTGAGGGCGCTGTCGGTGACCAGCTCCTCCACGAGGAGGGCGTCCCCGGGGTCGTCCTCGACAAGAAGCACCGACGGCTCCCGGCCGTCCCACTCCGCCTCGTCCCGTGCCGTCGGCACGAGCCGTGCGGCACCCGTCCGCGACGTCACCATGGCCCCGTCCCTCCCACCACTACCCGTCGCCTACGCTCAGTGGACGCCGACCGCCAGGGGCCGAGCATACTCATCGCGCCCATTCGAAGGTCACCAGTCCCCTATGCCCAGGGAGCGGGGAAAACGATCCGGGCATCATGGATGTCATGGAGACACCGGGTACCGAGTGGATCACCGTCGCGGCCTACGAGAACCTGCCGGGCGCCGTCCGGCCGATGGCGGCCGCGCGCGCTTGACTGCGCGACCGCGGCATCGACTGGATGCCCTTCGCCCCTGACGAGATCGGCCGGCAGCACGCCTGCGGGATCGGCGCCGACGGCCACTGGCACGGCTGGTTCGACGTCCGTGTCGACGCCGACGCGCTGCGGCGGCTCGGGCTGCATCCCGGCCGGCCCACCGCCGGGGTCGACGGGCCGTCCCCGCCGGGGTGGTGGCACGCGGCGGCGGAGCGGCGCGCTCGATGAGGGCGCCGCTCCGCCGGGCCACGGGCGTTCCGGTCAGCCTCGCGCCACCACCTCCCGCAGCGCCACGTTCAACTCCAGGACGTTCACGCGGGGTTCGCCGATGAAGCCGAGCGTCCGCCGCTCCGTGTGCGCGTCGACCAGTCGGCGCACCTCGGCCACGGACAGGCCGTTGTGTTCGGCCACGCGGCGGACCTGGAGCAGGGCGTAGCCCGGTGAGATGTCGGGGTCGAGGCCGGAGCCGGAGGAGGTCACCGCGTCCGGCGGGATGTCGGCCGGGGTGACGGGGTGCCCGGGGACCGAGTTGTCGCGGGCGACGGCGGCGCGGGCGGCGAGGACCTGGGCGCAGAGCGTGCCCTCGGCGGGTGCGGCGGGGCAACGGCCGCGCACCGCACCGCTGTCGGCGGCGAGGTTGGTCGCGCCGGACAGCAGGAGGTGGTAGCGGGTGTTGACGCTGTTGGTGCCGAGCCCGTTCGCCGGGCGCCCCTGGAACCACCTCGGGTCGGGGCGCGGTGCGCCCTCCCCCTTCGTGGGCGGAAGGTCGTACGACTGCCCGATGAGGGAGGAGCCGACGGTGCGGCCGTCCGCCCGGACCTCGGAGCCGTTGGCCGCAGCGGCGAACAGCGACTGGGCGACGCCGGTGACGGCGAGCGGGTACAGCACACCGGTGAGCACGCTGAGCACCAGCAGCGCCCGCAGGCCCGCTCCGAACAACCGGGCTGTGTTGGCAAGGGAGTTGTTCATGTCGTCACCCGATCCCGGGGATCAGCGAGAGAAGCAGGTCGATGAGCTTGATGCCGACGAAGGGCGCGACGAGGCCGCCGAGGCCGTAGACCGTGAGGTTGCGCCGCAGCATCCGGTCCGCGCCGACGGGCCGGTAGCGCACACCGCGCAGGGCGAGCGGCACCAGGGCGACGATGACCAGCGCGTTGAAGATCACGGCCGAGAGGATGGCGGAGTCCGGCGAGGTCAGCCGCATCACGTTGAGCGCTTCGAGGCCGGGGTAGACCGACGCGAAGAGCGCCGGGATGATCGCGAAGTACTTCGCAACGTCGTTGGCGATGGAGAACGTCGTCAACGCACCCCGGGTGATGAGGAGTTGCTTGCCGATCTGGACGACCTCGATCAGCTTGGTCGGGTCGGAGTCGAGGTCGACCATGTTGCCGGCCTCCTTGGCGGCCGACGTACCGGTGTTCATCGCCACGCCCACGTCCGCCTGGGCCAGCGCGGGGGCGTCGTTGGTGCCGTCCCCGGTCATCGCGACGAGCTTGCCGCCCGCCTGCTCCCGTTTGATCAGGGCCATCTTGTCCTCGGGGGTGGCCTCCGCGAGGAAGTCGTCCACGCCCGCCTCCTCCGCGATGGCCTTCGCGGTCAGCGGGTTGTCCCCGGTGATCATCACCGTGCGGATGCCCATGCGGCGCAGCTCCGCGAACCGCTCCCGCATCCCGTCCTTCACCACGTCCTTGAGGTGGACGACACCGAGGACGCGCGCCCCCTTCGCGTCGCGCACGGCGACGAGCAACGGGGTGCCCCCGGCGCGGGAGATACAGTCCACGACCGCCTCCGCGTCGTCGGCGACCGAGCCGCCGCGCTCGCGCACCCAGGCCACGACCGAACCGGCCGCGCCCTTGCGGACCTCGCGCCCGGCCACGTCGACCCCGGACATCCGGGTCTGGGCGGAGAAGGCGACCCACTCGGCACCCGCCAGCTCGCCCTGGTGCCGCTCGCGCAGCCCGTACCGCTCCTTGGCGAGGACGACGACGGAGCGGCCCTCGGGCGTCTCGTCGGCGAGCGAGGAGAGCTGGGCGGCGTCCGCGAGTTCGGCCTCGGTGGTGCCGCGCACGGGGACGAACTCGGCGGCCCTGCGGTTGCCGAGGGTGATGGTGCCGGTCTTGTCCAGCAGCAGGGTGGAGACGTCGCCGGCCGCCTCGACGGCGCGCCCGGACATGGCCAGTACGTTGCGCTGGACCAGCCGGTCCATACCCGCGATGCCGATCGCGGAGAGCAGCGCGCCGATGGTGGTCGGGATCAGACAGACCAGCAGGGCGATCAGGACGACCATGGTGAGGTGGGTGCCCGCGTAGTCCGCGAACGGCGGCAGCGTCGCACAGGCCAGCAGGAACACGATGGTCAGCGAGGCGAGCAGGATGTCGAGCGCGATCTCGTTGGGCGTCTTCTGCCGGGCGGCGCCCTCGACCAGACCGATCATCCGGTCGACGAAGGTCTCGCCGGGCCGGGTGGTGATCCGGACGACCACGCGGTCGGAGAGCACGCGGGTGCCGCCGGTCACCGCGCTGCGGTCGCCGCCGGACTCGCGGATCACCGGCGCAGACTCGCCCGTGATCGCGGACTCGTCCACGGAGGCGACACCCTCGACCACGTCACCGTCGCCGGGCACGATGTCCCCGGCCTCGCAGACCACCAGGTCGCCGACGCCGAGTTCCGTGCCGGGCACCCGCTCCTCGCGCCCGTCGACCAGTCGGCGCGCCACCGCGTCCGTCCTGGCCCGGCGCAGACTGTCGGCCTGCGCCTTGCCCCGGCCCTCCGCGACCGCCTCCGCCAGGTTGGCGAAGAGCACGGTCAGCCACAGCCACGCGCTGATCGCCCAGCCGAACCAATCGGTGGGGTCGGTGAGGGAGAACGCGGTGGTCAGGACCGAGCCGATCCAGACGACGAACATCACCGGCGACTTGACCATGACGCGCGGATCGAGCTTGCGGACGGCGTCCGGCAGCGACCTGACCAGTTGCCGGGGGTCGAACAGGCCCGCGCCAAGCCGGTGTTGAGGGTCCCGTCTCGGCGTCGGCGGCTCTTGGGAGGCTGTGGGGGCGGAGGTGAGTGCGGACATCGAGTCCTCTTGCCTGTCCATACGAGTGGTCATCACGCCAGCCCTTCGGCGAGCGGACCCAGCGCGAGCGCCGGGAAGTAGGTCAGGCCGGTGACGATCAGGATCGCCCCGACCAGCAGTCCGGTGAACAGCGGCTTCTCGGTGCGCAGGGTGCCCGCGGTGACCGGCACCGGGCGCTGGGCGGCGAGCGAACCGGCGAGCGCGAGCACGAACACCATCGGCAGGAACCGGCCGAGCAGCATCGCGAACCCGGTGGTGACGTTGAACCAGTCGGTGTTCGCGTTCAGCCCGGCGAACGCCGAACCGTTGTTGTTCGCCGCCGAGGTGAAGGCGTACAGCACCTCGGAGAAGCCGTGCGCCCCGGAGTTGAGCATCGAGTGCGGCGGGGTCGGCAGCGCCATCGAGGCGGCGGTGAAGACCAGCACCAGGGCCGGGGTGACCAGGATGTAGCAGGCCGCGAGCTTCATCTCGCGCGCCCCGATCTTCTTGCCCAGGTACTCGGGGGTGCGGCCGACCATCAGACCGGCCAGGAACACCGCGATCACCGCCATGATCAGCATGCCGTAGAGACCGGAGCCGGTGCCGCCGGGCGCGATCTCGCCCAGCATCATGCCAAGCATGGTGAGACCGCCGCCGAGCCCGGTGAACGAGGAGTGGAAGGAGTCCACCGCGCCGGTCGAGGTGAGCGTGGTCGAGGCCGCGAAGATCGACGAGGCGCCGACCCCGAAGCGGACCTCCTTGCCCTCCGTCGCGCCCCCGGCCGCCTGGAGCGCCGGGCCGTGGTGGGCGAACTCGGTGGCCATCATCAGGGCGGTGAAGCCGAGCCAGATGACGCCCATGGCGGCGAGGATCGCGTACCCCTGCCGCACCGAACCGACCAGCACACCGAAGGTACGGGTCAGCGAGAACGGGATCACCAGGATCAGGAAGATCTCGAAGAGGTTGGTGAAGGGCGTCGGGTTCTCGAAGGGGTGGGCGCTGTTGGCGTTGAAGTAGCCGCCGCCGTTGGTGCCCAGCTCCTTGATGGCCTCCTGGGAGGCGACGGCGCCGCCGTTCCACTGCCGGCTGCCACCCATGAACTGCCCGACCTCGTGGATGCCGGAGAAGTTCTGGATCACCCCGCAGGCGACCAGCACGAGCGCGGCCAGCACGGCGAGCGGCAGCAGAATCCGCACCGTGCCGCGCACCAGGTCGGCCCAGAAGTTGCCCAGTTCACCGGTACGGGACCGGGCGAAGCCGCGTACGAGGGCCACCGCGACGGCCATGCCCACGGCGGCGGAGACGAAGTTCTGCACCGCGAGACCGGCGGTCTGCACGACGTGCCCCATGGTCTGTTCGCCGTAGTACGACTGCCAGTTGGTGTTCGTCACGAAGGAGACGGCCGTGTTGAACGACTGCGTCGGCGACACCGAGGCGAAGCCGAGCGAGCCGGGCAGTACGCCCTGGAGCCGCTGGAGGAGATAGAGGAAGAGGACACCGGCGACGGAGAAGGCGAGGACGGCCCGCAGATACGCGGTCCAGGCCATCTCGGTGCCGGGGTCGGCGCCTATGGCCCTGTAGGTCCACCGCTCCACGCGCAGATGTCTGCGGGAGTCGTAGACCCGGGCCATATAGGTGCCGAGAGGCATGTGGACGAGCGCGAGCGCGCCCGTCAGGGCGAGCAGCTGGAGCACGCCCGCGAGTACGGGACTCATGGCCGCGCTCAGAACCTCTCCGGGAAGATCAGGGCGAGGACGAGATAGCCCAGCAGAGCGACGGCCACGACAAGACCGACGACGTTCTCGGTGGTCACAGCTTCGTCACCCCCTTGGCGACGAGGGCCACCAGCGCGAAACCCGCGAGGACGGCGAGTACGAGGGCCGTATCGGCCATCTTGGACTCCTGAAGGGCGAGGATTGATCGCTTGCCCTTCGAGCAAACCCCTCCCGCGACCGGTTCGGACCCCGCGTTGACAGCCCTCTTACGCCGCCGGGCCCTCCCTTGACGAGGCTCTTACGGCGACGACTCCGCAGGTCGGACGGCGGTGTCGCTGGAGCCGTCGGTGCAGTCGGTGCCGCCGCCCGGCGTGGGCGCGGCCTTCCGCGCCGCGAGCAGCACCTCCGGATCGAGGTCGACGACGACCAGCTCCTGCCGGTCGGGACCTGCCTCGGCCAGCACGCGCCCGTCCGGACCCCACACGGCGCTGGAGCCGCAGGTGTGCCAGTCGCCGGTGGTGCCGATGTGGTTGGAGAGCACGGTGTAGCAGGTGTTCTCGCGGGCGCGGGCCGGGAACCAGGTGCGCGACTCCTGGTAGCCGTTGCCGACGCCGAACAGTGCGCCGACCACATAGGCGTGACACCCGTCGAGGGCCGCCGCGCGGGCGTGCTCGGGGAAGCCGGAGTCGTAGCAGATGCCGAGGCCCAGCCGCCAGCCGTCGAGTTCGAGGGTGCGTCCGGTGGTGCCCGCGCGATAGATCGGGGTTTCCGTCGGGAAGAGGTGCTGCTTGTCGTAGCGCGTGACGTGCTCGCCGTCCGCGCCGATGACGAGCGCGGAGACATGCAGGTCGCCGTCCTCGAGGAACGCGGCGCCGACGACGGCGACGGTGCCGGTCTCCCGGCAGGCCGTGGAGACGGGGGCCAGGCGCGGGTCCCGCGGCCGTACGGCGTGGCGGCTGGGGTCGGCGCGGATCAGCTCGGGCTCGTAGCCGCTGAGGAACTTCTCGGGGAAGACGACGAGGCGGGCCCCTGCGGCGGCCGCCTCGCGGATCATGGCCGCGACGGTGACGACGTTGGCCTCGATGTCACCGGCGACCGCCTGGGCCTGCGCGGTGGCCATGCGGAGCGGGTGCGCGGGGAGGGTGAGGGTGGGGCTAGGGTGCTGACCTGCGGATTCTGTCATGGATCTTGAGCTTATCCGCAGGTCTGGGGCACGGGTTCGCATGTGGTCCGCCCACATGTCGAGGAAACTGTCGAGCGCTTCCTGCGTCTGCTCGGTGTTCTGCATATCTGCGTTCTGCATATCTGCGCCCTCCTAGGTCCGAAGACGGGCACACTCCTTATGTGGCGTGTCACAGGCGACACCCTGATCGCACGGGCACGGACGGCCACCGTCGGGGGACGCGGGGGTCCGGCGCAGCTCGGCCGTCGCGGCGCCCACGGCGACCACCGCGAGCACACACAGCAGACCGCCGCTGACGAGCGCCGTCGTGCCGGTGGTGGCGGACGCGACGAGTCCGCCGCGCATGTTGCCGAGGTCGGGCCCGGCCCGGCCCACGATCTGCTCGGCCGCTCCGACCCGTCCGAGCAGCGCGGGTGGGGTGTGTGCCTGGACGACGGTTCCCCGGGCCACGACGGACACCGTGTCGGCGGCGCCCGCGACGACGAGGAAGGCCAGGCCGAGCCAGGGTTCGGTCGACAGCCCGAAGAGGATCAGCGCGGCTCCCCACCCGGCGGAGGCGACGAGCATGATCAGTCCGGGGCGGGGGCTCCGGGTGAAGGTCCCGGAGAACAGGGAGGCGGCCACGCCTCCGGCGGCGATGGCGGCGAGGAACAGGCCGAGCGTGCGCGGGTCTCCGTCGAACCGTTCGGCGTTGACCAGCGGGAACAGGCTGATCGGCATGGACAGCACGGTCGCGGCCAGGTCGGTGAGCAGGGCTCCGCGCACGACGGGGGTGCGCACCAGGAAGGCCAGACCGTCCCCCACACCGCGCAGTCCGGGCCGGGCGGGCTCGGCGTCGTCGTCCGGGCTCATCGGGGGCAGGCCGAAGGCGCCGAAGAGCGCGGCGAGGAAGGTGACGGAGTCGATCAGATAGCACCCGCCGACCCCCACCCCGCTCACGAGCAGGCCGCCCAGCGCGGGTCCGGCCAGCATGGCGGCCTGGAAGGCGATGCGCCGCAGCGCGAGGCCGGCCGCGCGCTGCGGCTCGGGCAGCAGTTGCGGGACGAACGTACGCGAGGCCGGGGCCCCTCCGGCGACGAAGCAGGACTGGAGGGCGACAAGGCCCAGGACACCGGCGGGCGGCAGCTGCCCGAAGAACCCCTGGACCGCGAGGAGCAGCGCGCAGACGGCCTGGCCCGCGGTCGTCCACAGATAGAAGCGGCGGCGGTCCACCCGGTCGACCAGCGCGCCCGCGAAGAGCCCGAGCCCGATGAGCGGCACCGCCTGCGCCAGGCCGACGGCACCGGTCCACGCGGTGCTCCCGGTCATCTCCCAGATCTGGAACATCACGGCGACGACGGTCATCTGCCCGCCGAATCCGGACAGGGTCTGTCCCAGCCACAGCCGCCGGAAGACGGGCGACGACCGCAGCGGGGTCACATCGAGCAGCGCGCGTTCCAGGCCCATGACCGGCCAGTCTGCCCCAACGGCAGCCGAGTTCGCGCCACCCGCCCCGAACCGGTCATCCCTTCCGCCACCCGGCATGACGCCGCCCATGCCGGGGCAGTCTGAGCAAGCCCGCCGTATCCACCCGAGAGGTGCCGAAATGCCCGCCGATGAAGCCGACTTCGTACCCTCGACGGGCGGCCGGACCCTGAACGTCATCGGCGTCCACCTGTACGCGGAGGACCCGGAGGGACGGGTACTGCTCGGCCAGCGCCACCCCGACTCGCCCTACGAGGGCGGGAGTTGGCACTTCCTGGCAGGACACTGCGAGCAGGAGTCCGCCGTGGCCTGCCTGGTGCGGGAGGCGTACGAGGAGGGCGGACTGGTGATCGACCCCGCCGACGTGGAGTTCGCGCACGTGGTGCATCTGCTGGACGCCCCAAGGAGGCGGCCGCGCATGCAACTGATCTTCCGGGTGCGGGGGTTGAAGGGCATCCCGGAAGTACGGGAACCGGACAAGTGCCTGGCCTGGCACTGGTGGCCCCCGGACGGCCTCCCGGACCCGCTCGTGCCCTACGCCCGCGCGGCGATCGAGGGCATCCGCGCCGGACGCGCGTACACCGAGATGGGCTGGTGAGCCGGATGAACACCAAGTCACACGCACGGAGGCGCCGTTGAGCACCGGACGCCGTCACACCGAGCCCGTCGACGGCTCGGCGCGGCGGAGATCCAGGGGCTCGTGCCGGCCCCGGAGGAGCACGACGAGGGGCGGGTGTTGCCGCTCGTCGCCTGGCAACCGATCATGACGGAAAGGGATTTCGCGCGGCTGGGCGCGGTGGTGGAGGCCCGTTCCAACGGTGTGGCGGCCTACTTCGATTCAGGGGACTGGGAGACCGAGTGAGCATCGTGCTGATGTCCGACGACCGGGTGGCGCGGATACCGGTCAGGGAGTGCGGGGAGCGGCTGGTCGACGTGCGCGTCGGCGGCACGCTCCGCGTGGACGCCCGGCGGTGGGACGCGCCCGGCGCCTTCGCGCATCTGCGGGAGGGGGTGGTGGAGCGGCTGCTGCACGCGGGGTCGCTGCTGCCGGACGGGCTCGGTCTGCTGCTCGTGGAGGGGTACCGGCCACCGGCCCTGCAACGGCGTTACTTCGCGGACTACGCGGGCGAACTCGCCCGGGACAACCCCGACTGGCCCGCGGACCGCCTCCGTGACGCCGCCAGCCGCTATGTCTCGCCGCCGGAGATCGCCCCGCACAGCGCGGGCGCGGCCGTCGACCTCACCCTGGTCGACAGCGACGGCGTCGAACTCGACATGGGCACCCGCATGAACGCCACCCCGGAGGAGAGCGGGGGCGCCTGCTACACCGACGCCGCCGGCATCAGCGACCGGGCCCGCGAGCACCGCACCCTTCTCTCGACCGCCCTGACCTCTGCGGGCCTGGTCAACTACGGCACCGAGTGGTGGCATTGGAGCTGGGGCGACCGCTACTGGGCCTTCCGGACGGACCAACCCGCCGCGCTGTACGGCCCGGTGGAGGACCACTCCCTCCCACGGCCCACCCCCTCGCCGGAGCACTGACCCGATGACACCGCCCAGCCTCCTCGCCGTGTTCGCCCACCCCGACGACGAGTCCCTGGTCTCCGGCGGTGTCATCGCCCGCCACGCGGCGGCGGGCGCCCGGACGACGGTCGTGACCGCCACCTGGGCCCCCGACACCTACCGCACCCGCGAACTCGCGGACGCCGTAAGGGCGTTGGGCGCCGAGCCGCCCCAGCTGCTCGGCTACGCCGACGACCGCGTCCCCGACTCAGCACCGGGACAGCCGCGTTGGTGCGACGTGCCGCTGGACGAGGCGGTCGCCCATGTGGTGGCCGCCATCCGCGCCGTCCGCCCGGACATCGTGCTCACACACGACGCGTACGGCGGCCTCACCGGCCATCCGGACCACCGCCGCACCCACCAGGTCACCCTGCTCGCCGCGGCCGCCGCCGGGCTCGGGGACCTCCACCCGGAGGCGGGCGAGCCGTGGCAGCCGGGCGCCGTGTACCTGGCCACCCATCCGGACACGGCGGTGGCCGACCTCGGCCCCCTGATGACCCGGGCCCGCAAGTCCGTCCTGGCGGTGCCGCACCACCAGGTGAGCGCGGTGGTGGACGTACGCCCGTGGCTGGACCGGAAGTGGGCGGCGATCCTGTCCCACCGCAGTCAGGTGGAGCGCGAACGCCCCCTCCCCGGCCTCCTCGCCCGCCTCCCCACCGAGGTACGGCACCGCATCATCGGCACGGAGTACTACATGCGGGTCGGCCTGGCCCCGGACGCGCCATCCCTGACACACCTGACGGTCTGACCCCGCAGACCCACCGACAACTCACCCGCGCGCGAGAACACCGGTCATCCGTCGATCCGGCGCACCAGCTCCCGCAGCACCGGCCCGTACTCCGGGTGGGCCAGGGCGTGGGCCATCTGGGCCACCAGGTAGTCGGCGGGGTTTCCGGTGTCGTACCACTCGCCCCGGATGACCTGCCCGTAGACCGCGTGGTGGGCGGCGTACGCGTTGAGGGCGTCGGTGAGGTAGACCTCGCCGGCCGGGCCGCCCCGCCGTTCGGCCTCGTACCAGAGGCGGGTCTGTTCGCGGAGTTCGTCGACGATGCCGGGGGTGACGACGTAGCCGCCGATGGCCGCGTACGCGGACGGCGCCGCCTCCGGCTCCGGCTTCTCCACCAGGCCGGTGATCCGCAGCATGCCGTCGCCGAGGTCCTCCTTGACGACGGGGACGCCGTAGCGGGGGGAGTCGGCCGGGTCCATGGGGAGGAGGGCGAGGACGGGGCAGCCGGTCTGCTCGTAGGCGCGGATGAGTTGCTGGGCGCGGGGAACCTCGGCCACGAACACGTCGTCGGGCCACAGGACCAGGACGGGTTCGTCGCCGAAGCTGCGGGCGGCGTTGAGGACGGGAGTGCCGTTGCCGTACGGGCCGTGCTGGTCGAGGTAGGTGATGTGGCCCCGGCGGGCCAGCTCGGCGACCTCCTCCACGGCGTCGGCGTACGCGACCTTGCCGTCCTCCCTGAGCTGCCGTACGAGAGCCGGGTTGGGGCGGAAGTGATCCTGGATCAGGGACTTGCCGCCGGAGACGACGATGGTGATGTCGGTGATGCCGGAGTCCACCAGCTCGCGCACGGTGTGCTCCACGACGGGTTTGTCACCGACCGGCAGCATCTCCTTGGGCGTGGCCTTGGTCAGCGGCAGCAGCCGCGATCCGAGCCCGGCGGCGGGAATCACGGCCCGGCGGATGGTGGGGGGCATCAGCGCTCCAGGGGTTGTTCCGAGGGGTGTCACAACAGGCACCGACGCTAACGACGAAGACTGTGGAGGGTTGACATCTCCCGCACAGGCGGGAGACAGGAGGGCGACGCGGGGACGGCCATCGGGGAACCCGCCGACATCGGGGAAACTCCCATCAAACCCCCTATATCACCCCGCACCCTGACATAGTGCCGCCATGTCTCTCCCCCGCCGCACCCTCCCCCTCCTCGCCCTGACCGGTACCGCCGTCGCCCTCACCGCCACCGCCTTCCTCGTCCTCGAACCGCGCTCCAGGACACCGGGCACCCATCCCGCCGCCCCCGGTACGACCCGCACCACCGCACAACAGGCCGCCGAGGCGCCCGCTCCCGGCGCGCCCGGCATCGGTGACCCGCTCGTGCCGCTCGACGGAAACGGCGGCTACACCGTCGACCGCTACACGCTCGACTTCGACTGGCGGGCGCCCCGCACCCCCTTCCCCGCCACCGCGACCCTCGCCGCGACCGCCACCCAGGCCCTGTCCCGGTTCGACCTGGACTTCGCCGGGAACACGCTGCGCTCCGTCACCGTGGACGGCGCCCCGGCGAGGACCGAGCGGAAGGGGGACGAACTGGTCGTCACACCGGGGCGGCCCCTCGCGCGCGGGCACCGGTTCACCGTGCGGGTGGCGTACACCGCCGACCCGACGCAGCGACGCCATCGCGACGACGCGATCCAGGACTACGGCTGGGTGCCCACCGACGACGGCACACTGCTGTCGCCCCAGCCCGACGGCGCCAGGATGATCTTCCCGGCGAACGACCACCCCAGCCTGCGCGCGCCGTACACCTTCCACGTCACCACCCCGCCGGGCATCACGGCCGTCGCCAACGGACGGCTCGTCAAGCGTGAGGCCCGGCCGGACGGGCGGACCCGGTGGACGTACGACTCGGAGCAGCCGCTCGCCGCCCAGCTGGTCCAGCTCGCGATCGGCAGGCTGACCGTGATCGACGGCAAGGGCCCGAACGGGCTGCCGGTGCGGGACGTGGTGCCGGACTCCCTGGTGGCCGACACCACGGCGTACCGCTCCCTGACGCCGGACCATCTGGCCTGGCTGGAGCAGCGGCTCGGCCCGTACCCGTTCCGCCGCTACGGCGTCCTCGTCGGCACCGGCGATCTGCCCGTGGCGCTGGAGACCCAGTCGCTGTCGACCGTGCCGAGCGCCGATCTGCTGGGGGATCGGGTGACCGCCGAGCGCAACCTCGTCCACGAGCTCACCCACCACTGGACCGGCGACAGTGTGGCCATCCGCCGCTGGTCGGACCTGTGGCTGAGCGAGGGTCACGCCCGCTTCTACGAGCTGCTCTACGCCGACACCCACGGCGGCCGGAGCATGGCGGACATGATGCGTTCGGCCTACGAGCAGCACGACCAGTGGCGCCACGACGACGGCGCCCCGGCGGAACCGACGGAGCCGACGCTGTTCCGGCAGATCCGCTACGACGGCTCCGCGCTGGTGCTGTACGCCCTGCGGGAGAAGGTCGGCGCGGACACCTTCGCGCGGATCGAGCGCTCCTGGGTGACGGAGTACCAGGGGCGGACGGCCGGCACCCGAGACTTCGTCAGGCTCGCCTCGAAGGTCGCGGGCGAGGACCTGACACCGTTTCTGGAGCCCTGGCTGTACGGCGCGCACACCCCGCCGATGCCGGGTCACCCGGACTGGCACACCGACCCCGTGGAGGACGACTGAGCCCTCCCCCGCCGGGCGGGACGCGCTGCCGCCGACCGGGTGGCCTCGGCGCGGGTGATGGTCCACGCGGTTGACGCTCGGCGCGACGTGGCGCGCGAGGCAAGGAAACGTACGAGGGGTGACGTACAGGGCGAACCCCTGTGCCCTGGTCGCATTCTCTGGCCACGCCGACCTCGTTGGAGCCTCCCGTATGAGAAAACGCGTCGCCCCCCGCGTCTCCGGTTATGTGCGCGGACACCGGCGAATCGTCTGTGTGAGCGCTTCGGCAGCACTCTTGCTGCCGCTGCTGCTGCTCGACCAGTCGGACGACGGCGGCGGCCCGTCCGACAATCGCCTCCAGGACGACTACACCGCCGCCGCGGCCGAGTACCACGTGCCCCGCAGCGTCCTGATGGGCGTGTCCTACCTCCAGTCGCGGTGGGACTCGCACCCCGGCGTCGCGAGTGTCGTCGGCGGCTACGGCCCGATGCACCTGGTGGACTCCGCGGGGCTCCCGGCCCAGCAGCTGCCGCACCATGTGACGCCCCGGCCGCAGACGCTGACGCCGAGTCCGGCCGCCTCCCACGGGACCGCCTCCCGAAACGCAGTCGGGCAGGCGGACCTGCGGCGGGCCGCCGGACTCCTCAAGCTTCCGCCGGAGCGGCTCCAGAAGGACGACGCCGCGAACGTGCGCGGTGGCGCCGCCCTGCTCGCCGAGACCCAGCGGAAGCTCGGCAAGCCGCTCAGCGCCGACCCGGCCCAGTGGTGGGAGGCGGTGGCGAGGTTCGCCGGGACGGCCGACACGGCCCAGGCCGAGGCGTACGCCAACGACGTCTTCGACGTCATCCGCAAGGGCGCCGACCGTGTCACCGACGCCGGGCAGCACGTGGTGCTCGCCGCGAGCCCCCAGGTGCGTTCGCGTGCCGCCACCGCGCAGGGCGCGCAGCGCTCGAAGAACGTCGAGTGCCCGCCGGAGCTGAACTGCTCCTGGCTGAGCGCGCCGTACGTGCGGATCAACGAGGACGCCTACGGCAATCACGACCTGGCGAACCGCCCCAAGGACCAGCGGATCGAGTACATCGTCATCCACGACACCGAGGCACCGCTGGCCTCGATGCTCGCGACCATCCAGGACCCGGAGGAGGCGTCCTGGCACTACTCCATCCGCTCCAGCGACGGCCACGTCACCCAGCACGTGAAGACCAAGGACGCGGCCTGGCACTCGGGCAACCAGTTCGTCAACGGCCGCTCGATCGGCATCGAGCACGAGGGTTTCCTGCGCCAGCCGGACGCCTGGTACACCGAGCAGATGTACCGGTCCTCGGCCCGCCTCGTGAAGTATCTGGCGAAACGTTACTCCATCCCGCTGGACCGGCAGCACGTCTTCGGCCACGACAACGTTCCCTCACCGACCGAGGGCACCATCCCGGACATGCACGACGACCCCGGCCCCTTCTGGGACTGGCGGCACTACTTCGACCTGCTCGGCGCCCCGCTGAAGGCCACGGCCGGGCCGGACAGCGACATCGTGATGATCCTTCCGGACTACGGCAAGCACAAGCCGGTCTTCACGGGCTGCACCGAGAGCGGCGAGACCTGCGCCCCGCACGGTTCGAGCGCCGTCCGGCTGCACACCGAGCCCTCCGAGGACGCGCCGCTGATCCAGGACCCGGGGCGGCGCCCCGACGGCGAGGACACCACGGTCGACGTGGACGACCTGGGGTCGCGGGTCTCGGCGGGCCAGGACTTCGCGGTCGCGGAGCGCAGGGGCGACTGGACGGCGATCTGGTTCCAGGGCCACAAGGCGTGGTTCAAGAACTCCAAGGACCGGCCGACGGCGGTCGGCGCGCGCGGCCACATGATCACCCCCAAGGCGGGCCGGAGCGAGATCCCCGTCTTCGGCCGCGCGCTCCCGGAGGGGTCCGCCTACCCGGACGGCGTGGACGAGGCGCAGGAGGCCCCGCTGCCGTACACCATCAAGGCGGGCCAGCGGTACGTGACCGGGGCCCGGGTCTTCGGCTCGTACGTGGACCGCTCCTCCTTCCAGGACATCCCGGCGCCGGTGATCCAGGGCCAGGTGCCGTACTACGAGATCCAGTTGGACCACCGGCTCGCCTACGTCCGGGCGAGCGACGTGGACGTGCTCTCGACGCCCGGTGCGGCGGGCGCCCCCGCTCACGCGGGCCCGACGCCCCAGCGCTGACAGCGACTTGAGGGCCGATCCCGCGACCGGGGTCGGCCCTCACCCGTGAAGTACGCGTGCTGGACGTGCTGTTGGGGAGCCAGCAGACTGAAGGCATTGGAGGAAGCGATGGCAGACGAAGAGGTCCCCCGCGTCCGGCTCACACCGCAGGCCGCCGAGCTGGTGCACAAGCTGCGGGCCGCGCACGGTCCGCTGATGTTCCACCAGTCCGGCGGCTGCTGCGACGGCAGCGCACCCATGTGCTACCCGGCCGGCGAGTTCCGCACCGGCGGCTCCGACGTCCTGCTGGCCGAACTCGCCGTCGAGGACGTCCCGGAGCCGGTGCCGTTCTGGATGTCCAGGTCCCAGTTCGAGGTCTGGAGCCATACGCGCCTGACGGTGGACGTGGTGCCGGGGCGCGGCAGCGGCTTCTCCCTGGAGGCGCCCGAAGGGGTGCGGTTCCTGATCCGCTCGCACGTGGTCGAGGGCTAGCCCCGTCGTGAACCGCCGGTCTGCGGTGGTCGCTTCGTGCGGCGCGGTGCTCGCGCTGCTCACCGTGTTCGTGGCCCCTGCGGGGGCCGCGCCGGACGGCGGCTCGGTCGTACGGGGCGTGCGGTACCGGCAGTTCGACGTGGCCGGGGCGGCCGGGACCGCTCGGGTGCATCTGCTCACCGTCGACCTGGGCGACCGGCATGTCCGGGTCCGGCTGCTGCAGCCGGGCGCGGTGGCCGCGCGCGAGACCGTCTCACGGCTGGCGGACGCGGCGGGGGCGGTCGCGGGGATCAACGGGGACTTCTTCGACATCACCGAGACCCAGCACCCGGGCGTCGAGGCCACGGGCGCGAGCGTGGGACCGGCGGTCGCGGACGGGCGGCCCATGAAGGCGGCGGTCCCGCTGGGCCAGCGGTTCGGGCCGACGCCACCGCCCGGCACGACAGGGCGTGAGGTGTTCGGCGTGGGCATCGACCGCAGGGCCCGGCCGGGACGGCTGCGGCTGAGCGGCTCGGTCCGCACGGCGGTGGGCACGTTTCCGCTCGGCGGTCTCAACCAGTACGCGCTCCCCCAGGACTCCATAGGCGCGTTCACCACGTGGTGGGGCACCACCTCCCGGGCTCGCGCCGTATGCGGCACCGACACCAACCGGGCGGCCGGATGCGACACCGACGCCCGGGAGGTGACGGTGCGCGGCGGCCGGGTGGTGACCGTGTCCGAGGGGCCCGGCGGCGGTCCGATCGACCGGGGCACGACGGTACTGCTCGGGCGCGGCAGCGGGGCGCGGCTGCTCGGCGGGCTGTCCGTGGGCGACCGGGTGCGGGTGCGGTACGGCCTGGTGGCGGGCTCGGTGCCGTACGCCTTCGCGCTCGGCGGCTTCCCCGTCCTCAGCCGGGGCGAGCCGCTGCCCGGACTGGACGACACCGTCCCGGCCGTGCGTACGGCGGTGGGCGTCACCCCCGGCGGGCGCAGACTCCTGTTGCTCGCCCTTGACGGCTCCGCCGCCTACCGGAGCGGGCTGACCGTCGCCGAGGAGGCCGCGACGCTGCGGCAACTGGGCGCGGCGGAGGGGTTCAACCTGGACGGCGGCGGGTCGACCGAACTGGTCACGCGGGACCAGGGCGGCATCGTGATCCGCAACCATCCGAGCGGCGGCGCGGAACGGCCCGTGCCGAACGGGATCGGGGTGTTCGCGGCGCCGTGAGCCGGTGAGATGCGCGCCCCCCGTGCCCGAGCGTCAGGGCCGCAGCCCGCTCACCAGCTCCGCCGTCGCCGTGAGCCCGCTGGAGATGCTCGGGCCCATGCTGGTGCCCGCCAGGCAGAAGCCGAGCAGGACACAGGTCAGGGCGTGGGAGATCTTCAGCGCGCCATTGCGCAGGAAGACCACCGCCAGGATCAGGAGCAGCAACATCACCGAGATGGAAACGGCCATCGGAAACCTCCTCCGCGCGCGCCCGTTGGGCGGCGTTCGGCCGCAAGTGTGGCGTAGCGGAGGGTTCGTCCGGGCAGCTGACGTGTCCCCCGTCCGGGTGATGTCGCGCGGACGGGGGTTGTCACCGGTGCGGTGTCAGGGCGCCTGAAGATCGACCAGCGCGGCCAGGTTCTCGCGGTGGGCGCCCGCCGTGCCGTAGGCAAGGGAGTCGGCCTTGGCGCGCTTGAGGGACAGGTGCGCGGGGTGCTCCCAGGTCATGCCGATGCCCCCGTGAAGCTGGACCGCCTCCTCGGTGGCGTGCACGGCGACCGGAGAGGCGTACGCCTGGGCGACGGCCACGGCGACCTCGGTGTCCACGCCCGTGGCCAGCGCGTCGGCGGCCGCACGGGCGGCGGCACGGAGGTTGACGACCTCCAGCCACAACTGGGCGAGCCGGTGCTTGACCGCCTGGAAGCCGCCGACGGGCCGGTTGAACTGCCTGCGCTCCTTGAGATAGCGCACGGTCTCGGTCAACGCCCAGTCAGCAACGCCGAGTTGCTCGGAAGCGAGCAGTCCGGCGGCTACGGTCAGGGCGCGCCGTACGGCGGGTTCGGCCGCACCGACACGGCGGCCCGGCGCACCGGCGAGAGTGACGGTGGCGAGCGGGCGCGTCAGGTCGAGCGAGATCTGCGGAGCGACGGTCACCGCGTCGGCGTTCACCGCGTAGAGCCCGCCGTCGTCGGCCGGGACGAGCAGCACGTCGGCGGCGGCCGCGTCCGCGATCCCGGTGAACTCACCGTGCAGCAGGCCCTCTTCGAGACGGGCGACGGGGAACGCGGCACCGGGGGCGCGGTGCAGGCCGACGACGAGGGCGGCGACGGTGCGCCCGGAGGCGAGGTCGCGCAGCAGCTCGGCGTCCTCGCAGGCGAGCAGCGCCTCGGTGGCGGTGACCGCGCTGGTGAGGTACGGCACGGGCGCCACGGAACGGCCCAACTCCTCCAGGACCACGGCGACTTCGCGGTGCGTGGCCCCCTGGCCGCCCAGGTCCTCCGGGATCAGCAGCCCGGCCAGGCCCATGCCGTCCGCCAGCAGCTTCCACAGGGCGAGATCGTGCGGGGTGTCCGACTCGATGCGGGCGAGCACGGACTCCGGGGCGCAGTGGTCGCCGAGCAGGTCGCGGACGGCGGCGCGGAGCGCCTCCTCCTCTTCCGAGTAGAGCAGATCGGGTTCGGCGGCCGGCGTCCGCTCACCGGTGTTCGTCGTGCTCATCGGGCGAGGTCCTTCCAGGCGACGTCCTTGTCGGTGCGCGGTTCGGCGGGCAGGCCGAGGACGCGTTCGGCGACGATGTTCAGCAGGACCTCGCTGGTCCCGCCCTCGATGCTGTTGCCCTTGGCGCGCAGATAGCGGTACCCGGCGTCGCGGCCGGTGAAGTCGACCAGCTCGGGGCGGCGCATGGTCCACTCGTCGTACAACAGCCCTTCTTCGCCCCGGAGTTCGACCTCCAGGCCGCTGATCTCCTGGTTGAGTCGGGCGAAGGCGAGCTTCATGCCGGAGCCCTCGTAGCCGGGCTGTCCGGCGACGAGCTGCTGGCGCAGGCGTTCGGCGGTGAGGCGGGAGACCTCGGCCTCGACCCAGAGCCCCAGCAGGCGCTGGTGGAGGTCGTGGGTGCGCAGTTCGGGGCGTTCGCGCCAGGTCGTGGCGACCGGGCCGATCATGCCGCCCTCGCGGGGCAGTCGCATGCCGCCGATGGAGACGCGCTCGTTCATGAGCGTGGTCTGCGCGACCCGCCAGCCGTCGCCGACCTCGCCGAGGCGGCGGGAGTCGGGTATGCGCACGTCGGTGAGGAAGACCTCGTTGAACTCCGCCTCGCCGGTGATCTGGCGCAGCGGCCGGACCTCGACGCCGGGGTCGCTCATGTCGCAGATGAAGTACGTGATGCCCGCGTGCTTGGGCACGTCCGGGTCGGTGCGGGCGATGAGGATGGCCCAGCGGGCGAGATGGGCGCTGGAGGTCCACACCTTCTGCCCGTTGACCACCCAGTCATCGCCGTCCCGGACGGCGCGGGTGCCGAGCGCGGCCAGGTCGGACCCGGCGCCGGGTTCACTGAAGAGCTGGCACCACACCTCCTCGCCGGTCCACAGCGGGCGCAGGAAGCGGGACTTCTGCTCGTCGGTGCCGTAGCGCAGGATCGTCGGCGCGGCCATGCCGAGGCCGATGCCGATGCGCCGGGGGTCGTTGTCGGGAGCGCCCGCGGCCTCCAACTCGGCGTCCACGACGGCCTGGAGGGCGCGCGGGACACCGAGTCCGCCGAGGCCCTCGGGGTAGTGCACCCAGGCGAGTCCGGCGTCGAAGCGGGCGCGCAGGAAGTCGAGGCGATCGGTGGTGGCGGGCGGGTGCGCGGCCAGCAATTCGGCTGTGCGGCGGCGCAGTTCCCCGGCGTCGGTCATGCGGCGGCTCCGTTCTCCAGGACCACGGCGATACGGCCCGTGGTCGTACCGTCGGCGACCCGCTGCACGGCGTCGGCCGCGCCGTCCAGGGGCACGCGCTCGCTGATCAGCGGCTTGATGGCGCCGCGGGCTGCGAGTTCGGTCAGTTCCTCGTGGCAGCGCAGGACCAGCTTGGGGTCCTTGGTGTTGTACAGGCCCCAATGCAGGCCCACGATCGAGTAGTTCTTCACCAGGGCGTGGTTGAGGGCGGGGTTCGGGATGGTGCCGCTGGCGAAGCCGACGACGACGATCCGGCCCTCGAAGGCGACCAGCTTGGCGGACTGCGCGTAGGCGGTGCCGCCGACGGGGTCGTAGATCACGTCGGCACCCCGGCCGCCGGTGGCCTCCTTGACGGCGGCGACCACGTCCTCGGCGTTCCGGTCCACGACCACGTCACAGCCCAACTCGCGGGCGACCGCAGCCTTTTCGGCGCCACCGACGACGCCGATGACGCGTGCCCCGGCCGCCTTGCCGAGCTGGACGGCCGCGCTGCCGACACCTCCGGCGGCGGCGTGTACGAGCAGGGTCTCGCCCGCCTCCAGGTGCGCCCTGCGGTGCAGTCCGAACCAGCCGGTCTGGTAGCCGATGTGCAGGGCGGCGGCTTCCGCGTCGTCCAGCGAGTCGGGGGCGGGCAGCAGCGCGCGGGCGTCGGCGAGGGCGTACTCGGCGAAACCGCCGTACGGCAGCGCGGGGTTGGCGATCACGCGGCGCCCGTCCTCGGTCTCGCCGCAGATCTCGACGCCGGGCGTGAAGGGCAGCGGGGGCCGGATCTGGTACTGGCCCCGGCACAGCAGCGCGTCCGGGAAGTTGACGTTGGCGGCGCGCACCCGGAGCAGCACCTGCCCCTCGCCGGGCACCGGCCGGTCCACTTCCGCGAGGCGCATCACCTCACCCGGCTCGCCGTTCTCGTGCACCTGCCATGCCTGCATGTGAAGCCTCCACGGGACTGCCTCGTGCGACCGGGGTCCTCGGCATACTAAGCGGTCGCTTGCCGGTGAGGGAAGTGCGGTCACGCGCCGCTCGCCACCGATCACACAGACACCCCGAGCCAGCCCACGGCTCACTCCTTCTCGCCCTGCCGCCCCGTACGCGCCCGTACGTGCATCCGCTCGCCCTGCGGCCCGAACAGGCTCAGGAACTCCACCGGCCCCTCCCCCGTGGAGCCGAACCAGTGCGGCACCCGGGTGTCGAACTCGGCCGCCTCGCCCGGCCCGAGCACCACGTCATGGTCGCCCAGCACCAGCCGCAGCCTGCCGGAGAGGACGTACATCCACTCGTAGCCCTCGTGGGTGCGCGGGTCGGGCTCGCGGACGCGCTGCGGTTCGAGCACCTTGAACGCCTGGAGCCCGCCGGGGCGCCGGTTCAGCGGCAGGAAGGTGCGCCCGTCCCGCGTCAGCGGCTTGGCCCGTACCCGGGGATCGCCGACCGGCGGCGCGCCGACCAGCTCGTCCAGCGGGACCTGGTGCGCCTGCGCGATGGGCAGCAGCAGCTCCAGGCTGGGGCGGCGCAGCCCGGACTCCAGCCGGGACAGGGTGCTGACGGAGATGCCGGTGCGTTCGGAGAGGGCGGCGAGGGTGACGTCCCGCTGCTTGCGGATGCGGCGCAGCCGGGGCCCCACGCCCGCGAGCACCTCTTCGGTGCTCTCCTCGGTGCTGTCCTCGGCCCCTTGGTGGCTGTGGTTCATGTCCTTCATTGCAGAATCGGCAAAGAGGTTTGTCAACACGGCAGGCCGCGCGCGACCGTCGGACCCGGAGGTGGTCACCTTGACCAAGACGTTCGGGAACGAGAACAGCTACGACGTGGTCGTCGTCGGAGGCGGCGCGGCCGGGCTGTCCGCCGCGCTGGTGCTGGGCCGGGCCAGGCGGCGCACGCTGGTGGTGGACGCGGGCGAGCCGCGCAACGCGCCCTCGGCCCACATGCACGGCTATCTGTCGCGCGACGGCATGGCACCGGCGGACTTCCTGGCCGTGGGCCGCGAGGAGATCTCCCGGTACGGCGTGGAGCTGGTGCGGGACCGGGCGGTGACAGCGAGCCGCGACACGGACCTCACGCCCGAAGAGCGAAACCTCGCCCCCGGCGGCTTCGCCGTGACCCTCGCGAGCGGCCGGACCGTACGCGCCCGGCACCTGGTCGTCGCCACCGGCCTCAGGGACGAACTCCCGCCCCTCCCCGGCCTCGCCGAGCGCTTCGGCCGGGACGTGATCCACTGCCCGTACTGCCACGGCTGGGAGTCCCGCGACCTGCCCACCGGCGTGCTCGCCACCAGCCCGCTCAGCGCGCACCAGGCGCTGATGGTGACGCAGTGGTCCGACGACGTACGGCTCTTCCTCGACAAGGTGCCGGAGTCCGACCTGTCGGCCGAGGACCGGCGCAGGCTGGCCGCGGCCGGGGTGGAGGTCGTACCCGGCGAGGTGACCGGCCTGGCGGTGACGGAGGACCGGCTCACCGGGGTCCGGCTCGGTGACGGCACGGTCCACGACCGCGCGGTGCTGTACGTCGCCCCGCGCGCCGTACCCCGCGACGAGCTGCTGACCGCGCTGGGCGCCGAGATGCGCGAGACGCCGTTCGGCCGGTACCCGGTGATCGACGAGCGGGGTCTGACGAGCGTGCCGGGACTGTGGGCGGCGGGGAACGCGAGCGGTTTCGCGGAACAGGTGGTGAACGCGGCGAGCCGGGGCTACCGCGCGGGCGCCGCCATCAACGGCGAACTGCTCTTCGCCGACCTGGACGCGAAGGCGGCCGAACCCGCGTAGCCCACGAGCCGCCCGCACACCGGGTGTGGCGCGGCCTCCCTCGATGCACCATGGCTGCATGCTGCTGACCCGCCTCGCGGAGGTCTCCCGGGAGGTCGCCGCCACGGCGTCGCGGAACCGCAAGACCGCCCTGCTCGCGGAGCTGTTCCGGGACGCGGAGCCGGCCGACGTGCCGATCGTCATCCCGTATCTGGCGGGGCGGCTGCCGCAGGGGCGGATCGGTGTCGGCTGGAAGGTGCTGGGCGAGCCGGTGCCGCCCGCCGCGGAGCCCTCGCTCACCGTGCGGGAGGCCGACGCCCGGCTGACCGAGCTGGGCGCGGTGTCCGGCGCGGGCTCGCAGAAGGAACGGGCCCGGATCATCGGCGAGCTGATGGGCGCGGCCACCGAGGACGAACAGCGCTTCCTGCGGGCCCTGCTCACCGGCGAGGTGCGGCAGGGCGCGTTGGACGCGGCAGCCGTGGAGGGGCTGGCCGCCGCGACCGGCGCGGACCCGGCGGAGGTACGGCGGGCGGTGATGCTGGCCGGGTCGCTCCAGCCGGTGGCCGGGGCCCTGCTCGCCGAGGGGCCGGGGGCGCTGGACCGGTTCCGGCTCACGGTGGGGCGGCCGGTGCTGCCGATGCTGGCGCGCAGCGCGTCCTCGGTGGCGGAGGCGGTGGAGAAGCTGGGGGCGTGCGCGGTCGAGGAGAAGCTCGACGGCATCCGGGTCCAGGTGCACCGCGACGGCGATTCGGTGGGCGTCCACACCCGCACCCTGGACGACATCACCGACCGGCTGCCGGAGGTGGTGGCGGCCGCGCTGGCGCTGCCGGGCGAGCGGTTCGTGCTGGACGGCGAGGTGATCTCGTTCGGCCCGGACGGGCGGCCGCGCTCCTTCCAGCGGACGGCGGGAAGGGTGGGCTCGCGGGTGGACGTGGCGCGGGCGGCCGAGGAGGTGCCGGTCTCCCCCGTCTTCTTCGACGCGCTGTCCGTCGACGGCCGCGATCTGCTGGACCTGCCCTTCGCCGAGCGGCACGCGGAACTGTCCCGCCTGGTTCCGGAACCGATGCGGGTGCGCCGGGCGCTGGTGGCGGGTCCCGGGGAGACCGGGGAGGCGGAGGCGTTCCTCGCGGAGACGCTGGCGCGCGGTCACGAGGGCGTGGTGGCCAAGGGACTGGACGCGCCGTACAGCGCGGGGCGGCGCGGTGCCTCCTGGCTGAAGGTGAAGCCGGTGCACACCCTGGACCTGGTGGTGCTGGCCGCCGAGTGGGGGCACGGGCGGCGCACCGGCAAGCTCTCCAACCTGCACTTGGGCGCGCGCACCGCCGACGGCGGTTTCGTGATGCTCGGCAAGACCTTCAAGGGCATGACCGACGCGATGCTCGCCTGGCAGACCGAACGCCTCGGGGAGCTGGCCGTCGGGGACGACGGCCGGGTGGTGACCGTACGGCCCGAACTCGTCGTGGAGATCGCCTACGACGGTCTCCAGCGCTCCACCCGCTACCCGGGCGGTGTCACCCTGCGCTTCGCGCGCGTGGTCCGCTATCGCGAGGACAAGCGGCCCGAGGAGGCCGATACGGTGGAGGACCTGCTCGCGGCCCACCCGGAGGTCATGGCATGACAGTGCGTGCGACGAAGCGCAGCGCGGGACTGCTGGTGTTCCGCCACACAGCTGACGGACTCGAAGTGTTGCTGGGCCATATGGGCGGCCCCTTCTACGCGAAGAAGGACGCGGGCGCCTGGACGGTCCCCAAGGGCGAGTACGAGCCGGACGAGCCCGCGTGGGAGGCGGCCCGACGGGAGTTCCGCGAGGAGCTGGGGCTCGAACCGCCGGTCGGCGAGGCTCTGCCGCTGGGCGAGATCGCGCAGCGCAACGGGAAGATCGTCACCGCCTGGGCGGTCGAGGGCGACCTCGACCCCGCGACCATCTCCCCCGGCACCTTCACGATGGAGTGGCCGCCGCGCTCGGGGCGGATCCAGGAGTTCCCCGAGCTGGACCGGGTGGCCTGGCTCACCCCCGACCGGGCGCGGGAACTGCTCGTCGCCGGGCAGGGGGCGTTTCTCGACCGGTTGGCGGAGCACTCGGGCTGAGACGGACGACCACGCGTTGCGCCGCCCCGCGCCGCGCGCGAAGGTCGAGGAAAAACCGCTCAGGGAGGCCAGCCATGCCCATCGCGACGGTGAACCCGGCGAACGGCGAGACGCTCAAGACGTACGAGCCGATGGACGACGCGGAGGTGGAGCGCAGGCTCCAGCTCGCGGAGGCCACCTTCCGCACCTATCGCACGAGCCCGCTCGCCGAGCGCTCCCGGCTGCTCAACCGGGCCGCCGACCTGCTGGACGCCGACCGGGACGAGGTCGCGCGGATCATGACCCTGGAGATGGGCAAGCCGATCGGCCAGGCCCGCGCCGAGGCCGCCAAGTGCTCCATGGCGATGCGCTGGTACGCCGGGCGGGCCGCGGAACTGCTCGCGGACGAGGTCCCGGACCCCAAGGACGTACGGGACTCCGGCGCCATCGGGGTCCGGGTCGTCTACCGCCCGCTGGGCCCGGTCCTCGCGGTGATGCCCTGGAACTTCCCGCTCTGGCAGGTGATCCGCTTCGCCGCGCCCGCGCTGATGGCGGGCAACGTCGGCCTCCTCAAGCACGCCTCGAACGTCCCCCAGACCGCCCTGTACCTGGAGGACCTCTTCCACCGTGCGGGCTTCCCCGAGGGCTGTTTCCAGACCCTGCTGATCGGCTCCTCCGCCGTCGACGCGATCCTGCGCGACGACCGCGTGAAGGCCGCGACGCTCACCGGCAGCGAACCGGCCGGACGCGCGGTCGCCTCCACCGCCGGCGAGATGATCAAGAAGACGGTGCTTGAGCTGGGCGGCAGCGACCCCTTCCTCGTGCTGCCCTCCGCCGACCTCGACCGCGCCGCGCGCACGGCCGTGCTCGCGCGGACGCAGAACAACGGCCAGTCCTGCATCGCCGCGAAGCGGTTCATCATCCACCGGGACGTCTACGACACGTTCGTGACCGAGTTCGTCGCCCGCATGAAGGACCTCACCGTCGGCGACCCGCTGGACGAGAACGTGAACATCGGCCCGCTCGCCACCGAGCAGGGCCGCAGCGACGTCGAGGAACTGGTCGACGACGCGCGGCGGAGCGGGGCCGAGGTGCTGTGCGGGGGCGAGCCGCCCGAGGGCGCGGGCTGGTTCTACCCGCCGACCGTCCTCGGCGGGATCACCCGCGAGATGCGCATCCACCGCGAGGAGGCGTTCGGCCCCGTGGCCACGCTGTACCGGGCCGACGACCTGGAAGAGGCGATCCTGATCGCCAACGACTCGCCGTTCGGACTCAGTTCGAGCGTGTGGACGCACGACCCGGACGAGATGGCGCACTGCGCGCGGGACATCGAGGCGGGGGGCGTCTTCATCAACGGGATGACGGCCTCTCACGCGGCGTTCCCCTTCGGGGGTGTGAAGCGGTCGGGGTACGGACGTGAGCTGTCCGGGCAGGGAATCCGGGAGTTCTGCAACATCACGACGGTTTGGCAGGGTGCGTGAGGGTAGCCGGACTACGATCCGGACTGTGACCCGCGAAGTGACGTTGCCCTTGATCGTGGACGACCGTGGTGCCTTGCAGGTGTCGGCGGCGGATGTGAGTGCGTTGCTGCGCAGTGTGGGGGCGCGGTGGGTGCATCTCGTCGAGGCGGGGGAGAGGCTGGACGAGGATACGGTTGCCGCGTTGACCATTGAGTTGGCGAAATTGGCGGACCGGATTGATGTGGCGTGCATTGCTCATAGCAGTGGGGCGCCGTAGTTCTTTCGGCCGGATGTCGGGTGCGGGTGCGTGGTGGCTTGTCGCGCAGTTCCCCGCGCCCCTTCAGGGAGTTGCCCTGAGCCTCGTTTTCAAGTGGGCCCTCACCTGCGAAAACTCAATATCGTTACTCTCCGTTCTCGCCGGTTCGGAGTAACACCGCGCGAGTTCGTCGCTCTCTTGGGTGAGTGTGGGTGGACCACCTTCTGACCGGCGGACGAAGGCCCGCCGGACGGCGAAAGCAGGGACCGCTCATGGCGACTTTGTGCAGACCCTCGGTGTCCGTGCCGGAGCATGTGATCACGATGGAGGAGACGCTGGAGCTGGCGCGTACGCACCACGCGGACAACCCCCAGCTCCCGCTGGCCCTCCGGCTGATCGAGAACACCGGAGTGCGCACCCGGCACATCGTGCAGCCCATCGAGGAGACCCTGAAGCACCCGGGGTTCGAGCAGCGCAACAAGCTCTACGAGTCGGAGGCCAAGGCCCGTGTCCCCGCGGTGATCCGCGAGGCGCTGGACGACGCGGAACTCCTCACCTCTGACATCGATGTCATCATCTACGTGTCGTGCACGGGCTTCATGATGCCCTCGCTCACCGCGTGGCTGATCAACGAGATGGACTTCTCCAGCACCACCCGGCAGTTGCCCATCGCCCAGCTGGGCTGTGCGGCGGGCGGTGCGGCCATCAACCGGGCGCACGACTTCTGTTCGGCCTACCCCGACGCCAACGCCCTCATCGTGGCCTGCGAGTTCTGCTCGCTGTGCTACCAGCCCACCGACCTCGGCGTCGGATCGCTGCTGTCCAACGGCCTGTTCGGCGACGGCATCGCGGCCGCCGTCGTGCGCGGAGTGGGCGGCCGGGGCGTCGAGCTGGAGCGCAACGGCTCGTACCTGATCCCCAAGACCGAGGACTGGATCTCGTACGACGTGCGGGACACCGGGTTCCACTTCCTGCTGGACAAGCGGGTGCCGACCACGATGGAGCCGCTGGCCCCGGCGCTCCAGGACCTCGCGGGCACCCACGGCTGGAACGCCTCCGACCTGGACTTCTACATCATCCACGCGGGCGGTCCCCGAATACTCGACGACCTCAGCAAGTTCCTGAACGTCGAGCCGCACGCGTTCCGGTTCAGCCGGTCCACGCTCACCGAGTACGGGAACATCGCGAGCGCCGTCGTCCTGGACGCGCTGCGCCGGCTGTTCGACGACGGGGGTCCCGAGCACGGGGCGCGGGGGCTGATGGCCGGGTTCGGGCCCGGGATCACCGCCGAGATGACCGTCGGCCGCTGGTCCGAGGGCAGTTGAGAGGAGGCGCCATGTCCGAGGAGACACTCACCGAGACCCAGCCTCCCGTGCGGCAGTGGCCCGCGCTCGACCTGGCCGGGACGGACTTCGACCCGGTGCTCACCGAGTTGATGCGCGAGGGCCCGGTCACCCGCATCCAACTGCCCAACGGCGAGGGCTGGGCGTGGCTGGTCACCCGGCACGACGATGTGCGCCTGGTGACCAACGACCCCCGGTTCGGCCGGGAGGCGGTCATGGACAAGCCGGTCACCCGGCTCGCGCCGCACTTCATCCCGGACCGGGGAGCGGTCGGCTTCCTCGACCCGCCCGACCACACCCGGCTGCGCCGCTCGGTCGCCGCCGCGTTCACCGCGAAGGGCGTGGAGCGGGTCCGGGAGAAGTCCCGGCACATGCTCGAGGAACTGGTCGACGAACTCCTCCAGGACGGCCCGCCCGCCGACCTCACCCGGTCGGTGCTGAGCCCCTTCCCCATCGGGGTGATCTGCGAGCTGATGGGCGTCCCGGCCGCCGACCGGCACTCGATGCACGAGTGGACCCAGCTCATCCTGTCCTCCGCGCACGGCAAGGAGGTCAGCGAGAAGGCCAAGCGCGAGATGGGCGCCTACTTCTCCGACCTGATCGCCCTGCGCGAGGACAGCACGGGCGAGGACGTGGCCTCGCTGCTCGGCGCCGCCGTGGGCCGGGCCGAGGTCACCCTGGAGGAGGCCGTCGGGCTCGCCGTACTGCTCCAGATCGGTGGCGAGGCGGTCACCAACAACAGCGGGCAGATGTTCTATCTGCTGCTGACCCGGCCGGAGTTGGCGGACCGGCTGCGCCGGGACCCGGCGATCCGGCCGAAGGCCATCGACGAGCTGCTGCGCTACATCCCGCACCGCAACGCCGTCGGCCTGTCCCGGATCGCCCTGGAGGACGTGGACATCAGGGGCGTGCGTGTGCGCGCGGGCGACGCGATCTACGTCTCCTACCTGGCCGCCAACCGCGACCCGGAGGTCTTCCCGGACCCGGAGACGATCGACTTCGAGCGCGGCCCCAACCCGCACGTGGCCTTCGGCTTCGGCCCGCACTACTGCCCCGGCGGAATGCTGGCCCGGCTGGAGTCCGAACTCCTCGTGGACACGCTCCTCGACCAGGTGCCCGGCCTCAGGCTCGCGGTGCCGCCGGACCAAGTGCCCTTCCGCAAGGGCGCGTTGATCCGGGGTCCAGAGGCGCTGCCGGTGACCTGGTGAGTGCCCCATGACCACCGAGGGACTGCTGGTACCGCCGGGCCAGGGCCGGGTCGTGGAAACGGCCGCCCAGCGGGTCACGTTCAAGGTCACCGGCACCCACTCGCGGACGGCCTCCACCTTCGAGGTGGAGGTCCCGCCCGGGTTCGACGTCGGCGCCCATGTCCACACGCGCAGCGAGGAGTTGTTCTACGTCCTGGACGGCGAACTGGACGTCCTCGCCTTCGAGCCGCGCGTCCGCACCCCCGACAACTGGCAGAAGTGGGAGTCGAGTTCAGGCACCCGAGTGGTAAGAGCCACCCCGGGCACCCTGATCGTCGTACCCCCCGGCTGCCCCCACGCCTTCGCCAACCCCACGGACACCCCGGCGAAGATGTTCTTCCAGGCCTCTCCCCCACCGGACCACGAACGTTACTTCGAGGAGCTGTTGGAGATCCTGGACAGCGAGGGCCCACCGAACCACGAGGCCATAGAGGAACTGAGGAGGCGCTACGACATAACCCAACTGACGCCTCTGAAACACCGCTGACTGGTCCCACCCAAAAGGGGCGCGGGGAACTGCGCGAACGGCCACGACGAACGCGCGGACCGAATCAATCAGTTCCCCGACGGCGCTACCGAATCGGCACTCCAGCGAGCGTCCGCGCAATAACAAGCCTCTGAATCTCGCTCGTCCCCTCAAAGATCGTGTAAATCGCCGCATCCCGATGCATCCGCTCAACGGGATACTCCCGGGTGTACCCATTCCCCCCGAGAATCTGAATCGCCTGCCCGGTGACCTTCTTGGCCGTCTCGGAGGCGAACAACTTCGACATGGACCCCTCGGCCGCAGTGAACGGCTTGCCGTTGACCGCCATCCAGGACGCCCGCCACACGAGCAACCGAGCCGCGTCGATAGAGGTCCGCATGTCGGCCAACTGGAAGGCAACCCCCTGGTTGTCCACGATGGCCCGCCCGAACTGCTCCCGCGTGACGGCGTAGTCGAGAGCCACCTCATAGGCAGCCCGAGCCGTACCCACCGCCATCGCCCCGACGGCAGGTCGCGACGCCTCGAACGTGGCCATCGCCGCGTTCTTCACCCGCTCACCACTCCGCGCCCGCTCCCGCGCCCGCGCCAGCCGCTCGTCCAGCTTCTCCTTGCCCCCGAGCAGGCAGGCCCCGGGCACGCGGACGTTGTCGAGGACAACTTCCGCGGTGTGCGAGGCACGAATCCCGTGCTTCTTGAACTTCTGCCCCTGGGACAGCCCTTCCGCGCCGGGCGGGACGATGAAGGAGGCGTGGCCCTTGGAGCCGAGGTCGGGGTCGACCACCGCGACGACGACGTGCACGTTGGCGATGCCGCCGTTGGTGGCCCAGGTCTTGGTGCCGTTGAGCACCCACTCGTCCTTGGCCTCGTCGTATACGGCACGGGTCCGCATCGAGGCGACGTCGGAGCCGGCGTCGGGCTCGGAGGAGCAGAAGGCGGCGACCTTCACGTCACTGGCGTCGCCGTACATCTGGGGGATCCAGGTGCCGATCTGCTCCTCGGTGCCGTTGGCGAGGACGCCGACGGCGGCGAGGCCGGTGCCGACGATGGAGAGGGCGATGCCCGCGTCGCCCCAGAACAGCTCCTCCATGGCCATGGGTATGCCGAGGCCGGTGGGGTCGAAGTACTGCTGGGCGTAGAAGTCGAGGGAGTAGATGCCGACCTTGGCGGCCTCCTGGATGACCGGCCAGGGAGTCTCCTCACGCTCGTCCCATTCGGCGGCCGCGGGGCGGATGACGTCGGCGGCGAAACCGTGCAGCCAGTCCCGGACCTCCTTCTGTTCGTCGTTGAGCTCCATGGTGAACTCGGCCATGTCCCCTCCAGCGGCGGCGCGTACTACTGTTACTAGCGGTAACCAGAGTCTGTTACCGACCGGTAGAGGAAGTCAACTCCGTATGGCCTCTCGGTATCCCGTTCGATGTCAGGGGGCCTTTCAGTGTTACTTTGCGCAGGCGTCACCGAATCAGCACAGGTGGGGAGAGCACATGGACACCACGCAGCGGACCGACCAGCAGCGGTCCGCCGACCGCCGACGGCGCGAGTTGCTGGAGGCCGCCGACCGGGTGGTGCTGCGCGACGGCCCGCAGGCGTCGATGAACGCCATCGCCGCGGAGGCGGGCATCACCAAGCCGATCCTCTACCGCCACTTCGGCGACAAGGGCGGCCTCTACGCCGCGCTCGCCAAACGGCACACCGACGCCCTGCTCGCCTCGCTGCGGGCGGCCCTGGACGCGCCCTCGGACCGGCGCGAGCGGGTGGAGAACACCCTCGACACCTACCTCGCCGCCATCGAGGCCCGGCCGCAGGTCTACCGCTTCCTGATGCACCCCGCCGAGGGCAGCCCGTCCGGCGACCCGGGCTTCGACGTGGGCAAGCACAGCGTGCCGCTGCTGCGGCGGATGGGCGAGGAGCTGGCCCAGGTCATCGAGGAGCGGGTGGACCTCGGTCCGGGCAGCGAGCAGCTGGCCCGGGTGTGGGGGCACGGAATCGTCGGCATGATGCACGCGGCCGGCGACTGGTGGCTGGGCGAGCGGCCCTGCTCCCGTGCCGAACTGGTGCGTTCGCTGGCCGACTTGCTGTGGGGCCGCCTCGCGGCCGCCGGGGACCGGGTCGGCGGCCCGGGCTTCTGAGCCGACCCGGGCTCCCGACGAACCCGCAGGCCCTCAGCGGCTCCAGTCGGCCCGCTTCACCTGCCGGTCGAGCCGCCACTTGCGCCAACCGGTGACCCGGTCCGCGTAGACCGTGCCGTCCAGGTGGTCGCACTCGTGCTGGAGGCAGCGGGCGAAGAAGCCCGTGCCGTGCACGGTCACCGGTTCGCCGTCCACCGTGAAGCCCTCGACCACCGCGTGGTCGTACCGTTCCGTGCCCGCCTCCAGACCGGGCAGGGAGAGGCAGCCCTCGGGTCCGCGCAGCTCGATGCCGTCCGCCGTCACCAGGCGCGGGTTCACCACGTGGCCGAGGTGGCGGACCTCCTCGTCGTCGGGACAGTCGTACACGAACACCCGCAAAGGGACGCCGATCTGGTTGGCGGCGAGGCCGACTCCCTCGGCCGCGTACATGGTCGCGAACAAGTCCGCGACGAGCTGTGCGAGTTCCGGGCCGAAGTCGGTGACCTCCGCGCAGGGGGCGTGCAGCACGGGGTCGCCGAGGAGGGAAAGGGGCCTGACGCGCCCTCGGGCGCCCGGGATGGAACGTTGTCGCATGGCGGTAAGGGTACGGTTCGTTCGGCCCATGACCACCGCGCGATGTGGGCCGGGATTCGGGTGTGCGAACGGTTCTCGATAGGCTGAGGTCCCCACCACGTTGCCGGATGGCCTGAGGCGCGGCGCGTACGCAAGGAGGATCGAGGACTGATGGCAGGCAACTCGGACCCGCTCTCGCCGCGGGCCAAGCTGGCCGTGACCGCGGGCAAAGCGGTCGCGGCGGCATCACGCGCCGCCGGACGCGGCAGCGGGTCGGTGATCGGCGGGAAGGTCGCCCTGCGGCTCGACCCCGACCTGCTGGCCCGGCTCGCCACGCACCTGGACGTCGTCCTGGTGTCGGCGACCAACGGCAAGACCACCACGACCCGGCTCATCGCCGAGGCGCTGCGCGCCGCCGGACCGGTCGTGTCCAACGCGCTCGGCGCCAACATGCCGGCCGGTATCACCTCCGCCCTCGCGGGCGGCTCGGACTCCAAGTTCGGCGTCATAGAGGTGGACGAGAAGTACCTGGCCGGTGTGGCGCGGGACACCAGTCCCAAGTGCATCGCGCTGCTGAACCTCTCGCGCGACCAGCTGGACCGCGCGGCAGAGACCCGGATGCTCGCCGAGAACTGGCGCGAGGGTCTGTCGGACTCCAAGGCCGTGATCGTCGCCAACTGCGACGATCCGCTGGTGGTGTGGGCGGCCTCGTCCTCCCCCAACGTGGTCTGGGTCGCGGCCGGACAGATGTGGAAGGACGACGCCTGGTCCTGCCCGTCGTGCGGTGGCGTCATGCAGCGCCCGGGCGACGACTGGTTCTGCGGCGAGTGCGGCTTCCGCCGTCCGACCCCGAGCTGGGCGCTCTCCGGCGACCACGTGCTCGACCCGCACGGCTCGGCCTGGCCGATCCACCTCCAGCTGCCGGGCCGCGCCAACAAGGCGAACGCGGCCAGCTCCGCGGCCGTCGCCGCCGTCTTCGGGGTGCCCCCGCAGGTGGCCCTGGAGCGGATGTACCAGGTGCAGGCGGTCGCCGGACGCTACGACGTGGTCCAGTTCCAGAACCGCGACCTGCGGCTGCTGCTGGCGAAGAACCCGGCCGGCTGGCTGGAGACCTTCTCCCTGATCGACCCGCCGCCGACCCCGGTGATCCTGTCCGTGAACGCGCGCGGCGCGGACGGCACCGACACCTCGTGGCTGTGGGACGTGGACTACACCCGGCTGACCGGCCACCCGATCTTCGTGATTGGTGACCGCAAGCTGGACCTCGCCGTCCGCCTGGAGGTCGCGAACCAGGACTTCCAGGTGTGCGAGAACCTCGACCAGGCCGTGCAGCTCGCGCCGCCGGGCCGTATCGAGGTCATCGCGAACTACACCGCGTTCCAGGACCTGCGCCGCCGGGTCGGCAACTGATCAGGAAGGGCGATCACCTCATGAGCGACAACCAACTGCGGCTGGTGTGGATCTATCCCGACCTGCTGAGCACCTACGGCGACCAGGGCAACGCCCTCGTCGTGGAGCGCCGGGCGCGGCAGCGCGGCCTGGACGTGGCCCGGCTGGACGTGCGCAGCGACCAGCCGATCCCGACCTCCGGCGACATCTACCTGATCGGCGGCGGCGAGGACCGGCCCCAGCGCCTGGCGGCCGAGCGGCTGCGCCGCGACGGTCACCTCCAGCGGGCGGTGGAGAACGGCGCGATCGTGTTCTCCGTCTGCGCGGGCTACCAGATCCTGGGCCACGAGTTCATCAACGACCTGGGCCAGCGCGAGCCGGGCCTCGGCCTGCTCGACGTGGTCTCGGTGCGCGGCGAGGGCGAGCGGTGCGTCGGCGACGTGCTCGGCGACATCGACCCGCAGCTCGGTCTGCCCCCGCTGACCGGCTTCGAGAACCATCAGGGCGTCACCCATCTGGGCCCGACCGCCCGCGCCTTCGCCCAGGTCCGCCTGGGCCGGGGCAACGGCACCGGGGACGGCACGGAGGGCGCGTACAACGGGACCGTGTTCGGTACGTACATGCACGGCCCCGTGCTGGCCCGTAACCCGCAGATCGCGGACCTGCTGCTGAAGCTGGCGCTGGACGTGAACGCGCTGCCGCCCATCGACGACCGGTGGTACGAGGCGCTGCGCGAGGAGCGGATCGCGGCGGCGAAGCAGCCCGCGTAAGGGCGAACCCCCAAAAAGGTCAAAGCAGTACATTCCAGGCGGGCCTGTGACGGTGTCACGGGCCCGCCTGACTGTGTGTCCGCTCACCTGTGCGGGCGCGTCCATCAGGCGGACGCCCGGTGGGACGGTGGCCGGTCGCGCCGTACCCTGACCGGGAAAGCCGCCGGACAACGCGGTCCGGCCTCCCGGTACTCGTCGAGAAGGTATCTCGGGCTATGCGCATTGGTGTCCTCACCTCCGGTGGCGACTGCCCCGGTCTGAACGCCGTCATCCGGTCCGTCGTACACCGCGCCCTCGTCGACCACGGCGACGAGGTGCTCGGCTTCCGGGACGGCTGGAAGGGCCTCCTGGAGTGCGACTACACGAAGCTCGACCTCGACGCCGTGAGCGGCATCCTGGCGCTGGGCGGCACCATCCTCGGCTCCTCCCGGGTGCGCCCGGAGCGGCTGCGCGGCGGGGTGGAGCGGGTGCGGGGCCATGTCGAGGAGCTGGGCCTGGACGCGATCATCCCGATCGGCGGCGAGGGCACGCTCAAGGCGGCCCGGCTGCTCTCCGACAGCGGTCTGCCCATCGTGGGCGTGCCGAAGACCATCGACAACGACATCGCCGCGACGGACGTCACCTTCGGCTTCGACACGGCGGTCGGCGTCGCCACCGACGCGCTCGACCGGCTGAAGACGACCGCCGAGTCCCATCAGCGGGTGCTCATCGTGGAGGTCATGGGGCGCCACACCGGCTGGATAGCGCTGCACTCGGGCATGGCGGCGGGCGCCCACGCCGTCCTCGTCCCGGAACGTCCCTTCGACGTCGAGGAGTTGGCGCAGCGGGTCGGCGCGCGGTTCGCGGCGGGCAAGCGGTCCGCCATCGTGGTCGCGGCCGAGGGCGCCGAGCCGCGCGCGGGCTCCATGGAGTTCGACGAGGGCGGCACGGACGTGTACGGCCACCGGCGCTTCGCCGGGGTCGCCCGGCAGCTCGCGGTGGAGCTGGAGCGGCGGCTCGGCAAGGAGGCCCGCCCGGTGATCCTCGGGCACGTCCAGCGCGGGGGCACCCCGACGGCGTACGACCGGGTGCTGGCGACCCGGTTCGGCTGGCACGCGGTGGAGGCGGTGCACCGCGGGGAGTTCGGGATGATGACCGCGCTGCGCGGCACCGAGATCGTGACGGTGCCGCTCGCGGAGGCGGTGAGCAGCCTGAAGACGGTCCCGGCGGAGCGGTACGCCGAGGCGGAGTGCGTGGTCTGAGGGGCCTCAGGGTGCGGGCGACCCCGCTCACGGGCGGTCACGGGGGCGCCCGTACCCTGAGTGCGGACAGAATCCGCACAACCCCCACGAACCAGGAGCCGCCGGATGGACCACAGCGGGCACGGCATGATGCCGGATCTGCCGCCGTTCACGCTGGGACGGGGGCTGGAGTGGTCGGCGGACCCGTTCTTCCTGATCGCCTGTCTGGCCGGGCTCGGGCTGTACGGCTGGGGCGTGGTGCGGCTGCGGCGGCGCGGGGACCAGTGGTCGACGGCGCGGACGGTGTCGTTCGCGGTGGGCGTGCTGACGATCGCCCTGGTGATGTGCACCAGGCTGAACGACTACGGCATGGTCATGTTCAGCGTGCACATGGTGCAGCACATGGTGATCAGCATGCTGTCACCGATCCTGCTCCTCCTCGGCGCCCCGATGACGCTGGCGCTGCGCGCGCTGCCGACGGCCGGAAAGGGCCGCAAGGGCCCGCGCGAACTGCTCCTCGCGCTGCTGCACAGCCGGTACATGCGGGTGATCACGCACCCGGCGTTCACGATCCCGATGTTCATCGCGAGCCTGTACGCGCTCTACTTCACCCCGCTGTTCGACTTCCTGATGGGCTCGCAGCTCGGGCACATCGCGATGATGATCCACTTCCTCATGGTGGGTGTGGTGTTCTTCTGGCCGATCATCGGCGTGGACCCGGGTCCGCACCGCCCCGGCTATCTGATGCGGATGCTGGAGCTGTTCGCGGGGATGCCGTTCCACGCGTTCTTCGGCATCGCGTTGATGATGGCGTCCGAGCCGATGGTGAAGACCTTCCAGCACCCGGCGGCCTCCCTCGGCATCGACGCGCTGAGCGACCAGGGCGCGGCGGGCGGCATCGCCTGGGGCTTCAGCGAGGTCCCCTCGGTGCTGGTGCTGATCGCCCTGCTGTTCCAGTGGTACGGCTCCGAGCAGCGGCAGGCCCGCCGCAAGGACCGCGCGGCGGACCGGGACGGTGACAAGGAGCTGGAGGCGTACAACGCCTATCTGGCCTCGCTGAGCGGGCGCCAGGGCTGACGCGGGGGGGAGAGACGAGTCGTACGGGGCCGGTGGCGGAAAACGCGACCGGCCCCGATCCGTACCCCCGACCGGCCGACGCGGGGCACCATGGGAGTGGACCGACCACGAGGAGGGTGCCGCGATGCCCGGTTCCACGAACGGTTCCACCCGGCCCAACGGCTCCACGAGAGTGATGGGCGCCCTGACGGTCGGCGGTCTCGTCGTCGTCACCGCGTACACGGTCGTGCTGGGCGGCAACGGCTGGCTGTGGTTCGGCTGGATCGTCCTGGTCCTGCTGACGCTGGCTCTGGTCCTCACCAAGTCGTAGGGCGCCCCCTGGCCAGGCTGATTACAGTTCCCGCATGAACAGCAGGGCCGCGTCCTTCGACGACCTCGACCGGAAGATCATCACCGCGCTGATGGCGAACGCGCGGAGCAGTTTCGCCGAGATCGGTGCGGTGGTGGGGCTTTCGGCGACGGCGGTGAAGCGGCGGGTGGACCGGCTCCGGGAGAGCGGTGTGATCACCGGGTTCACGGCCACCGTGCAGCCCTCGGCGCTGGGCTGGCGCACCGAGGCGTACGTGGAGGTCTACTGCGAGGGCGCCGCCCCGCCCCGGCGCCTCGCCGAGGTCGTGCGGGGGCATCCGGAGATCGCGGCGGCCATGACGGTGACCGGCGGCGCGGACGCGCTGCTGCATGTGCGGGCGCGGGACGTGGAGCACTTCGAGGACGTCCTTGAGCGCATTCGCGCCGAGCCCTTCATCCGGAAGACGATCAGCGTGATGGTCCTGTCCCACCTTCTCCCGGACAGTCCGGAAGCGGGCGCCACCCAGGCCGCACCGGAGTGATCGTCCGGCAAACCTCGAACGGACGCAGGTGTCGTGCGTTCTCCCTGGTGGAGACGCAGCGATACTGCGCGGACACGCAGCTTTTGTTTCTTGTCCGCCGTCGCCGGGTGTTCTTACCGTGGTGACATCCCCGAGTGACACACCGGAAAGCGGAGGAAACCCTCTGTGGCCGAAACCCGTGTGCGGCGCCCCCGGCGCTTCCTGGTCTGCGAACCCAGACACTTCGAAGTGCGGTACGCCATCAACCCCTGGATGCGTCCCGACGCCCCCGTGGACGTGGAGCTGGCGCGGACCCAGTGGCGCACGCTGATCAGCGTCTACCGCGACCACGGACACACCGTGGAGGAGATCGACCCGGTCCCCGGGCTGCCCGACATGGTGTTCGCCGCCAACTCGGCGATCGTGGTCGGCGGCCGCGTCTTCGGTTCGCTGTTCCACGCCCCGGAGCGGCGTCCGGAGTCCGAGCACTACGACGCCTGGTTCAAGACGGCGGGCTACGACGTCTACCGCCCGCTGTCGGTGACCGAGGGCGAGGGCGACCTGGTGTGGACCGGCCGGTACGTGCTGGCCGGCACCGGCTTCCGCACCTCCCGCGAGGCCCATCGCGAGGCCCAGGAGTTCTTCGGGCACCCGGTGATCGCCCTGACCCTGGTGGACCCGTACTTCTACCACCTGGACACGGCCCTGTTCGTGCTGGACGACGACAACGTCGTCTACTACCCGGAAGCCTTCTCCACGGGCAGCCAGGAGGTGCTGCGGCGGCTGTACCCGGACGCCGTGCTCGCCACCCGGGACGACGCGCTGGCCTTCGGTCTGAACTCGGTGTCCGACGGCCGTCACGTCTTCATCGCCCCCCAGGCCGAGGCACTCGCCGCGCGTCTGGACGACCATGGATACACCCCCGTTCCCGTCGACCTGTCCGAGCTGCACAAGGCGGGCGGCGGCATCAAGTGCTGCACCCAGGAGATCCGCTCATGACCGCACCCGCGCACCCGCGCACGTCCGACGACCTCATCCGGGCGGAGGAGCCGGTCCTCGCGCACAACTACCACCCGCTGCCCGTCGTCGTGGCGCGGGCCGAGGGCGCCTGGGTGGAGGACGTCGAGGGCCACCGCTACCTCGACATGCTGGCGGGCTACTCGGCCCTCAACTTCGGCCACCGCCACCCCGCGCTGATCCAGGCCGCCCACGACCAGCTGGACCGCCTCACCCTGACCTCCCGCGCCTTCCACAACGACCGGCTCGCCGAGTTCGCGGAGCGCCTGGCGGCCCTCACCGGCCTCGACATGGTGCTGCCGATGAACACCGGCGCGGAGGCGGTGGAGAGCGGCATCAAGCTGGCCCGCAAGTGGGCGTACGACGTGAAGGGCGTCCCCGACGGCCAGGCCAACATTGTGGTCGCCGCGGACAACTTCCACGGGCGTACGACGACCATCGTCAGCTTCTCCACGGACGAGACGGCGCGTGCGGGCTTCGGCCCCTTCACGCCCGGCTTCAGGGTCGTGCCGTACAACGACCTCGCGGCGCTGGAGGAGGCGGTCGACGACAACACGGCCGCGGTGCTGATCGAGCCCATCCAGGGCGAGGCCGGGGTCATCATCCCGGACGAGGGCTACCTCACCGGGGTGCGCGAGCTCACCCGGCGCAAGGGGTGCCTGTTCGTCGCGGACGAGATCCAGTCCGGGCTCGGCCGCACCGGGCGCACCCTCGCCGTCGAGCACGAGAACGTGGTGCCGGACGTGCTGCTGCTCGGCAAGGCGCTCGGCGGCGGGATCGTGCCGGTGTCGGCGGTCGTCGCCCGGCGCGAGGTCATGGAGGTGCTGCACCCGGGCGAGCACGGCTCCACCTTCGGCGGCAACCCGCTGGCGGCGGCCGTCGGCACGGCGGTGGTCGAACTCCTCGAGACCGGCGAGTTCCAGAGCCGGGCCGCCGAGCTGGGCCTCGTACTGCACGAGGGGCTCACCGCGCTGCTCGGCCACGGCGTGACCGGGTTCCGGGCGCGCGGCCTCTGGGCGGGTGTGGACGTGGACCCGGCGCTCGGCACCGGGCGCGAGATCAGCGAGCGGCTGATGCGCGAGGGCATCCTCGTCAAGGACACCCACGGCTCGACGATCCGGCTGGCGCCGCCGCTGACCATCACGGCGGAGGAGCTGCGCGGGGCGCTGGACACCCTGGCGAAGGTGCTGGGGCAGGCGGGCTGAGGGGTTTCGAGTGGCGTGAGCGGGCCGGGCGTGCGATCGCGCCCGGCCCGCTCGTTCCTGTACGGCTCACTCGCCGTTCGAGCGGGTCACCTGCCGCTCGGGCGGGTCACTCGCCGCTGTCGAGGAGCTTCTTCATCTCCGCGATCTCGGCGCTCTGGCCGTCGATGACGGCGTCGGCCAGCTTCGTGGCGGGGGCGTAGCGGCCCTTGTCCTTCTCCGTGGTGGCCATCTCCACGGCGCCCTGGTGGTGGCGGATCATCAGGGAGAGGAACGCGGAGTCGAAGGCCGTGCCCTTCTTCTTCTCCAGGTCCGCCATGTCGTCGCCGCTCATCATGCCGGTCATGCCGCTCATGCCGGTGTGGGCCGAGTGGTCCATGCCCGCCATGGGCTCCTGCTCGCCCCAGGACTTCAGCCAGCCGCTCATGGTGCGGATCTCCGGGTCCTGCGCCTTCTCGATGCGCGCGGCGAGGTCCTTGACCTGCGCGGAATCGGTCCGGCCGGTGGCGAGCCGGGCCATCTCCAGGGCCTGCTGGTGGTGCGGGATCATGCCCTGCGCGAAGGCGACGTCCTGGGTGTTGTGCGCCGCCGCGGGGGCGGTGGCGCCGTGCGCGGAGTGGGCGCCGGTGTCGGTGGGGGCGCCGCCGCAGGCGCCGAGGAGGAGCGCGGCGGAGAGGGTGGCCGCACCGAGCGCGGCCGTGCGGAAGGTGTGACGGGTGGTCATGCTGGAACTCCTGTGGTCCGAGAGGTTGAGGGCACACCGCTGAACGCGACCGGGTACGGCCGCGCGGGTGCCTCTAGATCCGCAGGAGTTGGAGTTCCGCCAGGGAGGGCGGGGCGCGGGCGCCGTCCGGCGCCGACGCGGCTCGGGCGGGTGAGAGGGCGCCGGTCACGGGGGCGATGACGTCCGGGGAGGCGGGGAGCGCCAGTTCGGGTCCACCGGGTACGGCGCCCGACGCGCAGGTGGCGTCGGCGTGGTGCGCGTGCCCGCTTCCGTCGTGGCCGTGGTCGTGGTCGTGGTCCGCGCCGCAGTCGCCCGGGGCGCTGAGCACGGCTGCCGTGTGCGGGGCGCTCGCCCGCTGCACGGTCCCGGGTCCACAGCCGGGTGCCAGGCCGTGCATGGCCAGCAGCCCGCCCAGCACCAGCAGCACGAGCAGACGCCACGGGGGCGGGCCTGGGGTGCGCTGACGGGTACCGGACATCGGTCGCATCGTACGACGGCGCCGCTTCGGGCCCGCACCCGGACCCGCCGGTCAGGACAGTCCGCGGCAACCGTGTGCGACGACTCCAGGGGTGTGCCCGGGGGTGTGATCCGGTGACTACCCGTGGCAGCGGTGGCACTCCGACGCCGTCAGGATGCCGTAGGTGACGGTGCCGTAGACCAGGTGCGGGACCACGTCCGAGGTCCAGTCCACGGCGGACCAGGTCCTCGGGTCGCTCACGCCGAGCCGGGCCATCGGCACGTCGGCGCCGGCCATGGCGAGGGCGCCGGTGACGATGCCGCCGAGCCACCAGGGCATCCGGATTCCGGCGCCGCGCAGCAGGGAGACGACCACACCGGTGGCGCAGCCGACGCCGATGCCGGTGAGCGCGGCGATGCCGGTCAGCCGGTTCTCCAGGGTCTCGCCCGCACCGGGGACGGGGTGTCCTACGTCGTGGGCGACCTTGTCCACGACCTCGGACGGGGCCTCGCTGGCGGGCCTGCCCCGCAGCGCCATGTCGGCGTAGGTGACGGCGTTCAGCACGGTCGTTCCGGCGGCGCCCGCGACGCCGCCGCGCAGAATGGTCTCGATCATGCCCGCCGGGTTCCCAGGCGGGCGCCGCCGAATCCTGACCGGGCGCCGTCGCACACGGACACGGACACGTTTCGCCACGGCTCACCTGGAGAACCGGGCGGGTGGACGCGGACCCGTTCCGGACGGCACCGGCCTTCCGGGACACGGTCGGAGGTGGTGGCTCATGACTGCTGACCTGGCCCGGATCGACCCCGGTCAGATGCCCGAGTCCCTGTGCCGCGCCTGCGTGGGGCTGCTGCCCGTCGACGGCGCCTCCGTCTCCCTCGCGGGCGGACCGAGCGTACGGGCCACCTGGTGCGCCAGCGACCGTACGGCGGCGCGGCTCGCGGAGACGCAGTACACCCTGGGCGACGGCCCCTGCCGGAGCGCGCTGGACAGCGCGGCGGTGGTGCTGGCCGGCGACCTCACTCGGGGCCCGGACGCGCGCCGCTGGCCCGTGTTCGCCGCCGAGGCCGTGAGCCTGGGCGTAGAGGCCGTGTTCTCGCTGCCGCTGGGCGTCGACGGCACCACCGTCGGCACCCTCGACCTGTACCGCGACCGCCCCGGCGGACTGTCCGAGTCCGACCTGCGGATCGCCCTGTGGACCCGGGACGCCGTCACCTTCGCCGTCACGAACATCCAGCCCGGCGACGAGGCGGCCGAACGGTCCGCCGAGGAGGGGGTGGCGCCGTGGATGCGGGCCTCGGAGGCCGACCACGGCGAGGTGCGGCAGGCGGTCGGCATGGTCATGGTCCAGCTCGATCTGCCCCCGGAGCAGGCGCTGGACCGCATCGGGGCGGCCGCGTTCGCCGAGGGCCGGACGGTCGGCGAGCTGGCGCACGACATCGTGCTGCGCAGGTTCGGCTTCGGGTCGGAGCCGGGCGGTGGCCATGGCGCACGGGAGGGCGTTCCCTGACGTGTCCCGCGCCGCTCCTGACCGGCAAGGGCCATGTTTGCCCCGTGCCGCACCGGTGACTCGGCCGAGGAAGCCCTGCGGGGACTCGGAAGGAAGATGAAGGCCGTGACCAGCGACATCGCCATGACCAAGGACACCGAGGACAGCACCGGGGACACGAGGGAGGGGGCGTCCGTCCGCGTCGTCGAGACCGGCTGGGCCAGGGCCCGCCGGCTGCGCGGCCGGCGGGTGCGCACCTGTGTGGCCGCGGTCGTCCCGAAGGACTCCGCTCCCCGGACCGGTACGGAGTGGAACATCGTCAGGGGCGAGGACTGATTCCTCCGGCACCCCTGCGTTTCACAGGATGTCCGCCGGATACTTGAAACAGAGTATTTCCTCCGCCCGAGAGGGTGTTTCCCATGGATGTCGTCTATCTGTCCGAGCGGGAATTGCGGGCATTGGCCGAGATGGACAAGACCCTGGGCAGGGAGCCCTTCCTGATCCGGCACCTCCGGGGGCGGCGGCTCGCCCTGTGGGTGTCGGCGCTCGCCTTCGTCTCCGTCTGCCTGCTGGGCCTGGACGCGGTGTTCCGGACCCCGCTGCTGACCGTCGCGTTCGTGGTCGTCTGGGCGATCACCCTGACCGGTCTGGTGGGGCTGGTCGTGCGCTGGAGCCACCGGTGGAAGAGGCAGGTGACGATCCGTATATGAGGAGACCGGTATGAGGAGGCCGGAGACCGGGCCGTACATGCGGAGGCCGGAGACCGGGGAGGCCGGTTACGAGCCCGACCCGCGCAGGTGGCGGGCCCTGTCGGTCACGCTGGTGGCCGGGTTCATGAGCCTGCTGGACGTGACGATCGTGGCGGTCGCGCTGCCCACCATCCAGCGGGATCTGCACGCCTCCCCCGCCCAGGTGCAGTGGGTGGTCTCCGGATACGCCCTCACCTTCGCGCTCGCCCTCGTCACCGCCGGGCGGCTCGGCGACGCCCTGGACCGGCGCCGTATCTTCCTGCTGGCGCTCAGCGGCTTCGTGCTCTTCAGCGCGGCCTGCGGAGCGGCCCCCGACATCACTCTCCTGGTGGTGGCGCGTCTCGCCCAGGGCCTCGCGGCGGGCTTCATGGCGCCGCAGAACTCCGCGCTCATCCAGCAGATGTTCCGGGGCGCCGAGCGCGGCCGGGCCTTCGGCTTCTTCGGCGCGACGGTCGGCATCTCCTCCGCCGTAGGGCCCCTGACCGGCGGCGCGATCCTCGCCCTGGCCTCCGGCGACCAGGGCTGGCGGTGGATCTTCTACGTGAACGTGCCCATCGGCATCCTCGCCGTCCTGCTGGGCCGGCGGCTCCTCCCCCGCACCCGGCGCGGCGGGCGGGGGCACGTGGACGTCCCCGGGGTGCTGCTCCTCGGTCTCGGCGTGCTCGCGGTCATGTTCCCGATGGTCCAGGCGGACTCCGGTGGCATCGGGCGCCTGTGGTGGCTGTTCCCGGCGGGCACGGCGCTGCTCGTCCTCTTCGCGGCCTGGCAGCGGCGGCTCGTCGCCCGTGACACCCAGCCGCTGCTTGACCCGCGCCTGTTCACCACCGTGCGCGGCTACGCCGTGGGCGCGGGTGTCGGCACGCTGTACTTCATCGGCTTCAGCGGTGTCTGGCTGGTGTTCGCGCTCTTCTACCAGCACGGTCTCGGCTTCTCGCCGCTGATGTCCGGGCTCGCGGTGACCCCGTTCGCGCTCGGCTCCGCGATGGCCGCCGTACTGGCCGGGCGGCTGGTGGAGCGCTTCGGCCGCGTGCTCACGGTGTGCGGCCTTACGGCGGTGCTCGCGGGCCTCGGCGGCACCGCGCTCCTGCTGCGCCTCGCCCCGCTCGGCAGCGCCCCGTGGCTCGCCGCTCCGCTGCTGTTCCTGGGCGGTGTGGGCAGCGGGTTCGTGGTGTCCCCGAACATCACCATGACCCTGCGCGAGGTGCCCGTCCGCATGGCGGGCGCGGCGGGCGGCGCCCTCCAGACCGGCCAGCGCCTCGGCGCGGCGGTGGGTACGGCGGCGCTGCCGGGCTTGTTTTACGTCGCGCTCGGCGGCCACGGCGACTACCGCTCCGCGCTCACCACGGCCCTGGCCGCCGCCCTCGTCGGCATGGCGGCGTCCCTGGCGCTCGCGACCTTCGACTGGCGGCGGGACCGGCGCGCGTCCCGGGCCCGGCGCGAGTATTCCGAGGAGGTCGCGAACGATCCGGTGAACGCCCGGCAGAGCTGAGTCCGCCCGGGGGTGCGCTTTCCCGATCGCGGCGCGCGCGATACACGTTCCCGATCGCGGGCGTGCGCGGTGGACGTTCCCGATCGCGGGCGCGCGCGGTGCGCATTCCCCTTCACGAGCCGCGCGATGCGCTTTTCCGACCACTGCTCCACTCGTGTGCGGCAACCACCCGTACGGCGGCATGTCGACCGCCCGGGAACGCCCTTCTCCGCCCCGAGCCACCAGGATTGCGGTCACCTACGCCATGGGGCGGCCGGACCGCGAACACCAGGAGAAGCGCAACCCGTGACTACCATCGACCGCCCCGAGCCGGCAGCGGAGGACTCGTCCGAGAACGAGCTGCTGGTCCGGCGCAGCGAGCCCGGCAGTGTCGTGGTGAAGTGGCTGACGACCACCGACCACAAGACGATCGGCACGCTGTATCTCGTGACGTCGTTCGCCTTCTTCCTCATCGGCGGCGTACTGGCGCTGCTGATGCGTGCCGAGCTGGCCCGGCCGGGGCTGCAGATCATCTCCAACGAGCAGTTCAACCAGGCGTTCACGATGCACGGCACGGTGATGCTGCTGATGTTCGCGACACCACTGTTCGCGGGCTTCACCAACTGGATCATGCCGCTCCAGATCGGCGCGCCGGACGTGGCGTTCCCGCGGCTGAACATGCTGGCCTACTGGCTGTATCTCTTCGGTTCGCTCATCGTGGTCAGCGGCTTCCTCACCCCGCAGGGCGCGGCCGACTTCGGCTGGTTCGCGTACTCGCCGCTCTCGAACGCCATCCGCTCCCCCGGGCTGGGCGGCGACCTGTGGATCATGGGGCTGGCCCTCTCCGGCTTCGGCACGATCCTCGGCTCGGTCAACTTCATCACCACGATCATCTGCATGCGCGCGCCCGGCATGACCATGTTCCGCATGCCGATCTTCTGCTGGAACGCGATGCTGACCAGCGTTCTCGTCCTGCTCGCCTTCCCGGTCCTCGCGGCCGCGCTGCTCGCCCTGGAGGCGGACCGCAAGTTCGGCGCCCACGTCTACGACGCGGCCAACGGCGGCCCCCTGCTGTGGCAACACCTCTTCTGGTTCTTCGGCCATCCGGAGGTGTACATCATCGCCCTGCCGTTCTTCGGCATCGTCACGGAGATCATCCCCGTGTTCTCGCGCAAGCCGATCTTCGGCTACATGGGTCTGGTGGCGGCGACGATCGCGATCGCGGGCCTCTCGGTGACCGTGTGGGCGCACCACATGTACGTCACCGGTGGTGTGTTGCTGCCCTACTTCTCCTTCATGACGTTCCTGATCGCGGTGCCGACCGGAGTGAAATTCTTCAACTGGATCGGCACCATGTGGAAAGGCTCGGTGTCCTTCGAGACACCGATGCTGTGGACCACGGGCTTCCTCGTCACGTTCCTCTTCGGCGGCCTCACCGGCGTGATCCTGGCGTCGCCCCCGATGGACTTCCACGTCTCCGACTCGTACTTCGTGGTCGCCCACTTCCACTACGTCGTGTTCGGCACCGTCGTCTTCGCGATGTTCGCGGGCTTCCACTTCTGGTGGCCCAAGTTCACCGGCCGGATGCTGGACGAGCGCCTGGGCAAGATCACCTTCTGGACGCTGTTCGTCGGTTTCCACGGCACCTTCCTGGTCCAGCACTGGCTGGGCGCGGAAGGCATGCCCCGCCGCTACGCGGACTACCTCGCGGCCGACGGCTTCACCCTCCTCAACACCGTCTCCACGATCGGCGCGTTCCTGCTGGGCCTGTCGATGCTGCCGTTCTTCTACAACGTCTGGAAGACCGCGCACTACGGCAAGCTTGTCAACGTGGACGACCCGTGGGGCTACGGCCGCTCCCTGGAGTGGGCGACCTCCTGCCCGCCCCCACGCCACAACTTCCTGACGCTGCCCCGCATCCGCAGCGAATCCCCCGCCTTCGACCTGCACCACCCCGACATCGCGATGGCCGAGCACGCCGCGCACGCGATCCGGCCGTGACCGCGCGGAGACACCATGAGCGACCCAGCGGGACGTGAGGCCGAGGACGCCAGGCTCGGCAACGAGGTCGAGGGATACCTGCTGTGGCAGGCCACCATCGCGGTCGCGGAACAGCGCGCGCGTGACTTCACCGGCCCCATGGACTGGCTGACCACAGCCCAGCGCGAGGAGATCGAACGGCACTACATCGCCGACAGCCTCCACCGCGCCCGCCAGGACCTGGAGCGCGTCGCCGCCCGCTGCCGCTCCCTGCGCACCGAGTACGAACAGCGCTACCGCGCCCTCCGCCTCCGCTGCGTCGCCTGCACCCTGGCGGCCGTCGCCTGCCTGACCTCGGTGACGACGGCCGCGGTCTCCCTGGCCAGATGACCCGGCTCCCTCCGTGACGAATGCAGGCTCCCGGGTACCCGGGAGTCCTCACGGAGGGAGTCCAGCCATGAGCGAACCGACCCCGACCCCGTCCCAGGCCGAAGGCGAACGCGAACCGGACATGGACACGATCGGCGGCCGCGAGAGAGCCGCCCGCCGCGACGTACCCCGCACGACGCCGTCACAGGCGGAGGGGGAACGGGAGACGGACATGGACGAGAACGGCGCATAGGACGGACCGCGCTGCGACGTCCGCGCCGGTCACGCCGGATTACCGCATGACAGGCCGCCGACGCCGTGGTTACGATGCACGCGATGAAGAACTCCTCCTCTTTTGGATCGGGGGAATCGTTCGCGTCAGGTGAGTGCTGATGGCACATCACTTCGCGAGCATTCCGACCCGACTGTCGATGTGGCGCCGTGTGCGTGAGTACGCCGTGCCACTGTCCATGATCGAGACGGCCACCGCGCGGCGCGCGGTCGGTGACTGGGGCGGTGCCTGTGCGGCCGCCCGGGTGGACGTCGATCTCGATCTGCGCGCCGTGCGTGAGCGGTACGGCATGGAATTCACCGGCCTGCTGCGGGCTGATCTGCGGCGGCTGGCGCCGGATCTGCTGCGCTGGCACATGCCCCGGATCGCCCCCGACGGACGGCTGCGCCCCGGCCTCACCGTGACCCTCGCCCGCTATCCCGGGCCCCCACTCGTGCATCTCGTCGTACGGACGCCGCCCGCCTGGGCGGACGCCGGGCAGCGGATGACGCTGGCCCTGTGGGACGGGTCGGGGAGCGGGTACGGCGGTCATCATCCGCATCCGCATCCCGACCGGCGTTTCCGGCTCGATCTGCACCGGCGGCTGTGGGACGTCCGGGAGTGCGGCACGCTCGGGAGACCGCCCGGCCGGGCCGGCGCGCCTCCCGAGGGCCTGGACCTGCCCGCCCCGTGGGCCGTCGGAAACTGGGCGGCCGAGGCGGAGGCGCTGCTGCGCGCCGAGGGGCGTGCTCGGGGGATGTTCGGCGTCCGGCTCGGGGCGCGTCGTCGTGTCGTACTCGAACTCGTCGCGCCCGACGACCGTCATGCGCCGGTGGTTCGGCTCGTGCGGGAGGCGCTGCCCTCTCAGGAGGTCGCGGCGCTTCCGGTGCTGCCGGAGGCGGGCGCGCGGGTGCTGCCGGATGTCGAACTGCTGCGGGCGGGGCTGGTGACGCTGCCGAGGTTGCATCCGCTCGTCGCGGCCGCGTTGGCGGAGTACGGAGCGGCGGGTGCGTCCGCCGGGGCTCCGGCCGACCCGCACGATCCGCATCGGGTCGAGTGCCGGGGACAGGTGCACCGGATCGCCCTGCGGGACGGTGTACTGACCGCCGTCGACCACGATCCGGCCGAAGTGCGGCGCGAGGAACTGCTGGTGGCGCTCGGCGGGCCGCCGCTGCCGTGTCTGCGGGCGATCGACGCCGTGCACCGCAGCCCCGAGGCCCTGCCCGCGATCCGGGAACGGCTGCGGCACGGCGACACGGCCGGGGCACTGGCCGTGGTGGAGGGGCTGCTCGGCCCGGGGGCTCTGCTGCGCGACGGGCCGCTGCGGGACGAGCTGGAGTCGGCGGCGTCCGGCCGGATCGAGCACGGGCTGTACCGCTCGGGGCTGGTCGCCGTGCACCCCGCCGCCGAGGCGGCGAAGGAGGCGGAGCGCCGTCACCGGCACCGGCCCGACCGCCGTACGCCGCTCGTCCTGCGTCGCAAGCGAAACAAGAAGAACCGGCCCCGAAACGCCCTTTCCTCCTGACCGACTCCACGCGGAGCCCGGTCAACCTCCCACGCTTTCACACCCCTTGGGACATGTCTGTCCCCCTTGCCTCCCCCTGGTGATGCCCATGACTTCCAGCACCCTCAGCGCTCCCCAACTCGTCCTCGCACAAGACCTCTTGACCCTCCTGCGCACGACCACCACCGAGCCCCGCCCCGACGAGCAGCTCGAAGCGCTCGCCCTCGCCGTCGCGGCCGATCTGCCCGTGCTGCTCTGGGGCGAGCCCGGCATCGGCAAGACCGCCGCCCTGACGCAGCTCGCCGGCACGCTCGATCTGCCGCTGACGACCGTGATCGCCAGCGTCCACGAGCCGTCCGACTTCTCCGGGCTGCCCGTCCTCGGGGACGAACCGGAGGTGCGCGGGGTGCCGATGGCGCCGCCACAGTGGGCGGTCGAACTGGTGCGGGCCGGAAAGGGGTTGCTGTTCCTCGACGAACTGTCCACCGCCACACCCGCCGTGCAGGCCGCGCTGCTCCGGGTCGTCCTGGAGCGCCGGGTCGGCACACTCCAACTCCCGCCGGGCGTACGGATCGTGGCCGCCGCCAACCCGCGCGCGTCGGCGGCGGACGGTTGGGAGCTGAGTCCGCCGCTGGCCAACCGGTTCGTGCATCTGCACTGGGTCCACGACCGCGAGGTGGTGGTGCGCGGGCTGGGCGGTGTCTGGCCCCGGGCCGAACTTCCCCTGCTGGTGCCGGAGTTGCTGCCAGAGGCAGTGGCCCTCGCGCGGCGCACCGTCACCAGCTTCCTGCACGCCCGGCCGACCCTGATCCACCGCCTGCCCACCACCGAGACCCGGCGCGGCGGCGCCTGGCCCTCGCCCCGCAGCTGGGAGGCCGCGCTGACCCTGCTGGCCTTCGGCACGGCGGCGTCCGTCTCCCGCGACGTGCTGGCGCTGCTCGTGAGGGGCGCGGTCGGGGACGGTCCCGGACTCGAACTCCTCGCGCACATGGACCGGTTGGACCTGCCCGACCCGGAGGTCCTGCTCGCCGACCCGGCCACCGCCGAGCTTCCGGAACGGGGTGATCTGCGGCAGGCGACGCTGGACGCGGTCGTCGCCGCCGTGGGCGCCCGGCCCGAACGGCCGCGCTGGGAAGCCGCCTGGGCGGTCCTGGCCCGGGCGCTGGAGACCGGCGCCCCCGACCTCCTGGTCGCCCCGGCCACGACCCTGGCAGCGCTCCGGCGCGACGACTGGGACGTACCGGACGCGGTGGAGCGGCTGACCGGGGTGATCGGCCTCGCCCGGGGCGCCGACCGGTCGGTGGAGCGGGTGGCCGCGGCGGCCGGGGCGGGGCGTACGACGGGGGCGCGCCGATGACGGGGGCCACGGAGAGGCGGGTGACCGCCGCGACCGGCACCGCGAAGCGCCCCGTACCGCGCCCCATGCCCCCACCCCCGCCACCCCGCTCCGTCAATCCCGTACGCCCCACTGCTCCCCCACGCTCCACCGGCCCCGCCCTCCCCCTGGACCTGCCCAAGCTCCTCACCGCGCGCCTCCACGCGGTCAAGGTCCGCCCCTACCTCGCCGACGCCCTCTTCGCGCTGCATGTCGTGGAGGACCGCTCGGTGCCGACCATGGCGGTGGACGCGCACTGGCGCTGCTACGTCTCCCCCGCCTTCGTGGCACGCACCCCCGTGGAGGAGCTGGCCGGTGTCTGGGTGCACGAGGTCTCCCATCTGCTCCGGGACCACCACGGCCGGGGCGAGCGGTACGCGCGGGAGTACGAGGCGCACGGGCCGGGCGAGTCGTTGCGGTGGAACATCGCCGCCGACTTCGAGATCAACGACGACATCTACGGCGACGGTCTTCCGCGTCCCTTCGGGGCGGTGGTCCCGGCGCTGCTGGGGCTGTCCGACGGCCTGCTCATGGAGGAGTACCTGCGGACGGCCTCGCTGTCCGGGCCCATCGCGAGCCTGGCCTGGCTGGACTGCGGAAGCGGTGCCGACGGGCGGGTGCGGCCGTGGGACCTGGGGCCCGACGGGGCGTACGGACTGAGCAGACAGCAGCGGGACGCGGTGCGGTTCCGGGTCGCGGAGGGGATCAAGGGCCGGCCGGGCACCGCGCCGGACGGCTGGCGCCGGTGGGCGGACGAGGCGTTCCATCCCCCGCAGCCGTGGCGGCAGTTGCTGGGGGCGGCGGTCCGTTCGGCGGCGAGCTCGCCGGGGGTGGGCGAGAACCACACCTACCGGCGCCCGTCCCGCCGCTCGGCGAGTGTCCCCGGGGTGGTGCTGCCGAGTCTGCGCCGTACGCCGCCCCGGGTGTGCGTGGTGATCGACACCTCCGGGTCGGTGAGCGACGCCGAGCTGGGCGGCGCGTTGCTGGAGGTGGCGGCGATCTCCCGCGCGGTGGGCGGCCGGCGCGACCTGGTCTCGGTGATCTCCTGCGACGCGGCGGCCGGGATCGCCGTACCGCTCTGCCGCGCCGAGAGCCTCGAACTGATCGGCGGTGGCGGCACGGATCTGCGGTCCGGGTTCGCCCGGGCGCTGCGCGCGCGGCCGCGCCCGGACGTGATCGTGGCCCTGACGGACGGCCAGACGCCCTGGCCGTCCGCCCCGCCGCCGTGCCGTACCGTCGTCGGCCTGTTCCCGCGTCCGCCCCGGGCCCAGGACGAGGAGGACCCCGACTACGTCCCGGAGGGGCCGCCCGCCTGGGCCCGGGTGGTCACCATCGGATGACGGTCCCCGGGCCTCGGTGACGGCTCAACCGACGACCAGGTTCTGCGCGACCGTGTTCCCGGCGAAGCCGTTCACGCCGAACAGCCCGCTCGGGTACGTCCCGTCGGTGGCGTCGATGACCGGGTCGGGTGCGTTGCCGAGCCAGACGCGGATGCGGTCGCCGTTCGTCTGCACCCTGAGGTGATAGGCGCGGCCCTCGACGACGGTCGTCCGGTACGTGGCGATGTCCCGGCCGGGGCGCCAGAGTTTGACGACGCCGCTGGTGTCGATGTTCGCCGTGTACCCGGCACCGGAGGCGTCCGCGCGGAACGTGAGGCCGGTGGCCGTGCCGTTGGTGACGGACAGGTCGCCCTGGTAGGTGAAGTCGGTGCCGGTGCGGTCGCTGAGGTAGAAGCCGTCCCCGGCGCTGCGGCCGTGCAGCCCGTCGGGGCCGACCGTCCAGGTGCCGCCGCGCGGTGTCCACCGTCCGGCGGGGAAGCTCGCGAAGCCGCCCGTGCCGGTGTCGAGGTTCTGCACGGTGGCGGTGCCGCTGTAGACGTTCGCGCCGAACACCCCGCTCGTGTACGTGCCGTCGGTCGCGTCGATGACCGGGTCGGAGCCGTTGTCGAGCCAGACGCGGATGCGGTCGCCGTTCGTCTGCACCTTCAGATGGTGGGTGCTGCCGGGCGCGATGGGTGTGGCGTACGACGCGATGTCCCGGCCGGGGCGCCAGAGTTTGACGACCCCGCTGGTGTCGATGTTCGCCGTGTACCCGGCACCGGACGCGTCCGCCCGGAACGTGAGACCCCCGGCGCGGGCGGAGTCGAGGCTGATGTCGCCCTGGTAGGTCGCGTCGCCCGCGCTGGTGGCGCTGAGGTAGAAGGCGTCACCGGAGGCGGAGGCCCGCTTGCCGCCGCTGACGTCGCTCCAGGTGCCGCCGGAGGCGTGCCAGGGTCCCTTGAGGTTGCTCAGCAGTGTGGACTGGCCGGTGCCCCAACTGGTGTTGAGACGCGTGAACGTGGCGCTGTCCAGGGTGACCTTGCCGTCGAGCGCGAAGAGTCCGATGCCCTGGCTGTCGGCGCCGGAGTCGAAGTAGGCGTTGTCGGAGAGGGAGTAGAGACCGCCGTCGGCGAAGAGCTCCAACTGCCCCCGGTCCACGAGGAGTCGCAGGGTCACCTTGCCGTTCCTCGGCTTGAGCGGCTTGCCCTGGAGCGTCTGGGCCTGGGTGTCGTAGACGACCCGGCGGTCGGCGGAGCCGTCCGAGCGCAGATGCAGGTCGAAGCCGAACCGGGAGGCGGTGGCGTTCTTGACGTCGAACTGCGCGGTCAGCTCGTAGGTGTCGGCCTTGACGCCGTCGAGGAGGTTGCCGGACTTGGTGGTGTCGATCGTACGGTTCTTCCAACTGCGGCTGTCCGAGGCGAGGGTGGACAGTTCGGCGACCGGGGTGCGGGTGATCCGGGGGCCGTCGGGGGTGGTCGCCAGGGCCAGGGTCGCGGGGAAGGTCGCGTTGCCGGTCCAGGTGCTGCCGTAGTTGCCGCCCTGCCAGGCCATCTGGACGGTACGGCCGTCGGGGGTGTTGGTGAACGTCTCGGCGGCGTAGAAGCTGCCGCCCGCGTAGGTGGTGCCGAGGTCCATCTGCTGCGGCTGGGTCCAGTCGGTGCTGAACGTCCTGCCGTCGAAGGAGCCGACGACGTACTGGCTGGAGGCGGAGGTCAGAACCCACTTCTGCTGACCGGAGTTGCCGTCCAGGTTCAGCGGGTACATGTCCGGGCACTCGAAGAGCCAGGGCGCGCCGAAGCGGCTGGCGAACGTCCAGTCCAGGAGGTTGGGCGAGGTATAGATGTTCACGCCGTTGCCGCCCTGCGAGGACCACACCACCATCGCCCAGCGGTGCCGGGCCGCGTCCCAGAACACCTTGGGGTCACGGCTCTCGTCCGGGATGTCGATGACCTTGCGGCCCTTGTCGTAGGACTGGAAGGTCTGGCCGTTGTCGTTGCTGTAGAAGACGCTGACGCCGTTGGTGTTGGAGAAGACGACGATCGGGTCCAGCGACCCGGTCTTCAGGCCCGAGGTGTTGTCCTTGTCGACGACTCCCCCGCCGGAGAACAGCGTGCCGGGGTGGACTCCCGGCTCCAGCGCCATCGGCTTCTGCGTCCAGTGGACCAGGTCGGGGCTGGTGGCGTGACCCCAGTGCATCGTGTCCCAGGCCAGGCCGTGCGGGTTGTGCTGGTAGAAGAAGTGGTAGAGCCCGTTGGCATAGACAAGGCCGTTGGGGTCGTTCATCCAGCCGGACTGCGAGCTGAAGTGGAACTGGCCCCGGTACGGCTCGCTGTAGGTGGTCGGGGCGTACGGGAACTCCGGGTAGTCCTGCACCGTCCCGGCGGCCGCGGGCGTGCCCGGCAGCATCGCCGCCAGGAGCGCGATCAGGGAGACGAGCAGGGCTGCGGCTCTTCGACGCACGGGAAACCACCCTCACCTGGGGACATGTACATGTCATCGTTGACATCGTTATCGGCGCGCGGTCGATCAGATGATGGGGCTACGGGGTCAACTCGTCAACGGACAGGGCGAGTTCGGTTCACCTTCAGTGGCGTGACCCAGCTTCGCCCTGGCGCGCCAGCAACTCGTCCATCACCACGGCGGCCATGTGGCGCGCGGTGCGGAGAATGTCCTCGTCACTGAAGTCGCCGTGCGCGGAGGCATCCACCGCCGCATTGATGCTCAACAGGGCCATGCGCAACTGGAGTACGTCCGCCGGTGTGCGGCGGGGCAGCAGTCCGCTCAGCGCGTCGACGAGGGCCGCGAGCGCGGACCCGATCCGGTTGTCGGTCCGCTCGGCGAGGGTGCGCACCAGGAGGGGGTTGGCCGTCAGGAAACGGATGCCGTGGAGCTTGTCGGTGGAGAACGACTCGACCCAGCGCAGCACGGCCGCCTTCGCCAGCTCCGGCGTCCGGGGCCGGCTCTCGATCCATGCGAGCAACTCCTCCGCCTCCGCTCCCCGCTGGTCGAACAGGGAGCGGACGATGTCCCCCTTGCCGGCGAAGTGGTAGTAGAGCGACGCCTTCTTGATCCCGAGCGCCTCCGCGATCTCGCGCATCGAGGTCGCCTCGTACCCGGACGCGGTGAACAGCTCAAGGGCGACGCGGCGGATCGCGGCGCGGGTTTCGGCGCCGGAGCGGCGGGGTGGTTCAGGGGCGGGGGAAGCGGCCATGCCCGCAGCCTACCGCACGGTAGGCTTGCCTACCTTCCGGTAGGTAGGCTACGTTCGGCGACGCCACCCGGCCATCCGCCCCTGTAGTCCCGGAGGAAGAAGATGAGCAGGTACGACATCGTGTGCGAGTACCCGTATCCGATCGCGGAGGTCTGGCACGTCCTGACCGATCCCGCGTACGTCGCCCGGTGGACGACCACCGGCCAGGGCGGCCGCCCCGAGGGCTTCGCGCCGGTCGTGGGCACGGCGTTCCGCTTCGTCGGCAAGCCGACCATGGGGTGGGCGGGCGTCGTGTACTGCGAGATCCAGGAGGTCGACGCGCCTCACCGGCTGCGCTACACGTGGCAGGGCGACGCCGACACCGACGAGGTCACCGAAGTCGTGTACGTCCTCGAGGAGATACCGGGCGGCACCCGCTTCACCTGGCAGCACACGGGGTTCACCGGCGTCGGCGGCTTCGCGATGTCGAAGCTCCTGGGAAACGTCCGCCGCAGGATGCTGACCGAGGGCGTACCGCCGGTGCTCGCCGCCCACCACGCGGCTCAGTCGGCCTGATCGGCCACCCAGGCACCGTCCCGCATCAGCACCCTGCCCCGCAGCTCCGGTGACCCGCGCCAGGCCAGCACCGTGCCCAACTCCACCTGGACATAGACGAACGGGCCCTCCTCTTCCCGAGGGTCCCAGCCGAACTTCCCGGCGAACCCGGCCGCCGCCTCCTCGGGCACTTCCTCGGCCGGATAGCACCGCGCCTCGCCCTGCAGCAGAACGACGTCGAAGCTGTCCGGCAGCGCCAGCCGCACCCGTGGCTCCTCGCGGAGGTTGCGCGCGGTCGCGGAGTCCCGGCCGGTGCACATCCACAGGGTCCGGCCGTCCCACCAGAACCACAACGGCACTTGGTGCGGACCGTGTTGGGGGTGAGCGGTCGACACCCACACGTCCCGCTCCCCGGCGAGCCGCTCAAGAGTGTCCTGCCTGCGCTTCGCCCGGTCCCGGCGACTGATTTCCGTGGTCTGCATGTCGGTCAACGTAGCCAGCGGTGTCGGCGTGCGCCTGAGGCATTGGGCCTACGACCTGCGACCGAAGCCTCGGTGTGAGGAAGAACAGAGACGTTCAGGGTGCCGTGAACAGGGTCGGGAAGCGGGGTGCCAGCCAGGGTTTGCGGCCCCAGGCGAGCACGCCTCCGCGCGCCATGGCCTGCCAGGGTCCCAGGCGCCCCAGGGCGATGAGGAGGAAGGTGACCGGCTCGGTGAGGATGGTGCAGTCGGAACGCTCGGGCGGGCCGGGGAGCACCTCGACCGTGCCGTCGGCGAAGGTGACGCCGAACGCCTCGCCACCCCGGACGCGCAGGGTGTAGCGGGCCGTCACCCCGGAGGCCGCGTCGGCGTCGGCGACGCGCGGCATCGCCGTCTTCAGGAACGGCAGGCACAGGGCGACCCGCGTCCGGTCGATCATGTGCGGGCGGCGCAGGGCACGGGCGAGGTCGTAGCCGTGACCCAGCATGTGGGTCAGCAGGTACGACGCGAGGACGGTCCGGTCCATGGGGCCGAGCGGGGTCACGAGTGTCCGGTCCCCGGTCCCGTCCGCCGCGGCGCGCTCCACCGCCTCCAGGAACGCCTCCGCCTGCTCCACGATCATCGCGGCCAGCGGCTGCGCCCCGCGCTCGGGAAACTCGGCGAGACTCCGCGTGTTGGCCGCCGCCAGGCTCTGCGGCGTACCGTCCCCGTAGCGGCGGTCCCGGCCGGACGCGAGATCGGCCATCAGCCCGTTGGCCAGGGCAAGATGAGCGGCCGTCTCGCCGACGGTCCATGTCAGTCCCGGCACGGGACCGGCCATGTCCGTCGCACCGTCCAGAAGCGCCGCGATGTCCCCCGCGGTCTCCCGTATCGCCCGCCCGAGCCCTTCCGGCAACGAGCCCCCGCCGCCGGCCTCCACTTCCCGCTCCACGCCGCCCGCTCCTCGCATCTCCGTGATCACGCACTCGTAGCGCGGTACAAAACCAGACCCACCGGCCGGGAGACAAGGCGTGGGCGCGGGCTCGCACGGCACCGCGGGCGGCGGGAGGAGGCCGCGTCCCTCCGTGCGGTACGCACGGCCCTCGCTCGCAGTCTGGCGGGAAACCGGCCGTCCAGGGCAAACTGGGCGTTCCCATGGTGAGCGGACCACGACTACCGAACAGGGCAGCTTTCCTCTCGGGGTTTGGGGGCCATCGTTGCTCGTAGGAATCATCGGCGGCGGTCTGTGCGGCCTTGCCGCGGCCCGCAGGGCGCTCGAACTCGGGGCGGACGTCGAGCTCTTCGAGAGGGAGGCGTCGACCGGCGGGATGGCGTCGAGCCTGCGCGCCGGGGAGCTGACCTTCGACCTCGGGCCGCACACCCTGTACGCCGGCAACCCGGCGATCGTGCGGGACATCCGGGGACTCCTCGGCGGGCGACTGCGTGAGGTGACACCGGAGCGCGGCATCTGGCGGCAGAGCCGGCTGTACCAATTCCCCTTTCACCTGGGCGACTTCGTCCGGACATCGGGGCTCCGCGGTGCGGGGCTGCCGCTGCTGCGGTACGTGACCGCACGCGTCACGGACCGCCTGAACGGCCCTGCGGAACCGTCCAGTCTGGAGGAGTGGGCCGTACGGCGGTTCGGCCGGCCTCTCTACGAGTTCTACGTCCGCGACCACGTCACGAAGAACGTCGGCCTCTCCCCCACAGCCCTTCCGGCCCTCTGGGGCAGGCAGCGCATCAGGATCCCGGATCTCACCGAAGCGGCGGCCCAGTTGATGGGACGCGCGGCGCCGCCCAGAGTCTCCTACTACCCGGAACACGGCATCGGCCGCATACCCGACGCGCTCACCACCGCCGTGACCCGCCGAGGCGGCCGGATCAGCACCGGCACACCGGTCGTGGGGTGGGCCCGGACCCCCGACGGCATCGAGCTGGACACGGGGACCGCGGCCCGGGCGCGGGTCAGGAAGGCCGACGTCGTGGTGAACACCGGCCCACTCGACTCGTTCCTCCTCCGTGCGCGGAACGACTCGGTGCCGCCGGAGGTCACCGAAGCGGCCCGGCGGCTCACCTACCGCTCGACGGTCTTCGTCTACGTGTCCACGGACGACCGACGGGCCCAAATGCCCTGCGACCTCTGCTATTTCCCGGAGCCCGCACAGATCTTCAGCCGGGTCTACAGCCCCGCCGGATACTCCGAGCACTGCGGCGGCCCGTCGAGAACGGGCTTCTGCTTCGAGATCCATTGCGATCCGGACGACGCGCTCTGGAAAGAGACCGATGACGCCCTCGCACGCCGCACCGTGGCCGAGGCGGGCACCGTCCCGTTCTTCGGCTTCCCGGACCGGCTCCGTGTGGAGGCGGTCGTCCGGGTGCGCAGGCACTATCCGCTGGCGGACCCGTCCTCGGACGCCCTGCGCACCGTCGACCGCTTCCTCGACTCCTCGGCACCGAGGGTCATCAGCGCGGGACGACTGGGTTCGCACCGCTACGTGAACATGGACAGCGCCATGCTCATGGGCACGGCCGCCGCCGAGGCCGCCCTCGGTTCGGGGACGGCGGCGGACATTCGACGGATCGCCGACACGCCCCAGTTCGTCGAGACGGGACGGGCGCGCAGGTGAGCGGCGTACCGCGGCATGTCGGGGTGATTCCCGACGGCACCCGGCGCTGGTCCCGGCTGCACGGGCTGCCGCTGACGGAGGGCTACCTCCTGGCCATGCGGAACTTGGCGGACATCACCGACCTGCTGCTCGCCTCGCGGGTCCGCACGGTGAGCGTCTACATGCTGAGCGCCAGAAACCTCCTTCGCCCCGCGGAGGAGCTGGCCGCGGTGTTCGAGGCCGAAAGCCTGTTCTGCTCCATGATGCTGCCCGAGGTACTGCGCCGGCACGGGGCGCGAGCCGAGGTCGTCGGCCGCGACGAGGGCCTTCCCACCGGTTTCCGCGACGCCCTGGAAGGGCTTCGGAGCATTCGGGGCGAGGGAGGGAAGGTCCATCTGCTGGTGGGGTACGACGGCTGGGACGAGGTCCTCACCGCGCTGCGCGGTGCTTCGTCGGTCGAGGAGGCGAAGGCCGCGCTGACCGTTCCGGAAGACGTGGACCTGGTCATCAGGACCGGCGGGGGCGCCCTGCTCAGCGGCTTCCTGCCGATGCAGTGCCAGTACGCCCACATCGCCACCGTCGATGCCCTCTTCAACGACCTCTCCCCGGCCGATGTCACCGCTGTGCTCGCCGAGTTCGCCGCACGCACCAGGCTTCAGGGGCTCTGAGCGGCCTCCAGCATGCCCGCCGCCGTCTGCGCCCGGGGTGAGCCGAGTTCGGCGAAGGCGGCGTGCGCGGCGGTGAGAGCCTCGTGCATCCGGGAGACGTCCCCGATGCCGCGGTAGAGCAGCCCGGCCTCGAACAGCACCCGGGCGGTACCGGGCCGGTCGCCGAGTTCCGCGAAGACGGTGCGGGCCGCGTCGAAGCATGCCTGCGCCTGATCGGGCCGACCACCGCGCCGGTGCACGACTCCTCGGTGCATCCGGCTGATGCCCCGCCAGCGCCGGTCGTCCAGCTCGTCGAAGACGACATCGGCCGCGTCGAGGCGTTCGGCCGCCGACCGGTACTCGCCGAGATCGCACAGGGCGGCCGCCTGGTGGACAGCCGTGATACCCGCCCAGCTCCGGTGCTCCCGTCCGGCGAAGACGGGCAGGGCGCGCTCGTAGACCTCCAGGGCCTGTGCGGGCCGCCCCTGCCCCCGCAGCACGGCGCCGATACGGATCCAGGCCATGGCCTCGCGCGCGACGTCGCCGGCCTCGTGGAACAGATCGACGGTCTCGGAGAAGTAACCGAGGGCTTCCTCCCACCGCTCCTGCGACTGACGGACGATCCCCAGCCCGCGCGTGGCGAAGGCGATGCCCCAGGGCTCGGCCAACTCGACGAGCACGGCGCGGCTCTCCAGGAAACAGCGCCAGGCGCTGTCCCAGGCGCCTTCATTACGCAGGGTGACTCCGATGCTGGCCAGCGCGAGGGCGCGCTCCCGGCTCGCGGGCTGGTCCTCGTAGAGCGCGATGCACTCTTCCAGCGCCTCGACGGAGTCGCTCCAGCGGGCCTGCGAGCGGCGGACGGCGGCGATGTCGAGCAGGAGTTTCGCCTTCACACCGAGGTCGCCGAGCCGGTCGGCGGCCTCTCTGGCCAGCGCGTAGAACTCCTCCGCGGTGTTCCACAGGCACCGGTTCTGCAGGAAGGGCAGCAGCGCGCCGCCCAGCACCGCGGCATCGGGCCATTGGTGTGCGGCCAGAGCGCGGCCGGCCATGAGGAAGACGTTGGCGTACTCGACCGAGCACCACGCGTACGGGTCGTCGACGCGGAGTTGTCCGATCGCGCCCAGTTCCACCGCGCGACGGTCGGCGGAGCGTCCTTCTCCGGCCACGAAGAGTCCCGGCCCGATGGTGACGGCTATGGCCCGGTAGGCCGCGATCAGCCTGGCGTCCGGGTCGGCGGAGTCCTCCCCGCTCTCCTCGAAGAGCTCCTGCGAGAAGTCCCTCAGCAGGTCGTGGAAGCGGTAGAGCACCTGGTCGCAGCCGTCCGTGGCGGGGGCCGCCTCGACGAGGTGCAGATCGTGCAGGCGGGTCAGCACATCGTCCGCCCGGGCCCGGGTGGTGCCCGTGAGCGCCGCCAGGTGCCACCCGCCGAAGAAGCCGCCGTTCATCCGGGAGAGGAGGCGAAACGCCTCCTGCTCGTCCGCCGGCAGTTGCCCGTAGCTCAGTCGGAAGGACGCGCGTACCTCCAGGTCTCCGGCCGCCAGCCAGTGCAGACGGCGTCTTTCGTCACCCAGCGCGCTGATCATGTGCCGGCTCCGGGAGCCGTCCACCGTGTCGAGCCGGGCCCCCGCGATCATCAGCGCCAGCGGCAGGTCGCCGCAGTACGAAGCCACCTCCGCGAGTTCCTCGTCGGGCAACTGCTCCACGAACCCCCGGGAGAGGATCCGCAGCAGCCCGGTCGCCACCTCGCGTTGCAGTGTGCCGAGCCTCAGCGTGCGGGTACCGGTCAGTCCGGCGAGCCGTCTTCGGCTGGTGACCACGACCATGACCGCCGGGCCGGCCGGCAGGAGGTCTCTGACGTCCGCCTCTTTCGACGCGTTGTCGATCAGCACGATCAGACGCGACCGCGCGGTCAGGGTGCGGTACAGGTTCTGGCGGTCCTGGAACGAGGACGGGATGTCGGACGCCGGTGTGCCCAGCGCGAGGAGGAAACCGGCCAGCACGTCCGTGGTCCGGAGGGCACGCCCGCCGAAACCGCCGAGGTCGGTGAAGAGGGCGCCGTCCGGATGACTGTCCGCCTGCGCGTGGCAGAAGCGCAGCGCCAGGGCGGTCTTCCCGACGCCCGCGGGACCGGTGACGACGATGACCGGCGCCTGGTCCCCGGTGCCCACCCAGCGTGCGGCGTCCTCCAGTTCGGCGACCCGGTTGACGAAGTCCGAGGAGGCACGCGGGAGAAGATTCGGCCGGGGTGAAACCCGCGGTGCCTCGTGCCTGATGTGGATGTCCCGCCCGGCTACATAGCCACCGGAGATGGTGACATCGCCGTGCACCGTGGTCGTGCTGTGCGCCGTGCGCACCGAGGCGTTGGAGGGGACACCGGTGATCACCGTACCGCCGCCGAGATCGGAGATCGCGTCGTTGCCCGCCTGCAGCAGGTCACCACCGACCTCGGCATCCTCCACGGACTGCTCCGCCGCCCCTACGGCGTCGCGCGGGCCGCGGCGCCTGCCCGGCCACCATCTAGGGGCCATGAGGCGTGTCACCCTGTCGCTGGCTCAGATCCCGGGCGACCCGGGAGCCGTCCACCGACTGCTCCCCCGTCCCCGTGCCCAGATCCTGCCGCAGCGACCCGCCGACGATCACGTCCCGGACACGCTGCCCGGAAACGGGTCTTTCCCCTACGGCGACCCAGACCTGTAGCGCGGCACCCACCACCACCAGGACTCCGAACGCGACCCACCACGCCACCGCCCAGTGCTGGGTGAGCACCCCCGTGACGATGTTCACCACCGCGGCCACCACGAACGTGACCGCCGCCGCGACTCCCCGCTTCACCGCCGGGCTCATCTCCACCCCCTCACAACCTGGACTGTCCGGCTCTTACCTTGCCAAAACGTCACCGTCGGCGCCAGGGAACGGAGTTGATTGCCGACGCTCCGTCAAGGGGCGGCCGACAAAGCGCGCGGCCAGGAAGCGCCCTTGCGCAACGCCCCGATGAGGAGGTCGAGGTCCCCGCGTGCCGTGTACGTACGGATCGGGTCGATGTAGTCGCGTGACTCGATGATCTCGCCGTCCCGCACCCGCATGACGAAGACGCAGGGCACCTTGGCCGTGGAGTCGTCCGGCGACGTGAACTCGTAGGCGAACTCGGCGACGATCACTTCGGGATCGGCGGTCTCGTGAACGACGACATCGACGACACGCCTCTTCGGAAGGGACTCCCGGACTTCCGGCGGCACCGTGAAGTGCTCCCGGAGCACACGCCGACTCGTCAGCGGCTCGGACTCCGGTGTCGCCATCGGATGCCGGACGTCGGTGACCTCGCCATACAGGTCGGGCAACTCGTTCAGGTTCCCGTCGGCGACTCCGTGAACCAGCCGGAGAAACACCTCGCGCGGACTCGGACTCACAAGACCTCCCCATGTAATACGACAGGCAGACGAAGGTCATTATCGCCTGGTGCAGGCCGGAACCCTTCCCAGATCTCATCGCCGCAGGGCGAGAACGCTCCTCTCCCCTCTTGAGCCCCGTACAGGTATCCGTCTCGACCTGGGCTTGCCATACTTCCCGAATGGAGACGCGGGCCGTGGAGGTGGCGCGGCGCTGGCTGGCCGATCAGGGCGTGCGCCAGGTGCCCGGCGGGTGGGTGAGCGCCGCGGAGCCGGAGGTGTTGCTCACCGCCGAGCAGGTGGCGCATACCTGGGCCGATGAGGTGTTCGCCGAGGACCTGGAGGCCGCCGACCAACTACGCTTGGCCTTCGGGCTGTTGGATCTGCTGGACGAATACTGGGTCACGTGCGAGATCCGGTTCGCGAACGAGGGTGCGGAGGGTCCGCTGCCGGCCGACGTGCTGTGGGACGGCTATCGCCGACGACTGGAGGCGGACCGGGATGCCGAGGCCGTCACCTACTCGCTGTGGGTGGACTGGTTCGAGGACCACGGCACTTCCGCGGTGGCCTTCGCCGAGGTCCTCGGCAACGACATCGACCGGGTGGTGGCCGAACGATCGGAAGCCCTGCTGCGCCGGGCCCGTCGGGTTCTGGAGTGTTCGGGCCCGGTGCCCTGGACGGTGAAGGAGCCGACGTACCGCGCCGCCGTACAGCTTCCCGCCCTGCACCCAGCCGTCTTCCGCGGCCTTCGGGCGAGCTTCCACGACTTCTACGGCGACCTGGAACCGACCGCCGCACTGACCCTCCTCGACCGGCTGGACCTCCCCACGGACACCCCGCACCTTGCCGAACTGCGCCACGTACTCGCCGCGGGACACAACTCATCTGATGGATCATCAGATGACTCGGCGACGGTCAGCATGAGTTCCGCCGAACGTGGTTACAGATGACTGCAGATACACCCGGGCAACATTCCGCATCTCCGCGTTGACCTGCAGAAACTCCGGCCAGCGGCGGACCTGTCGAGGTGAAGGTCGAGCCATGTTCTACAACCTGCTCAAGTACGTTCTGCTGGGCCCGCTGCTCAGAGTCGTGTTCCGGCCGCGGATCGAGGGGCTGGAGAACGTGCCCGCGGAGGGGGCGGCGATCGTCGCCGGGAATCATCTGTCGTTCTCGGACCACTTTCTGATGCCCGCGATCCTCAAGCGGCGGATCACGTTTCTCGCGAAGGCCGAGTATTTCACCGGGCCCGGGATCAAGGGGCGGCTGACCGCGTTCTTCTTCCGGAGTGCGGGGCAGATCCCGGTGGACCGGTCGGGGAAGGAGGCGGGGCAGGCGGCGATCCGGGAGGGGCTCAAGGTGCTGGGGCGCGGGGAGCTGCTGGGGATCTACCCGGAGGGCACGCGGTCGCACGACGGGCGGCTCTACAAGGGCAAGGTCGGAGTCGCAGTGATGGCACTGAAGGCGGGCGTGCCGGTCGTGCCCTGCGCGATGATCGGGACCTTCGAGGCGCAGCCGCCCGGCCGGAAGATCCCCCGGCTGCGGCCGGTGGCGATCCGGTTCGGGGAGCCGATGGACTTCTCCCGGTTCGCGGGGATGGAGGGCGAGCGCGCGGTGCTGCGGGCGGTGACGGACGAGATCGTCTACGAGATCCTCGCGCTGTCCGGGCAGGAGTACGTCGACGAGTACGCGGCCGTCGTCAAGGAGAGCCAGGGCGAACGGCAGCGCCGCTTCCCGCGCGCCCCGCTCAGCTGACCCGCGCCGCCCGGCCGGTCTGGCCTGCTCAGCCGACCCGCGCCGCTCGACCGGCCCGCGCCGCTCCACTGATCCACCCCGCCCGCCCGCTTCCGCTGTCGGCGGACTCCGCCCTCGGCGCAAACACGCGTCAACCCCACCCCCCACGGTCAAGATCGCCGCATGAAGCGAGCTGTGGTGATCGGTGCGAACGGTCAGATCGGGCGTCCCGTGGTGGACGCGCTGGTCCGGGACGGATGGGAGGTGACGGCCGCCACGCGCGGCGGTGGCCGGAGCGCGGCGTGGGACGAGGGGGTGCGCGCGGTCCCGCTGGACCGTGCCGACGACGCCGCGCTCGGCGCCGTGGTGGGTGACGGCTGCGATCTGGTGGTCGATCTGGTCGGCTACGACGCCGTGCACGCACGGCAGTTGACCGCTCTCGCGGGACGTATCGGTTCGGCCGTGGTGATGTCCACAGTCGCGGTGTACGAGGACGACGCGGGCCGAGGTTTCGACACCATGGGCGAGCTGGACGGCTTTCCGGACTTCCCGGTGCCGATCCCGGAGACCCAGGCGACGGTACGGCCCGGCGACGCGACCTACGCCACCCGCAAGTCCGCCCTGGAGCATGAACTCCTCACCAATGCAGCCGGGTTGCCGGTGACCGTGCTGCGGCCGGGCGCCGTCCACGGGCCGCACAGCCGGCTCCCCCGCGAGCTGTACTTCGTCAAGCGCAACCTCGATGGGCGCCACGCACGCGTGCTGGCCTTCCGGGGCGAGACCCGGTTCCACACCGCGAGCGCCCACAACGTGGCCGAGTTGGTCCGGCTGGCCGCCGCCCGGCCGGGGACGCGGGTGCTCAACGCCTGTGATCCGCAGGCGCCGACGGCCGGGGAGATCGGGGCCGCGATCGACTCGGTCATGGGGGTGAAGACCGAGACGGCACCGTTCGACGGGCCGCCGCGCGAGGGCTCCGTCGGCCTCAATCCGTGGGCCGGGCCCCGACCGGTGGTGTGCGACATGTCTGCCGCGGAAAGGGAGTTGGGGTACCGGCCGGTGGTGTCGTACGAGGAGAGCCTGCCGGAGACGGTGGAGTGGCTGACCGCCGAACTGCGCGCCGGTGCTTGGGACGAGCGTTTCCCGCTGCTCGCCCGGGCGTATCCGGAACTCTTCAACTACGCGTCGGAGGATGCCCTGTTGGGTGCGTGAAAGGTATGAGAAGAGGGGCGGCCGGAAGGCTCCGGCCGCCCCTCACTCTCGTACTGGGTGTTACGGCTTCGGCGTCGCGTGCGGGGCGCACGTGACGTCGGAGCGGTCCAGCTGACCCTTGAGCAGGTAGGCGTCGACCCGCTCGTTGATGCACGGGTTGACCAGGCCGGTCACACCGTGCGAGCCCGCGCCCTGCTCGGTGATCAGGCGCGAGTTCTTGAAGCGCTTGTGCAGCGAGACGGCGCCCTCGTACGGGGTGGCGGCGTCACGCGTGGACTGCACGATCAGGACCGGCGGAAGACCTCGGTGCGTCGTGACCTCGACCGGGGTGTGCTGCTTGGCCGGCCAGGTGGCGCAGGGCAGGTTCATCCAGGCGTTGGCCCAGGTCATGAACGGGTAGTCCTTGTTGAGCCGGGTGTTGTCCCGGTCCCAGGTCTTCCAGTCCGTCGGCCACTTGGCGTCGGCGCACTCCACGGCGGTGTAGACCGCGTTGCCGTTCTCGGAGGACGCGTTGCCCGCGATGTCGGACAGGTCGGGCGCGGCCGCGTCGACCAGCGCCTGGGTGTCACCGGCGACGTACTTGCTGAACACCGTGGCGACCGGCACCCACGACGAGTCGTAGTACGGCGCGCTCTGGAAGAAGCCGATCAGCTCGGCCGGGCCGACGACCCCGCCGAGGGGGTTCTTCTTGGCCGTCGCGCGCAGCTTCAGCCACTTGTCCTGGACGGCGGCGCGGGTGGTGCCGAGGTGGAAGGCGGCGTCGTTGGCGGCGACCCAGTCCTCCCAGTCCTTCCAGCGGCCCTCGAACGCGATGTCCTGGTTCAGGTTGGCCTTGTACCAGATGTTGTCGCGGTCCGGGTCGACCACGCTGTCCACGACCATGCGGCGCAGGTGGCCCGGGAAGAGGGTGCCGTAGACGGCGCCGAGGTACGTGCCGTACGAGACGCCGAGGTAGTTCAGCTTCTTCTCACCGAGCGCGGCGCGGATGACGTCCAGGTCGCGGGCGGTGTTCGGCGTGGTCATGTGCGGCAGCATCGCGCCGCTGCGCTCGCCGCAGCCCTCGGCGTACTCGCGGGCCAGCTTGCGCTGGGCACGCTTGTCGGCCTCGGTGCCGGGCACCGGGTCGGCCTTGGGCGCCTTGACGAACTCCTGCGGGTCGACGCAGGAGATGGGCGCGGAGTGGCCGACGCCGCGCGGGTCGAAGCCCACGAAGTCGTAGGCCTTGGACACGTTGGTCCACAGCGGGTTCTTGTTGGTGACGCGCGTCGGGAAGCGCATCCCGGAGCCGCCGGGGCCGCCCGGGTTGTAGACCAGCGCACCCTGGCGGTCCTGCTTGGTGCCGGTGTTGCCGATGCGGTCCACGGCGAGCTTGATCTGCTTGCCGTAGGGGTGGGCGTAGTCGAGCGGCACGCTGACCCAGCCGCACTGGATGGGCTTGACCAACCCCCAGTCGGCGGGGCAGTCCTGCCAGTCGATGCCCTGGTGGGCGGCGCGGGCGGCGGCGATCGCGGCGCCGCGCGCCTCGCGGTCCTGCGCGGGCCGGCTGTCGGCGGTGGCGGCGGGTGCCGACACCGCCCCGGCTATCAGGCTTGCGACGAGTGTTCCGGCCGAACTCAGCGCCAGAACAAGGTTTTTTCTGTTCTCCCTCAAGGAGCCCCTCCCCGTGCCTGATGAACATATTCAGGCGGGGATCCTTTCGGCTGTGAGCCGTCTGAGAACAGAGTTTGCGGATCTTCTTTACCAATCCGATAAACGGATCACCGGATACCGGTGAGCGAGCGGCTCTACGACAGCACCGCCAGCGCCTCGTCCAGCCTCCGCCGGAGGGCCAGCGCGTCGGGGGCGACGGCGCTGACAAGGACGGCGGGACCGGCGAGCGGCATCAGCGCGGCGCCCTCGCCCAGCAGCCGGGCTTCGGGCCGCTCCTGGGCGAACTCTGGCCGTACGACGATCAGTTGACCGACGGCCCGCATTCCGCCGAGAACCGCCGGGCCGTCCCAGCCGCCGGGTGCGCCGGGGCCGCAGGACAACTCCTGGTCGAGGACGGTGGTTTCCGCGATCCGTACGGTGAGGCGGCTGGTGAGCCTGCCGGGGGCCTCCCCGACCCGGCCGAGCACCTGCTCCTCGCGCAGCACCAGCCGTGCGCCCGGGGCGAGTTGGGCCCGAGTGGTGACGTGCAGATCGCTTCCGGCGGCCGAGATCAGCTGTTCGGGGAGCCAGTGCAGCTCGCCGCCGTCGGCCACGTCGAGCCGTACGTCGTAGTACGCCTCGTGCTTCGCCTGACCGGGCAGGGCGATGGTGGCGGCGGCCGAGCCCAGGTGCAGCCGGGCGCCCTCCCCCACCTCGGCCTCGACGGTGAAGTGGTCGCCGCCGAGCGGTCCGCTCATCGCGCCGACGAGCAGTACGCGGGCCTCTCCCCCGTGCGCACGGGTGCGCCGGAGCGCCAGCGGGCCGTCGCCGTCCAGGACCGGGAGCGCGGTGCCGCCGCGTCCGTCGGCGCGGGCGGTGATGCGGGCGTGGGCGTGAACGCCGTTGGCTCGCGGGCCCGTTGGTGCCATCCGGGTCATGCCGCCCACGCCGCGAGCCGCCCCCGCACCCACCCCGCCACGTCCGCGACGCCCGCCTCCGTCCGCAACGACTGGAAGACGACGGGAAGTTCGGCCCGCTGGGCCTTCGCGTCGGCGGCCATCCGGGCGAGGTCGGAGCCCACGTACGGCGCGAGGTCGGTCTTGTTGACGACCAGCAGGTCGGCCGTCGTGACCCCGGGGCCGCCCTTGCGCGGGATGTCGTCGCCGCCCGCGACGTCGATCACGAAGACCTGTGCGTCCACGAGTCCCTTGGAGAAGGTCGCGGTGAGGTTGTCGCCGCCGGACTCGACGAGGATCAGGTCCAGCGGCCCGACCGCGTTCTCCAGGTCCTCCACGGCTTCGAGATTGGCGGAGATGTCGTCGCGGATCGCGGTGTGCGGGCAGGCGCCGGTCTCCACGGCCGCGATCCGCTCGGGGGGCAACACGGCTTCCCTGAGCAGGAATTCGGCGTCCTCACGGGTGTAGATGTCGTTGGTGACGACGGCGAGGGACAGCTCGTCGCGCAGCGCCCGGCACAGCGCGGCGACGGTCGCGGTCTTGCCGGATCCGACAGGGCCGCCGAGCCCGATGCGCAGCGCGCGCCGCGTGCCGTCGGGCCGATGGGCGTCGGCGCTCATGGCGGCCGGGCCGGTGTGGGTGTGGTCGAGGTGCATGAGCGGCTCCAAGTTCGGTGCGGGGTGAGGCGCTAGGAGGCGAAGAGGCGTACGGGCCAGGCCGCGTGCCACTCGGCGCCCGTCTCCAGCAGGGGTGCCGAGGCGGCGGGCAGCACGTCGGTGCCCTCGGTCACCGCCCGCCGGGCCGCCTCCACCGCCCGGTCCACCACGCGGTCCAGCTCCGGTGCCAGCCGGGCCAGTGCGCCGGTCGCGTCGAAGGGGTCGAGGCTCAGCAGCCGTACGGTGGCCGTCGCGGGACCGCTCACGCTCTCGTAGGCGGCGCAGTAGGCGGCGTCCTCGGGTGCCAGACCGGCGGCGCGGGCGGTGAGCCCGAGGACGACCGGTTGATGCGCACCCTTGGGGAACTCCGCTGCCAGCGCGTCGAGTTCGGGCGACGGCCAAGTGGCTCGGGCGGCCCGCGCCAGCTGCCGTCCGAGCCGTCGCGCAGCGGTGCGCAGCGCGGGCGACGGCGTACGCGCGTCCGCCGCAGCGTCCAACTCCCTTACGGACAGCCCGAGTACAGCCGCTGCCGCGAGCGCGGCGGCGAGCAGACCCGAGGTGTGCAGCCGTCCCCGGCAGAACTCCTCCAGGCTCGCGGCGTCGGTGATGCGGCCCGCCTTGACGGCGGCCTCCGCCCCGCCGGAGTGCGCGTGCCCTCCGGCGGGGAAGCGGCCGTCGGCCAGGACGAGCAGGGCTCCCCTGGACATCAGAAGAGGAAGTAGAGCTGGGCCATGGGCAGTTCGGCCGCCGGTGTCGCCTCCACCAGCTCGCCGTCGATGTGCACGGCGAAGCTGTCGGGGTCGATCCGTACGTCCGGCATGGCGTCGTTCTCGCGCAGGTCGGCCTTGGTGACCGCGCGGGTGGACTCGATGGCCACGAACCGCTTGCCGAGGCCGAGGCGTTCGGGCAGCCCGTCCTCGATCGCCAACCCCGCCACGAAGTTGACCGAGTTGGACGCCGGGGCGCGCCCGATCGCGCCGTACATCGGGCGGGGCAGGACCGGCTGCGGGGTGGGGATGGAGGCGTTGGCGTCGCCCATCTGCGCGTAGGCGATCTGGCCGCCCTTGAGGACGAGCAGCGGCTTGACCCCGAAGAACGCGGGCTCCCACAGCACCAGGTCGGCCAGCTTGCCGGTCTCCACCGAGCCGATCTCGGCGGCGAGGCCCTGGGCGAGGGCCGGGTTGATCGTGTACTTGGCGACGTAACGCCGTACCCGGTGGTTGTCGGCGCGGCCGTCACCGGGGAGCGCGCCCCGGCGGCCCTTCATCACGTGCGCGGTCTGCCAGGTGCGCAGGATGACCTCGCCGACGCGGCCCATGGCCTGGGAGTCGGAGGAGATGATCGAGATCGCGCCGAGGTCGTGGAGGATGTCCTCCGCGCCGATGGTGGACGGCCGGATGCGGGACTCGGCGAAGGCCAGGTCCTCGGGGACGGCGGGGTTGAGGTGGTGGCAGACCATCAGCATGTCGAGGTGTTCCTCGGCGGTGTTGACGGTGAACGGCCGGGTCGGATTGGTCGAGCTGGGCAGCACGTTGGGCTGCGAGACGACCGTCATGATGTCCGGCGCGTGCCCGCCCCCGGCACCCTCGGTGTGGTACGAGTGGATGCCCCGGCCCGCGATGGCGGCGAGGGTGTCGCCCACGAAACCGGCCTCGTTGAGGGTGTCGGTGTGGATGGCGACCTGGATGCCGGTGCGGTCGGCCACGGTGAGCGCCGCGTCGATGACGGCCGGGGTGGAACCCCAGTCCTCGTGCAGCTTCAGACCGACGGCGCCGCCCCGGATCTGCGAGAGCATCGCCTCCTGCGAGACGGTGTTGCCCTTGCCGAGGAAGCCGACGTTGACGGGGTACGCCTCCATGGCCTCCAGCATCCGGGCGAGGTGCCAGGGGCCGGGGGTGACGGTGGTGGCCTTGGAGCCCTCGGCGGGACCGGTGCCGCCGCCGACCAGCGTGGTCACGCCGGAGGCCAGCGCCTCGTCGGCGATCTGCGGGCAGATGAAGTGGACGTGCGCGTCGATGGCGCCCGCCGTGAGGATGCGGCCGTTGCCGGCAATGACCTCGGTCTCGGGGCCGATGACGAGGTCGGGGTGGACGCCGTCCATGGTGTCCGGGTTGCCCGCCTTGCCGATGCCGGTGATCCGGCCGTCGCGGATGCCGACGTCGGCCTTGATCACGCCCCAGTGGTCCACGACGACGACACCGGTGATCACGGTGTCCGGGGTGCCCTCGGCGCGGGTCGCCCGGGACTGGCCCATGGACTCGCGGATGACCTTGCCGCCGCCGAACACCGCCTCGTCGCCGGAGCGGCCGGGGCCGCCGGAGCGGTCCTCCTCGATCTCGATCAGCAGGTCGGTGTCGGCGAGCCGGATGCGGTCGCCGGTCGTCGGACCGAACAGGTCGGCGTACGCGGCGCGGGAGATCTCAGGCATCGAGGGCACCTCCGGTCTCGCCGCGCAGTCCGGGCACGATCCGGGCGCCGGTGAGCGGGACGAGTTCGACCTCGACGGGGATGCCGGGCTCGAAGCGGACGGCGGTCCCCGCGGCGACGTTCAGCCGCTTGCCGTGCGCCTCGGCACGGTCGAACTCCAGGCCGGGGTTGGCCTCGGCGAAGTGATAGTGGGAGCCGACCTGTACAGGGCGGTCGGCGGCGTTGAGCACAGTGAGCCGGGTGATCTCACGGCCCTCGTTGCAGACGATCGGCCCGTCCGCGAACAGCGTCTCTCCGGGAATCATCGCGGGCCCCCTCAGACGATCGGTTCGTGGACGGTGACGAGCTTGGTGCCGTCCGGGAAGGTCGCCTCGACCTGCACGTCGTGGATCATCTCGGGCACGCCGTCCATGACGTCGTCCCTGGTGAGGACCTTGCGACCGGAGGACATCAACTCGGCGACACTGCGGCCGTCCCGGGCACCCTCCAGGATGTGCGACGTGATGAGCGCGATCGCCTCGGGGTGGTTCAGCTTCAGCCCTCGGGCCCGGCGCCGTTCGGCCACGTCCGCCGCGACATGGATCAACAGCCGCTCTTGCTCGTGCGGGGTCAGTTGCACGTCCCACCTCACAGTCCTCGCTCCGGACCGTGCGGGGCCCGGTTGCCGCCGCCACCGCACGGCTCCGCCGGTTCGACCGGAAAACCCCTGGTGGCGTGGAGGGGAAGGCTAGTTCGCGGGCGTTTCAGCGAGGTTAACCGGCGGCGATTCGGCGCGCCCGCGCCAATGGCGCCCTACGAGGCCCCCGGCCCCCGGTGCTCCGCCGCGATCCCGAACCGCTGCCGCACCCCCGAGCCGGTCTCGTGCACTCGCGACACCGAACTGACGACATGCTCCTGCTCCGCCGCGTCCAACGCCTCCAGCCGCTCCAGATCGGCGGCGGACACCAACGCGACGAGCGGTTTCCCATGCCGGGTCACGACGACCCGCTCCCCGCCGTACACCACCCGGTTGATCAGATCCGCCAGCTCAGCCCTGGCTTGCGTCACCGGAATCTCATAGGCCATGGGGGCAAGTCTAGGCGCCGCCCGAAATGGGCCCGGGATTCCCCGGTGGACGCCGTGATGCCCGTGGAGCCACCTCTCCCCTGAACTCCCGTCGCACTGAATGGACATGACCGTCCGTCGGGCGAGCACAGCGCCCCGTACGTCCTGTACATTTTTTACAGAAGCGAGGGCCATCACGGCCCGCTCGTCAGGAGGGGTACGCCCATGTCCCGTTCGTCCGCCCGATATGTCCTGCCCGAGTTCACCGAGCGCTCCGGGACGGGGCAGCTGCGCACGCTCGATCCGTACTCCAAGCTGTTCGAGGGGCGGATCGTGTTTCTGGGGACTCCGCTGGACGACACCGCGTCGACCGATGTGATCGGTCAGCTGATGCAGCTCGAACACACCGCGCCGGACCGGGACATCACCCTGTACCTCAACAGCCCGGGCGGCTCGTTCCACGCCATGACCGCCGTGTACGACACGATGCGGTACGTCTCCTGCGACGTGGCGACCTACTGCCTCGGCCAGGTCGCCTCCGCCTCGGCGGTGCTGCTCGCGGCGGGGACACCGGGGAAGCGGTTCGTGCTGCCCGGGGCCCGGGTCGTGCTGGAGCAGCCCGCGCTGCACGAGCCCGCGCACGGGCAGCCGAGCGATCTGTTCATCCAGGCCGAAGAGCTGGTGCGCACCAGGGCCCTGATGGAAGAGATCCTCGTCCGCCACACCGGTCGGGACGCCGAGCGCGTGCACGCCGATCTGGAACGGCAGCTGGTGCTGGACGCGCGGGACGCCGTCGCGTACGGACTCGCGGACGAGGTCGTGCAGAGCCGCACCTCCGGCGCCCGGTGAGCGCGCCGTGCTGCCGGACCTTCCACCGCTGCCCGCGCTGACCCGCGCCGAGGGCGAGCTGATCGACCGTTACCTGGAGACGGCCGAGCTGCTCGGCCGGATCAACCCCGCCCGGGAGGAGGACACGTACCGCGGTCTGCGGGCCGCGCAGGCCCTCGTGCGCAAGGCGACAGAGCTGAGGGACGCGCTCACGCTGATGCACCAGCGGGGCGAGACGGAGCTGCACGGGAGCACGCTGACACGCGCGCTGCGCCTGCTGGACGGCGAACGCCGCACCGCGCGGGTCGTGCTTCCGCCGGACGACGGGAAGTGACCCGACGCGCCGGAATACCACTGACCTTCCACGAGCCCGGCACACCCCTCGACCCCACCCCCGCCACGCTCCCGCCCGACCACGACACCCCGCCCGGACGCCCGGCACCCCCACCGGACCCCGCGCGTCGAGCACTCCCCCACTCGGGGAGCCGAAACGGGCCGAACGTGGTACCGCCGACCGGTGTATCTCCGGGCCCGTTTCCGCGCCCTCCGAGTTGCGCGGCGCACGCGTGACCGTGCCGTGAGGGGCCCTCGCGCCCCAGGTCCGGGGCTACGCACGGGGGCTGACGGAAGTTCGGGAACGGGACTGTCCACCCGATCGGGCGAGTGGTGAGTAACGCCACAAACCGCCGATTCCATTGGGATTTTCCGGCAGTAGTAAGTGAAGATCCCTGTCTGACGACAAGCCCCCGCCACAGCGGCGGGGCGGTCCGGGCGGACGCCGAGTCCTGCCGCCGCCCGGATGACCGGTCGACAGGAGTGCATCGGCAGGAGTGGAGGACCCGAGCAAGACGGGTCGCCGGCACGGACGTTCGCGAACAGCGGGCGGTCGTACCGAGTGGCCCTTGGGGTGAAGCCGTGGCGACACGGCCGGGCAACTTCGCCAGCCCGAATCCGACAGGTCATCCTTCACAGGCGGCTGACGAAGGGTTGCGCATGACTGCGCTCAATCGTGTCCCGTCGCTGATGGCCCGGGCCGGAACGGCTTCGGCCCTCACTCTTGCCGCCGTGGGCGGCTCGATCGCGGTGCCGGGGCTGGCCACGGAGGCCTCCGCCGCGACCACCGCGACGAAGGCGCTCCAGATCGCCGCGTCCAAGAAGGGCGCTCCGTACAGCTACGGGGCCACCGGACCGCGCCGGTTCGACTGCTCGGGGCTGACGCTCTACTCGTTCAAGAAGGCGGGCAAGAAGCTGCCCCGCACCGCCGCCCAGCAGTACAACAAGACGCACCACATCTCGGCCGGCCACCGCAAGGCCGGCGACCTGGTGTTCTTCCACTCGGGGTCCAGCGTCTACCACGTCGGGATCTACGCCGGGAAGGGCAAGATCTGGCACGCCCCGAAGACCGGGGACGTGGTGCGCCTGCAGAAGATCTGGACCAAGAGCGTCTGGTACGGCCGGGTGAACTGACCCGGCGTGAGCGCCGCCGCGGTCCCCGGAGCGGGGCCGCGGCTACGGTTCCTGACGCGCCGCCGCCGTCAGGGGCCCGGCCGGCGCCGTCCAGGGCAGCTCGACGGCGACCGTCTTGCCGCCCTCGCGGGTGGAACGGACCCGGAGTCTGCCGCCGCACTCGGCGGTCAGGCACCGGATGATGACCATCCCCCGCCCGTTGTCCTGCTGCACGGCCGCGGGCAGCCGTCTGGGAAAGCGCGGGTGGCTGTCCGTCACGCCGATGCGCAGCCACTCGTCCCGCACCAGGACGAGGTCCACGGTGAACGTGGGCGACTGCCCGAAGGTGTGCTGCACGGCGTTGGTCGCCAGCTCCGAGACGATGAGCCGTACGGTGTCGGCCGCCTCGGTGTCCGACGGCAGACCCCACTCCGCCAGGACGCGGAGTACGTAGGAGCGGGCCGTGGCGACCGAGGCGGGCTCGCTCGGCAAAGTGACGGAAGCTTCCAGATGGTCTGCCATGGCAACGTCGTCCCTTTCCACGCCGGGCGGTCAGCCTGCCACCACCGGACCGGCCGGGGGTACCAACCCCCGATATATGCACATATCTATCGCCCGATGCGGTGAACTCTGCGACGCGAGAACGGATTTGGGGTTCCCGACGCGCTCCGGCGCACGCCCGGCTCACTCCCGTCCGCGTCGGACCTGCGGCCGCGTCTCGCCGATCACCCTCACAGCGTGCGCGATCTCCTCGCCGCTCAGGTCCGCCCGCGCCGTCAGCCGCAGCCGTGAAATCCCGTCCGGCACCGAGGGCGGCCGGAAGCACCCCACGGCGAGCCCGGCCGTACGGCAGCGGGCCGCCCACTCGACGGCGTCGGACGCGGAGGGGGCGCGTACGGAGACCACGGCGGCGTCGGGACGTACCGCGTTCAGGCCCTCGGCGGTCAGGCGCGTGTGCAGCTCGGCGGCGACCGTACGGGCCCGGGCGGCTCGTTCGGGCTCGCGGCGCAGCAGCCGCAGCGCGGCGAGGGCGGCGCCGACGGAGGCGGGGGCGAGACCGGTGTCGAAGATGAAGGTACGGGCCGTGTTCACGAGGTGGGCGATGACCCGCTCCGGGCCGAGCACCACGCCGCCCTGGCTGCCGAGCGACTTGGAGAGGGTCGCGGTGGCCACCACGTCGTCGGCGCCCGCAAGCCCGGCAGCGTGCGGGGCACCCCGGCCGCCGTCGCCCAGGACACCGAGGCCGTGGGCGTCGTCCACCACCAGGCCCGCGCCGTGCGCCCGGCACGCGGCCGCGAGCGCGCCGAGCGGGGCCGCGTCGCCGTCCACGGAGAACACCGTGTCGGAGACGGCGACGGCGGCTCCCCGGTGGGTGCCGAGCACTTTGTCCACGGCCTCGGGGTCAGCGTGCGGGACGACCTGGGTGGTGCCCCGGGCGAGCCGGCAGCCGTCGATGAGCGAGGCGTGGTTGCCCGCGTCGGAGACGATCAGCGAGCCGTGCGGGGCGAGCGCGGTGACGGCGGCGAGGTTGGCGGCGTACCCGGAGGAGAAGACCAGGGCGGCCTCGAAGCCGCAGAAGTCGGCGAGTTCGCGCTCCAGTTCGGTGTGCAGCTCGGTGGTGCCGGTGACCAGCCGGGAGCCGGTGGAACCGCCGCCCCAGGCACGGGCGGCACGCGCGGCGCCCTCGGTGGTCCCGGGGTGGCGGGCGAGGCCCAGGTAGTCGTTGCTCGCGAGGTCCAGGAGCGGGGAGTGGGACGGACGGGGGCGCAGGGTGCGTACCAGTCCGGCGCGGCGGCGGGCCCCGGCCTCCTCGTCGATCCAGCCGAACGCCATGGGTCCTCCGGTGCTTTTGTAGGTAGCGGACAGACACTAGCGGTCCGTGTCGCCGCCCATGATGTGGCAATACCCACACTCCGAACGGCTTCTGTTGTGTGAAGTCTCCTTGGCCCGGGGCGGTGCCGTAGGACAGGATCGGGCCCCATGGACCTCCTGAACACGCTGGTGGACAAGGGACTTCGGCGCGAGTCGCCGACGCGGGCCGAGGCGCTCGCCGTGCTGGCCACCACCGACGACGAACTGCTCGACGTGGTGGCCGCGGCCGGCAAGGTGCGCCGGCACTGGTTCGGGCGGCGGGTGAAACTCAACTATCTGGTCAACCTCAAGTCGGGCCTGTGCCCGGAGGACTGCTCCTACTGCTCGCAGCGGCTCGGCTCGACGGCGGGCATCCTCAAGTACAGCTGGCTGAAGCCGGACCAGGCGTCCGAGGCGGCCGCGGCGGGGCTCGCCGGGGGCGCCAAGCGGGTGTGCCTGGTGGCGTCCGGGCGCGGGCCGACGGACCGGGACGTGGACCGGGTCTCGGAGACCATCAAGGCGATCAAGGACCAGAACGAGGGCGTGGAGGTGTGCGCCTGTCTGGGTCTGCTCTCCGACGGCCAGGCGGAGCGGCTGCGCGCGGCGGGCGCCGACGCCTACAACCACAACCTCAACACCTCCGAGGCGACCTACGGCGACATCACCACCACCCACACGTACGCCGACCGGGTGGACACGGTGCACAAGGCGCACGCGGCCGGGCTGTCCGCCTGCTCGGGGCTGATCGCGGGCATGGGCGAGAGCGACGCGGATCTGGTGGACGTGGTGTTCGCGCTGCGCGAGCTGGACCCGGACTCCGTTCCGGTGAACTTCCTGATCCCGTTCGAGGGCACCCCGCTGGCCAAGGAGTGGAACCTCACCCCGCAGCGCTGTCTGCGCATCCTCGCCATGGTCCGCTTCGTCTGCCCGGACGTGGAGGTGCGCATCGCGGGCGGCCGCGAGGTCCATCTGCGCACGCTCCAGCCGCTCGCGCTGCACCTCGCCAACTCGATCTTCCTCGGCGACTACCTCACCAGCGAGGGCCAGGCGGGCAGGGCCGACCTGGAGATGATCGCGGACGCCGGGTTCGAGGTGGAGGGCGCCGACGAGGTCACGCTGCCGGAGCACCGGGTGGCGGGCGGGGGCGGGTGCGGGTCGGGTGCCGCCGGGGAAGGTGGCTGCGGTTCGCACGGTGTGTGCGGTACGGCGGACTCCGCACCGGCGAAGGCCCCGGCGCAGGCGACCGCCCCGGACGAGACGGAGACCCCGGCCGACACCAAGCCCGCCGCCGACGCGCCCCGTACCGACCTCGTCGCCGTACGCCGCCGTGGCGCCGGAACGGACCTCGCGCCCAATGCCTGACCTCGTGCCCGACCTCATGCCCGACCTCGACACGGCCGGGCTGCTCGACCTCGACCGGCGGCACGTGTGGCACCCGTACGGCCCGATGCCCGGCCGCGCCGAACCGCTCGTCGTGGAGTCGGCGAGCGGGGTCCGGCTGCGACTGGCCGACGGCGGCGGCGAGTTGGTCGACGGGATGTCGTCCTGGTGGTCCGCGATCCACGGTTACCGGCACCCGGTGCTGGACGCGGCGGCACGGGAGCAGCTGGGCCGGATGAGCCATGTGATGTTCGGCGGGCTCACGCACGAGCCCGCCGTACGACTGGCGAAGCTCCTTGTCGACATGTCCCCCGAGGGCCTTGAGCACGTCTTCCTCGCGGACTCCGGCTCGGTGTCCGTCGAGGTCGCCGTGAAGATGTGCCTCCAGTACTGGCGCTCGCTCGGCCGCCCGGCCAAGCGGCGGCTGCTGACCTGGCGCGGCGGCTACCACGGCGACACCTGGCACCCGATGTCGGTGTGCGACCCCGAGGGCGGGATGCACGGGCTCTGGTCCGGGGCGCTGCCCCGCCAGGTGTTCGCGGACGCGCCGCCCGCCGCGTACGAGGAGACGTACGCCGACCATCTGCGGACCCTGATCGAGCGGCACGCGGACGAACTGGCCGCCGTGATCGTGGAGCCGGTGGTACAGGGCGCGGGCGGGATGCGGTTCCACTCCCCCGCGTATCTTCGGGTGCTGCGCGAGGCGTGCGACGCGCACGGCGTGCTGCTGGTGTTCGACGAGATCGCCACCGGGTTCGGCCGCACGGGTGCGCTGTTCGCGGCGGATCACGCGGGGGTGACCCCGGATGTGATGTGCGTGGGCAAGGCGCTGACCGGCGGCTATCTGACGATGGCGGCGACGCTGTGCACCGCGCGGGTGGCCGACGGCATCTCGCGCGGCGAGGTGCCGGTGCTCGCGCACGGGCCGACCTTCATGGGCAATCCGCTGGCCGCCCACGTGGCCTGCGCCTCCGTCGGACTGCTGCTCGGCCAGGACTGGCGGGCGGAGGTCAAGCGGATCGAGGCGGGGCTGACGGAGGGCCTGGCGGAGGCGGCGGAGCTGCCCGGCGTACGGGACGTACGTGTGCTCGGCGCCATCGGGGTGGTCCAGCTCGACCACGAGGTGGACATGGCGGCGGCCGGCCGGGCCGCCGTGCGGGAGGGCGTGTGGCTGCGCCCGTTCCGCGATCTGGTCTACACGATGCCGCCGTACGTCACGGACGACGCGGACGTGGCACGGGTCGCGCGCGCGGTGTGCGCCGCCGCGCGGGAGGGATGACATGCCGGTACTGGTGATCACGGGCACGGGCACGGAGGTCGGCAAGACGGTCACGACCGCCGCCGTCGCCGCGACCGCGCTCGCGGCGGGGCGTTCGGTGGCCGTGCTGAAGGCCGCACAGACGGGCGTACGGCCCGGTGAGCACGGGGACGCCGATGAGGTGGCCCGCCTCGCGGGCCCCCTCACGACGGCCGAACTCGCCCGCTATCCCGACCCGTTGGCGCCGGGCACGGCGGCCCGGCGGGCCGGTATGGCTGCGGTGCGGCCGCAGGAGGTGGCCGAGGCGGCGGCCAAGCTGGCCACCGAGCACGATCTGGTGCTGGTGGAGGGCGCGGGCGGGCTGCTCGTACGGTTCGACGCGGCGGGCGGCACGCTGGCGGACGCGGCGGTGCTGCTGGGTGCGCCCGTGCTGGTGGTCGCTCCGGCGGGCCTTGGCACGCTCAACTCCACGGAGCTGACGGCACGTGAACTCAGGTTGCGTCAGCTTGAGTTGATCGGCGTGGTGATCGGCTCCTGGCCGAAGGACCCCGATCTGGCCGCGCGTTGCAATGTGGCCGACCTGCCGGAGGTGGCCGGGGCTCCGCTGCTCGGCGCGATCCCGGCCGGGGCGGGTGCGCTGAAGCCCGTCGACTTCCGTGCAACGGCGCCGAGTTGGCTGTCGGCGCGGCTGGGAGGTGAGTGGGACGCGGGGGCCTTCCGGGAGCGGCAGGCGGCGTTCTAGCGGGCCGGCGTCGCATGGTCGGGCGCGCGCCGGGTTCGTATCCGGCCGCGTGTCCGCGAGGGGGGGACATTCCGCGTGTCCTCGGGAAGAATCGGCGTAGAGGCGGGACCGTTCCTCCGGGAGGCTGCCATGCGACTGTCCTCGACCCGCTCCGGCCGGGCGGCGGGCCCCGACGGCGTCCACCACCCCCTGTTCGCCCGCTGCTGGGCCCACCTCAGCGAGAGCGCGGACACGCGACTGGGCCTGGCCGCGCTGCGGGAGCGGCTGCTCGCGGGGCTTTCCGGGCGGGTGATCGAGATCGGCGCGGGCAACGGGCTGAACTTCGCCCGCTACCCGGCGGCCGTCTCGGAGGTCGTGGCGATCGAACCGGAGCCGCTGCTCAGGCGGTTGGCCCTCCGGGCGGCGCTGCGGGCGGACGTGCCCGTGGACGTCGTACCGGGGACGGCGGAGGCGCTGCCGGTCAAGAGCGAGTCGTTCGACGCGGCCGTGCTGTGCCTGGTGCTGTGCAGTGTGCGGGACGTGCGGCGGGCCCTGGCGGAGGTGCGGCGGGTGCTCAAGCCCGGCGGTGAGGTCCGCTTCCTGGAGCACGGCCGGGGCGGTGGGCGTGTGATGCGGTCGGCCCAGCGCGCCCTGGACCGCACGGTGTGGCCCCACCTGGCCGGCGGCTGCCGGCTGTCCCGAGCCCCGCTGACGGAGCTGCGCGAGGCGGGCTTCACCGTCGGGCCGTACCAGCGGGTGAGCCTCCCGGACCGGGGACCGAAGCTGCCGTGGTCGTACGGGGTCCTGGGGACGGCGCGGCGCCCGGGGCCCGTAACGTAGCGCGGCCCACCCGGAAGGATCAGCGTCCCCGGCTCCCGTGGCGGGCGGTCCGGCGGGCGCTCCCGCGCGGAGAGCCCCTCCGATCTCGCCTGTACCGGCTGCCGTGAAGCGGAGCGGATGTGGGGCGGGTCACACTAGGCTCCCCCTGGGCAGGAAGTCGGGACATCCAGGTGACCGGGAGGCGGTCTTGTTCACATCTGCCGAGGAGAACGTGCCGGGGGCCGAGCCGGGGCGGGGCACCGCGGCCCGGGCGCGCGGGCTGACCAAGGCGTACGGCTCGGGCGAGACCGCCGTGATCGCGTTGGACTCGGTCGACGTGGACATCGCACGCGGCCGCTTCACCGCCGTGATGGGCCCCTCCGGCTCGGGCAAGTCCACGCTGATGCACTGCCTGGCGGGGCTGGACACCGTCTCGGCCGGTCAGGTGTGGCTCGGGGACACCGAGATCACGGGGCTGAAGGACAAGGAGCTGACCCGGCTGCGGCGCGACCGGATCGGGTTCATGTTCCAGTCGTTCAATCTGATCCCGACGCTGAACGCGGCCGAGAACATCACGCTCCCCATGGACATCGCGGGCCGTAAGCCGGACGAGAAGTGGCTGGACCAGGTGATCGACACCCTGGGGTTGCGCGGCCGCCTCAAGCACCGGCCCTCGCAGCTCTCGGGCGGTCAGCAGCAGCGGGTGGCCTGTGCGCGGGCGCTGGCGTCCCAGCCCGAGCTGATCTTCGCCGACGAGCCGACCGGAAACCTGGACTCGCGGGCCGGTCTGGAGGTGCTGGGCTTTCTGCGCAGGGCGGTGGACGAGCTGGGGCAGACCGTCGTGATGGTCACCCACGACCCGGGCGCCGCCGCCCACTCCGACCAGGTGCTCTTCCTGGCCGACGGCAGGATCGTGGACCGGATGGAGCGGCCCACGGCGGACGCGGTGCTGGAGCGGATGAAGGCGTTCGACGTGGTGCGGGGCCGGATCGGCGGCGACGCCGTGGCGCAGGAGGACTGATCCGGTGCTCACGGCGACGCTGAGAAGCTTCCTCGCGCACAAGGGACGCCTCGCGCTGTCCGCGCTGGCCGTGCTGCTGTCCGTGGCGTTCGTCGCGGGCAGCCTGATCTTCTCCGACACGGTGAGCCGGACCTTCGACCGGCTCTTCGCGTCGACGGCGGCCGATGTGACGGTGAGCCCGAAGGAGGACCTGCGCTCCCCGGTGCCGGGCGGCACCGTGCAGACCGTCCCGGCCGCGCTGCGGGACCGGGTGGCGAAGGTGCCCGGGGTGGCGTCGGTCCACGCGGACGTGTCCGTGCAGAACGTCGTGGTGGTCGACAGCCGGAACAAGTCCGTCGGCCCGACGACCGGCGCCCCCACCATCGCCACGTCCTGGTACGTCACCGACCGCAGCCCGGTCGAGCTGACCTCGGGTCACGCCCCGCGCGGCGCGGGCGAGGCGCTGCTCGACGCGGACACCGCGAGCAAGAAGCACGTACGGGCCGGGGACACGCTCACCGTGCAGGCGCAGCCGGGCACCTTCAAGGTCCGGGTCGTCGGCATCGCCACGTTCACCACGACCAACCCCGGCGCGGCCCTGGTGTTCCTGGACCCGGCGGTGGCCGGGCGCGAGCTGCTGGGCTCGGCCGACCGGGCCACCGCCATCTCCGTGGACGCGGCCCCGGGCGTCGACGACAAGGTGCTCAAGAGCCGGGTGGCGACGGCGGTCGGGCCCGGCCGCTACGACCTGAAGACCGCCGGTGAGCAGGCGAAGTCGGCCGCGGCGAACCTCGGCGGCTTCCTCGACGTGATCAAGTACGTGATGCTGGGCTTCGCCGGGATCGCCGTCCTGGTGGGCATCTTCCTCATCGTCAACACCTTCTCGATGCTGATCGCGCAGCGCACCCGTGAGCTGGGCCTGCTGCGCGCGCTGGGCGCCGACCGGCGGCAGGTGCGCCGCTCGGTGCTCCTGGAGGCGCTGCTGCTCGGCGCGGTCGGCTCGACGCTGGGTCTCGCGGCCGGGATCGGGCTGGCCTTCGGGCTGATCCGGCTGATGAGCGCGTTCGGGATGAACCTGAAGGCCACGGAGATGGTGATCGGCTGGGGCACGCCGGTCGCGGCGTACGCGGTCGGGGTGGGCGTCACCTTCGTCGCCGCGTATCTGCCCGCGCGGCGCGCGGCGACCGTCTCCCCGATGGCCGCGCTCTCGGACGCCGAGATCGCGGGCATCGACAAGCCGCTGACCGCACGGGCCGTCGCGGGCGGTGTCATCGGCGTGGCCGGCGCGGCCGCGCTGGCCGGCTGCGTGGCCTCGGACAAGGCCGGTACGGCGGCCTCGCTGCTCGGTCTCGGTGTGGTGCTGACGCTGATCGCGACGGTCGTCGCCGGGCCGCTCCTGGTGCGGCCGGTGATCCGGGTGCTCGGCGCGGCCTTCCCGGCGCTGTTCGGCTCGGTGGGCCGGATGAGCCAGCGCAACGCGCTGCGCAATCCGCGCCGTACGGGCGCCACGGCGGCCGCGCTGATGGTGGGCCTGGCGCTGGTCGGCGGGATGTCGGTGGCGAGCGCGTCGATGTCGGCCTCGTTCGACCGGCAGATCGACCGGACACTGGGCGCGGACTACGTCGTGCAGAGCCAGAACTTCACGCCGTTCACCAAGGAGGTCACCCGCGCGGTGGAGGGCACCCCGGGCGTCGGCCTGGTCGTCCAGCAGCGGCTGACCCCGCTCGCGCTGCGGCTGCCCGACGGCAAGCGGGTGGAGACGGCGGCCGCGGGCTACGGCCCGCACCTCGACCAGGTCGCCCATCTGACCTACACCCAGGGCGGGACGGCGGCCGCGCTGGCGGACGGGAATCTGGCGATGGACGCCGGGTTCGCGAAGGACCACCGGGTGAAGATCGGCAGCGTGCTCCCGGTGGAGTTCCCGGGCGGCCGGCGGGCCGCGCTGACGGTCGGCGCGCTCACCAACCTGGACACGGGCGAGGGCTTCGGCACCCAGGGCGGCGTCTTCCTCGGCCTGGACACCCTGGAGAAGTACGCGCCCGGCGGCCAGGACTCCTCCCTCTACGTCAACGCCTCCCCCGGCACCGACGCGAGCAAGCTGCGCGGCGCGCTGGACACGTCCCTGAAGCCGTTCCCGCAGGTCCAGGTGCGTGACCAGGCCGACTACAAGAAGCTGGTGCACGACCAGATCGCCGTCCTGCTCTACCTGGTCTACGCCCTGCTCGGCCTCGCCATCGTCATCGCCGTGCTCGGCGTGGTGAACACGCTCGCGCTCTCGGTGGTCGAGCGCACCCGCGAGATCGGCCTGCTGCGCGCGATCGGGCTCAGCCGTCGGCAGCTGCGCCGGATGATCCGCCTTGAGTCTGTGGTGATCGCGGTCTTCGGCGCGGTCCTCGGGCTCGCCCTCGGCCTGGTCTGGGGTGTGTGCGGCCAGCAGGTCCTGGCCCTGCGCGGCCTGAAGGAACTGGCCGTCCCCTGGGGCACGATCGTCGCGGTGGTGATCGGTGCGGCGGTGGTCGGCGTGGTCGCGGCCCTGCTCCCGGCGCTGCGCGCATCGCGGATGAACGTGCTGGCGGCCATCGCGCACGAGTGAGTCACGCGTTCGGACCCGGCTGAGCCATGCGTTCGGCCCCGGCCGGGCGCGTGGCGTGGTGGAATCGCCGGGTCAGCTCAACTCGACCCAGGTACAGGAGAGTTCATGCCGCGCCCGTTCCGGTTCGGAGTCAACATGCTCACCCCGTCGCCCGCCGCCGAGTGGCGGGCGAGGTGCCGGCTGGCCGAGGAGCTGGGGTACGACGTGATCCTGGTCCCGGACCATCTGGGCATGGTCGCGCCGTTCCCGGCGCTGGTGGCGGCCGCGGCGGTGACCGAGCGGCCCCGGCTCGGCACGCTGGTGCTCAACGCGGGGCTGTGGAACCCGACGCTGCTGGCCCGCGAGGTCGCCACCACGGACGCGCTGACCGACGGGCGCCTGGAGCTGGGCCTCGGCACCGGTTACGTGCGTGCCGAGCACGAGCGGGCCGGGCTGCCGTTCGGTGCCCCGCAGGAGCGGGCGGATCATCTGCGCCGCACGGTGGAGGAGCTGGAGCGGCTGCTCGGCTCCGGCGAGGCGGGTTTCCGGTCCGCGCAGGAGCGGGTGCCGCTGCTGATCGGCGGCGACGGCGAGCGCACGCTGCCGCTGGGCGTGGCGCACGCGGACACCATCGGCTTCACCGGGGCGCGGCTGGTGGGCGGGCAGTTGCGGCCGCTCCCGGCGAAGGAGGTGGCCGAGCGGGTGGCCCGCTACGCGGAGCTGGCGGCGGACCGGGCCGTACCGGCGGAGCGGAACCTGCTGATCCAGACGGTCGCCGTCACCGACGATCCCGCCGCCGCGCTCGCCCCGCTGCTGGAGCGGCAGCCGCAGCTGACCCTGGAGGAGGCGCTGGAGCTGCCCGTCGTCCTGGCCGGAACGCTGGACGAGATCGTGGCGAAGGTGCTCGCGCTGCGGGAGCGGTACGGGTTCTCGTATCTGACCGTGCTGGACCCGTACCTGGAGGTGTTCGCGCCGGTGCTGGAGCGGCTGCGGACAGCGGACGCTTAGACCATTCGGGGTTTTCCTTCCGATTCGGGGCGGTATACATGCTTCCGTACCGCGTGACCCGCACGGGGTGCCCCCGCGCGCGGTGTGGAGCCCGTACGGCCCGGACGCGGCCGTACGTCCTGCGGGCGGCCCGGCGCACGCGCGCCGAGGGGCCGCCGGGCGCCCCCGCGACCGCCTTCCGGAAGAGGGATGCGCCATGACGACAGACACCGGCGACGGGCAGGTCGGCTTCGCCGATCTCGAACTGGCCCCCGAGATCCTGCGGGCGCTGACCGCGCTCGGCTACGAGGAGCCCACCCCGATCCAGCAGGAGGCGATCCCGCCCATGCTGGCGGGGCACGACCTGCTGGGGCAGGCGGCCACGGGCACCGGCAAGACCGCCGCGTTCGCGCTGCCGCTGATCCAGCGCATCGCGCGCGACGGCAAGCGCGGCGCGGGGCCCTCCGCACTGGTGCTGACGCCGACCCGCGAGCTGGCCATCCAGGTGTCGGAGGCGGTCCACCGCTACGGCACCGACCTGGGCGTACGCGTCCTGCCGGTGTACGGCGGCCAGCCCATCGGGCGGCAGCTGCGCGAGCTCCAACGCGGCGTGGACGTGGTGGTGGCGACCCCGGGCCGAGCCCTTGACCACATCGCGCGGGGCACGCTGAAGCTGGACGACCTGCGCACGGTCGTCCTCGACGAGGCCGACGAGATGCTGGACATGGGCTTCGCGGAGGACATCGACGCGATCCTGGAGCACATGCCCGAGGAGCGGCAGACGGTGCTGTTCTCGGCGACGATGCCCGCACGGATCGACTCCATGGCGCGCAAGCACCTCAGCGATCCGGTCCGGGTGCGCATCGAGCGGGAGGCGCCCGCGCCGGGCGAGGCACCCCGGGTGCGCGAGTCGGCGTACGTCGTGGCGCGCAACCAGAAGCCCACCGCGCTGGGACGCCTGCTGGACGTGGAGTCGCCGGAGGCGGCGATCGTGTTCTGCCGCACCCGTGACCAGGTGGACCAGCTCTCCGAGACGCTGAACGGGCGCGGCTACCGCGCCGAGGCGCTGCACGGCGGCCTCAGCCAGGAGCAGCGGGACCGGGTGATGGGGCGGCTGCGCAGCGGTACGGCGGATCTGCTGGTCGCGACCGATGTCGCGGCGCGCGGCATCGACGTGGAGCATCTGACACACGTGATCAACTACGACGTGCCGTCGGCGCCGGAGTCGTACGTCCACCGGATCGGGCGGGTCGGCCGCGCGGGCCGCGAGGGCGTGGCGATCACGCTGGCGGAGCCGCGCGAGTCCCGGATGCTCAAGACGATCGAGCGGGTGACCGGGCGGAAGGTCCCGCTGGAGAAGGTGCCGTCGGTGGCGGACCTGCGGGCCCGGCGTCTCGAGCTGACGCGGGCGGCGCTGCACGAGAGTCTGCTGGACGACGAGGACCTGGAGCGGTTCCGGGTGGTGGTGGAGACCCTCGGGGACGAGTTCGACGTGATGGACGTGGCGCTGGCGGCGGTGAAGCTGGCGCACGAGTCGAGCGGGGCCGCGTTCGACGAGGAGGAGATCCCCGAGCTGGCGCCGAGGGACGACCGGGACCGCGGCCGCGACCGGGGCCGCGACCGTGGCACGCGCGGCCCCCGGGGCCCCCGGCGCTCCTCGCCGGGCATGACGCGGCTGTTCGTGGGCGCCGGGCGCAGTGCGGGCATCCGGCCGCAGGACCTGGTGGGCGCCATCGCGGGCGAGTCGCGGCTGAGCGGGCGGGACATCGGCTCGATCGAGATCGCCGACCGTTTCTCGCTGGTGGAGGTCCCCGACGACGCGGCGGAGGACGTGATCCACGCGCTGCGCGGTGCCTCGATCAAGGGGCGGCGGGCGCAGGTGCGGCGGGAGCGGGAACCGCAGCGCTGAGCTGAAAGGAGCGGTGGGGAAATTCCCTGGCCCGACGGGACGGCGTTCTGGTTGGGTCGGGGGACATGAGCGATCTCCAGATCAGGTCCGCCGCCGCCTGCGACATCGACTCCGTCCTGGGGTTCTGGCGGGAGGCGGCGGAGGGCACGAGCATCAGTGACGACCGGGACGGAGTGGCCCGGCTCATCGCGACGGACCCCGAGGCGCTGCTGCTCGCGGAGCGCGCGGGGGTGCTGGTCGGGACGGTCATCGCCGGTTTCGACGGCTGGCGCTGCTCGGCGTACCGCCTCGCCGTGCACCCGGACCATCGCCGTCAGGGCGTCGCGAGCGCGTTGCTCGAAGCGGCGGAGCGGCGGTTCGCCGCGCTCGGCGGGCGCCGGGCGGACGCGATGGTGCTGGTGCGCAACGAGACGGCGCACCATGCCTGGGGCGCGGCGGGGTACGCGCCGGAGGAGCACTGGCGCCGCTGGGTGAAGCCGCTGACGTCCTGAGGCCGGAACCGCTCGGCCGCTCCTGAGGCCGAAGCGGCCCGGCCACACGGACGCTTTGCGTTTCCTTTACCCTTGAGGTGCCATCCGGCCCTCGACGAAAGGTTGTGAGCGTCCGCCCATGGGCGAGCCTCCCAGTACGCGACATCGCGCGTTCCGCGCCCCCGTGCCCGATCATGGGACGGGGGTGACCCGATGACCGAAGTACTGCTCCTTCTGGTGGCGGTCCTGCTGTCGCTCGCCTGCGGTGCCTTCGTGGCGGCCGAGTTCTCGCTGACCACGGTCGAGCGCGGCGAACTGGAGCGGGCCGCCGCGCGCGGCGAACGCGGCGCCCCGGGGGCGCTGAAGGCCGTACGCAGTCTGACCTTCCAGCTCTCCGGCGCCCAGCTCGGCATCACCGTGACCAACCTGGTGGTCGGCATGCTCGCCGAGCCGTCGATCGCCAAGCTGCTGTCCGGGCCGTTCCGGGCGATGGGCCTGTCGGCGACCACCGCGAGTTCGGTCGCGCTGGTGCTCGGCACGGCCCTCTCGACGGTGTTCCTGATGGTCGTCGGCGAGCTGGTGCCGAAGAACTGGGCGATCTCCTCGCCGCTGGCCGTGGCCAAGCGGGTGGGTACGCCGCAGCGCTGGTTCAGCAATGCCTTCCGCCCGTTCATCACCCACCTGAACAACACCGCCAACCACGTGGTGCGCCGCTTCGGCCTGGAGCCCGCCGAGGAGCTGGCCTCGGCGCGCGGGCCGCAGGAACTGGTGGCGCTCGCCCGGCACTCCGCGAAGCAGGGCGCGCTGGAGGCGGACACCGCCGAGCTGTTCGTCCGCACGCTGAACCTGGCCGACCTCACCGCGGAGAACGTGATGACACCCCGCGTCCAGGTCGTCGCCCTGGACACCCAGGCGACCTGCGAGGACGTGGCCAACGCGACCCGCGCGACCGGCCTTTCGCGGTTCCCGGTGTACCGGGGCGGGCTGGACTCGGTGGTCGGCGTCGCGCACATCAAGGACGTACTGGCGATGCCCGCCGAGGACCGGCCGGTGCGCTCGGTCACCCAGATCATGCGCGAACCCCTGCTGGTCCCGGAGTCCCTGACCGTGGACCGGCTCCTCGACCGGCTCTCCGGCCGCCGCACCATGGCTGTCGTCATCGACGAGTACGGCGGCACGGCGGGCGTCGCGACACTGGAGGACATCGTCGAGGAGGTCGTCGGCGAGGTCCGCGACGAGCACGACCCGCACGAGACGCCCGACCTCGCGCCCGACGGCACCGACGAGGCGGGGCGTCTGGTGTACGCGGCGGACGGCGCCGCCCGCACCGACCAGCTCGCCACCATCGGACTCCGGGTGCCCGAGGGGCCGTACGAGACGCTCGCCGGGCTCGTCGCCACCCGGCTCGGCCGGATACCCGAGGCCGGGGACCGGGTCGAGGTGGCCGGCTGGCGGCTGGAGGTGACGGACGCCTCCGGGCACCGGGCCGCACGGGTGCGGCTGCACGCGCCATGGGGCGCTGTCCGGGGCGGCTCGGAACACGGTGGCTCGGAACACGGTGGCACGGAGCACGGTGGCACGGAGCGCGGTGAGCGGACGGAGGGGGCGCGATGACCGCCGTACAGCTGTTGATCGGACTGGCGACCCTGGTCGTCAACGCCTTCTTCGTGGGCGCCGAGTTCGCGCTGATCTCGGTACGGCGCTCGCAGGTCGAGCCGCTGGCCCAGGAGGGCGACAAGCGGGCCCGGCGGGTGCTGTGGGGCCTGGAACACGTCTCCGCGCTGCTCGCGGCGGCCCAGCTCGGCATCACCCTGTGCACGCTGGTCCTCGGCGTGGTCGCCGAACCGGCCATCGCGCACCTGCTGGAGCCGGTGTTCCACGCGGTCGGGGTGCCGTCGAGCGCGGGACACGTGGTGTCCTTCGTGATCGCGCTGAGCCTGGCGACGTATCTGCACATGCTGCTCGGCGAGATGGTCCCGAAGAACATCGCGCTCGCGGAGCCGGTGCGCTCGGCGCTGCTGCTCGGCCCTCCGCTGGTGGCGCTGTCCAAGGCGCTCCGCCCGGTGATCTTCACCATCAACGCCTTCGCCAACGGCCTGCTGAAACTCCTCCGCGTCGAGGCCAAGGACGAGGTGTCGGCCACCTTCACCGACATCGAACTCGCCGAGATCGTCAAGGACGCCAGCGAGGCGGGCCTGATCGACGACCGCGCCCAGGAACGCCTCCACGACGCCCTCGAACTCGGCAGCCGCCCGGTCCGCGACGTCGTCGTCCCCCTGGAACGCGTCGTCTACGCCCGCGTCGGCATCACCCCCGAACAACTCGAACGCCTCTCCGCCGAGTCGGGCTTCTCCCGCTTCCCGGTGGTCGACGACGGCCGCCGCATCGTCGGCTACCTCCACGTGAAGGACGCCCTCGACGCCTCCCCCCGCGACGTGCCCTTCCAACTGCGCGACATGCGCCCGATCGCCCGCGTCCGCGAGAGCGGCCCGCTGGACGACGTGCTCACGGCCATGCGCGGCAGCCGGACGCACGTGGCGGCGGTGATCGGTGAGGACGGCCGGCTGGCGGGACTGGTGACGATGGAGGACGTACTGCGGGAGCTGTTCGGCCAGACGGCGTGATGCCTCCGGCGGTGGGCGGGTTCGCGGCAGGGGCGGGCGGTGCTGCTTACGGCCGGGCCGGGGGCACCGACCGACGGGTATGGCGGCAGGGATACCATCTCTGTCGCCATGCACACGAACTCCACGCCTCCCGCCCACGCCAGCCTCGTCGCCCTCGGTGACTCCTTCACCGAGGGGATGTCGGACCGGTTGCCCGACGGTTCCTATCGGGGATGGGCCGATCTTCTCGCCTCGCGGATGGCGGCACGCACGCCGGGATTCCGGTACGCCAACCTCGCGGTGCGAGGGAAGCTGATCGGGCAGATCGTCGACGAGCAGGTGGATGTCGCGGCGGCGATGCGGCCGGACGTGATCACGCTGGTCGGCGGCCTGAACGACACCCTGCGGCCCAAGTGCGACATGGGCCGGGTCAAGGGCCTGCTCACCGAGGCGGTCGAGCGGCTGGCACCGCACTGCGGGCAGCTCGTGCTGATGCGCAGCCCCGGCCGGCAGGGCCCAGTGCTCGAACGGTTCCGGCCGCGCATGGAGGAGCTGTTCGACTGCGTGGACGGGCTGGCGGAGAAGCACGGCGCGGTCGTCGTCGACCTGTACGCCGCGCCCTCCCTGTCCGACCCCCGCCTGTGGGACGTGGACCGCCTGCACCTGACCCACGAGGGCCACCGCCGGGTCGCGGAGGCGGTGTGGCAGTCGCTCGGCTACGCGCCCGAGGACACCGAGTGGCGCACCGCGATGCCGCCCACCCCGCCGCCTGGCTGGATGGACCGCCGCGTGGCGGACGCCCGCTTCACCCGGCAGTACCTGCTCCCCTGGATAGGCCGCCGCCTGACCGGCCGCTCCTCGGGCGACGGCCGCACGGGCGCCCAGTTCAGCGCCGAGCTGGGCAAGGCGTTCTGGATCACCCCCGCCGACCACATGGAGCCGGGCCCGGTGACGGACTGGCGCCGGGTGGAGCTCTGAGCGGGAGCCCCGCCCGGCGGCCTCGCACCGCTTGAACGCGAGGCGCCGTATCTCTCCCTGCCGGAGTGCGACACGGTCCTTCCGTGGTCCGGCCGCCCGTCACTCCGTCGGCATGGAGGAGACGACGCGTGAGAACTCCGCCTCGGTGAGAGGGCGCCCCCAGAGCGCCACCGTCCACGACCAGCGGGCGTCCGCCCAGTGGTGCACGTAGGCCGAGGGATCGGAAACCCACCCGGGCTCGAAGGACGGGGAATTCAGGGGCCGGCGGATGAGAACCGCCATGCTCGGGGTGCTCTCGGGCGCGTCGTCGTTGTACAGGTCGATCGCGAGGACGCCGGTGCCGAGGTCGCCTTCGGACACGACGGGTTCGAAGTGTGCGGTGCCGCCGGGGCAGCGGCAGCGGCAGCGGCAGCGGCAGCGGCAGCGGCAGCGGCAGCGGCAGCGGCAGCGGCAGCGCATGGTCCCGGTAGTACGGCCTCCGTCACCTCGGCCACGAGGATGATGCCGAGCTCCGCGTCCACGACCAGCCGCAGGGGATGGGCGAGCGCCGGAGTGCTGAGGGTGACGTCCCAGGCGTCCCGGCCGTCGTGTACGACGCGGGTGGGCCCCTCGCTGGCGGTGGCCCCGCTGAGGGAGTCCAGGCCCGCGCAGTCGATGAGCCGGTGCGGCAGCGGAGCGAGATCCCAGGGGAAGTCGTCGGTGAACTGCAGCCGGTCGGCGCGTACGACCTCGGACAAAGGGTTCCTCGCCGGGCTCCGCGAACTCGACCGAGACGTCGCCGCTGTCGTGTTCCAGGAGCCAGTCGCGCGGCGGCCGGTGCGCGAAACGCGTCCCGAGACGGACCGGGCTGGCCGGCGGCCACCCCTGACGGTCCTGGTGTCGCGGCTGGACCGAGGCGTGGTGCCCCTCCACAGCAGGCGCGGGTGTCCCGTCGAGCAGCTCTTTGAGCTCGCTCCAGTTCATCACGGCGTCTCCGCGGCCCGGGTCAACTGCCGTCGCCCGTGGTGTGGCACAGCTTGGTCGTCGTCCTGGTGACGCACACGTCCCAGCCGTGGGACTTCTCGCCCGCTTTCCCGTCGTCTCCGGTGGCGTGGGACCCGTCCGCGAAGTCGACCATCAGATTGACCATCGGGAACTTCGTGACCACCACGGTGTTGCCGAATCCCTTCACGATCTTCTGCTTGTCGACCGCGACCCCCGAAGCGGCGCCGTCCGCCGCGTCCTTCCTCCAACTGCAACTGGCCTCGATCGCGAAGACATCACCGGATTTGTAGATGTAGTCCGTGGTCTTCGCTCCGCGCCGGAGCTTGTACCCCGTGGGCGTGGGCCGCTCCGGTGAGGGCGAAGAACGCTGCCATGGCGGCTGCGGCAGCCTGTCCGGCATGACGTACGCGCACCGTTCCCTCCTGCGGGTGGGAGATGGGGGGCGGTTGGGAGACACTTGACGCTCATGGTCGTCCCGACTCGATTGGTCCGTCAGGAGTGTCCCGCACGGCACGGTCACGCACCGGGAGCCCACGGGGCTGGTTCACGCGGATGAGTGAGCACGAGCACCGCGCCCCGATTCCGTAGGGCTGCCGGCGCCTGCCGGCGCCTTGCCGAAGTTGGGGCGCGAGGTCCATGAGAAGCTTGACGGCCGTCGAGAACGGCACCCCCTTGGCGAGCCACAACACCCTTGTAGCTTCCTCCGAACAACCCCAGCGCGCTGGCCTGCACGAATTGCCAGTAAACTCGGTGCACGTGACTTCAGCGCCCGCCAAGCCCCGCATCCCGAACGTCCTCGCCGGACGCTACGCCTCCACCGAGCTCGCCTCGCTCTGGTCGCCCGAGCAGAAGGTGAGGATGGAGCGGCAGCTCTGGCTCGCCGTGCTGCGGGCGCAGAAGGACCTCGGCATCGACGTGCCCGACGAGGCCATCGCCGACTACGAGCGTGTGCTCGACACCGTGGACCTCGCCTCGATCGCCGAGCGCGAGAAGGTCACCCGGCACGACGTGAAGGCCCGGATCGAGGAGTTCAACGCCCTCGCCGGTCACGAGCACGTGCACAAGGGCATGACCTCGCGCGACCTCACGGAGAACGTCGAGCAGCTCCAGATCCGCGTCTCGCTGGAGCTGATGCGCGACCGTACGGTGGCCGTCCTCGCCCGCCTGGGCAGGCTCGCGGCGGAGTACGGCGAGCTGGTCATGGCCGGCCGCTCGCACAACGTGGCCGCGCAGGCCACCACCCTCGGCAAGCGCTTCGCCACGGCGGCCGACGAGCTGCTGGTGGCGTACGAGCGTGTGGAGGAGCTGCTCGGCCGCTACCCGCTGCGCGGCGTCAAGGGCCCGGTCGGCACCGCCCAGGACATGCTGGACCTGCTCGGCGGGGACGCCGCCAAGCTGGACGAGCTGGAGCAGCGGATCGCCGCCCACCTCGGCTTCTCGCGGGCGTTCACCTCGGTCGGCCAGGTCTACCCGCGCTCGCTGGACTACGAGGTCGTCACGACGCTGGTCCAGCTGGCGGCGGCGCCGTCCTCGATCGCGAAGACGATCCGGCTGATGGCGGGCCACGAGCTGGTCACCGAGGGCTTCAAGCCGGGCCAGGTCGGCTCCTCCGCGATGCCGCACAAGATGAACACCCGCTCCTGCGAGCGCGTCAACGGCCTGATGGTGATCCTGCGCGGCTACGCCTCGATGACCGGCGAGCTGGCGGGCGACCAGTGGAACGAGGGCGACGTGTCCTGCTCGGTGGTGCGCCGGGTCGCGCTGCCGGACGCGTTCTTCGCGCTGGACGGCCTCCTTGAGACGTTCCTGACCGTGCTCGACGAGTTCGGCGCCTTCCCGGCGGTCGTCGCCCGTGAGCTGGACCGCTATCTGCCGTTCCTCGCCACCACCAAGGTCCTCATGGCCGCGGTGCGGGCCGGGGTCGGCCGCGAGGTCGCGCACGAGGCGATCAAGGAGAACGCCGTCGCCACCGCGCTCGCCATGCGCGAGCAGGGCGCCGACCGCAACGACCTGCTTGACAAGCTCGCCGCCGACGAGCGCCTCCCGCTGGACCGCGAGCAGCTTCAGGCCCTGATGGCCGACAAGCTGTCCTTCACCGGTGCCGCCGCCGACCAGGTCGGCGTGCTCGTCCGCCGCATCGACGAGATCGCCGCCAAGCACCCGGAGGCCGCCCGCTACACCCCCGGAGCGATCCTCTGAGTTTCACCCAGGCGGAGCTGGAGGCCGCCCGCGACCGTCTCGTCCCCGACGTGATCGCGGACGGCCTCCACGTCCTGTTCTGTGGCATCAACCCGGGCCTGATGTCGGCCGCGACGGGCCACCACTTCGCCCGCCCCGGCAACCGCTTCTGGCCCGTGCTCCACCGCTCCGGCTTCACTCCCCGGCGGCTCGAGCCCGCCGAGGAACGCGACCTCCTCTCCTACGGCCTCGGCATCACCAACGTCGTCGCCCGCGCGACCGCCCGCGCCGACGAGCTGAAGCCAGAGGAGTACCGCGAGGGGGGCCGGCTGCTGGCAACGAAGGTCGAGCGGTGTGCCCCGCGCTGGCTGGCCGTGGTCGGCGTGACCGCCTACCGCTCGGCCTTCGCGGACCGCGCCGCCCGGATCGGCCCGCAGGAACGGACCATCGGGAACACCCGGGTCTGGGTCCTGCCCAACCCCAGCGGCCTGAACACCCATTGGACACTGGAGACCATGACGGAGGAGTACGCGCGGCTGCGGGAGGCGGCGGACGGCGCGTAGCGAACGGGGCACAGCGAACGGGGCACAGCCGCTCTACGGCGGAGCCGTCCACGTCACGGCCGCCAGCAGCTCGACCTCGTCGTCCGTGTCCCGGTCGGCCACCCCCACCGCCACCCACACCCCGCCCTCTCCCGCCTGCCACACATCCAGTTCGTCCGTGCGCAGACAGAGCGTGGCCCAGGGTTCGGGTATGGACTCCCCGCGCGCGAGCCGGACCCGGAGGGTGAGCTGGCCCCAGGCGGGGCCACCGCCCCAGCGCTCGTCGAGCCGCGCGGCGATCGCCTCGCGCAGTGCGTGGAAGTCCTCGGCCGCACGTCCCCGCGCTCCCGCGTCGCCCGCGCCGAGCCCCTGGCTGGTCTCCAGGGCCGCAGTGCGATACCCGGCCCCGCCCTCCCGGAGATCCAGGGTGCGGAGCCGGTCGATGGCGGCGAGATGCCGGGCGACGACGTCCATGAGTCCAGTAAAGCCGGGGGCACTGACAATTGGCGGGGCGTCAGCGGGACTGCGGGGACCGAACTGGTGCCGGTCGCTCAGGCGTCCCGTCGCCGTACGCACCATGCCCCCGCGAGGAGTGCCGCCGCGGTCCACAGCGCGGTGACCGCGAGCCCGGTCCAGGGGCCGAGGGCGCCGTCCCAGGTGCTGTGCAGGGCGACCTGGCCGGCCCGGTCGGGCAGATAGTCGGCCGCTCCGGCCGAGAGGTCGCCGATGACGAAGGACACGATCAGCAGGAAGGGGATCAGCAGGGCGAGCGTGGTGACGCCGCTGCGCAGGACGGCCGCGAGTCCGGCGGCGAGGAGCGCCATCAGCGTGAGGTACAGCGCGCAGCCGACGGCGCCCCGCAGCCCCTCACTCCAAGTGGGCGCGTCCGCACCGAGGTTGATACGGCCCAGACCCAGGGTCAGCAGGCCCGTGAGCAGGCCGACCGCGAGCATCGGCAGGGCGACGGCGGTGGCCTTGGCGGCGAACCAGCGCGTGCGGTCCGGTACGGCGGCCAGCGTCAGCCGCAGCGCACCGTCCCGGTACTCACCCGCCACCGCCATGGCGCCGAAGGAAACCGCCGCGATCTGGCCGAGGCTGACGCCGAAGAACGCCGAGAACAGCGCATCGGAATGGTCGGGATCAGCCGCCGCGACCGCCGAAAAGCCCACGGTGACAAGGAGGATGGCAGCCAGGGAGCCGACGAGCGACCGCAGCGTACGGATCTTGAGCCACTCGGCGTGCAGGACGGGTACGAACGGCATGGTCAGACCTCCTGGGGCTGTGCGGTGAACTCGGCCTCGGCGGCCGTGAGGTCGAAGTACGCCTCTTCCAAGCTGGCTTCCTGGGAGGCGAGTTCGAGGACGGGCAGCCCCTCCTCGGACATCAGACGCCCCAACTCCTCGGCGCGGGCCTGCCGTACGGTCCAGGCGCCGTCCGCGTCCCGCTCGGCCTCGTGGCCGTGTCGCAGGAGCAGCGCGCCGAGGGCGTCGGCGTCGGCCGTGCGCACCCGCACCCGGGGACGCACCCGGGCGTCGATGAACTCCCGTACCGAGGTGTCCGCGAGGAGGCGGCCCCGGCCGAGGATCACCAGATGGTCCGCGAACACGGCCGTCTCGCCCATCAGATGGCTGGACACCAGGACGGTACGGCCCTCGGCGGCCAGTTCGCGCAGCAGCGAGCGGACCCAGACGATGCCCTCGGGGTCGAGCCCGTTGGCGGGTTCGTCGAGCAGGATCACCTCCGGGTCGCCGAGCAGTGCGGCGGCGATGCCGAGCCGCTGGCGCATCCCGAGGGAGAAGGTCCGCACCCGGCGCCGGGCCACGGAGGCGAGCCCGGTCCGCTCCAGGACGGTGCCGACCCGCGCCACGGGGATGCGGTTGGCCGCCGCGAGCACCCTGAGGTGGTCGTGGGCCGTGCGGGCGCCGTGGGCGGCACGGGCGTCCAGCAGGGAGCCCACCCGGCGCAGCGGCTCGGTGAGTTGGTCATAGGGGCGGCCGTCGAGGGTGGCGGTGCCGGAGGTGGGGCGGTCGAGGCCGAGGACGAGCCGCATGGTGGTGGACTTGCCCGCGCCGTTGGGGCCGAGGAAGCCGGTGACGCGGCCGGGGCGCACGGTGAGGGTCAGGCCGTCGACGGCGTGTCTGCCGCCGTACTCCTTGGTGAGGTCGCGCAGTTCGATGCTGGTCATGGCAACGAGCCTCGCCGGATACGCGCGCCCGCACCTCCCCCTGGCGTGGGGATCTCCTCCCCCGCGCGGGGGAGGCCGGCCACCGGTGCGGCCTGCGACGATGGCTCCATGGTCCGCTTCCTGCGCCCGCTGCTGCGCGGGACGACGTATACACGCCTGCTGCATCTGTGGGTGCCGATGCTGATCGTCAGCGTCTGGCTCTTCATCGACCCCGGTACGCCCTGGATGCCCGCGCTCCTGATCGCGCCGGCCGGTCTCGTGGCCGGGGTGCGGATGGGCGAGGGCGTGCAGGCGCGGCTGCTGCTGACACCCGGCGAGAAGGAGCCCGGCATCTCCGCGGTCCCGGCGGCCTCGTGGCGGGACCGGTGGCGCACCGTGCTGTGGCTCGAGGTGCGGATGGTCCTCGGGGCGGCCGCGACGTTCGCCTGCGTATGGCTGCCGACGCTGACCTTCGACCTCGTCAAGTACGCCTGGGGGAGGCCGTCTTCGGGTGTCCCTCTCCTGGACCGGCTGCCGCCGCACCCGGCGTACGCGCTGCTGGCCCCACTTCCGCTGCTCGCCCTGTACGGCGCGGTGGTCGGGCTCGGCGCCCTCGTCACGGCGTGCGCACGGCAGTTGCTCGGCCCTTCGGCCGCCGAACGCCTGGCCGCGCTGGAGGAGCGCACCGAGCTGTTGCTCGAACGGACCAGGATCGCCCGGGAGTTGCACGACTCGATCGGGCACGCGCTGACCGTGGCCGTGATCCAGGCGGGCGCCGCGCGGGCGGCGGGCGACGCGGAGTTCACCGGGCGCGCGCTGACCGCCATCGAGGAGACCGGCCGGGCCGCCCTCGAGGACCTGGATCGGGTGCTCGGGGTGCTGCGCGAGACGGAACGTCCGGTGGGCGCGCGCCCCACGCTGACGGACGCGGGCAAGCTGCTGGAGTCGGCGCGGGCCTCCGGTGCCAAGGTGGACTCCGAGGTGACGGGCCCGATGGAGGCGGTGCCGGGACCGGTGTCCCGCGAGGGCTACCGCATCCTCCAGGAGGCGCTGACCAACGTCCTGCGGCACGCGGGCCCGGTCCCCGTGCGGGTCCGGGTGGCCGTCGCCGGGCAACGGCTCACGCTGGAGATACGCAATCCCCTCCCGGCGGGGCTCGCCGAGAGCCGTGGCGGCAGCGGGCTGCGTGGCATCCGCGAGCGGGCGGCGCTGCTCGGCGGCAGCGCTCTGACCGGGCCGGACGAGGGCGAGTGGCGGGTACGGGCGGAACTCCCGCTCGGCTGAGGCGAGATGGGGGGCAGCGGCTTCACCGGTGACGGCGGCGGTCCGTGCTGATCTAGTGCCGCGGCAGGCAACGTTTGCCCGTCAAGGAGCGGCGTCCGGTGCGTGCTCTCGGCGTGCCGGCCGGAAGCCCTCGTACTGGGCGTACTCGGGCTTTCGGCCGGTGCGGCGAGAGTGCGTGCCGGGCGTCGCGACGGGGCGAACGTTGCCTGTTGCGGCACTAGGCTGGCCGGATGCCGGTCACCGTACTGCTCGTCGACGACGAACCCCTGGTCCGCGCCGGTCTGCGGGCCGTGCTCGACGCCCAGCCCGACATCAAGGTGGTCGGCGAGGCCGCCGACGGCGCGGCCGTCATCCCGTTGGTGCGTCAACTCCGCCCGGACGTCGTGGCGATGGACGTGCGGATGCCTCTCCTCGACGGCATCGAGGCCACGCGCGCGGTCCTGCGCACGGTGACCGATCCGCCCAAGATCGTCGTGGTGACGACCTTCGAGGAGGACGAGTACGTCTACGAGGCGCTGCGCGCGGGCGCGGACGGCTTCCTGTTGAAGCGGGCCCGCCCGGAGGAGATCGTGCACGCGATACGGCTGGTCGCGGCGGGCGACTCGCTGCTGTTCCCGGCGTCCGTACGGCAGTTGGCCGCGCGGTACGGCGGGGAACGGGCCGCCTCCGATCCCCTGTCGGCGGCGCGGCTGACGGAGCGGGAGGCGGAGGTGCTGCGGCTGATGGCACGGGGTCTGACCAACGCGGAGATCGCCGCCCGGCTGGTGGTCGGCGCCGAGACGGTGAAGTCGCATGTGAGCGCGGTGCTGGCCAAGCTCGGGGCGCGTGACCGCACGCAGGCGGTCATCGCCGCGTACGAGTCGGGGTTCGTCGCACCGGGATGATCCCCGCCCGGCCCTCGCCGGGGCGTGCGGGGCCGAGTACGATCCGCCCCACGACGCCCGCGAGCTGGGAGGACGGACCGTGGGGCAGCTGACCGGTGGCGATCCCTCGCTGCTGCGGAGGATCAACTCCGCGGTGGTGCTGCGCGCGCTGCGTGACGCGGAGTGCGCGACGCTCACCGAGATCACCCGGGTGACCGGGCTGTCCCGGCCCACTGTCGAGGGGGTCGTGGAGGGGCTGGCCGAGGCGGGGCTCGTGGTGGAGACGGCGGCCGAGGAGGGGACGGCCAGGAGGCAGGGGCGCCCGGCGCGGCGGTTCCGGTTCCGGGCCGAGGCGGGGCATCTGCTGGGCCTGGAGATAGGGGCGCACCGGGTGGTGGCGACCCTGTCCGACCTGGACGGACGGGTTCTCGGCACCCAGACCAGACCCGTCGACGAGAAGGCCCCGGCCGACGAGCGCCTGGAGCGGCTGCGCGGCACGGTCGCGGAGCTGCTGCGCCGGGCCGGGGTCGCGCGCGGCTCGCTGCGCGCGGTCGGGGTGGGCACCCCGGGCATCGTGGAGGCGGACGGAACGGTTCGGCTGGGTACGGCGCTGCCCGGCTGGACGGGGCTGCGGCTCGGTGACCGGCTGAGCCGTTCCTTCAAGTGCCCGGTGCTGGTGGAGAACGACGCCAACGCGGCTGTCGTGGCCGAGCGTTGGAAGGGCGCGGCGGCCAAGAGCGACGATGTGGTGTTCGTGCTGGCCGGGCTGAGCCCGGGCGCGGGCGCGCTGATCGGCGGGCGGCTGCACCGGGGGTTCGGCGGGGCGGCCGGGGAGATCGGGGCGCTGCATCTGCTGGGCCGCGAGGCCACGCCCGAGACGCTGCTGTCCACCACGGGCGAGCCGCTGCCCCCGCTCGACGAGCAGGCGGTCACGGAGGTGTTCGCGCTGGCCCGCGAGGGCGACCGGGCGGCGCGGGCGGCCGTGGAGCGCTTCATCCAGCGGCTGGTGCACGACGTGGCCGCGCTGGTCCTGGCCCTCGACCCCGAACTGGTCGTCATAGGCGGCTGGGCGGCGGGCCTGGACGGTGTCCTGGACCCCCTGCGCCGCGAGCTCTCCCGCTACTGTCTGCGGCCCCCGGGCGTCGCCCTCTCCCTCCTGGGCGAGGCGGTCGTCGCCATGGGCGCGCTGCGGCTGGCCCTGGCGCATGTGGAACGGCAACTGTTCGCGGTGGAGGGGGCGGTGGGCGCGGCCGACTGAGCCGCCCCGGCCGGAAAACACCGCACGCCCCGCCAAGTCGGCGGAGCGTGCGGTCAGTTCCATGCACCCGTCTCAATGCATCCGTCAGGACGCGCGGCGCGTTCTGTCGTCGTGTATCTCGACGTCCGGAGAGTCGCCGAACGTCAGCCGGCACGTGTCCGCACGGTAGGTCGCCACCGAGAGCGCGGCCGTACGGCCCGCCGCGTGGAAGCGGGTCGTGAGGACCAGGACCGGGGAGCCCGGCAGCCGGTCGAGTTCGCGGGCGTCGTCCGCCCCGGCGGAGCCGAGTTCGACGGCGCGGTCCTGTCCGTCGAGCTCCAGCCGGTGCAGCTCGCGCAGCACCGCACGCGCGCGGGACGGGCCCGAGGGCGCATCGATCGCGGTGAGGTCGGGCACCGAGGCGGCCGGGACGTAGAGCAGTTCGGTCGCGACGGTGCGGCCGTGCGAGGTGCGGGAGCGGCGCACGATGTGCACCTCTTCCCCGCCGGTCTCCAGCGCGGCCGCGACGGAGGCGGGCGGCACGGACCGTACACAGTCCACGGGCTGCCAGACGTCGCCCCCGGCTCCCGGCCAGGTGTGCCGCGAGGTGCCGACGGCGACGCCCATGCGCGGCGGCGCGACCGTGGTGCCGACCCCCCGGCGGCGCTGGAGGCGGCCCTCCAGCTCCAGCTGCTCCAGGGCCTGGCGCAGCGTGGCGCGGGCCACGCCGTAACGGGCCGCGAGATCGCGTTCGTTCGGCAGGATCTCCCCGACCGAGAACTCCGAGTCGAGTGCCTCGGTGAGCACGGTCTTGAGATGCCAGTACTTCGGTTCCGGCACCGATTCCAGTTGCGTGGTCCCCACCCTGTCCTCCGCAAGCCGTTGTCCGGCGGTTTTGGCGCCCTTGTTTATTAAAGGTTGTTGCAGTTATCAGTGACCATAAAACGGGCCTGACCCTTGGTCAAGACCAATTCTCCCTCCAGCGCCCATATCGGCGGGCCCCGGACAACCCGGCGTTCATACGGTGTTCGCGAGAGAGCGCAGCTTGTCCGGGTTGCGAGCGATGTAGACCGTGCTGATGAGGCCGTCCACGATGCCCACCTGGAACACGGTGTCGGGCTTGCCGTCGGACAGGACGAGCACCGCGACTCCGCCGTTGACCTCGATGAACTCGAACGACTGGCCGGGCACGGAACCCTTGCGGGTGACGCCCACGAGGAAGCGGCCGACCTTGTCGGCGGTGTGCAGCTCCCGGACCGGCGCCTTCGCCTTGCCGCCGCTGTCGCCGACGAGCCGGGCCTCGGGGGCGAGCAGCGACATCAGTCCTTCGAGGTCGCCCTCGGTCGCGGCGGCCAGGAAGCGCCGGGTGAGGTCGCGGCGCTGGGCGGGGTCGACGTCGTAGCGCGGGCGCCGCTCCTCGACGTGGTGGCGGGCGCGTCCGGCGAGCTGGCGCACGGCCGCCTCGCCGCGGTCGAGGAGTTCCGCGATCTCGGCGTACGGATAGCCGAACGCCTCACGCAGCACGAACACCGCGCGCTCCAGCGGGGAGAGCGACTCCAGCACGACGAGGACGGCGAAGGAGACGGAGTCGGCGAGCAGGGCGCGGTCGGCGGTGTCGGGGACGGCGTCGCCGAAGTCGGTGACGTACGGCTCGGGCAGCCAGGGGCCGACGTACGCCTCGTCGCGCGCCTTGACCTGGCGCAGCCGGTCGATGGCGAGCCGGGTGGTGACGCGCACCAGATAGGCGCGCGGTTCGCGGACCTGGTCGCGGTCGGCGCCCGCCCAGCGCAGCCAGGCGTCCTGGACCACGTCCTCGGCGTCGGCGACGCGGCCGAGCATCCGGTAGGCGACTCCCATGAGGAGGGGGCGGTTCTCTTCGAAGACGTCGGTCGCGATGTCGGTGGTCACCGCCACATCCCAGCCGACCCGTCCGCCGGTGTCCAGACGGTATCGCCCGACACGCCCCGTGGTCCGTACGGAATCGGCCCGTCCGGTGCCGACGGGCGTGCGGGGCAGGTGTGTTCACGGTCCGGCGGCGCGGGTACTACCCGTCGGTAGCCATTGCTGACAAGCTGTCCACCGCGTCCGTCAGCAGTCCACCCGAGGAGCACTTCATGTCCGCCACCGCCTCCTTCACGGTCAACGGCCCGCACGCCGCGGGGGACGTGACCGTCTCCTACGAGCGCGTGGGACGCGGCGAGCCGCTGGTCCTGCTGCACGGCATCGGGCACCACCGGCAGGCGTGGAGCCCGGTGATCGACATCCTGGCGACCGAGCGCGAGGTGGTCGCCGTGGACCTGCCGGGCTTCGGCGCCTCCCCCGGCCTGCCGAACGGCCTGGACTACGACCTGCCGACGACGAACGCGGTGCTCGGCGCGTTCTTCCGCGAACTGGGCCTGGACCGGCCGCACGTGGCGGGCAACTCGCTCGGTGGCCTCCTCGCCCTGGAGCTGGGCAGCGCGCGACTGGTCCGTTCGGTCACCGCCCTGTCCCCGGCCGGGTTCTGGACCGAGGCCGAGCGGCGCTACGCCTTCGCGCTGCTGCTCACCATGCGGGGCATCGCCCAGCGCCTCCCGCTGCCCCTGGTGGAGCGGCTCGCGGGCAACGCGGTGGGGCGTACGGCGCTGACCAGCACCATCTACGCCCGCCCGCAGCGCCGTTCGCCCGAGGCGGTGGTCGCCGAGACGCTGGCGCTGGCCGGGGCGACCGGGTTCGAGGCGACGCTGCGCACGGGCACCACCGTGCGGTTCACCGACACCGTGCCCGGTACGCCCGTCACGGTGGCATGGGGCGCCCGGGACCGGGTGCTGCTGCGCAGGCAGGGCGTGCGCGCGAAGCAGACGATTCCGCACGCCCGCCTCGTGCGGCTGCCGGGCTGCGGGCACTGCCCGATGAACGACGACCCGGCGCTCGTGGCCCGTGTCCTGCTGGACGGCAGCCGCTGACCGCCCGCGTCCCGTACCCTCGGCAGTGCCGCGCACCGGCGTCATCCCCCGGAGCGCGGCACTCCGCCGTAGGGGTCAACTCGGCTGTCGGCTGAGCACGTTCCGTGGCTGATGGGACGCCGTGCACGGCGCCGCGGCGCGGCAGGGCCGTAGAAAATGCAAGGAAATCGACCCAATCAGCCTTTACCCATCGGTCACAGAGCGTTCGTGATCACGCAACACCGCTGGGTCACAGTGGCCGCATGACACCAGAGACAACGCAGACGATGCGCGCCCGGCACGGGCGCCCGGTGCACCACTGGCGGCGGGATCTCGTGGAACTGGCCGCGCTGTTCACGGCCGTCGCCGTCGCGGACGCGGTGGCGAACCTGGTCGGGCACGGCCCCGACGGTCCCGCGCTGCTGGTGGCCTCGGCGGTCGCGCTGGCCGCGACCGCCGGGTTCCACACCTGGTGGTCCCGACGGCACGGACACGCACCCCCGGTGCCCGACAGCGATACCGGCGCCCGGTCCGCCGCCGCGGCGCGGCCGGCCGGGCAGTCCGACGGCGAAGGCGCTCCGGTGGACGGACCGGGCGCGCTGTGGCGTATGCGGACGACGGTGCGGGACGAGCCGGGTTCGCTGGCCGTGCTGTGCACGGCGCTGGCCGAGGCCCGGGTCGACATCGTGAGCCTCCAGACGCATCCGCTGGCCGACGGCACCGTGGACGAGTTCCTGCTGCGGGCGCCGGGGCCGCTGACGGCGACCGAGCTGACCCGGACGGTCGCCCGGGCGGGCGGCTCCGCCACCTGGGTGGAGCGGGCCGACGCCCACGACCTGGTGGACGCCCCCACCCGGGTCCTCGGCCTGGCCACCCGCACCGCCCTGGACACCGCCGAACTGCCGCTCGCGCTGCGCCAGTTGCTGGGGCGGTGCACGGTGCGTTCGCTGCCCGGCAGGTCCACGGACGAGGAGACGGTGCCCGTCGAAGGCGTCCTCGAGGACACGGTGCTGCGGCTGCGGGCCCCGGGCGGCGGGGTGTTGAGCGTGGAGCGGCCGTATCTGCCGTTCACACCCACCGAGTTCGCGCGGGCGCGGGCGCTGGTCGAGCTGGACGGCAGGCTGGGGCCGCGCATTCCGCGCGGCCGTGACGTGCTGACGCTGCCCGAGGGCAACGACATCACCGTGCGCCGGGTGGACACCGGCGACCTGGAGGCCGCCCGCGCGATGCACGAACGGTGCTCGCCGGCCACTCTCGCGCTGCGCTACCACGGCCCGGTCGCCGACGCGGACCGTTACCTCAACCATCTGCTCAGCCCCCGCTTCGGCCGCACCCTGGCCGCGCAGACCACCTCGGGACGCGTCGTCGGACTCGGCCATCTGCTGTGGGACGGCGACGAGACCGAGGTCGCCCTGCTGATCGAGGACGACTGGCAGCGGCGCGGCATCGGTGCCGAACTTCTGGGCCGCCTGGTCGCGTTGGCGGTCGAGGCGGGCTGCGAGAGCGTGTACGCCGTGACCCGCTCCTCCAACACCGGCATGGTCGCGGCGATGCGCGGCCTCGGACTCCCTCTCGACTACCAGGTCGAGGAGGGCACCCTCGTCATCACGGCCCGGCTGGACGCGGTGCCGGTGCCGGTCACGCAAAAGGACGGCCGGACCCGGACGGCCACCCCCGGCCACGGCTGATCCGTACCCGGTACGGCCCGAACGGCGCCTGGAAACAGGTCCGTTCGGGCCGTACGACGTTCACCCCACCGCCTCGCTCAACGGCACCGGCGTACGGACGGCCGTACCCAGCGCCCCGTCCAGGTCCGCCCACAGGTCGTCCACGTCCTCCAAGCCGACCGAGAGCCGCAGCAGCCGGTCGCTCACTCCGGCGCCGCGCCGGTCGTCGGCGTCGACGATGCGGTGGCTGATGGACGCGGGGTGCTGGATGAGGGTGTCCACGCTGCCCAGGCTGACGGCCGGGGTGATCAGCCGGACGCGGGAGATCACCTCGTGCGGGTCGCCGTGCGTCTCGAAGGCGATCATCGCGCCGCCCAGCCGTGGATAGCGGACGCGGGCGACGCGCGGGTCGGCGGCGAGCCTGCGGGCCAGCTCGGCGGCGTTCGCGGAGGCGGCCCGGACGCGTACGGGCAGCGTGGCCAGGCCCCTGAGCAGCAGATACCCGGCGAGCGGATGCAGCACCCCGCCGGTCGCGAACCGTATCCGGCGCAGTTGTCCGGCGAACTCCTCGTCGCAGGCCACCACTCCGGCGAGCACGTCCCCGTGGCCGCCGAGGTACTTGGTGGCGCTGTGCAGCACCAGGCGGGCGCCGAGCGCGGCGGGGCGTTGCAGCACGGGGGTGGCGAAGGTGTTGTCGGCGAGCAGCGGGACCGTGCCGCAGGCGTGGGCGACGGCCCGCAGGTCGGTCTCGGCGAGGGTGGGGTTGGCCGGGGACTCGACCATCACCAGGCCGGTGTCGGGGCGCAGCGCGTCCGCGATGCCCGCCGGGTCGGTCCAGGTGACCTCGGTGCCGAGCAGCCCGGCGGTCAGCAGATGGTCGCTGCAGCCGTACAGCGGCCGTACCGCGACGACATGGCGCAGGCCCGCCGCCGAGCGGGCGAGCAGGACCGCGCTGAGGGCGGCCATGCCGCTGGCGAACGCCACGGCGGACTCGGTGCCTTCGAGCCGGGCGAGCGCGGTCTCGAAGCGGGCCGTGGTCGGGTTGCCCAGGCGGCCGTAGACCGGCGGTCCCACGGGGTCGGCGCCGTCGGCGGCGAAGGCGTCGATGCGGGCCGCCTCGGCGCGGCTGTCGTGGGAGGGGTAGGTGGTGGACAGGTCGATGGGCGGGGTGTGCAGGCCCTGGCGGGCGAGGTCGTCGCGGCCGGCGTGCACGGCCTCGGTGGCCAGGGCACGGGAAGGGGCGTAGTCAGAAGCGCCGTTGCTCGCTGAGTCCATGGCGTCAGGGTGAACACCGGCCGGGTTCGGATGGCCAAAGGCCGTGTTACGTTCGGCCCATGGCCGATTCCGTCGTACTGGACCCGGTGGATCTGCTTCTGCTGCGGCTGCTGCAGAACGACGCCCGGACGACGTACCGCGACCTCGCCGCGCAGGCCGGGGTGGCGCCGTCGACGTGTCTGGACCGGGTGGCACGGCTGCGCCGTTCGGGGGTGATCCTCGGGCACGAGCTGCGCCTGGACCCGGCGAAGCTGGGGCGTGGGCTCCAGGCACTGCTGTCCGTCCAGGTCAGGCCGCATCGCCGGGAGCTGGTCGGACCGTTCGTGGAACGGGTGCGCGCGCTGCCCGAGTCGCGGACCGTCTTCCATCTCACCGGCCCCGACGACTACGTGATCCATGTCGCGGTGGCGGACATGGCCGATCTTCAGCGCCTGGTGCTGGACGAGTTCACCTCGCAGCGTGAAGTGGCGCGGGTGGAGACCCGGTTGATCTTCCAGCAGTGGGACTGCGGTCCGCTGCTGCCGCCCGGCACGCCGTGATCCGAAACGGGGTGACGTGGGCACGTCGTGGGCGCGAGGATGGGCGCCATGTCTGAGACGAAGAGCGCACTGCCCCGTCGGATCGCCGACGCGTACGTCGACGAACTCGTCGCCCTCGACCCGGTCACCGGCACCTACCTCGGTGTCGCCGAGAGCTCCAGCAGGCTCCCCGACTACTCCCCCGCCGGCCAGGAGGCCGTGGCGGAACTGGCGCGCACCACCCTCGCGCGCCTGGCCGAGGCCGAGCGGCTGCCCGGCGCGGACAGCGACGCCGAGCGCCGGTGCGCGCGGCTGCTGCGCGAGCGGCTGACCGCCGAACTCGCCATGCACGACGCGGAGGAGCACCTGCGCGCCGTCGGCAACATGCACACGCCGGGGCACTCGGTGCGGGACGTCTTCACGCTGACCCCGGCGGAGACCGAGGAGGACTGGGCGGCGATCGTGGAGCGGCTGCGCGCGGTCCCGGCCGCCTACGCGGGCTACCGCGCCTCGCTCGAACTGGGCCTGGAACGCAAGCTGTTCGCGGCGCCCCGGCCGACCGGCGTCTTCGTCGAGCAGCTGACCGAGTGGGCGGACACCGGCGAGGGCCGGGGCTGGTTCGAGGACTTCGCCGCCGCCGGTCCCGACGCGCTGCGCACCGAGCTCGACGAGGCCGCCCGCGCGGCGACCGCCTCCGTCGCGGAACTCCGCGACTGGATGCGGGACGTGTACGCCCCGGCGGTCGAGGGCGCCCCGAACGTGGTCGGCCGGGAGCGCTACGCCCGCATGTCCCGCCACTTCAACGGCACCGACCTCGACCTGGACGTGGCGTACGCCTACGGCTGGTCGGAGTTCCACCGGCTGTACGCCGAGATGGTGAAGGAGGCGGAGAAGATCCTCCCGGGTGCGAAGACGCCCTGGGCGGCGCTCAAGCACCTGGACGAGCACGGCCGGCACATCGAGGGGGTCGAGGAGACCCGGCAGTGGCTCCAGGACCTGATGGACCGGACCATCGCGGACCTCGACGGCACGCACTTCGAACTGGCCGAGCCGGTGCGGAAGGTGGAGTCGCGCATCGCCCCGCCCGGCAGCGCGGCGGCCCCCTACTACAGCGCGCCGTCGGAGGACTTCTCCCGTCCGGGCCGGACCTGGCTGCCGACCATGGGCGCGACCCGCTTCCCGGTCTACGACCTGGTGTCCACCTGGTACCACGAGGGCGTGCCGGGCCATCACCTCCAGCTGGCGCAGTGGGCGTACGTCGCCGGGGACCTCTCGCGCTACCAGGCCACGGTCGGCGGCGTGAGCGCCAACGCCGAGGGCTGGGCGCTGTACGCGGAGCGGCTGATGGACGAGCTGGGCTACCTCACGGACGCGGAGCAGCGGCTCGGCTATCTGGACGCGCAGATGATGCGCGCGCTGCGGGTGATCGTCGACATCGGCATGCACCTGGAGCTGGAGATCCCGGCCGACTCGCCGTTCCATCCGGGCGAGCGGTGGACCCCGGAGCTGGCGGAGGAGTTCTTCGTCGCCCACAACAGCCGTCCGGCGGACTTCCTCGCGAGCGAGCTGACCCGGTATCTGACCATGCCGGGCCAGGCCATCGGCTACAAGCTCGGCGAGCGCGTGTGGCTGCTCGGCCGGGAGCGGGCGCGCGAGCGGCACGGCGACTCCTTCGACCTGAAGGCGTGGCACATGGCGGCGCTGTCGCTGGGCTCACTGGGTCTGGACGACCTGCTGGAGGAGCTGTCCCGGCTCTGACCTCAGAGGAGTGAGCGGTCGTACGGCCGGGGGTCGCGCTCGGCCGTACCCGCGCGGGCGTCCCGCTCGGCCGTACGGCCCCCTCCCGCTGGCGCGGTCCCGCGCACCGGCTGCTTGCTGGTGCGGGGGCCGTCGCTCGGGAGGTGGGCCGCTCATGCAGGTCAAGGGGCGCAGGGGGCCGGGCCGGGAGGTGCTGGAGACCCCGCGCGCGGCCGGGCTCGCCGGGGTGGTGTTCGCGCTGCTCCTCGCGGCGACGATCGTGCTGATGCGGCTCGGCATCCCCGAGGGCGCCGACGCGGCGTCCGCCCAGGGGTTCACCGACCCGGAGCGGCGCACTGCGGTGCAGACGGCACTGGCACTGATCCCGTTCGCCGGCATCTTCTTCCTCTGGTTCCTCGGCGCGGTGCGCGCCCATGTGGGTGAGGTCGAGGACCGGTTCCTCGCGACCGTGCTGCTCGGCAGCGGTGTGGTCTTCACCGCCACCCTGTTCGGCGCGGCCGCGGCGGCGTCCGCCGTGCTGGCGGTGTCGCACCCGGCGGGCAGTACGCCGTCGCCGGAGACCTGGGACTTCGGCCGGCAGTTCGCCTACGGGCTGATGACCGAGTACGCGATGCGGATGGCGGCCGTCTTCGTGTCGTCGATGTCCGTGATCGGCAAGCGGCTGGGTGTACTGCCGCGCTGGCTGGTCGTGCTGAGTTCGCTGACCGCGCTGGTCCTGCTCTTCGTCTCCTCGAACGTGCCCTGGGCGGAGCTGGTCTTCCCCGCCTGGTCGCTGGTGCTGAGCGCCCACATCCTCGTGGTGGGCGGGCGTCGGCGGGCCGCGGGCACCCCTTGAGGGCCCTCCGGGTCCGTTCACCCGATCGGCGGCTCCCGGCGCGCGGCCGGGTGCGCTCCGCTTCCATGCTGGCGGGCGGGGGACGACCGCCGTCCGGGACCGCGTGCCGTGCGAGAAGGCGGGGCACACCGGACCTGGCCACCGGAAGAGAGCGGAGCGTCGATGAGGATCGTCGTCGATCTCAACAAGTGCCAGGGATACGCCCAGTGCGCCTTCCTGGCCCCCGACGTCTTCACCATGCACGGCAACGAGGCGCTGCTCTACAACCCGCGCGCCGCCGACGAGGAACGGGACGCGGTCGCGCGGGCGGCCGCCGCCTGCCCGGTCCAGGCGATCACCGTGGAGGGTCTGCACCGGGGCGCCGCCGCCGAGGACGCGTGGGTGGCCGCCGGAGCCGCCCGGGAGCTGTCCGATGGCCGCTGACCACGTGGACTGGCTGCGCCGCGAGGGCCGCATCGTCATCGTCGGCGCCTCGCTGGCCGGGCTGCGCGTGGCCGAGACACTGCGCGAGGAGGGCTTCACCGGCGCGCTGACCCTGATCGGCGACGAGCCGTACGAGCCCTACGACCGGCCGCCGCTGTCGAAATCGGTGCTGCTCGGCAAGGCGTCCCCGCAGCACACCGAGCTGCCCCGGCGGCGGGACCTGGACGCGGAGTGGCGGCTCGGTGTCCCGGCGGCCGGTCTCGACCTGACCGGCAAACGGGTGCTGCTCGCCGACGGCGAGGAGGTGGAGTACGACCGGCTGCTGATCGCGACCGGTGTGCGCGCCCGGCCCTGGCCCAAGGAGGAGGAGGCCGAGCTGGACGGTGTGTTCGTGCTGCGCACCCGGGACGACGCGACCGCGCTGTGCGACCGGCTGCGCTCCGGGGCCCGCCGGGTCGTGGTGATCGGCGCCGGGTTCGCCGGGTCCGAAGTCGCCTCGGCCTGCCGGGAGATGGGCCTGGAGGTGACCGTCGCCGAACGCGCGGGCGGGCCGCTCGTGGGCGCGCTCGGCGGGGTGATCGGGGCCGTCGCCGCCGAGCTCCACCAGGAGAACGGCGTGGACCTGCGCACCCATGTCACCGTGACCGCGCTGGAGGGCGACTCGGTCGGCCGGGTCCGTGCGGTGCATCTGTCGGACGAGAGCGTGGTCGAGGCGGATGTCGTGGTCGTCTCGCTGGGCTCGCTGCGCAACACCGAGTGGCTGACCGGGTCCGGGATCGGCGCGGGACCGCGCGGCATCGCGAGCGACGCGGGCTGCCGTGCCTTCGACTTCCGGGGCATCGTCACCGACGACGTGTTCGTGGCCGGTGACGTGGCCCGCTCCCCGCATCCGCTGTTCGGTTACCAGTTCCTGTCGCTGGAACACTGGGGCAACGCGGTCGCACAGGCGGAGACGGCCGCGCACAACATGATCTGCCCGCCTTATGACCGGCGCCCCCACATGTGGATGCCCGCCTTCTGGTCCTCCCAGTTCGGGGTGAACATCAAGTCGGTGGGCGTGCCGCCCATGGGCGACCAGCTGATGATCACCCAGGGGTCGACGGCGGAGCGCCGGTTCGTCGGCGTCTACGGCTACAAGGGCCGGATCGTGGCGGCGGTGTCCTTCGACAACGCGCGCTGGCTGGAGTACTACCAGCGGCAGATCGAGCAGGGCGCCCCCTTCCCGGCCGACCATCCGACGATGGACCGGCGTCCCGAGGGGCGGCGGGCGGTGCCCTCCGACTTCCCCGACCCCTCGCTGCCGACGCACGGCCCGACCGTGACCCTCAGCGGCTACTCCCCGGCCGACCGCCGCCTGGTCTTCACCCCCGGCCACCACTGACCGCACGCCCGAAGGACCTGCCATGACGCGAGCCTCGCTGGTGCGCCAGATCACCGACTTCGCCAACCGCGCGAACCCGTACCCCCTCTACGCGGAGCTGCGCCGCACCCCGGTGCTGCACGAGGAGGAGGGCGACCCCTACGTCATCAGCTCGTACTGGGACATCGAGAGCCTGCTGCACGATCCCCGGATCAGCTCCGACGCGGCCAATCTGGCGGCGGCGGGGGCCGACGAACTGAACCAGGCGGAGAACACGGGACTGCCGCCGTCCTTCATCCGCCTTGACCCGCCGGAGCACGACCGGCTGCGGCGCATGACCAACAGCGCCTTCGGGCCGCCGGACAAGCCGCGCAGGATCGACGACATGCGGCCCGAACTCCACTCGATCGTGGCCGAGTTGATCGACGGGTTCGGGGACGCCCGGGAGATCGACCTGGTGGACCAGTTCGCGTACCCCTTCCCGGTGACGGTGATCTGCCGGCTGCTCGGCGTGCCCCGTGAGGACGAGCCGCGCTTCCGGGCCTGGGTGGACCCGCTGGTGGCGAGCCTGGACCCGGACACCCGGCAGGGGGCGGACCCGGAGTTCGTGAAGACCGCGCAGGAGGCGCGGATGCAGCTCGGCATGTATCTGGCCGGGCTGGTGGAGGAGCGGACCAAGGAGCCGCGCGACGACATGCTGTCCGACCTGGCCACGCACAGGGGGCCGGACGGCACCATGACCATGATGGAGATCCTCAGCACCGCCGTGCTGCTGCTGATCGCGGGCCACGAGACCACGGTCAACCTGATCACCAACGGCATGCTGACCCTGCTGCGCCACCCCGAGATCCTGCACCGGCTGCGCGAGGACCCGGACCTGGCCCCCAACATCGTGGAGGAGCTGCTGCGCTACGAGCCGCCCGTGCAGCTCGTGCCCCAGCGCACCTGCATCACCGACATCGAGGTACGCGGGGTGCGGATTCCGGCGGGCTCGCGGATCTGGCTGATGCTGGCGGCGGGCAACCGCGACCCCGAGCGGTTCAAGGATCCCGAGCGCTTCGACCCGGACCGCGAGGACCTCCAGCATCTGGGCTTCGGCAGCGGCATCCACAGCTGCTTCGGCGCCCCGCTGGCCCGGCTGGAGACCCAGATCGCGCTGGCCGAGCTGGCACGGCGGCTCGAAGGGCCCCGGCTGGTGGAGGACCCGCCGCCGTACCGGCCGAACGCGGTGCTGCGCGGGCCGCGCCATCTGGGCATCGCCTTCGAAGGCGTACGGCCCTGAGCCCGGGCGTACGGTCCTGAGGAACCGGGTTTCTCACACCCCCCGCTGCCGCAGCGTGGACCCCGACCTCCCCTTGACCACCTCCAGTTGGGCGTGGACACGGCGCCGCAGGTCGGCCACATGGCTCACGATGCCGACGCTGCGGTCGCGTTCGCGCAGGGAGTCCAGGACGTCCAGGACCTCGTCCAGGGTCTGGTCGTCGAGGCTGCCGAAGCCCTCGTCGATGAACAGGGTGTCCAGGCGGACCCCGCCCGCCTCGTCGGTGACCACGTCGGCGAGGCCGAGGGCGAGCGCGAGCGAGGCGAAGAAGGTCTCGCCGCCGGACAGGGTCGCGGTGTCCCGCTCGCGGCCGGTCCAGGCGTCCACGACGTGCAGCCCGAGCCCGCTGCGCCCGCGTCCGCTGCGGTCGTCGGAGTGGACGAGGGTGTAGCGCCCCGAGGACATCATCCGCAGCCGGGCGGTCGCGGCGGCGGCGACCTGTTCAAGGCGGGCGGCGAGGACGTACGACTCCAGGCGCATCCTGCGCTCGTTGTCGGCGGAGGTGCCCGCGGTGAGGCCGGCGAGCCGGGCCACCCGGTCGTACTCCTCGCGCAGCGGGGCGAGACGGCGGGCGCCGTCCTCCGCGTGGGCGGAGAGCCGGTCCAGCTCGGCGGTGGCCCGCTGGGCGGCGTCGCGGGCGGAGGCTGTCTCGCGCATCCGGCGTTCCGCCCCGGCGGCACGCTGTTCGGCGGCGGCCGTGTCGGCGGGCGGCTGCTGAGCGGCCCGCGCCGTCTCGGGCTCGGCCAGTGCGACCCGTACGGCGGTCTCCTCCGACTGCCAGGCGTCCAGGCGGAGTTGCAGCTCACGGTGGGCGGCGGGGTCGAGCAGGGCGGCGGCAGCGGCGGCCGGGGTGTCGAAGCCCGCGCGGTAGGCGGCGTCGGCCAGGCGGGCGTCGGCCTCCTTCAGACGCGTGGCGGCCTCGTCGGCGGCCCGGACGGCATCGGCGGCACCGGTCAACAGGGCGGCGCGGCGCTCCAGTTGGGCGGCCCGGTCGGCCACGCTGGCGGCGGCTCCGCGCGCTCGGGCCAACTCCTCTTCGAGAGTGACCTGTTCGCGCTCCAGGGTCTCGCGCCGGGTGACGCGGGAGGCGGTGCGCACGGCGGCACCCTGACGGGCCTCCAGGCGCTGTTCGCGTTCGCGTTCGGCCCGGCGCAGCTCTTCCTGGGCGGCGTGCAGGGCAGAGGCTTCGCGCCGGGCCTGCTCGAACTCGCGCTCCAGGTCGTGGAGTTCGGTGGCGAGCCGGTCGGCGGGGGTGTCACCGGCCTCGGTGGTGACCGTGTCCAGAGCGGACCGGAGTTCCACCGTGCGGTGCTTGTCGCGCGCGTGCTCCTCCTCGGCCTCCTGATGCGCGTCGAAGGCACGCTGCTCCGCCTCACGGTCCACGTGCCCGGCGTCCTTGCGGGCCGGGGCGGGGTGTTCGGTGGCGCCGCAGACGGCACAGGGCTCGCCGTCGGTGAGGTGGGCGGCGAGTTCGGCGGCGATGCCGTTCAGGCGCTGTTCCCTGAGGTCGAGCCAGTCCTGACGCCGGTCGCCCGCGCGCCGACCCGACTCGAAAGCCTGCCGGTCGGCGGCCTCCACCTGCTCCGTCAGCGCGTCCCGCCGCCGAGCCGCGTCCACCCGTCGCCGGGCAGGCTCGCGGCGCGCACCGAGCTGCTCCGCCCGCACCGCCGCCTCTCCGGCGGCGTCGATCCGCTGCTGAAGCCCGGCCCGCAGCCCCTCCCACCCGCCGAGCCAGGCGTCCGCCTCGCGCAGCGCGTGCTCGTCCTCGCGCTCCTGGCGGTCGAGTCCGGCGCGCTCGGCGAGGAGCTGGGTGAGCCGCCCCTCCGCGCGCCGGGCGGAGTCGAGTCCGCCCAGTTCCTCGGCGGCACGACGAGCCGCTGCCGCGAGCCCGGTCACGTCGGCCTCGGCGTGCTCCTCGGGCAGCGGCCGCCGGGCGTGTTCCTCGGCGCGGACCGCCTTCTCGTGGAGGCTCACGGCGTCCCGGCGCAGGTCGAGGGCCGGGGCGACGGTCTCGGCCTTGCGGCCGCGCTCCATGCGCTGCTGGGCCGCCCGGTGTTCTCCGGAGCGCTCCTCCAGCCGCGCGGCCCGCTGCCGTGCCTCGGTGAACCTGGCCTGCGCACGGGCGAGTTCACGCGTCTCGGCCAGCTCCCGCTGGGCGCCGACGTGGACGGACTCAGCGGCGGTCAACCAGCAGTGGGCGATGGTGAGGCGTTCGCGGGCGGCGCTGCGCGCGACGGCGGCGGCCGCGAGAACGGCACCGGCGAGCCCGGGGTCGCCGGGGGCGAGGTCGGGCAGCTCCATGGCACCGCCCGCGGCCTGCTGCATCCGGTGGGCGTCGGCGAGCAGGGCGGTGTCGGCCTCGCGCACCCGTGCCTCGGTTGCCCGGCGCCGTTCCGCGAGCCGCTTCTCCACCTCCGCGAAGCGCAGGGTGTCGAAGAGGCGCCCGAGCAGCTTGCCGCGTGCCTCGGCGTCCGCGCGCAGGAAGCGGGCGAAGTCGCCCTGGGGCAGCAGCACGACCTGGCAGAACTGCTCGCGGCTCATGCCGAGCAGCTGGGTGATCTCCTCGCCGATCTCCTGGTGGGAGCGGCTGAGGTCCTTCCATGCGCCGCGCTCGGCGTCGTACTCGCGCAGCCAGGTCTGGGCCTTGTCGAGCGTCGTGCCGGTGCCGCGCTTCTTGGGCCGCGCCCACGGAGGCTGCCGGGTGATCTCCAGGCGGCGCCCCGAGACGGTGAGTTCGAGGCGGACCTCGGTGCGCGTGCCCGGCTCGGCGTGGTCGCTGCGCAGGTGGGTGCCCTGGCCGTTCTGCCGGGCGCCGGGGACGGAGCCGTAGAGGGCGTAGCAGACGGCGTCCAGGACGGAGGTCTTCCCGGCGCCGGTCGGGCCGTGGAGCAGGAAGAGTCCGGCGGCGGAGAGGGCGTCGAAGTCGACGCTCTGGGTGGCGCCGAAGGGGCCGAAGGCGGTGATGTCGAGTCGGTGCAGCCTCACCGGGCCACCTCCCGCACGGTGTCGTCGGCGCGTACGGCGTCGAAGGCGTCGCGCAGGACGGCCGCCTCGCGCGGGTCGGGTCCGGCGCCGCGCACATGGGCGACGAAGTCCTCGGCGATCTGCTGGTCGTCGCGTCCGGCGAGGCGGCGGGCGTAGGAGACGGCGGGGTCGTCGGGGGCGCGCTCGGGGTCGAAGACGAGGCTGAGGGTGTGCGGGAAGCGGGCGGCGATCCGGGCCATGGGGTCGGCGGGACGGATCGCGTCGGTGAGGGTGGCCTCGACCCAGGCGTCCTCGTGGCCGTCCAGGCGAGGGTCGGCCAGCAGGTCGTCCAGGGTGCCCCGGATACGGGCGAGCGGGCGCGGGACCGGGCAGTCGAGACGTTCGGCGGTGACCGCGCCGTCGGCGGCGAGGTCGACGAGCCACATGCTCTTGCGGTGGTCGGCCTCGGAGAAGGAGTAGGCGAGCGGGGAGCCGGAGTAGCGGACGCGCTCGGTGAGGGTCTGGCAGCCGTGCAGATGGCCGAGGGCGACATAGTCGACGCCGTCGAAGACCCCGGCGGGTACGGCGGCCACTCCCCCGACGGTGATGTCCCGCTCGCTGTCGCTGGCCTGGCCGCCGGTGACGAAGGCGTGGGCGAGGACGACGGAGCGGGTGCCGGACGGGCGCGCGGCGAGGTCGGCGCGGACCCGGTCCATGGCGGCGGCGAGCACGGCCTCGTGCCCTGCCTTGGTCACCCCGAACTCGTCCTTGACGAGGGCGGGTTCGAGGTAGGGCAGGCCGTAGAAGGCGACCTCGCCGTGGGCGTCCGACAGGACGACCGGGGTGCCCGCGGCGGAGGGCTCGGTGCGCAGATGGATGCCCGCGCGGTCGATGAGTCCGGCGCCGACGCCGAGGCGGCGGGCGGAGTCGTGGTTGCCGGAGATCATCACCGTGGGCACGCCGAGGTCGGCGAGGCGGTGCAGGGCGTCGTCGAACAGCTCGACGGCGGCGAGCGGCGGCACCGCGCGGTCGTACACGTCCCCCGACACGACCACGGCGTCCACGGCGTGCGCGCGCACGGCGTCGACGAGGTGGCCGATGAACTCGGCCTGCGCACCGAGCATGTTCACCCGGTGGAAGGACCGGCCGAGATGCCAGTCGGAGGTGTGCAGGAGTCTCATGACTCCCGAGACTAACGGGAGGGTCCGACAACGGGCTCCGCCGCTTGCGTACCGACCGCCCCACACTTGACCGTTATGCCCGTTTTATCTCAATTGCCGGGCGCTGTCAGCCGCTTCCCCTGCTCAGACGTCGCCGTACGCTTCGCCGCCCAGCTCGAAAACCGCCGTCCCCGCCGTCGCGTCCGCGAGCCAGCCCCGGAAGGCGGCCACGTCGGCGTCCGGCAGCGCGATCTCGATCGTGACCGCCTCGCCGTAGCGCACGTCCCGCACCTCGCGGCCCGTGGAGCGCAGATCGTTCTGCACCTTGCCCGCGCGCTGGTGATCGACGGTGACCGTGGCGAGCCGGTACCGGCGCCGGGTGCGGGCGCCGACCGCGTCCAGGGCCTCGCCGACCGCGCCCCCGTAGGCCCGGATCAGTCCGCCCGCGCCGAGCTTCACGCCGCCGTAGTAGCGGGTGACGACGGCGACGACGTACCGCATGTCGCGGCGCAGCAGCATCTGGAGCATGGGCAGCCCGGCGGTGCCGCCGGGTTCGCCGTCGTCGCTGGCCTTCTGCACGGAGGCGTCGGCGCCGATGACATAGGCCCAGCAGTTGTGCGTGGCGTCGGCGTGCTCCTTGCGGACGGCCGCGACGAACTCCTGCGCCTCCTGTTCGGTGGCTGCCGGGGCGAGCGCGCACAGGAAGCGGGAGCGGTTGATCTCGGTCTCGTGCGTGCCCGCGCGGGCCACGGTGCGGTACTCGTCCTGCATCCCGCCAGCCTATGCGGAGCGCCGCACTGGCCCGCGCCCCGGTGTGCGGGTGAGGATGCGGGACATACGCGTCGGGCGATCAGGCGGCCGGCGTCCCGGTCACCGTCCGAGGAGGCAGCACCGTATGACCCGCGTCCCCGTCCACGCCCACGTCGGCACCGTATGACCCGCGTCCCCGTGCACCCCGACGCCACCGGTGCTCCCGGGCGGCACGGCGTGCTCGCCCGGTGCCGGGCCTGGCTCCTCGAGGGCCTGAGCGAGCAGACCGCCCGGCATCCGGGGCCGCACCGCACCCCGCGCCCGGACCAGGAGGGCCACCCGTGGTGGCGGGTGATGTGTCTGACCGGTGTCGACTACTTCTCCACGCTCGGCTACCAGCCCGGCATCGCCGCCCTCGCGGCCGGGACGCTCTCCCCGCTGGCCACCCTCGTGCTGATCGCGCTGACCCTGTTCGGCGCGCTGCCGGTCTACCGCCGGGTGGCGCACGAGAGCCCGCACGGCGAGGGCTCCATCGCCATGCTGGAGCGGCTGCTGTCCTGGTGGTCGGGGAAGATCCTGGTCCTCGTGCTGCTGGGGTTCGCGGCGACCGACTTCATGATCACGATCACGCTGTCCTCGGCGGACGCGGCCGCGCACGTGCTGGAGAACCCGTTCGCCCCGCACTGGATCGAGGGCGCCAACACCTGGATCACGCTCGTGCTGATCGGGCTGCTCGGCGCGGTCTTCCTCAAGGGCTTCAAGGAGGCCATCGGGATCGCGGTCACCCTGGTGGCCACCTACCTCACACTCAACGTGGTCGTGCTCGCCGTCTGTGCCTACGAGGTCCTCAGCCGCCCGGTCCGGATCTCCGACTGGACGCACGCGATGACCACCGCGCACTCCTCCCCGCTCGCCATGGTGGGCGTGGCCCTGCTGGTCTTCCCCAAGCTCGCCCTCGGCATGTCCGGCTTCGAGACCGGTGTCGCGGTGATGCCGCAGATCAAGGGCGCCCCCACGGACACCTGGGAGAACCCGGCGGGCCGTATCCGGGGCGCCCGCAAGCTGCTGACCACCGCCGCGCTGATCATGAGCTGTCTGCTCCTCCTGTCCAGCCTGGCGACGACGATCCTCATCCCGCAGGAGGACTTCGAGTCCGGCGGCCCGGCCAACGGCCGCGCCCTCGCCTATCTGGCCCACAAGTACCTGGGCGAGATCTTCGGGACGGTCTACGACCTCTCCACCATCGCCATCCTGTGGTTCGCGGGCGCCTCCGCCATGGCGGGCCTGCTCAACCTCGTCCCGCGCTACCTCCCCCGCTACGGCATGGCCCCGGAGTGGACCCGGGCCGTACGCCCGCTGGTGCTGGTCTTCCTGGTCGCGGCGGTGCTGATCACCCTCTGGTTCCACGCGAGCGTGGACGCGCAGAGCGGCGCCTACGCCACCGGCGTGCTGGTCCTGATGCTGTCGGCGGCCTTCGCCTCGACGGTCGCCGTGCACCGGCGCCACCACCGGGCGGCCACCATCGGCTTCGGGCTGATCACCGCCGTGTTCGTGTACACGCTGGTCCTCAATGTGATCGAGCGGCCCGACGGCATCAAGATCGCGTCCATCTTCATCGTGGCGATCATGCTCACCTCCTTCGGCTCGCGCGTGCACCGCGCCTTCGAACTGCGCGCCACCGACGTGGTCTTCGACGAGGCCGCGCTGCGGATCATCGACACCGCCGCCGAGCACGGCCCGCTCCAGCTGATCGCCAACGAGCCGCAGGAGCACAGCAAACGGGAGTACCGCGCCAAGGAACAGGAGCAGCGCGAGCACACCCGGCTGCCCAAGGGTGCCGACGTGATCTTCCTGGAGGTGTTCGTGCGCGACTCCTCGGACTTCACCGCCGAGATCACCGTGCACGGCGACGAGAAGCACGGGGTACGGCGGCTGCGCGCGGACGGGCCCACGGTGCCCAACACCATCGCGGCCGTCCTGCTCGCCCTGCGCGACCGCACGGGGAAGCCCCCGCACGTCTACTTCAACTGGACCGAGGGCAACCCGGTCAGCCATCTCGTCCGTTTCCTGGTCTTCGGCAACGGCGAGTCGGCCCCGGTCACCCGCGAGGTCCTGCGCCGCGCGGAGCCGGACCAGGAGCGCAGGCCCTGGGTGCACGTGGGCTGACTCCACGTCCACCGGAATCGGGGCTACGCCTTCTGCCCGCGCGGGACCGTGACCGAGGTCAGCCGGGCCGTGCCGGGGGCGAGCGCCGTCCAGTCGGGGCCCGCCCAGTCCAGCACCGCGAGGGCCGAGGTGGGGAACTTGGCCCGTACCCGCTCCAGGGTGTCGCCCTCCGCCTCCCCCGCGAGCCCCGCGATCAGCCCCTCGAGTCCGGGACTGTGCCCGATCAGCAGCAGGGTCCGCACCTCGGGCGGCGTCTCGCGCACGACCTCGAGCAGCCGGGCCGGGGCAGCCTCGTAGATCCGCCGCTCGAAGCGCACCGGCGGCGGTACGGCCCACTCGGCGGCGGCCAGTTCCCAGGTGCGGCGGGCCCGTACGGCGGTGGAGCACAGGGCGAGGTCGGGTGGGTCCAGCGCCCGTCCGGCGGCGGGGGCGTCCCGCAGACCGCGCGGGCCGAGCGGGCGGTCGTGGTCCGGAATCCCCTCGGGCCAGGCGGACTTGGCGTGCCGCAGCACGATCAGACGGCGTGCCGGTCCGCTCACGCCGTGCCGCCCAGGCCGCTCGCGAGGTCGAGGGCGAGGAGCCGGTCGGCGTACATGTACGTCTCGAAGCGGGCGCCGTCGGGCACCCCGGGTGCCTGGGCGACCTCGCGCAGCACGGTCAGCACGCCCGGCAGGTCGAGGTCGTCCTCCCAGGCCGCGCGCAGCCGCGTCCGTACCTCGTCCGGCACCGGGCGCGAGGGCCGGTGCGCCCAGCCGGCCACGTCGGAGCGCCACCGGGCGACGGTCCGCGCGGCCTCGTCCAGCGTCGCGCGGTCCAGTTGGACCGGTCGGGTGCGCGGGACGGAGAGCAGGGCGAGGCGGAGGGCGTCGGGTTCGTCGAGCAGCTCGGGAAGGGGTTCTTCGGCCGTCCCCGTCCACTCCACCGGGGCGACGGCGAGCACCGGCCCGGCGCCGGGAGCGGAACCGTCCTCGCTCAGCACGTGCACGGTCTGTGCCTCGCCGAGCCCCGAGGCCAGGTCGCGGCTGTCCTCGAAGGGGCGGATGCCGAGAGTGGTCCCGGCGGTGCGCAGCTCGGCCTGCTCGCGGGGCGCGCTGAGCAGGGTCCACAGCGGGGTCCCCGCCAGTTCCAGGGCGCGCACGAGGAGGTCGGCAGTGAGCAGGACCCGTAGCGCGGTCAGGTCCAGGCCGGGCACATGGGCCTCGACGCGGGTCAGCCCGCGGCGGGCGGGGGTGGCGGGGACGGGCTCACCGGTCCGGGCGTCGAGGATGCGCAGCACGCAGCGAGCGTAGGCGTGCGAACGCCCGAACGCAGCACCTTGCGCCGATTTGGGCCACGTCGTTATCGGATGAGCGGTCTCATCGTGTCCGGGGCGGGGGAATCGGCGCGCTCGGGGCGTTGTTCGAGCCCACGGCACCGTTCCGCCGAGAACCGAGGAGGCCGCCGTGTACGGCGACGAGGCGACGATCCGCAGCATCCTGACCGAGCTGGGCGACACCTGGGCGGTGGTCGGCCTGTCCGGCAACCGGAACCGGGCCGCGTACGGCGTGGCGCAGGTGCTCCAGCGGTTCGGCAAGCGGATCGTGCCGGTGCATCCGAAGGCCGAGACGGTGCACGGCGAACAGGGTTACGCCTCGCTCGCGGACATCCCCTTCGAGGTGGACGTGGTGGACGTGTTCGTCAACAGCGACCTGGCCGGCGCGGTCGCCGACGAGGCGGTGGCCAAGGGCGCGCGGGCGGTCTGGTTCCAGCTCGGCGTCGTGGACGAGGCGGCGTACGACCGGACGCGGGCGGCGGGCCTGAGCATGGTCATGGACGCGTGCCCGGCGATCGAGATCCCCCGGCTGGGCCTCTGACACGATCCGGCGCGGGTCTCGCGCCTGCGCACCATATGCAGGTGACAGGTGCATGTTTGGGCGTTCGCGTCCACAATGTCCCCGTGGGCGCGGCACGTCCAGGCGCCGCCCGACGGAAGGGGACCGCCGTGAGCCACCGTCACTCTCGTCACCGTCACGCTCCTCACGCGGGCCCGCTCCACCGGCTCGCCCACCTCCTCACCCCGCACTCGCACGCCACCACCGACCGGACCGACCCGGCCCTGGAGTCCTCGGCGCGCGGGCTGCGGGCGCTGTGGGTGTCGCTGGCCGTGCTCGGGGCAACCGCGCTGGCGCAGGCGGTGGTGGTGGTCGTCTCGGGGTCGGTGGCGCTGCTCGGGGACACCGTGCACAACGCGGCGGACGCGCTGACGGCCGTGCCGCTCGCCATCGCGTTCCTGCTCGGGCGCAGGGCGGCGACCCGGCGGTTCACCTACGGCTACGGGCGGGCCGAGGACCTGGCCGGACTCGTGATCGTGCTGACCATCGCCGCCTCCGCCGTGTTCACCGCCTGGGCGGCGGTGGAGCGGCTGCTCGACCCGCGCCCGGTGGAGCACCTGCCCGCCGTCGCGGGGGCCGCCCTTGTGGGCTTCCTCGGCAACGAGTGGGTGGCCCGGTACCGGGTACGCGTGGGCCGGGAGATCCGCTCGGCCGCGCTGGTGGCGGACGGGCTGCACGCCCGCACCGACGGGTTCGCCTCCCTGGCCGTGCTGGTCGGCGCCGGGGGCTCGGCGCTCGGCTGGAGCGCGGCGGACCCGCTGGTGGGGCTCGCCATCACGGCGGCGATCGTCCTCGTCCTGCGGGACGCGGCCCGCGAGGTGCTGCGGCGGATGCTGGACGCGGTCGATCCGGAGCTGGTCGACCGGGCCGAGCGTGCGGCGCGGGAGGTGCCGGGCGTACGCGGGGTGGGCGAGCTGCGGATGCGCTGGATCGGGCACCGGCTGCGGGCCGAACTGGCCGTCCTGGTGGACGGGGAGGCCACCGCACGCGAGGCGCACGCGGTCGCCGTGGCGGCCGAACACGCCCTGCTGCACGCCGTACCCGGGCTCACCGCCGCCCTGGTGCACGCCGATCCGGCACCGGTGCCCGGCGAGAGCGACCCGCATCTGCCGCTCGCCCACCACGTGCCGGTCCGGCTCAGTTGAGGCCGAGCCCCTCGATCACCACGGCGCCCGGCAGTTCCGCGAACACCGCGCCGGGCACGAGGAGTTTGCCCTGCCTGCGCCCGCTGCCGACGAGCACGTACGGCAGTTCCACGACGGCGGAGTCCACCAACAGCGGCCAGCTGTCGGGCAGTCCGATGGGCGTGATGCCGCCGTACTCCATGCCGGTCTCGCCGGTCGCCGTGTCCATCGGGGCGAACGACGCCTTGCGGGCGCCCAGTTGGCGGCGCACCACGCCGTTGACGTCGGCCTTGGTGGTGGAGAGCACCAGGCATGCGGCGAGCGTGGTCTCGCCGCCCCGCTTGCCCGCGACCACCACGCAGTTGGCCGACCGCTCCAGCAGGTCGGCGCCGTAGTGCTCGACGAAGACGGCGGTGTCCGCCCAGCGCGGGTCGGTGTCCACGTAGACGATCCGGTCGGCCGGGGTCTTGCCCTGCCAGTCGCGTACGGCGGCGGCGACGGGCGCGGTCAGCCGGTCGAGGGCGTCCGGAGCGGGGAGGGCGGTGTCGAAGTTTCCGATGGGGGCGCGCATGGCGGCACGCTAACAGCGTTACGGGCGCACGGGAGGCACGGAGACGGTCATGACCATCTCCATGGGTACGTCGCCCTCGTTGCCGTACGTGTGCGGGCTGTTGGCCTCGAAGGTGGCGCTCGCCCCGGCCGGTACGCGGTGCGGTGTGCCGTCCACCGTGAGGGTCAGCTCGCCCGAGGTGACGTGGACCAGTTCGACCGTGCCGGTGGGGTGCGGGTCGGAGGGGCTGCTCTCGCCGGGCATGAGCCGCCAGTCCCACAGCTCCAGCGGCCCTGGCGCCTCGGTGCCGGTGAGCAGCCGGCTGTAGCTGCCCGCGTCCGTGTGCCACAGGCGGACCGCCTGCTCGGCGGCGACGACCCGGACCCGCGGCCCGCGCTCGTAGTCGAGCAGCGTGGGCACGCTCACGCCGAGCGCGTCCCCGATCTTGACGACCGTGCCGATGCTGGGGTTGGTACGGGCCTGCTCGATCTGGATCAGCATGCCCCGGCTGACCCCGGCACGGGCGGCCAGCGTGTCCAGGGTGAAGCCGCGCTCGGTGCGCCAGCGTCTGACGTTGCGCGCCAGGGACTGGGTCAGCAGGTCGAGGTCCGACACATCACGTCCATTGGGTCCAGCGGGTTCGGCAGGAGGAGTGCGGGGCCGGTGCGCTGCACCCCGTCGTACACCGCACTGTACTGCGGGCGACCGACGGGCAGCGGCGGGATACGGCGCCGGGCGGCACCGGTACCCGGGATCAGCCCTCCGCGTCCAGCCGGGCCAGCCGCTCGATCTGCTCCTCGTCCAGCGCGGCCAGCGCCCGGAACTGCGCCGGGGTCGACCCGTCCGGCGGCGGCACGGGCGCCGGGGTGCGCAGCGGGGGCTGCCAGCCCTCCTCCGGGGTCCAGCGGCGCACCACCCGGGCGGGGGCGCCCGCGACCACGGCGTGGTCGGGGACCGTGCCGCGCACCACCGCACCGGCCGCGACGACCACGTTCCGGCCGATCCGCGCGCCCGGCAGGATCACCGCGTTGGTGCCGATCCAGCAGCCGGGGCCGATCTCCACCGGCTCCATCCGGGGCCACTGCCGGCCGATGGGCTCGTGCGGGTCGTCGTAGGAGTGGTTGGTGGAGGTGACGTAGACGTACGGCCCGAAGTAGCAGTCGCGGCCGATGGTGACCGAGGTGTCCGCGATGACGTGGCTGCCGCGGCCGAGGACCACGCCGTCCCCGATGCGCAGGATCGGCTCCGGACCGAGGTCGAGGTCGGGCATGAGCCCGGCGGTGAGGGTCACCTGCTCGGCGATGATGCAGTAGGCGCCGAGCCTGATCCAGGGCTCGCCGAAGACGGTGCCGAGCGGGAAGGCGAGCCGGGTGCCCTCGCCGATCGCGCCGAAGCGGAGGCGGCCGGGGTGCTCGGCGGAGACGGAGCCGGTGCGCCGCGCCCACTCCCAGACCGCGTGGACGGCCCGCTGGGCGAGGCCCTTCCGCCAGGAAGAGAAGGTGTTCTCGGTCTTCGGCACGCGCTCACGTTACTCACCGGTCGCCTCCGGCGAGGGGCCGTACCGCTGTGATCTTCACCCCATACGACAGCCCCCTGCGGCAGAAGGGGGATGCACTAGCGTGCGCGGGTACGCGACCTCGCCGACACGGCGGCTTCGCGACCTCGACGACTCGAAGAAGAGACGGTGGACCGGATGACGCACCAGCCCTTGATCGTGGGCATCGGCGGCAAGGAGCCGAAGATCGACCCGGACGCCTTCGTGGCCCCCACGGCCTCGGTGATCGGTGACGTCACGCTGGACGCGGGGGCGAGTGTCTGGTACGGCGCGGTGGTGCGCGGTGACGCGGAGCGGATCGCCGTCGGCGCGGACGCCAACGTCCAGGACAACGTCACCCTGCACGCCGACCCCGGTTTCCCGCTGACGGTGGGGGAGCGCGTCTCCATCGGCCACAACGCGGTGGTGCACGGGGCGACCGTCGAGGACGACTGTCTGATCGGCATGGGCGCGACGGTCCTGAACGGCGCGGTGATCGGCGCCGGTTCCCTGGTGGCGGCCCAGGCGCTGGTGCCGCAGGGCATGGTCGTGCCGCCGGGCTCGCTGGTGGCGGGGGTGCCCGCGAAGGTGAAGCGGGCGCTGTCGGAGGAGGAGCGTCAGGGCGTCACCCTGAACGGCACGCTCTACGTGGAGCTGGCGAAGACGCACCGGGCCGTGCACGAGTGACGTACGGGGTCCCGCGCGGGCAGGACGGACGCGCGGGGGGTCAGTCCCCCGCGCCCACCGGCTCCGCCTCCGGAGTCTTCTCGGTGGCGGACTCGTTCCGCTTCGCCCGGCGCCTGACGATCAGCAGGGAGCCGACGCCGATGGCGAGGGCCACCAGGAGACCCACGTACGAGAAGCGCTTCAGCCAGTCCTCGGCGACGATGCCGACGTAGTGGACGACGGCGGTGGTGCCGCCCGCCCAGACGATGCCGCCCAGGATGTTGGCGATCAGGAACTTCCAGTAGGGCATCTGGAGCACGCCCGCGAGGGGGCCGGCGAAGATGCGCAGCAGGGCGACGAAGCGGCCGAAGAAGACGGCCCACATGCCCCACTTCTCGAAGGACCGCTCGGCGGTGGCCACATGGGCCTCGCTGAAGTGTTTCGGGAGCTTCCTGGCGAGCCACGCCAGCAGGGGACGACCGCCCTTGCGGCCGATCGCGTAGCCGATGGAGTCACCGATGACGGCACCGGCGGTGGCGCACGCGCCGAGCACGAACGGGTCGATGCCGGAGTGACTGGAGGACATGAGCGCGGCCGAGACCAGCACGATCTCGCCGGGAAGCGGGATGCCCAGGCTCTCCAGGCCGATCACCAGGGCCACCACGGCGTAGACGGCGAGCGGGGGCACCGAGTCGAGCCATTCCTGGACGTGCACCGCCGGTTCCTCCCAGTCGCCGTCCCTGAGCGCGGGGGCCACGCCTGCTTCAGGGGTTTCTCCGGGAAGGCTACCCGTTCGAGGACGGCGGACGGCCTGCCTCCACCCGCCCGGGGGCGTGATCCGGGCCATGAGGGGCGCGGTGCGCGGCTCAGGGGCGCGTGCCCGACCGGACCACGCCCCTGAGGTCGACCCTGACCCGTCAGCCGTTCGGCCGCAGGGTCCAGACGACCGTCATCTCGCCGGAGACGGAACCGTCCTCGCGCTCGATGGTGATGGCCACCGGGAACTCCGGCCGCTTGCCCGCGTCGAGGTCCGCGACGACCTCGGCCGCCGGGCGGCCCAGGGTGGCGGTGGCGGTGACCGGGCCGAGGGCCAGCTTCTTGTAGTCGATCTCGGCGCGCACCGCGAGCGGCACCGCGCGCGAGAGCTGCTCACCGAAGGCGGTCAGGACGATGGCGCCGCTCGCGGACTCGGCCAGCGTGAACATGGCGCCGGCGTGCGGTCCGCCGAGGTGGTTGTGGTACTCGGGCTGGTCCGGCAGCCGGAGCACCGCGCGCTCGGGGGTGACCTCGATGAACTCCAGGTTCAGGGTCCGCACCATCGGCACCGCGGCGGCCAGCATGTCGCCCATGGAGGCGCTCTCAACTGTCATGCCCGTGATGTTACCGGCGGGTAGCGAGCCTGACCAGTCCGAATCATGTCCATGGCGCATTAGGGTTGCTGGCCATGTGGCCAGGAGAGCAGCCGCCAGGGGGCGCGCAGAACCCGCAGCAGAACCCGTACCAGCAGCCGGGTTATCAGCAGCCGAATCCGTACCAGCAGCCCGGCTACCAGCAGTACCCGCAGGGCAGCCCCTACGGGCAGCAGCCGCAGTGGGGCGCGCCCCAGCCGCCGCAGCCGCCGAACGGCGGCGGGAACCGGACCAAGGTCGTCGCGATCGTCGCGGCCACCGCCGTGGTCGTGGCAGCGGCCGTGACCGGCTATCTAGTCCTCGGCAACTCCGGCAAGGACGAGGCCCACGACGGCAAGCGCGGCAGCACCGCACAGCCGACCACGTCCGCCCCGTCCACGAGCGCGTCCACGCCGGACGACAACCCGCGCGGGGACGACAGCGCCGTGAAGCCGGTGATCGCGGGCTGGAAGGCGGTCGTCAACCCCAAGTTCGGCACCGCCTTCGACGTGCCGCAGGACTGGCAGCTGGAGTCCGTGGACACCTCCTACTTCATGGAGGACCGCGCCGACGACGACAAGCTGCTCACCTCCGTGTCCGCACCGGCCGTCTACAAGTCCAAGTGGTGCACCTCCGACAGCGACCGGGACGGCCGCAGCGACGACACCTCACTGGCGGTCGCGGGCACCCGGGGCGAGAACGGCGCGAAGAGCACGGCCCAGGCGGCGGTCGCCCGCGTGCCCTGGTACATCTACGGCGGCTACACCCAGCCCGACAAGAAGAGCATCACCTTCGACAAGCAGGCCAAGCACTACGTCACCAAGTCCGGCGTCGAGGGCGACTACGCGTGGGCGCAGTCGAGCAACACCCCGCAGACGGGCAAGTGCGCGAGCGACGGCAAGGCGATCTCGTTCGCGTTCAAGAACGCGGCGGACGACATCGTCTCGTTCGACTTCTACGGCGCCAAGGGCGTCAAGGGCGAGGTCGACACCGCGACGATCATGAAGATCCTCAGTTCGGTACGGCTGCACGGACAGCCGACCGGGAGCTGAGCCGGGGCCCTGACCACATGGGCGGGCGGCGCGGCCCGGGTGGCGGGGAACTCGCTTGGCAGGCGCGACGGCCGGAGGCGATAGTCGCCGGGTGACCTCCACCCCGGACCCCGCCGCCCAGGGAACGCCCGCCGCCGAGCCCGCCGATCGCACCGCCGGCCCCCGGCCGGAATCGGGGTCGTCCCGTACGGGCCGCACCTACCGGCTGCTGACCGCGGCGGCCGTCGTCACCGCGCTCGGCTCCAACGGCTCGGTCATCGCGGCCGCGTTCGCGGTGCTCGACGCGGGCGGCGACAGTTCGGACGTGGGTCTGGTCGCCGCCTCCCGCACCCTGCCGCTGGTGGTGTTCCTGCTGGTGGGCGGCGCCGTCGCGGACCGGCTGCCCCGGCACCGGGTGATGGTCGCCGCCAACGCCCTCAACTTCCTCTCCCAGGGCGCGTTCGCGCTGCTGGTCCTGACCGGCGAGGCCCGGCTGTGGCAGATGATGCTGCTCACCGCGCTCGGCGGCACCGGACAGGCGTTCTTCAGCCCGGCCGCCGAGGGGATGCTGATGTCCTCGGTGAAGGCCGAGCACGCGGGGCGGGCGTTCGCTCTGTTCCGCATGGCCACGCAGGGCGCGGCGCTCGGCGGTGCCGCACTCGGCGGCGCGCTCGTCGCAGCGGTCGGCCCCGGCTGGGTACTCGCGCTGGACGCTGCGGCCTTCGCGGTCGCCGGGTCGCTGCGCGCGTTCCTCGACGTCAGCCATGTCCCGGCGCGGGGCGCGGGCGGCGGTCTGCTCGCCGATCTCCGGGAGGGCTGGCGGGAGTTCATCGGCCGACCGTGGCTGTGGGGCGTGGTCGCGCAGTTCTCCCTCGCCAACGCGGTGGTCGGCGCTGCCGACGCCGTCTACGGCCCGCTCGTCGCCCGCGACAGCCTGGGCGGCGCGGCCCCCTGGGGCCTGGCGCTGGGCGCCTTCGGCGCGGGCACGGCGGTGGGCGCTCTGCTGATGACCCGCTGGAAACCCCGCCGCCTGCTGTTCACCGGCACCCTCTGCGTCTTCCCCCTCGCCCTGCCCTCGGCCGCACTGGCCGTACCGGTCCCGGTGGAGGCCCTCTACGGCGTCATGTTCTTCGCCGGCGCCACGGTGGAGGTCTTCGGCGTCTCCTGGATGACCGCCCTCCACCAGGAGATCCCCGAGGACAAACTCTCCCGCGTCTCGGCCTACGACTGGTTCGGCTCGGTCGCCCTGATGCCCCTGGCCACGGCGCTGGCGGGCCCGGTCGAGTCGGCCGTCGGACTGACCGCCGCCCTGTGGGGCAGCTCGGCCCTGGTCGTCCTCGTGACCGCCCTCGTCCTCCTCGTCCCGGAGGTCCGCACCCTGACCCGGCGCACGGCCCGGGCGACCGCAGTCGACCACCAGGCGGTCTGATGTCGTCGGGAAGTGCCGGCTCGCCGTAGGCGTGATCGGGCATCAGCGTGATCGGGCATCAGCTCGAGAAGCTCGTCCTTCCCCTGCGCGCAGCGGTACGCGGACCCGGGACGCCCGGATTTTCGGCCGGGCGCCGCATGGTGACGGCGACACAGCGATCGACGGTGGCCACGACGGGTCGTCGCGCGCAGCGACGACCCGTCGTGGTGGGACTCCGTCGCCGGACTCAGGTCCGGTGCGGCCGGGCGGTATCGCGCGAAGCGGACGTGCCGCGACCGGCCGCCGGAGGCGTTGTCCCGGGGCGTGCCTCAGCGGGCGTTGCGGCTGTCGGCCTCGATACGGGCGATGGCTTCGGCCTCGGCATCGGCCAGCGCGATCGCGACACCGAACGCCTTGGCGATGTGGCTCGCCGCCGACATGACGCGCGCCGTGCCCACGATGGGGGCGATGGCGATCAGCAGGTCCTGCAGTTGCTCGGCGGTGAAGTCGGCCTTGAGCGCGGGGTCTATGTGCGCCAGGTAGGAGACCGCCGGGGCGTCCATCGCCACGAGCGCGGCGATGCGGCTGAGGATGAGCGTGTTGTCGTCCATGTGACAACGCTCGAGGGAATCGAGGGTCATGGCGGCGATCGTGTCGATCACGGGGGCAGATGCGGTGGCCATGGTGAACCGCCTTCCGGTGCTGCGGGGAACGGGAACCGCCACCCACCGGACGTGGGCCCCCCGTCTCCGGCGGCATGCCTCCAGACTAACCACCAAGGACTCGTCGGGGCGTGCCGAGCGGGCGGTCAGCCGGTCGGCCGAACTCGCGCCGGACACGGGACCCCTGGCGCGGCGACGGGTTCCCGGCTGGCTGACCGGGGCTTCTCGGCGCACCATGGACGGCATGGGGCGCTGCGATGTCCCGGGACCGGCCGCGGGCGCGCCCGCCCGGTGCCCTCCCCCGCCCTCGTCGTCGTTCCTGAGGGTGCGGGGCGCCCGCGCCCCGGGGCGTGGACCCTTCCGGAGAGCCGCCGGAGGGACGACGAAGGGACAGCACCGATGACTCTCGCGTACGACTACCCCCTGCTGAACGCCTTCTGGACCATGCTGTGGTTCTTCCTGTGGATCATGTGGTTCTTCCTGCTCTTCAAGGTCATCGTCGACATCTTCCGCGACGATTCCCTGCACGGGTGGGCGAAGGCCGGCTGGCTGGTGTTCGTGGTCCTGCTGCCCTTCCTCGGCGTCTTCGTGTACGTCGTCGCCCGCGGCAAGGACATGGGCCGACGCGAGCGCAAGCACATGACGGAGCAGCGCGCGGCCTTCGACGCCTACGTCAAGGAGGCGGCGGGCGGGCCGGGCCCGAACAGCGCCGATCAGCTGGCCAAGCTCTCCGAACTCCGCACGCGGGGCGACATCACGCAGGAGGAGTTCCAGCGCGCGAAGGACATGGTCCTCGCCGGTGGCACCCCCTCGGAGAATCCCCGACCGGGAACGCCGTCCGCCTGACCGCGACGTGGCTCACCCGATGCCGAAGGTCCCGTCCGGCGGCTCGGGTGAGGGTACGGCGTCCCCGTCCTCGACCGGGCGTGCCGCGCCGGTGAACTTCCGCAGCGCGGGGCCGTGTTCGACGCGGGCCGGGAAGACGTCGGCGGCGGTGCGGCGGGCCAGGGCCGTCAGGTCCAGGGGGCGGTGGGAGGCGAGGAGTACGGCGTTGCCGAAGCGGCGTCCGCGCAGTACGCCCGGTTCCGCGATCAGCGCCAGCTCCTCGAACAGGGCGCCGAAGGTGGCCAGTTGGGAGCGGAGGAAGGTGAACGGCGTGCCGTCCGCGAGGTTCGCCAGATAGACGCCGTCGGGCCGCAGCACCCGCGCGGCCTCGGCCGCGTAGCCAAGCGAGGTGAGGTGGGCGGGGACGCGGGAGCCGCCGAAGACGTCCGCGACCAGGACGTCCGCGCTGTCGTCCGGGGCGCCCTCCAGCCAGGTCCGGGCGTCGGCGGTGTGGACCGCGATGCCCGAGCCCGGCGGCAGCGGAAGGTGCTCGGCGATCAGTTCCGCGAGGCCCCGGTCGGCCTCCACCACGTCCTGCCGGGAGCCGGGCCGGGTCACGGAGACGTACCGGGGCAGGGTGAGCGCGCCGCCGCCGAGGTGCAGCACGTCCAGCGGGCGGCCGTCCTCGCCGGCCACGTCGAGGGCGTGCCCGAGCCGTCGCGCGTACTCGAACTCCAGATGCGCGGGGTCGTCCAGGTCGACGTACGACTGGGGCGCCCCGTCCACGGTGAGCAGCCAGGCCCGCTCCCGGTCGACGTCGGGCATCAGCTTGGCGGTGCCGTGGTCGACGGTCCTGGTCACGGGTATGGCTTCGGTCACGGAACCATTCTCCCCCGACCGGAGCCGTACCCGTGTGCGCGGGGGCGGCCGCCCGTCCCCGCGCACCCCCGTGCTCACTCCACCGAGGTCACCGTCCCGGCGCCGACCGTCCGCCCGCCCTCGCGGACGGCGAAGCCGAGCCCCGGCTCCAGCGGGACCTCGCGGCCCAGCTCGACGGTCATCTCGACCGTGTCACCGGGCCGCGCGACCGCCGTCTCGCCCAGGTCGATGTCCCCGACCACGTCGGCGGTGCGGATGTAGAACTGCGGCCGGTAACCGGTCGTGACCGGGGTCGTACGGCCGCCCTCGCGCGCCGAGAGGACGTACACCCGGGCCGTGAACCGGCGGCCGGGCGTCACACTGCCCGGCGCCGCCACCACATGCCCGCGCCGGACCGCGTCGCGGGGCACCCCGCGCAGCAGCAGCGCCACGTTGTCCCCGGCCTGCGCCTCGTCCATCGGCTTGCCGAAGGTCTCCAGACCGGTGACGACGCTCTCCACCTCCGCGCCGAGCACCTCCACCCGGTCCCCGACCCGCACGGTCCCGCGCTCGACGGCACCGGTGACGACCGTGCCGCGCCCGGTGATGGTGAGCACGTTCTCCACCGGGAGCAGGAACGGCGCGTCCAGATACCGCTCCGGCATGGGCACGTAGGTGTCCACCGCGTCGAGCAGCGCCTCGATGGAGGCCGTCCAACGCGGGTCGCCCTCAAGGGCCTTGAGCCCGGAGACGCGTACGACGGGTACGGCGTCGCCGTCGTAGCCCTGGGCGGTGAGCAGCTCGCGGACCTCCAGCTCGACCAGGTCGGCCAGCTCCTCGTCGCCGACATCGGCCTTGTTCATCGCGACCACCAAATGGTTCACGCCCACCTGCCGGGCGAGCAGCACGTGTTCGGCGGTCTGCGGCATGATCCCGTCGAGCGCGGAGACGACCAGGATCGCGCCGTCGAGTTGCGCGGCGCCGGTGACCATGTTCTTGACGTAGTCGGCGTGGCCCGGCATGTCCACGTGGGCGTAGTGCCGGGTGTCGGTCTCGTACTCGACGTGCGCGATGTTGATGGTGATGCCGCGCGCGGCCTCCTCCGGGGCCCGGTCGATGCGGTCGAACGGCACGAAGGTGCCGGTGCCACGCTCGGCCAGGACCTTGGTGATGGCGGCGGTCAGGGTCGTCTTGCCGTGGTCGACGTGGCCCATGGTGCCGATGTTGAGGTGCGGCTTGGTGCGCACGTATGCCGTCTTGGGCATGGGAGATCCTCGTGATGGTGATGCGTGAGGCGCGCGAACGCGCGGGGACCCCGGTGACTCTCCGACCCTCCCCCTGCGGGGTCCGCCGGACGATCCGGAGAGGGTCAGCTTCGGGCGCCGTCGACAGCGGCCACGAGGAACGGGACGGCAGCCTTCGGCGCATCCGCGACTGCGGATGCTGCGAGGAGGAAGGCGTACCGGAACATGAGGCAGATCATCGCGGACGCGTCGCTCCACGTCGAACGGTTTTTCACGGGCGGGGTGCGCCCGGCGGCCGCCTTCCGTACACCGATCACACCCCCGCGTCGGTTAGGGTCACCGGATGCCCGCTGCCACCAACCGCTCTGGGGGCACCGTCATGGCCACTCCCCGGGCCACCGTCGCCGAATCCGCGCTCGCTGTTTCCGCAGTTGTTCCCGAACCGGCCCTCGCGCGCCGGGGATTCGCCGCGCGCGGAGCCGCCGTCCTCCTCTCTCCGTACGCCCGCCTGGCATTGCTGCTCCTCCTGCTCGCGGGCGGCGCCGCATGTGTGCTGGCGTTCGCGCCGCAGCAACTGCTGACGCGGCAACTGCCGCCAGGATTCAGCGGGTTGGCGGCGGCCACCGTGTTCGCGGCGGGGTACGGCCTGTGCACGGTGGCGTTCGTACCGCGTCCCCTGCTGAACCTCGCCGCGGGCGCGCTGTTCGGCTCCCCGCTGGGGCTGACCTCGGCGCTCGCGGGCACGGTGTTCGGCGCGGGGCTGGCCTTCGTACTGGGCCGGGCGCTGGGCCAGGACGCGCTGCGTCCCCTGCTGCGCGGGCGCTGGCTGCGGGCGGCGGACGGGCAGTTGAGCCGGCACGGCTTCCGCTCGATGCTGGCGGCGCGGCTCTTCCCCGGCGTGCCGTTCTGGGCGGCGAACTACTGCGCCGCCGTCTCCCGGATGCGGCTCACACCGTTCCTGCTCGCCACGGCGCTGGGCTCCGTCCCGAACACGGCCGCGTACGCCGTCGCGGGCGCCCGCGCCTCGGCGCCGACCTCGCCCGCCTTTCTGATCGCGATGGCCTGCATCGCCGTACCGGCGCTGGCGGGGACGTGGGTGGCGTGGCGCAAGCGGCATCATCTGAACGGCAGTTGAAGACAAGGCGCTTTACAGAAGTCGCGGCGGACCGGCGACCCGGATGACCATCCCATGACCAACCCCCGATGAGGTCTTTGCCATCGGGGCCCGCTACGCTGCCCCCGTCACATGATCACGCCTTCTTTTCCGAGCGCTTGGACCTCCTGCCGCCATGTCTTGGTTTGAATCCCTCGTCCTGGGACTCGTCCAGGGGCTCACCGAGTTCCTGCCCGTGTCCTCCAGCGCCCATCTGCGGCTGACCGCGGCGTTCTCGGGCTGGAAGGACCCCGGCGCGGCCTTCACGGCGATCACCCAGATCGGCACGGAGGCGGCGGTGCTGATCTACTTCCGCAAGGACATCGGGCGGATCGTGACGGCGTGGTTCCGCTCGCTGTTCGACAAGGCGGCGCGCGGGTCGCACGACGCGCGGATGGGCTGGCTGGTGATCGTCGGCTCGATCCCGATCGGTGTGCTCGGTGTGACGCTCAAGGACCAGATCGAGGGCCCGTTCCGCGATCTGCGGATCACGGCCACGATGCTGATCGTCGTCGGCGTCCTGATAGGCATCGCCGACCGGCTCGCAGCCCGCGACGAGTCCGGCGCCCGCCACCGCTCCCCCAAGCAGCGCAAGTCGCTGGAGAACCTGAGCGTCCGCGACGGCCTCATCTTCGGCCTCTGCCAGGCCTGCGCCCTGATCCCCGGCGTCTCCCGCTCCGGCGCCACCATCAGCGGCGGCCTCTTCATGGGCTACCGCCGCGAGGCCGCCGCCCGCTACTCCTTCCTCCTCGCCATCCCCGCGGTCCTCGCCTCCGGCGTCTTCGAGGTGAAGCACTCGCTGGACGAGAGCGGTGCCGTGTCGTGGGGGCCGACACTGTTCGCGACGGTGATCGCGTTCGGTTCGGGCTATGCGGTGATCGCCTGGTTCATGAAGTGGATCTCCAACAAGAGCTTCATGCCCTTCGTCTGGTACCGCATCGCCCTGGGCATCGTGATCATCGTCCTGGTGAGCATGGGCGTACTGAGCCCGCACGCGGCGGAGTCGGCGGGCTGACCCCGCACAGTTGCTCGGCGGTGACGGCGTCATCCGTGGCAAGGACGCGCTGCGGGACTGCGCCCGGCTCCGTCACTCCCCTGCCGGTGCGTGGCGCGTCGCCTCGGGCTGCACCCCCAGATGCGCGAACGCCCCCATGGGGTACGGCCGTTCCTCGGGCAGCAGCGCCGCCGCGCGATCGAGCCGTCCCGCCCGCACCTCCGCGTGCACCTCGCACGCCAGCGGCGTCACGTCCTCGATGCCCACGATCCACTCGTCGGCGTACCGCACCGCCGCCTCACCACCGAGACCGAGTTGCAACGACCGGTACGGCAGCGGTTCGAGTCGCAGGTCCCGCTCCCCGTCCCACTGCACACGGGCCGGTGCCCGCCGCAGCTCCCGCTTCCAGACGGCCTGGCTCTCGTGCACGCCCCGTGTGTACTGCGACAGGCAGGCGTTCCGCAGCGCCCATGCGAAGCCGTCCCGGCTGATCTCGACGGCGAGGACGGTCTCCTGGCCCTCCTTGGCCGCCCATCCGCAGCGGTACATCATCCACAGGAACGACGGCTTGATCCATGTCATCCGGTCCCGTTTCCACGCCGGGGGAAACCGGCCGTCGCGTGCCGCGGGGACGCCGATCGCGGGTGTGTACGCCTGGTAGACGGTGATCGTGGAGTCCGTGTACCGGGCCCGGATGCGGTGCTTCGGCTCGCTCGTGGTGAATCGGTCGTTCATCGCGCCAGATTCGAACGGCGGCCGTGTCCGCACAACCGAATATCCCCGGAGTGGGCAGCACCCGGGCCCCTGTCCTGGATCGCCCACCCGGCGCACACTGGAACCAAGCCCAAGGAGTGGGGAGACTCCGGATGAGCGGTGCGTGGGATGCCGGGCGGTGGGTCGAGGGGCGCTGGCGGCGCTCCGGGGTCGCCGCGGTCGCGGGGACGCTGCCCGTGCTCGCGTTTCCGGGCCCCGCGTGGTGGTGGTTCGCGTACGTCGCGCTCGTGCCGTGGATATTGCTGGCCCGGTCCGCGCCGAGCGCGCGCAGGGCGGCGTACGACGGCTGGTGCGGCGGATTCGGGTTTCTGCTCGCGGTGCACAACTGGCTGTTGCCGAGCCTGCACGTGTTCATCTTCCTGATCGCCGCGCTGCTCGGTGCGCTGTGGGCGCCGTGGGGCTGGCTGGTCCGCAGGCTGCTGGGCGGGATGCCGTCGCCGGGTCGGTGCGCGGCGGCGATGGCCGTGCTGCCCTCGGCGTGGCTGGCGGTGGAGCTGGTCAGGTCCTGGCAGGGGCTCGGCGGCCCGTGGGGGATGCTCGGTGCGAGTCAGTGGGAGGTGGAGCCCGCGCTGCGACTCGCTTCCGTGGGCGGCGTCTGGCTGCTGAGCTGGCTGGTGGTGGCCATGAACGTGGCGGTCGCGGCGCTGATCGCGGTGCGCGCGGCCCGGCTGCCCGCCGCGGCCTCGCTGCTCGCCACCGCCGCCGCGACCTCGGCCGCCTGGGCGTGGGCGCCGCGCCCCGCGACGGAGGGGACCGCCCGGATCGCCGTCGTACAGCCCGGTGTCGTGGAGGGCCCGCGCAGCGTGGACGACCGCTTCGACCGCGAGGAGCGGCTGACCCGGAGCCTGGCCGGGCAGGACCTGGACCTGGTGGTGTGGGGCGAGAGCAGCGTCGGGCACGATCTCGCCGCCCGCCCGGATCTCGCCCGCCGGCTCGCCGCGCTGTCCCGGCTGACCGGCGCCGATGTGCTGGTGAACGTGGACGCCCGCCGCTCCGACCGCCCCGGCGTCTACAAGAGCTCGGTCCTGATCGGCCCGGACGGCCCGACCGGTGAGCGGTACGACAAGATGCGGCTGGTCCCCTTCGGGGAGTACATACCGGCCCGCTCCCTGCTCGGCTGGGCCACGTCGGTGGGCAGGGCGGCGGGCGAGGACCGGCACCGGGGTACCGAGCAGGTCGTGATGGACGCCGGGCACGGGCTGCGGATAGGCCCGCTGGTGTGCTTCGAGACCGCGTTCCCGGACATGAGCCGCCACCTCGCGGACGACGGCGCGGGCGTCCTGCTCGGCCAGTCCTCCACCTCGACCTTCCAGGGCAGCTGGGCCCCGGAGCAGCACGCCTCGCTGGCCGCGCTGCGCGCCGCCGAGACCGGCCGCCCGATGGTGCACGCCACCCTGACCGGGGTGAGCGCCGTCTACGGCCCGGACGGCCGGCGCCTCGGCCCCTGGCTCGGTACGGACGCGGACACCGCCCGCGTCTACGACGTACCGCTCGCGCGCGGCGTCACCCCGTACGTCCGCCACGGCGACTGGGCGGTGCGCGGCGCGCTCCTGGTGCTGGCCTCGCTGGGCGCGGTGGAGGGCGTACGGACGCTCAGGCCGCGCCGGACGGGTCCTGAACCGCTCGTACGATCCGCTCGCACAGTTCGTGGGTGGCCAGCGCGTCCCCGGCGCTGAGCGTCCTGCCCGCGCGGACGGCGTCGAGGAAGGTGAGGACGGCCTGCTCGATGCCGCGCTGCCGGGAGACGGGCACCCAGTCGCCGCGCCGTCGCAGGGTCGGCTGGCCCTTGTGGTCGATGACCTCGGCGAGGTTGACGACCTGGCGCTTGGTGTCCTGTCCGGAGACCTCCAGGACCTCCTCGGCGGAGCCGCTGAGCCGGTTCATGACGCCGAGCGCGGTGAAGCCGTCACCGGCGAGCTGGAGCACGACGTGGTGCAGCAGCCCGTTCTCGGAGCGGGAGCGCACGGTGACGTCGTCGATCGGGCCCGGCACCAGGAAGCGCAGGGTGTCCACGACGTGGATGAAGTCGTCCAGGACCATCGAGCGGGGCTCCTCGGGCAGCCCGACCCGGTTCTTCTGGAGGATGATCAGCTCGCGCGGGTGCTCCAGGCACTGCGCGTACGCGGGGGCGTACCGGCGGTTGAAGCCGACGAACAGGGAGACGCCCCGCTCCTCGGCGAGCGCCACCAGCCGCTCGGCGTCGGCGAGTTCGTAGGCGAGCGGCTTGTCCACGTAGGTGGGGACGCCCGCTTCGAGGAGCCGGGTGACGATCTCAGGGTGGACGGCGGTGGGCGCGTGCACGAAGGCGGCGTCGAGTCCCGCGTCCAGGAGGGAGTCCAGGCTCTCGTGCCGCCGCTCCTCCGGCAGGTGCAGCGAGTCCGCCACGGCCGTCAGGGTGGCGGGGGTGCGGGTCTGGAGGTGGAGGTCGACCCCGGGCAGTGTGCCGAGCACCGGAAGGTAGGCCTTCCGCGCGATGTCCCCGAGTCCGATGCAGCCGACCTTCACATGCTCTCCTAGTGGCGGTACTCCGTGTGTTCCTCTGCGGAAGGATACGGCGGCCGGGTCTCGTCGGAGGGCCGCGGAAACCCCCTGTCGCCGCCGGGGCCCGGCTGCGAGGATGCCGATCATGACTGCCGAAAGCCAGGCCCCCGCCGAGGACCACGCGCCCGCCGACCGCCACTGCCCCGACCTGACCGTCGGTGAACGCGCCATGCTGGAGGGCTGGCTCGAGTACCACCGCCGGACCCTCGCCTGGAAGTGCGAGGACCTGACCGACGAGCAGCTGCGCACCGCGTCCGTGCCACCGTCCGACCTGTCGCTGATGGGCCTGGTGCGGCACATGTCCGACGTGGAGCGGTCCTGGTTCCGCAAGGTGCTGGCCGGTGACGACCAGGGGTGGATCTACTGGAGCGACGAGGACCCGGACGGCGACCTCCACCTCACCGAGGCGGACACCTGGAAGGACGCGTACGCCGTCTGGCAGGCCGAGATAGCGACGGCCCGGACCAACGCGGCCCGCTTCGAGCTGGACGACCTCGGACTCGGCAAGCGGCGCCCGAACAACGAGGAGCGCTACAGCCTCCGCTGGATCTACACCCACATGATCGAGGAGTACGCCCGCCACAACGGCCACGCCGACCTGCTGCGCGAACGGATAGACGGCCGCACCGGCGAGTGAGCGTCACCCCCGGTACGCGCACGTCCTCCCTGCGGGCGACGCGATCACTCCTGCGAGTGGATCACCCGTGCGTAGCTGATGCCAATGCGGCGGCCCGGCCAGCAGAGTTGCCCGGGTGCATCGACCGACGACCACCGCAGCGCTCTGGGTCACCGTGGCCGTCTCGGCCCTCACCGCCTGCGTGACCGTACATGGCCCGGCTCCTGTCGCCCCCCGTCCGGCGGCGGGCACGGCGACCCCCCGCCCGGTGCAGGCGCCCGCCCGCGAGGCCCTGGCCCGGATGGGACCGCCCCCGCAGGACCCCACGCCCTCACCCACATCGGCCAAGCCGTCCGCTCCCCCGCCCGCACCCCCCGCTCCGCACCCGACTCCCACCAGCCGGAACCCGCGAAGCGCCCCGCGCCCGGCCCCCGCGACCCCACCCCGCCCGACCGTCAAAGCCCCGGACATCTGCGCACTGGGCCGCAAGTACGGCGGCTGGCGGAAGGACAGCCCGGCGTCGGTGATCTGCGGTCGCGCGTACGGGCGTTGAGGGTGTGGGAGCGGTCCGGCGCCTCCGTTACCCCACCGGCCGCTGGCGCGGCGGTCCGAAGCCCTCGCCGTCCCCGCCCCCGGACGGGCCGAGACGCAGTTCCAGGCGGCTGATGGCCGCCCGGACCCCCGTCCCGTAGCCGTCGTCCGCGAGGGAGTCGGCGGCGTGCCGGGCGCGGCGGAGGTGGGTGCGGGCGGCGTCGGAGCGGCCCAGCTTGAGGTAGTCGGCGGCGAGGTTGAGGTGGAGGGAGGGGTAGAAGCCCCCGACCGGCGAGGGATCGGCGCCGGTCAGCTCCTGGGCCGCCGACAACGCCCGGAGGTCCCAGGCGAGTTCGGCGTCGGGGTCGTCCTGGGTGTCGGCGAGGTAGTGGGCCAGGGTGCAGCGGTGGAGCGGGTCGCCGGCCTCGGCCGTCTCGGCCCACAGCTCCAGGAGGCGGCGTCTGGCCTCCTCGCGGTCGCCGCCGTGGTGCAGCATCACGACCTGCCCGATCCGGGTCAGCAGGGCATCCGGCGCCGCCTGCTCCTGCCGCTCCGCCACCGCGCCCTCCGAGCCGTCACGCCGGGCCGCTGTCCGGCCCGCCTGCCCCGACGCTAGCCGCAGCCGGTGGAGATGCCGGGCAGGCGGCCCCGTACGCCGGGGTGACACACCCGAACCGGCATCCCCCCAGGGCCTGTCTCAGCCCGCCAGGTTCGGAATCCGCCAGTCGATCGCCTCGTGCCCCTGCTTCTCGATCGCCTCGTTGATCTGGGTGAACGGGCGGGAGCCGAAGAACCGCTTGGCGGACAGGGGCGAGGGGTGCGCGCCCTTGACCACGACATGGCGGGTCTCGTCGATCAGGGGGAGCTTCTTCTGCGCGTAGTTGCCCCACAGGACGAAGACCGCCGGGTCGGGGCGGGAGGCCACGGCGCGGATCACCGCGTCGGTGAACTTCTCCCAGCCCTTGTTCTTGTGCGAGTTGGCCTCGCCCGCGCGCACCGTCAGCACCGCGTTCAGCAGCAGGACACCCTGCTCGGCCCAGGGCATCAGATAACCGTTGTCCGGGACCGGGAGGTCCAGCTCCTCGCGCATCTCCTTGTAGATGTTCCGCAGCGAGGGCGGCGTCTTCACGCCGGGCCGCACCGAGAAGCACAGGCCGTGCCCCTGGCCCTCGCCGTGGTACGGGTCCTGGCCGAGGACGAGGACCTTGACCTTGTCGTACGGCGTCGCCGCGAGGGCCGCGAAAACCTCCTCGCGCGGGGGGTAGACGGGGCCCTTCGCCCGCTCCTCCTCGACGAACTCGGTCAGCTCCTTGAAGTAGGGCTTCTCCAGCTCGTCGCCCAGTACCCCGCGCCAGGACTCGGGCAGCATGGCGATGTCGGTCACGTCAACGTCCTCACGATGTGCGGTCATTTCCAGCACTCAGAACCTACAGGCGACCACTGACAACGAGCACGCGAGGATGCCGTACGCCCCCTCTCACCAGCTGGTCTTCCGGTGCAGCTCCCACATCGTCATGATCGTCGAGGGGTCGAGGGACCGTTCCCCGCCGGAGATGTCCCCGTTGGCCGCGACGTACTGCCGTCCCTGCCACAGCGGCAGCAGCCGCGCGTCGTCCGCGATCTGCTGCTGCGCCTCCCCCAGGTCCTTGACCACCTCGGCGCGGTCGCGCATCGCGCGCGAGCGGGGCAGCAGGACCGAGGTGATCTTCTTGGCCGGGTAGGGCGTGCCGAGCGCGTTGTTCTCGCCGACGAACGGCGTGATGAAGTTGTCCGGGTCGGGGAAGTCCGGGAACCAGCCGCGCCCGAACACCGGGTACTCGCCCTTCTGGTAGCCGGCCACATAGCTCTTCCAGGGCCGGGCCTTCAGGGTGATCGTGAACAGCCCCGAGGCGTCGAGCTGCCGCTTCAGCTCCTGGAACATCAGAGCCGTCTCGGAGCCGTAGCGGTCGCTGGTGTACCAGAGGGTGAGCGGGACGCGCCGGGTGATGCCCGCGTCGGTGAGGGTCTTGCGGGCCTTGGCGGTGCTCGGGTCGCCGAACGTGTCGAAGAACGGCGTGGTGTGCCCGACCAGCCCCTTGGGGACCATGGAGTACAGCGGGTCCACGGTGTCCTTGTAGACCCGGTGCGCGATGGCCCCGCGGTCGACGACCTGCGCGACGGCCCGGCGTACGGCGTCCTGCCGGGCCCAGGGGTCCTTGGGGTTGAACACCAGGTAACTGATGTCGGTCCCGGCGCCGTCGATCAGCTGGAGGTCGGTCCGGTCCTGCCTCTCGAGGGTGACGATGTCACCGGCGGCCAGACCCCGATAGGTGACGTCGATCCGCTTGTCGCGCAGCGCCTTGACCATGGAGCGGGAGTCCTGGAAGTAACGGATGGTCACCGCGTCGTTGAGCCGCTTGGCGTAGCCGTCGTAGCGGTCGTTGCGGACGAGGACGGCCTCCTTGCCCTCGTCGTAGGACTCGAGGCGGTACGGGCCGGAGCCGTGGATGCCGCCCTTGTCGCGCAGGGAGTGGGCGGGGTAGTCGCGCGGGTCCACGATCGACATGGCGGGGGTGGCCAGCACGAACGGGAAGGTGGCGTCGGGCTTCTTGAGGTGGAAGACCACGTCGCGGTCGCCGGAGGTCTCCACCCGGTCCAGGCTGCCGAGCAGTCCGGCGGGGCCGCCCGGCGCGTTGATGACACGGATGCGGTTGATGGACGCCTGCACGGCCTGGGCGTTGAGCGGGTGGCCGTCGGAGAACGTCATGCCCGGACGCAGCCGGCAGTGGTAGGTGGTGCCGCCCGAGTCGGAGAAGCCGCAGCTCTGGGCGGCGTCGGGCTGGGGGCTGGTGGCGCCGGTGGGGTAGGCGAGAAGCGTCTGGTAGACGTTGCGGAACAGTTCCCAGGAGCCGTCCCAGGAGCCTGCCGGGTCCAGGGTGCTGGGGGCGCTGGTGGTGCCGACGACGATCGGGCCGTCGTCGGTCCGGGCGCTGCCGGGGAGCAGGGCGCACCCCGACACCAGACTGATGGACGCGGCCGCCGCGACTCTTCGAAGGAATCGGTTCCGCTTGAACACGCGCACGCTCCTCGATCCGCCGTACCAAGGTCGGCAGACCATACCGCAGCAATACGCCTCCTGAACCTCCCCTGAAACAGCCGTTGTTGACGGATCGGACGGTGACGACGTTGTCATCGCGGCGACCGGTCGCCGCACAGCACTCCGGGCGCCGTTCCGCTGGGGAACGGCGCCCGGAAGAGACGGCCGGTCAGAGGCCGTGAGACCCCCGCGGGGAGGGTCAGCCCACCCCGGCGTTGAGGAAGATGCCGCCGTCCACGACGAGCGTCTGACCGGTGATCCAGTCGGACTGCTCGGAGGTGAGGAAGGCGGTGGCCCCGCCGATGTCGGAGGGCACGCCGAGCCGGCCCAGCGGGTAGGCGGCAGCGGCCTCCGCCTCGCGGCCCTCGTAGAGCGCCTCGGCGAACTTGGTCTTCACCACGGCCGGGGCGATCGCGTTGACCCGCACCTTGGGCGCGAACTCGTGCGCCAGCTGCTGGGTCAGGTTGATCATGGCGGCCTTGCTGATGCCGTAGGCGCCGATGAACGGCGAGGGCGCGAGGCCCGCGACGGAGGCGATGTTGACGATCGCGCCGCCGTGCGCGCGCTGCCAGGCGTGCCAGGTCTTCTGGGCGAAGCCGAGCGCCGAGACGACGTTGGTCTCGAACACCTTGCGGGCGACGTTCAGGTCGACGTCCGCGATGGGGCCGAAGACCGGGTTGGTGCCCGCGTTGTTCACCAGGAAGTCGATGCGGCCGAAGGCCTCCATGGTGCGCTCGACGACCGCGCTCTGGTGGTCGAGGTCGTGCGCCTTGCCCGCGACGCCGATGACGCGCTCGGCGCCGAGCCGCTCAACGGCCTCCTTCAGCGCCTCCTCGTTGCGGCCCGTGATGCACACGCGGTCGCCGCGCGCTATCAGGGCCTCCGCGACGCCGTAGCCGATGCCCCGGCTCGCGCCCGTGACGAGCGCGACCTTGCCGGAGAGCTCCGGGAGTTCAGTCATGTCCGTGATCCTCAGATTCCCGAGTGACTAGGTTCTTCAGCTGCCCGGGCGACTAGTCGAGCGGTCCGCCGGCGACGTACAGCACCTGGCCGGAGACGAACCCGGCGGCCTCGCCGGTGAAGAAGGCGATGGCGTTGGCGATGTCCTCGGGCTCACCGACGCGCTGCACGGGGATCTGGGTGGCGGCGGCCTTCTTGAAGTCGTCGAAGCCCATGCCGACGCGCTCGGCGGTGGCCTTGGTCATCTCGGTGGCGATGAAGCCGGGGGCGACGGCGTTGGCGGTGATGCCGAACTTGCCCAGCTCGATGGCGAGGGTCTTGGTGAAGCCCTGGAGACCCGCCTTGGCGGCCGAGTAGTTGGCCTGGCCGCGGTTGCCCAGCGCGGAGGACGAGGAGAGGTTGACGATCCGGCCGAAGCCCGCGTCCACCATGTGCTTCTGGACGGCCTTGGCCATGAGGAAAGAGCCGCGCAGGTGCACGTTCAGCACGGTGTCCCAGTCGGACGCGCTCATCTTGAACAGCAGGTTGTCGCGCAGCACACCGGCGTTGTTGACGAGGATCGTCGGCGCGCCCAGTTCCTCGGCGACCCGGGCGATGGCGGCCTCGACCTGCGCCTCGTCGGAGACGTCGGCGCCGACCGCGACGGCCTTGCCGCCGGCCGAGGTGATCTTCTCGACGGTGTCCTTGCAGGCGGCCTCGTCCAGGTCGACCACGGCGACGGCGTGACCCTCGGCGGCCAGGCGTACGGCGGTGGCGGCGCCGATCCCTCGTGCCGCACCGGTGACTACCGCGACCCGCTGTTCAGTGGTGGACATTGCTGCTTCTCCTCGCCCTTGAGAGAACCCGAGTGGCCCTGGACAGGACCCGAGTGCGGTGAGCGACCGCTTAGTACCTTCCGCACCCGTGACGCTAGAAGCCCTGGCACCCGGTGTCAACGGGACACCGGGTGGTGTGATCCATTACCTCACCAGCAGGTCGAGCAGCCGTTCGGTCTCGGCCACCGGATCGGTGGTGAGCCCGGTGTGCACCGAGCCCGGCTGTACGACGGCGGAGCGGGGCGCGATCAGCCAGCGGAAGCGCCGCCCGGCGTCGTCGCCCGCGGCCTGAGCTGCCTCTTCGCCGCCCGCGCAGATCCGCTCGACGGCACCGAGCGCGGCCCGGATGCCGGTCACGTCGGCCTCGGGGTCGAGCGCGAGCAGCCGGGCCTCGTCCAGGTGGGTGCGGGCGCCGACGTAGTCGTGGGCGCGGCAGTAGACGACGACCCCCGCGTTGATCCGCTCGCCGCGCTCGACGCGGGGCACGACACGGAGCAGGGCGTACTCGTACACATCGCGGTCGCCGCCCTGGCCCGTGCGGGTGATGTGGCGCTCGACCACATGTCCGGCCATGTGGATGTGGTGCTCGCTCACTTGCTCTCCTGGAGGCCGTTGATGCGCTCGTGGACGGAGACCGCCCGCGCGAGCAGGGGCCGGGCGTAGGCGCGGCGCAGGTCGTCCGGTGTGCCGAAGCCGGGCTCGCCGGTCAGCCACGCGTCGGGGATCTCGGCGGTGACCTCGGCGAGGAGGTCCTCGGTGACCTTCGGGGCCAGCTCGGCGGCAGCGGCGGCGACGTCCGGGGCGAAGCGGGCCAGCGCGTGGTCGGAGGCGTCGTAGGGGCGGGCGGCCGAGGCGTCGGCGGAGGGCCAGTTGTGGTGCCAGATCATGGTGGCGCCGTGGTCGATGAGCCACAACTGCCCTTGGTGCATCAGGAGATTGGGGTTGCGCCAGGAGCGGTCCACGTTGTTGATCAGCGCGTCGAACCAGACGATCCGGCCCGCCTCCTCGGGCGTCACCGGGAAGGCGAGCGGGTCGTAGCCGAGGGCACCGGAGAGGAAGTCCATGCCGAGATTGACGCCCCCGCTGGAGCGCAGCAGCTCCTGCACCTGCCGCTCGGGCTCGGCGAGCCCCAGCACGGGATCGAGGCCGAGCGTCACCAGCCGGGGCACCCGGAAGCCGAGCCGCCGCGCCAGCTCGCCGCACACGACCTCGGCGACGAGTGTCTTGCGGCCCTGCCCCGCGCCGGTGAACTTCATGACGTACGCCCGGAGATCGTCCCCCTCGACGAGCCCCGGCAGTGAGCCGCCCTCACGCAGGGGCGTGATGTACCGGGTGGCCGTGACTTCGGTCAGCATTTGCCCAGGTTATAACGCGGGTTGGCGCCGGATTCCGGTGCACCGCCACGCGACGGGGCCACGCGCGGGCCTTACGCCCTCCTCATACCCGAGCGGTGAGGATCGGGTCACATGCCTGAACGGGTGGTGCTGCCGGACCGTACCCCCGGACAGATCACGTACGACCATCCCGGCGGAAGGGAACACCTCATGACCAGCGCATCGTCCCAGCCCGTAGCGAATCCCGCCCGGCGTACGGTGATGGCGGCGGCCGGTGCCGCCGGCCTCACCGTGGCACTGGCGGCCTGCGGCTCGGACGGCGGTTCGGACACCGTCGGCAGTGGCGCGGCCGGCACCACGCTCGGCAAGACCTCGGACATCCCGGAGGGCGGCGGCAAGATCTTCAAGGACGAGGGCGTGGTGGTCACCCAGCCGTCGGCCGGGACGTACAAGGCGTTCTCCGCCAAGTGCACCCACCAGGGGTGCGCGGTGGGCAGCGTGAGCGACGGGGTGATCGTGTGCCCGTGCCACAACAGCCGTTTCTCGGTGGAGGACGGCAGTGTGAAGCAGGGGCCCGCGACGCAGGGGCTGCCCGCGAAGGAGATCAAGGTGTCCGGCGACACGATCGAGCTGGCCTGATCACGCTCCACCGGGCCGCGTTCCCTTTTCTGGCGACGCGTCAGAGGATCGGCGGCACAGGGGTGTTATCGGCACGGGGGGTGTCTCTTGGACAACTGGGGAGAAGAGGGGGCCGTATGACCGTCACCGAGCAGCGCCGGGGTCGGAAGATCATGATGACTCCGGGCGAGCTGGACGCGTTCCTGACCGTCCAGCGCACCTGCCGGGTCGCGACCGTCTCGGCGGACGGCACCCCGCACGTGAGCGCGCTGTGGTTCGTCTGGGACGGCAGCTCGCTGTGGCTCTATTCCGTGGTGCGCAGCAGGCGTTGGGCCCAGCTGAGCCGTGACCACCGGGTCGCGGTGGTGGTGGACGCGGGCGAGGAGTACGACCAGTTGCGCGGGGCCGAGCTGTCCGGGCGGGTGGAGTTCGTGGGCGAGGTGCCGCGCACGGGCGAGCTGTGTGCCGAACTCGACGCGGTGGAGACGCTGTTCGCGCGCAAGAACTTCGGCCTGGACGAGATGCCGCACGACGGACGGCACGCCTGGGCCCGGCTCACCCCGGAGAAGATCGTCTCCTGGGACTTCCGGAAGCTGGGCAGGGCGTAGGAGTCGGTGCGCAAGTCCCGTACGGAGGGCGGGACTTGCGCCACGTCGTGCCGACGGATCGCGTCGGCTCAGCCGAGCCGCGCGGCCGCCGTCCGCAGCGCCTCGACCGCCGCGCGGATCGAGGGACGGCGGTCGGCGTCCGCCCGCCAGACGACGTACACATGCCTGCGGACCCGCTGCTTGAGCGGGACCAGGACCACTCCCGGCGGCACCGGGTCGCGCCCCAGCAGGGGTGCGATGCACACACCCAACCCTGCGGCGACCAACGCGAGTTGGGTGTGTGTCTCGGCCGCCCGGTGACCGACGAGGGGTTCGACTCCCCTGGACCGCAGGGTGAAGATCAGCCACTCGTGGCAGAACTCGCCCTCGCCCCAGGTGATCCACTCGTCCTCGGCGAACTCGGCGAGGTCCACCTCGTCGCGGCCCGCGAGCCGGTGCCCGGCGGGGATCGCGACCTCCGCCGGGTCGTCCAGCAGGGGCGCCTTGACCAGGCCGTCCGGGACGGGCATCGGCTTGTTGTACCAGTCGAGCACCACCGCGAGGTCGAGATCGCCGCGCACGACTCCGGCGACGCCCCGCTCCGGCTCCAACTCGCTGGAGCGCACCCGCAGATTGGGGTGCAGGGCACGCAGTCCGGCCAGCGTGTCGGGGAACAGCCCCCGGGCGGCGGTGGGGAAGGCCGAGAGGCGCAGTTCGCCGACGACCTGCCCCCGGTGCGCCTCCAGGTCCGACTGGGCCAGCTCGACCCGGGAGAGGATGCGCGCGGCGTGCTCGGAGAGCAGCCGGCCCGCGTCCGTGAGCCGGACACCGCGCCCGTTCTTGGCGAGGAGCCGCTGACCCACCTCCCGCTCCAGCTTGCACAGTTGCTGCGAGACGGCGGAGGTGGTGACGTGCAGCGCGGCGGCTGCGGCGCTGACGGAGCCGTGCCGGGCGAGGGCGTCCAGGGTGCGCAGGCGCTCCAAGTTCAACATGTAAGCGATCCTAAAAGATACCGCGTGATAATTCTCGATTGTGCTACGAAGTTGCGGCCCGCATCTTTGATGCCATGAGCACGGTCTCCCCTTCCCGCACGGCACAGTCCGCCTCCGCGTCCCCGTCCGCATCCACCTCCGCCGCCGCACCGGACGCCACGCCGCGCCCCCGCACCGACTGGCGGCTGCGCTTCGGCGTGCTGTCCCTGATCTGGGGCTTCAGTTTCCTCCTCATCAAGGTCGGCACGTCCTCCTACGCCCCGTTCCAAGTCACCCTCGGCAGACTGGTGTTCGGCACGGCCGTGCTCGCGGCGGCGATGGCCGTCAAGCGCGAGCGGCCGCCGCGCGGGGCCCGCACCTGGGGACACATGGCGGTCGCCGCGTTCTTCCTGAACGCCGCCCCGTTCTCCCTCTTCGCCTACGCCGAGCTGACCGTCCCCTCCACCCTGGCCGGCATCTGCAACGCCACCTCGCCGCTGTGGGGCATGATCCTCTCCCTGGTCGCGCTCTCCGAGGACCGCCCGAGCCGGGTCCGCTTCGCCGGGCTCGGCCTCGGCTTCCTCGGGGTGCTGACCGTCCTCGGCGCCTGGCAGGGCTTCCACGGCATCGACGCCACGGGCACGGCCATGGCCCTGCTCGCCTCGCTGTGCTACCCGATCGGCTGGATCTACGTCCGCCGCACCCTGTCGGGCACGGGCAACTCGCACCTCGCCATGACCGGGACGCAGTTGTTCCTGGCCACTCTCCAACTGACCGTCATCACACCCCTGTTCACTTCGGTCCCGACGCACTTCGCGATCGTCCCGCTGCTCGCGGTGGCCGCGCTGGGCGCCCTCGGCACGGGCGTGGCGGTGCTCATCCAGTACGGGCTCGTCGCCGAAGTCGGGCCCACCACCGCCCAGATGGTGACCTACTTCATCCCGGTCATCGCCACGGCGGCGGGCGTGGCGATCCTCGGCGAGTCGATCGCCTGGACCACTCCGATGGGCGCGGTGATCGTCCTCGCGGGGGCCGCGCTCACCCAGGTCAGGCCGAAGAGCTGACCGCCGGGCCGACCCCGGCGGCAAAGGCGCACCCGTGTCACCCGTACGACCGCGCCGGTGACGGCCGTACCGCCGCCGCCACCGCGTCCGCCAGCGGCTCGATGTCCGCCTCCGCGAGCGGCGAGACGGTGATGCGGACGCCGGGCGGGGTGTCGAGCCGGAAGCGGGCGCCGGGCGCGACCGCCCAGCCGGACTGGAGGAGCCGGGCGACGGCGCCCGTCTCGTCCGGGACCGGCACCCACACGTTCATGCCGCTGCGGCCGTACGCGGTGACCCCGCGCCGTGCGAGCGCGTCGGTCAGCGCCTTGCGGCGCGCGCTGTAGGACCGCGCGACCGAGTCGTCCACCGCGCCGTCGGACCACAGCCGGGCGACCGCGCGCTGGAGCAGCAGGCTCACCCAGCCGGGTCCGAGCCGCTGCCGGCCGCGCACCCGGTCGACGGTGCGGGCGTCCCCGGTGAGGACGGCGACGCGCAGATCGGGGCCGTAGTTCTTGGAGACCGAGCGGATGAACGCCCAGTGGGCGGTGGCGCCCGCGAGTGGATGCGGCGCAAGGTCGACGAAGCCGTGGCCGTGGTCGTCCTCGATCAGCAGCACGTCCGGGTGCTCGCGCAGTACGGCCCGCAGCGCCCGCGCACGCGACGCGGTCACCGAGGCGCCGGTGGGGTTCTGGGCGCGGACGGTGACGATCAGCGCGCGGGCCCCGGCGTCCAGGGCGGCGCGCAGGTCCGCCACGCGCGGCCCCTCGTCGTCCACGCGCACGGGTACGGCGCGCAGCCCGAGCGCCGGGACCAGGTCCAGGACGCTGCCCCAGCCGGGGTCCTCCACCGCGACCGCGTCGCCGGGCCTGAGGTGGGCCGCGAGGACCCGTTCGACGGCGTCGAGGGAGCCGGAGGTGACGGTCAGCGGACCCTCGGGCACGCCGTCGGCGTCGAGTTCGGCGCGGGCGACGCGCGCGAGGCCGGGGTCGACCGGCTCGGTGCCGTAGAGGACGGGGGCGCGGTCCGCGCGGGCGGCCGCGTCGGCGAACGCCGGGCCGAGCGGGGGCAGCAGGGCCGGGTCGGGGTTGCCGGTGGACAGGTCCCGCACCCCGGGCGGCACCTCCACACGCAGCTCGTCGCGCCCGGTCGTGGCGGGCTTGGGCCGCACCCGGCTGCCCCGCCGTCCGGCGGTCTCGATGACTCCGCGCTCGCGCAGGGTGCGATAGGCGGCCGCGACGGTATTGGGATTCACCCCGAGCCGGGACGCCAACTCCCTGAGCGGGGGCAGGACTTGACCCGGTCGCAGCTCTCCACTGCTCACCGCGCGCTCGACACTGCCCGCGATCTCCGCTGCGCCGCGGCCTTCGATCGGATACTCTCCTAGCACAAAGCAGATTATGCACTAGTGCAATAAGAAAGTCCAAGGAGGGGCCGCCATGCAGGGGACCGAGGAGAAGCCCGCCGCCTACACGCCGACCGACCGCACCGTGCCCACCCGGGCCGCCGCGCGCGCGTCGTACGACAAGGAACTGGTGCACGCGATACTCGACGAGGGGTACGTCTGCCACCTCGGCTTCGTCCGCGACGGCGCCCCGGTGGTGCTGCCGACGCTGTACTGCCGGGTCGGCGAGCGGCTGTACGCGCACGGCTCCACGGGTTCGCGCCCGCTGCGGATGACCGCCACGCAGGACCCCGGCCTACCGGTCTGCCTGACCGTCACCCACGTCGACGGCCTGGTCCTGGCCCGCTCCGCCTTCCACCACTCGATCAACTACCGCTCGGTGATGGTCCACGGCATCGCCCACCAGGTCACCGACCCCGAGGAGCGCTCGATGGCCCTCGACGCCCTCGTGGACCAGGTCGTCCCCGGCCGCTCCGCCGACTCCCGCCCCGCCGACAAGAAGGAGCTCGCCGCCACCGCGGTGATCCGCATCGACCTCACGGAGGTCTCGGCCAAGCTCCGCACGGGCGACGCCAACGACGAGCCCGAGGACCTCTCCCTCCCCCACTGGGCAGGCGTGCTCCCCCTCCGCAAGGGCTACGAAGTCCCGGTGCCGAACGGCGACTTGGCACCGGGACTCGAACTCCCCGGCTACCTGGCGGCGTTGACGGAAGACGCCTCGGACCGCGCGACCACCGCGGTCTGACCCGTCACGGCCCTCCTCTCCCCCGCCGCGAGGGCCGCGACCGCGCCGAGCATCAGCAGCGTGCCCGTGACGGTCGCCGTCGTCAGCCGCTCGCCCAGCAGGGCGACGGCGAGGACGGCGGCCGTCACCGGCTCAAGCAGCATGATCACGGAGACGGTGGCGGAGCGTACGGCGGCGGCTCCCGCGAAGTAGAGCGCGTAGGCGAGGGCCGTGGGGACGGAGGCGAGGTAGGCGAGCAGGGCGAGGAGCCGCAGGGGGTGCCCGGTGTGCGGGAACAGCCCCTCGACGAGGGCGAACGGCAGCAGGCACAGGGTGGTGACCGCGAAGGCGCCGACCGTGGTGGCTCCCGCGTCACCCGTTCCGGCACGACCCCACCAGCGGGTCAGCAGGGTCATGGCGCTGTACCCGGCGGCCGAGCCGAGCGCACAGAGGACGCCCGCCGGGCGGACGGTACCGCCCGAGCCGCCGAGGGTGAGCACGGCAAGACCGGCGAGCGCGCCGACGACCGCCAGGAGACCCCCTGCGCCCAGCCGTTCCCCGAGCAGGAACCGGGCGCCGAGCGCGATGAGCACGGGACCGGCGCCGAGGGTCACGACCGTGGCGACGGCGAGTCCGGTGGCGTCCACGGCGGCGAAGTAGGCGGTCTGGAAGACGGCCAGGCCGACGCCGGTGGCCAGCGCCTGCCGGAGCAGGGCGGCGCGGTCACGCGGGGCGGCGGCCGTGGAGCGGCGGCCGCGGCGCAGCAGCCGGCCCGCGACCAGCAGGACGAGTCCCGCCGCGCAGCGCCAGAAGGACAGGGCCAAGGGGCCCATGTCCCCGGTCCGGTAGACCAGAGAGGCGACGGCGCCCGCCGTGCCCCAGGTGGCACCGGTGACGATCAGATAGAGCAGGCCACGCCCGACGGGCAGGCCGGAGACAGCGTTCGACACGAGGTTTCTCCGCAGAAACGCACTGGATCAGTGCGGAAGTTGGAAGGCGTCCGACTCGGACGCGCGGACTTCGTCTGCGGGCAGCACCGTCCCGCCCGGCGCGTGATGCGCGGGCGTGTTCTTCCCGGAGGCCCGCCTCAGACGGCCGGGGGCGGAAGGACGAGTGCGTGTGAATGCATGATCAGCAGCCTAGGCGGCGGTACCCCGCGCGGACAACTCCCTCTCCGCGCCACCGCCTTCCGCGACCGGGGCGGCGAAGCCCTTGGCGGGTGTCGCGGACTGCGCGATGAACGCGCCGACGAGCACGACCGCGCCACCGAACACCTGCGGCGCCGACAGGTGCTCCCCGAGCAGCACCCAGGCGAGCACCGTCGCGATGACCGCCTCCAGACAGGCGACGACCCCGGCGACCTGCGGCGAGAGCCGCCGTACCGAGAGCACGCCGGTGACGTAGGCGAGGACGGTGGCGACGAGGACGATCCAGACGAGCAGCGCGGCGGCGGGCACGGCGCTGCCGTCGAGCCGTACCGTGCCGCCGAGCACCCGCCAGTCCATGCCCCAGGGGCGGGCGACGACCGTGAGGACGGCGGCGCCGACCAGCAGGCCGTACGCGATCACGCCCAGCGGGTCCGGCGCGTCCTCGCCCGCGTCCCCGCCCTGGTCGGACAGGACGAAGTAGCCGACCTGGCAGCAGGCGGCGCCGAGCGCGAACAGCAGGCCGAGCACGTCGAAGCTGAGCCCCGACCAGACCTCCACCACACAGGCGAGGCCGCCCGCCGCGAGGACCACACCGAGCGCGGCCGCCTTGGTGACCGGCCTGCGCTGCACGAACCGCACCCAGCCGAGCACCAGCGCGGGCGCCAGATACTCCAGGAGCAGCGCCACGCCGACCGGTATGCGGGAGAGCGAGGCGAAGTAGCAGGCCTGGACTCCGGCGACGGCGAGGAGTCCGAACCCGGCGAGCAGCGCGGGGCGGCGGAACGGCAGTGCGCGGTGCCGTACGGCCACGGGCAGCATGACCAGCGCGGCACCGGCCACGCGCAGCCAGACGACATGCAGCGGGTCGAGTCCCGCCTCGATCAGCGGCTTGGCCGCCACTCCCGACCCGCCGAACGCCACGGCCGACACCAGGGCAAGCCCCAGCCCGGCACCGCGGCCGCCTTCTCTGCTCCCAGACGCGTGCACGCGCACATGATGACAGGCGACGACATGAGCGTCACCCTTTTTTACTCCTGTCTCAGGGACTGGACGGGAGGGGCTTCCCGGAAGGTCGGGGCAGGAGCTTCTCGGGAGGTCAGGGCAAGGGCTTCTCGGGGGGGGTCAGCAGGGGGGCGAGCCATCGGCCGTACGGCCCGACAACCGGCTCCGCAGCTCACCCGCCGGAATCCCGGCACGCTCCAGCACCTCGACGGCCCGCGACTTCGGATCGGTCACCAGGGCAGCGAGCAGATCGACGCCGTCGGCCGCGCCCCGGCGCGGGGCGGCCCGCACCTCGGCGTCGCGCAGCGCGGCGGCCGCGACCGGCGACCACCGTTCACCGCCGGCGGCGACTTCCGCGCCGGGCACCTCGGCACCGCCCTGCCAGCGCAGCCCGTACCCGATGCTGCGCTGCACGAGGTAGCCGAGCAGCCGTGCGAGCTGGGTCGGGGTGCCGACGGCGGCGCGGGCCTCGGGGTCGGACTCCAGGAGCGAGTGCAGCAGATGGGCGGTGTCGATCTGCCGGTCGCCGTCGCGTACGGCTCTCCGGCGGGCACCGGCGATCACCGACGCGAAGCCGGTGCCGGGTCCGGCGTCGTTCTCGGCACGCGGCACGCCCTCATGAGGCGCGGCCCGGCCGACTGTGCGGGGTTCCACATCAGACACCTCATCAGCCGCCGGGACGGACGGCATCCACGAGGGGAACCATTCTCGCGTCCCACGGTGAGCGGACAACGGGCCGTTCCATCTCATCCTCACGGAGGAGATCCGGCCGATCCCACCTCAGGGGCGCGCGCCGCCTTGCATACGCCCCACGAGGCAACCACTTGCCCCTTTCGTACGTCACACAACAAGTGGAGGACGGATGCCTGTGCTGGCTGGTGGGCCTCCCGGCGGTGGACGGCAAGCAGTACGTGTACCGGGTCTACGCCCCGCACGACGCCCTGCTCGCCGACCTGTTCTGGGATGCCTGGCACTGCCACGACGAGAGCGCCTTCCCGCGCGCGTGGGACTTGTTCGACGCGGCGGTGATACGACGCGTGCGGACGTGAGGGCGACTCAGTCCTCGTCCGCGAGGATGAGATAGAGCCTCTTGCGGGCCTCGTTGATGACGGTGAGCGCCTTGTCGCGCTGCTCCTTGGTGCCGGTCTTCCAGACCTGCCCGAAGGCTTCCATCAGCCCGAAACCGGCCTGCCGGATCTCGCCCAGCGCCTCCCAGTCGACACCACGCGTGGCCTCTTCCCAGGGAGCCTCCGGCCCCTCCTCGGCGGAGGCCCGCCCGGCCTCGGTGAGCGAGAACAGCTTCTTGCCGCCCTCGCTCTCACTGACGATCAGCCCCTCGTCCTCCAGCAGCTGAAGCGTCGGGTAGACGGAACCGGGGCTCGGCTTCCACGCACCCCCGCTGCGCTCCGCGATCTCCTGGATCATCTCGTACCCGTGCATCGGCCGGTCCCTGAGCAGCGCCAGGATCGAGGCCCGCACATCACCCCGCCGAGCCCGCCCCCGACCACCACCACGCCCCATGCCGCCCCACGGCCCCGGGCCGAATCCGGGCCCCCCGAACCCGTGCCGCCCCGGCCCACCGGGTCCACCAGGCCCAAATCCCGGCCCACCGGGCCCGAACGGCCCGAACGCCTCCCGCAGCGCCTCGACTCCCCCGAACGCCCCCCAGCCATGCCGACCGGGCCCGCCAGGACGATGCCCACGCTCGAATCCGTGGCTACGCATCGCGACCACTCCATTCCATCGTCGATCAGTCACGTACCCGTCGCGTTCCTTACGCGACACTTCGACGATATATCGCTACTAGGCTTACGGCAATGCCCTTCGCGGAGAAAGTCGACCTGCGTCAGGGGGTGTTGATCGATTGCCGGCGAAGGCCGATCGATTGACTTCTGCGCCAGTCAGGGACGGCTGGCTGCGGGGTTCGTGACAGTGGAGGATGACCGCAGACGGCGAAGATCACTCCGCTCGACGGGTCTGTAGTGTGCGGCAATGACGAGAAGCGAGCGACTCGCGGAGCAGTTGGACTGGTACTGGCACCGGTGACCACGATTGCCTGGCGGCCGGCGCACATCATCGTCTCGCGCCTGGGCGATCGGGTCGGATGGCACTTCGGCGGCCAGGACATCGACTCCCAGACATTCGCCTACGCGGGGACCGCTGACGAGGCTCTGAAACAGCTCGATGAGATGTACGGGAGATGAAACACGAAGGTCCGCGAACTCTCGGACGCCGACCTGGACAATCCGCCCACGGCAGGTCCCGAGCGGTTTCCCCATGGAGAACAGGGTCCTGCACGTCAACAGGGAGCTGATCCATCACGGCGCCGAGATCTCCCTGCTGCGAGACCTCTACCGCTGACAGGACGGAGCCGTGCCGCGCCGCGGACCGTTGACGAAAAAGGCCAGGTCAAAGGCCGTAAGGGCAGCCTCTTCCGACACGCTGGCAAGTGCCCCGACCACGTCCCCCGCCTGCTGTACGCCAGGTGATCATCTTTAGGTGACACAAACTAGCATCGACGCCCGCGACCGCCTGACCAGGTGGCTCACCAGCGAGGGCAGCGGTGAGTCCCTTCGGCAGAGATGGAACCGCTGCCTCCACGTGCTGGGCGAGGACCCGTTCTCAGCGACCTGTCGGCCTCGCCATCTTGGCAAGACCATCCCCAACTGCCAGTCGAAGCAGCACAGCGACTCAACATCGCACCCCATCAGCTTCCACTGCATGAGATGGTCGTCGCCACGATCGGAAAGGGCGGTGATCTCACTCCCCGCCTGTCAGCGGCGATCGTCATCATGGAAGACATGTCCAACCCGAACCTGACCACCGGCAGTATCTGGCGGCTCCGTGATGGCGGCCAGGAGATTGCCCGGCTGACCGTGACCGGCACCGATATGCCCTGGAGCACGCAAAAGTCGAGACACTTCCTGGCTTTGAAGAGTTCCGTCCCCTCTTCAGTGAGCAAGAGCGGGCTGCCGACGAGGAGGACTGGGAGCGGGCCGACGCCTGCTACGCCCAAATCCGCGATGCGCTCACCATGACGTTTCCCGTCGGCAGCCCTGTCGCCGAGTCCATGCTGCACATCCACGACGACGGCACCGCCGGCTGGCGCTGGCACGACGAGCCCTTTGACGCGGTGAACCTGTGACGACTTGGGTTCGCTGCTTCCGGGACAAGGAAGACGTCTGGTTCTACTTCGAGCTGGACGCCGATGGCTATGTGATCCGGCAAGTCGAGTTGCAGGAGCCCGGAAACAAGGCACTGACCGCTGCCTCGCTGGCCAAGTGGCAAGAAGCCCAAAGAGACGGCCGGTCAGCTGAATACGAGAACGTCTACGGTCCGACCGCGGAACCACCCATCCCCGAGTGGGAAGGGCACGACCCGCAGTCGTTGCCAGCCGATGAGTTCGAGATCGTTTGGTCGACCGCCCGCGATGAGCTTCAGGATCGTCAGCCGCGCCCCTCTTCCTGAGCACGTCCATTACTACGGCTTCCGATCAGGAAACCGCCATCTTCAATGCGAAATCGGCCGTCAAGCGTCTCGCCAACCTGACAAGGTCCTGCTCAGGCGGCAGCGGTCTGCCGCAGCCATGTCGGAGGCCCCGGTTACGGTTTCCGGGTGAGCGGATCAGAAGCGTCAGCCAACGTACCTGTCCACCTCGGCGCGTTGCTCCCTCTCCTGGGTGCCGACGAGGAGGTCGTTTCCTTCTTTGCGGGGGTGGCGGATCTCGATGCGATGGACCCGGCCGACCACTTGTTGGAGGACGGGGTCCGGCTCGCCTCCGGGGCCCGACTGGAGCAGTTCGCGCGGGCGGGTTCAGGGGACGCGTTCTGCTTCGTCGGCGAGGGCGGAGAGGAACGCCCGGTGGTGTACGTCAGCCTCGACGGCGAGGCCGGACCGCTCGCGCTCGGGCTGCCGGAGCTGGTGCGGCTGTGTCTGGTGGCACCGTGGTGGCGGGATGCTCCCGGACGGACGGCCGGCGAACTCCGGGGAGTCATCGACGAGTACCGGGAGGACGTGCCCGACTTCGACCAACGTCGCGACCGCGCGGCCCAGGCCCTCGGAATCGACCCGGCTGGCCTGCCTTCCGAGACGGCTGTCCTGGCCCGGCTCACGGAGCTCTCCCGGGGACCGGTGGCCGAGACCTGTCTCGTGGTGGGATACGAGGGCGAGCCACTCGATCCCCTCTTCGACACCACGCACGAGTGATCAAACTTCCGCGAGATCCCTCAAGGTTCAGTGAGACGGGACAGAAAATCAGGCGCGCACCCGCAGTTGCGCGCGTTCCGCTTCGTCGGTCACAGCGACATCCAGCAGAAGAGCCGATCACCCGCATCCCGAGCCCGCCCGGCAAGCCCGATCAGCGCCTCGGCCAGCGGCCGCATGTCCTCGGCACACGCTCCCCGCAGTTCCTCGGCCCGCACCCACCTGGCGACGACGGCCGGGACCTCGGAGGCGTGCACTCCTGCCAGGGTGTCCCGTGCCAGGGGATGGAGTTCTGACACCCACGGCCCGGTCACCCACGGGTCGTCCTCGCCCTCGGGGCCGTCGGGGCCGGGAGTTGGGGAGGTCGGCCACACGGTTGTCTCCCCCACCAGATCCACTCGCCACTCGGTCTGGTGGACAGCGGCAATCAGCTGCCCCAGAACGACAGCTGGGTCGACGCGCTTGGCTTCGACACCGTCGAACGCGGGGGACTCCGCGTAGAGCGGGGAGCCCCCCGCCGTCCGCTCCAGCACCCGCACCACGGATGCGGCATCCGCCGCGCGGAAGTAGTCCGTCAGAACACCCATCGCTTCGCTCCCCATCTCCGATCCGTCGCCGGGCAGTAGATCAGCCACCACTGACATCGATCCTCTAGCCTGGCGCGATGACTGATGAGCAGGAGCCGGTGCGGCCGTCGGGAGTGTGGGCCACGGCGGTGGGGGTGGCCCGGGTGCGGGCACTGGAGACGGAGCGGGAGAACGCGCTGTTCCGCGACCCACTGGCGCGGGCCTTCGCCACCGCCGGCGGCCTATGGCCCTCCTCGCCGCCGCTGCCCGATGACGAGGCCGCGCGCCGCCGCCGACTGGCCGTGTCGTTCTCCATCGTCATCAGGACGAAGTTCCTCGACGACCTGTTGCAGCAGGCCTCCGCGTCCGGAGTCCGGCAGGTCGTGCTGCTCGGCGCCGGCATGGACAGCCGGGCCTTCCGGATCGACTGGCCAGCGGGCACCCGGCTGTTCGAGGTCGACACCGCCGCGCCACTGGACTTCAAGGCTTCGGTGCTGCGCCAGGAGCGGGCCGTCGCACGCTGCGAGCGGATCACCGTCGCGGTGGATCTGCGTGAGGACTGGCCGGGCGCGCTGACCGCCGCCGGGCACGACCCGGCAGCGCCGACCGTGTGGATCGCCGAGGGACTGCTGATCTATCTGCCCGAGGACGCGGTGGAGTTGCTCTTGGCCCGGATCGGCGCGCAGTCGGCGGCAGGCAGCCGGATGGGGCTGACACTGGGCTCGCGCGGCGTGATCGAGCGCTTCGGCGCGGATGCCGAGCCGGGCTCGGCGGCGTCCATGTGGCTCTCGGAGATGCCCGACGACCCGGTGGGCTGGCTGGCCGGGCACGGCTGGGAGGCGAGCAGCCACACCCTGCGCGAGCGCGCCGCCGCCTACGGCCGCCCGATCAGCACCCCGCCGCAGCGCGAGGAGCTGCCCGGCGGACTGATCTCGGCGGTCCGCCGGTAGAACGCCTCCCGGCGGTCAAACCGGTACCGGGCGGCGACCGGGCGGCACGTCGGCTTCAAGTCGGGCCCTACATCCAGTTCGCCCACCCAAAGGTGAAGAGATAGGCCCGTTTCCTCGCGTCCAGACCTCGAACGCCCCGCATCGACATGACCGCCAGGGCAACGAGGAAGAGAACGGCAAAAGCTCCAGCCACGAGGGCCCCGGTGACCGGTCCCACGAGCAAGCCCACGATCATGCTCGCGACGATGACGATCCCGAGACCACAGTGCGCGGCAGGCAGATCTGCCCTGATCGCCTCGCGCAGCGCCTTGCGTTCCGCCCGCATCCCAGAGTCATACCGCTCCCGCGCCGCTTCCGGATCAGCGGCGGAACCCTCAGACCACCGTTCCATCGTCGCCCCGCTCAATCCGAACGGAGCCTAGCGCGGAGGGGTCCCAGGCTCGTTCCGTCTCGACGAACCGAGTCCACCGCGCCCCACTCCATCCGTGGGCCGGTAGATGTGTCCTACCACGAGTACCACCAGGCACGTCTTGCCGACGGAAGCGCCCTGCCCCACATCGTCGCGGGCCTCGATCTCGACGCCGTGGGCGTCGCCACGGGAGGAGGGCTGGGGCGTGCTCGACACCCGGGCCCCTGCTGGCAACGGCTGCGCTGGGCCGAGCTTGCCCAGCGGATCGGCGACGCCGAGATCCTCTACAACCACTCCGAGGAAGATTTCAGCCCGTCCAACCTCTGGGCTGATGATCACTCCTGGGTCCTGTGCACGGACTACGACCTGTGGGCCACCAAGGTCGCCGGACCCCCGGCCCTCATCGACGCGTTGCTGAACGACTGCGAAGACGATCAAGTCGCCCAGATACATCACCGCACCCGAAATGGTGCACCGTCATCCGTACGAGCCGGTGCATGTTCGCGTGCAGGCCGACAGGCCGTCAATCGCCATCGGTCCGTGTGACCCGGTCGCGGCACTCTGCCCGCCGCCGGAACGCTCACCCCTTGGGCCGCGACGACCGGACAGCACTTCGACTGACCGACCACAAGGTCACTCGGAGTACTCCGCCTCACCGTCGTCATCCGCCGAGGGACGAAGTCGCCGACGTGCCGCTTCCAGACGCTCCGCGTAGTCCGCCGCAAAGACTCCGGGGAGGGCCTTGTCCAGGGTTCCCGCGAGCCGGTGGTGAGCTTGATGGTGATCTGCTCGCTGTCCACAGCCCCGACCATAGTGCGCGCCATGCTGTCGGCATGAGCGCGTCACGCGAGCTGCGGACAGGCACACGGGTCGCACCCGCCCGAAACCCGGCTCGCCCCTCCACACGACAGGGCGGAGCCGAGCCGTACGCCGAGACCATCACCCTGCGCGCCCGATCCACCCCGCCCCAACTGGCCTTGGACGCCCGGTCGTCCGGCCCTCTAGGGTCTGCGCCATGCGCATTCGAATCGTGGACGCCTTCACCGATCTGCCCTTCACCGGTAACCCCGCCGGAGTGGTCCTCCTGGACGACGTCTTCCCCGACGACGACTGGCTGCAGAACGTCGCCGCCGAGGTGAATCACCCCGAGACCGCGTTCGCGCACCGGCTGCCGGAGGGCGGTGAGGCGGACTGGGCGCTGCGGTGGCTCACTCCGCGTACCGAGGTCGCGATGTGCGGGCACGCCACGCTGGCGACGGCCCATGTCCTGTACACCACCGGCGCGTTCGAGGGACCGGTGCGGTTCGCGACCCGGAGCGGGGTGCTCACGGCCACCCCCGGCGAGGACGGCTGGATCACCCTGGACTTCCCGACCGCCCCGCTCACCGAAGTGGCCGCACCGGAGGGCCTCGCGCGGGCACTCGGCGCGGACCCGGTCGCGGTGTACGACACCGGCGCCGAAGTGGGCGATCTGCTGGTCGAGTTGGCGGACGAGAAGGCCGTACTGGAGCTGGCTCCGGACCTCAAGGAACTGACCGAGCACTCCTCGCGCGGCGTGATCGTCACCGCCCGCGCCGAAAACCCCACCCTCGGCTGCGACTTCGTCTCCCGCTGCTTCTTCCCGAACGTCGGCATCGACGAGGACAACGTCACCGGCAGCGCCCACACCGCCCTCGCCCCCTACTGGGCCCCCCGCCTCGGCCGCGACGACCTCACCGGCCTCCAGGCATCCCGCCGCACGGGCTACGTCCGCACCCGCCTGCGCGGCGACCGCACCCTGCTCATCGGCCGCGCGGTGACGGTCATCGACGGCGAACTGCACGCGTGAACTGAGGGGTTGACCCCGGGCACACCCTGCCGGGCGGCAGGCGGCATCGGCCCGGTCCGCCGCCGCCTGCGCGACCTCAAGAGGACGAGATCCTCAAGCCGTCGGCAACCAACCCACCTTGCCCGCGAGCAGCGCGTAACCGACGAAGGCGCCGATGTCGAGCAGCGAGTGCGCGACGACCAGGGGCCCGACCCGGCCCCAACGGCGGTAGAGCCAGACGAAGACCACGCCCATGACCATGTTGCCGATGAAGCCGCCGATGCCCTGGTAGAGGTGGTACGAGCCGCGCAGCACCGCGCTGGCGACCAGGGCCGTGCCCGGTGTCCAGCCCAACTGGCCGAGCCTGCGCAGCAGGTAGCCGACGACGATCACCTCTTCGAGGACCGCGTTCTGCACGGCGGACAGCACCAGGACCGGGAACTTCCACCACACGTCGGGCAACGCCTCGGGCACCACGGTGAGGTTGAAGCCGAGACTCCGCGCGGCGAGGTAGAAGGCGATGCCGGTGCTGCCGATCACGGCCGCGACCGCCGCGCCCCGCGCCAGGTCGGACCACGGCCGGCTGCGGTCGAAGCCGATGACGCGCAGGCTCTTGCCCTCGCGCTGCAACAGGTGCGCCACGAGCAGCACGGGCACCAGCGCGGACGCGATGCCGAACAGCTGCCAGGCGAGGTCGAGCCAGGGACGGCCGGGCGCGGCCGAGGCGTTGAGGGTGGCCGCCTGGTCCTTGAGACCGCCCGGCTTGGTGACCGAGCCGATGAAGCTGATGAGCGCGGACACCCCGCTCGCCCCGAGCGAGAGCGCCAGAACGAGCAGGGTCTCGTCCCGCAGCATCCGCCGCGGATTCCGCTCCCGGGGAAGGGACTCGGCCACCGGTTCAGCCTCCACCTGCGCTCGACCTCAGACGGCCCACCGGCCCCCTGCGCACCTAATGTCCCGCAAGGATCGCAGAAGCGTGCAAGCGTGCCGTGCACCGGGTCGCACACGGCTCACCGCCCCATGACACCGACTCCGCCACCCCATGAACCGTGCGCGGACGGTGTTCGCCGACCAGATCGCCCCGGAGCGTCCGCGCGGCCGGTCTTCACGGGCCGCATGGCCTCCCTCAAGGGGTACCGGCGCGGCCGGCCCGATCGGTCCCGGCAGCCCGGCGCCACCGCCATGGGCAACCCCACCGATCCCGGCAGCCCGGCGCCACCGCCATGGGCAGCCCCACCGGTCCCGTCACCCCGGAAGCACAGGCTGACCGGCCCGCCCGACCCGTCGCCCCGGAACACCGACGCGGTCGGAGTCCACGGCCGCCCAAGACCCCGGAAGCACCGCCGTAGCCGAACGCCCCCAGCCGCGTCACCCCGAGGCACGGCGTCGCCAACCCCACCGGTCCGTCAGGGCCGACCACGCCCGTCATCTCAACACCCGGCACGGCTCAAAGCACCCGGCACGGCCACCCCCGCCACCCCGCAAAGCGCCCCTCACCCCAGCGCCACCGCCGAAGGCACCCCCACCGGCCACGTATGCACCGGCTCCCCCGCGTGCATCAGCTCGCCGTACCGACGTGTCGTGGCCGCCAGTGCCGCTTCCCGGTCCATCCCCCGTTCCAGGGCCCGGTGGAAGGTGGCCGCCTGCCAGGACGCTCCGTTGACGCGGCGGCGGCAGCGTTCCTCGATCACGCCGAGGTAGAAGTCGCGGTCGGCGGGCTCAATGCCCCAGGCGTCGAGGCCGGAGGAGGCCATCGGGAGGAGTTCCTCGCGGACGAGGGTGACCGCGTCGATCTCACCGACGCCGCCGTAGCGGCCACGCCGGGGCCAGACGAAGCGGGCGTCGATGCCGTACCGGCAGGCCGCGTCGAAGTTGGCCTCGGCGGCCGTGAAGGGCAGCCGGGTCCACACCGGGCGCGATTCCTCGGCGAGGGCGCGCACCAGCCCGTAGTAGAAGGCCGCGTTGGCGATCACGTCGGTGATGGTGGGCCCGGCGGGCAGTACCCGGTTCTCCACGCGCAGGTGCGGGACGCCGTCCGCGATGTCGTAGACGGGCCGGTTCCAGCGGTACACCGTGCCGTTGTGCAGGACGAGTTCGGCGAGCCGGGGGACGCCGCCCGCGTCGAGGACCTCCAGCGGGTCCTCGTCGTCGCAGATCGGCAGCAGGGCCGGGAAGTAGCGCAGGTTCTCCTCGAACAGCTCGTACGCGGAGGACACCCACCGCTCGCCGAACCAGGTACGCGGCCGCACCCCCTGCGCCTGGAGTTCGGGCGGACGCGTGTCGGTGGCCTGGAGGAACAGCGGCGGCCGGGACTCGCGCCACAGCTCGTGCCCGAACAGGAAGGGCGAGTTGGCCCCGACCGCGATCTGGGCGGCGCTCGCGACCTGCGCCGCGTTCCACACGTCCGCGAACCGGCCTGGCGTGACCTGGAGATGCAGTTGTACGGAGGTGCACGCGGCCTCGGGGACGATGGACCGGGAGGTGCACCGCAGGTGCTCGACCCCGTCGATGTCGAGCCGGAAGTCCTCACCGCGCGCGGCCACGATCTGGTCGTTGAGGAGGGCGTACCGGTCCACCTCGGAGAGGTTCGAGGAGACCAGGTCGTCACGGCCGAGCGTGGGCAGGATGCCGATCATCAGGATTCCGGCGTCGACCTCGCCGGCCTTGCGGTCGGCGTAGGCGAGGGACGTGCGCAGTTCCTCTGCCAGCCCGTCGAAAACGCGGCCGCCCAGCCGGTGCGGTGCTATGTTCACCTCCAGATTGAACATGGCGAGTTCGGTCTGGAAATCCCGGCTGGCGATCCGCTCCAGAACCTGACCGTTCAACATTCTGGGCAGGCCGTCGGCGCCGGCGAGATTCAATTCGATCTCGAGCCCCATGAGGTTCTTGGGCCGGTCGAAACGCTTCTCTGCCAGCAGCCGCTCCAGTCCCGCCAGGCACTTCTGGAGCTTTTCGCGGTAGCGCCCGCGATCGGACAGGTCGAACGACCCTGCCACGACCTTCTCCCCCATGCAAATATCCCTCCTCGGACGGGCGGCCCGAGGGTCCGGCCGCCGGGTTCACCGGTCCGGGCTCCCCGGATCAGGTGGGATGATGCCCAGCGGAAGCGATCCATAACGCCGCATCCGGCCTCGCCGCCCGTTATTCTGTCGTGGTGTCCTGCGGCACATTCACCGGGCATACCGCAGCACGCATCTTCGGGTGCCCAGATCGTCTCGTGAAAAACGCCGACGACATTCGGCCGACCGCGCGACACGCGGAGCACGAGGTCAGCGGCGCGGGCCGCCCCGGAAATCGGGAGGAATACCGCAGATTCCCGGCCGGATATCCGCTTGTTCCGATCACCGGAATCCGATAGCCGAAACACCACCTGAACACGTGTCGTATAAACTTCGCGGAGAAGGCCGAAGGTTGGCGCCCCGGTAGCGGTTTCCGACGCGTTCCCACCGTGTTCCCGCCGTCAGGTGACGGACGACGGGCCTCAGCCACACCCGCGTCCACCGCTCCGGGCCCCCATCTCCCAGGCCGCCCACCTGTGAGCAGACAGCGCCGTCCGCCCTACCCTCCTCGCGCCGCCGCGCCTGTCGAACGAGAGGCGACCCACCATGCCGCTGCACGTTCCCCCTGCCCCCGCGCCCGCACTGCGCACCGTCCTCACGGCCCTCGGTTCCCCCACCGCGGTACGTGAGGCCCGCACCCCCTCCCTGCGCGCAGCCCAGGGACCTGTCACCGCCGAACTCCCGCTCGCCGTACACGTGTTGGACCACGCCACCGACCCGGGTCCGGCCGCGACCCGGCTGGCCGGCTGGCGCTTCCTCATCCGCTCCGGCGACCGCGCCGTGGCCGCCGCGGACACCATGCTCACCCCCGACGGCTGGGCCTTCTCGCGCTTCTTCGAGGGCCCCTACCTCCCCTCCACCGAGCGCGCGCTCCAGCAGGCGGAGATCCTGCAACATCCGTACCAGCCACGCCTGTTGTCCGTACCCGGGCTCTACATGCTCACCCTGTGGCTGCACGGCGACATCACGGCCGACCCGGCCGAGGGCCTCCCGGCCGCCGACGACCTGCTGATCCCGCTCGCCCCGGCGCCGCCCGGCATCTCCGCCCACCGGCCGCACCGCGTCTCGGAGTTGCTGCCCGTCCTCACCCTCCGGGCGAACCGCGTCCCGCTGCTCGGCTCCCCCGCCTGACCGGGACGACACCGAGCACGACACCAGCACCGGAATTGAACCGCCGTACCCCGCTTCCGCGCGCCGGAAGCGGGGTACGAGTGTCCGCGGGCCGACGCCACGACCCGCATGGAGTCCCCGGATCATCCCGGACCGCCCATGTGGACCATGCGGACTAGCCCCTTCCGGTGACTGCGAACCACCCAAAATGACAGTGCAGTTGGATTGAACCGTCCGCGTGGGTGACACGTCATCAACCTGTGAGAAGCGGTGCCGCGAAATCCCTGCGGAACGACCTCCGTAGGGCAACACTGGGTTCCGACCGACTCATTACGGGGGGACGGACATGACCACGACAGAGCGAGAGATCCCATCCATGTGCCAGCACCAGCCGCCGTGCCCGCCAGCCGAGTCCGCCGACCGCGAGTCCGCCCGCCTCGTGGCGCACCACCCGGAGCAGGGATGGAGTCTGCTGTGCAACGGCGTCCTGCTGTTCGAGGACACCGGTGAGCTGCTGCCCGACGGCCGGGTGATCGCGCCGCACCGCCCGCTCGGCGCGGACCACGTGATGACCGCCGCCTGAGCGGCACACCGAGCACGACCCGGGAGCCCGGCAGGGCACCCGGCGACCCGAGGGGCCGGACGCACACACCGAAGTGCGCACCGGCCCCGACGCGTGTCCGGGGCCGGAAGACGCGCGTCGGGGGCCGGAATGCGCCCCGGCGGCCGGGCGTACCGGACTCCCCCGTCAGGGACCTGCCAGAAACACCCCCGCCGACTGGTCGGATCGCCCCGGTGGGCGTGGGATGGAAGGAGAGCCCCGCCCGCGGGGAGAGCCGTCACGAGGAACGGTGCTGTGATGCCGGGTTACGACGCCTCCGTCACCACTCGGGTGGTGGCCGGCGTGAGCGGGTCCCTGGGCAGTGTGGCGGCCCTGCGCCAGGCCACCGCGCTGGCCCGCCGACTGGGCGCGGAGCTGTGGCCCGCACTCGCCTGGGAGCCGCCCGGCGGAGAACCGGTCGCGCGCCGCCCGCTCGTCCACGACCCGCTCCTCGACGAGTGGCAGCGGCTGGCCGAACAGCGCCTGGTCTCGGTACTGGAAGAGGTCTTCGGGCAGGCCGGTCCCGGCTTCCCGCTGCATCCCGTGATCATCCGGGGCTCACCGGGCCGCGCCCTGGTGACCGTGGCGGACCGCGAGAGCGACCTGCTCGTCGTCGGCGCCGGGCGCCGCAAGCTGCGCCACCCCTTCTCCGGCCGGGTCTCCCGCCACTGCCTCGCCCACGCCCACTGTCCGGTCCTCGCCGTACCGCCCTCACCGCTGGAGTCCCAGCTGGTGGCCGTCCACCGGCGCAACGCCTGGCATCTGCGCATCGACACCCGCGAGCTGTGACGCCACACCGGCACACCCCCGCCGGGACCGCCGTACCTCTCCCTCCGTACGGCGCCCACGCCACACCCCCTCCGTACGCCCCTCACCGGCTGCGGACCCGCTCTGCCCAGGGCAGCATGGAAATGTCGTACGAGACACATGGACAACCTGGCTTGAGAGATAACGCTCGGTGTCCGCCCCGGGAGCGCGGACCAGCCCTCCTCCGACCCCTATCCGCAGTGCCCCGCCAGGCTCCGGGCCTCCACTTTTGCTGCTTCGCCACCACCGGTCGAGCCATTCTTAACGCAAGATTGACGCCCTCGGCTCCGGCAGGGCATGGGCCCTGGCGTCACTCTCCGCTTACGCTGGTGCCGCCGTCCGCGTGATGGCCGCAGAGAGCCGCAGAGAGCTGAGCCGCACACCAGGAGCACGCCGATGGCCACGACCGAGCACCCTCCCAGTCGCCTGCGCGCCTGGATGCTTGAGGGGCTGTCCGACATGGGCAGGAGCGGCGGCCTGACCGGACCCCACGCCGAGCCGGAACCCCCGCACAAGGGGCAGCGCTGGTGGCGGGTGATGTGCCTGACCGGTGTCGACTACTTCTCCACCCTCGGCTACCAGCCGGGCATCGCGGCCCTGGCCGCCGGACTCCTCTCGCCCATCGCGACCGTGGTCCTCGTCATCGTCACCCTGGCGGGCGCGCTCCCGGTGTACCGGCGGGTGGCGCAGGAGAGCCCGCACGGCGAGGGCTCGATCGCGATGCTGGAGCGGCTGCTCTCGTTCTGGCAGGGCAAGCTGTTCGTGCTGACCCTCCTCGGCTTCGCGGCCACGGACTTCCTGATCACCATCACCCTGTCCGCCGCCGACGCCTCCACCCACCTGGTGGAGAACCCGCATCTGACGAGCCTGCTCCAGGGCCATCAGATGCTGATCACACTGTTGCTGGTCGCGCTGCTCGGCGCGGTGTTCCTCAAGGGCTTCCTTGAGGCGATCGGCGTCGCCGTCGCCCTGGTCGGCATCTATCTCGGGCTGAACGTGGTCGTGGTGATCTCGGGCCTGTGGCACGTCCTGACCGCCGAACACGTGGTGACCGACTGGACCACCGCGCTGACCGCGCAGCACGGCAACGTCTTCGTGATGATCGGCGTCGCCCTGATCGTCTTCCCGAAGCTCGCCCTCGGTCTGTCCGGCTTCGAGACCGGGGTCGCCGTGATGCCGCACGTCCGCGGCGACGAGGGCGACACCGAGGAACGGCCGACCGGCCGCATCCGGGACACCAGGAAGCTGCTCACCACGGCCGCCGTGATCATGAGCTGCTTCCTCATCACCACCAGCTTCATCACCACGCTCCTGATCCCGGCGCAGGAGTTCAAGCCGGGCGGCAAGGCGAACGGCCGCGCCCTCGCCTACCTCGCGCACGAGTACCTGGGCAACATCTTCGGCACGGTGTACGACGTCTCGACCATCGCGATCCTGTGGTTCGCGGGCGCCTCCGCCATGGCCGGGCTGCTCAATCTGATGCCGCGCTATCTGCCCCGCTACGGCATGGCACCGCACTGGGCGCGCGCCGTCCGCCCGATGGTCATCGTCTTCATCCTGATCGCCTTCCTGGTCACCTGGCTCTTCGACGCCAACGTGGACAAGCAGGGCGGCGCGTACGCGACCGGTGTGCTGGTGCTGATCAGCTCGGCCGCCATCGCGGTGACCATCGCCGCGCACAAGGCGAAGCAGCGCGGCTGGACCATCACGTTCGCGGTCATCTCGGTGGTGTTCCTGTACACGACCGTCGTGAACGTCATCGAGCGCCCGGACGGTGTGAAGATCGGCGCCTGCTTCATCGCGGGCATCATGCTCGTCTCGCTGCTGTCCCGCCTGGCCCGCGCCTTCGAGCTGCGCGTGACCAGCGTGACGATGGACCCGATGGCGGAACGTTTCATCAGGGACATGGCCAGCCGGAAGATCCGGTTCATCGCGAACGAGCCCGACCAGCGCGACAAGGCCGAGTACCGCGACAAGATCGAGCAGATCCGGGCCGACAACGACATGCCCGAGCAGGAGGACTTCGTCTTCGTCGAGGTCAAGGTGTCCGACCCCTCCGAGTTCGAGTCCTGTCTCACCGTGCACGGCGAGGTCCTGCACAACCGCTACCGGGTGCTGACCGTCGAATCCGCCTCGATCCCCAACGGCCTGGCCGCGCTGCTCCTCCATGTGCGCGACATGACCGGCCGTATCCCGCACATCTTCTTCGAGTGGACGGAGGGCAACCCGTTCGCCAACTTCCTGCGCTTCTTCCTCTTCGGACAGGGCGAGGTCGCCCCCGTCACCCGCGAGGTCCTGCGCGAGGCGGAGCCGAACCGGGCCCGCCGCCCACGTGTCCACACGGGCTGAGGCCACACGGCCGGGTGGAACAGCCCGCCCGGGAGGCCCCTCGTACACGGGCGGCCCCCACCCGGCGGGCCCCTCCCCTCGTCCACTCGGCCCACTGCGCGTGACACGCGAAACCGGACCCGTGTGCCCCGTTCCCGACCTCTGGATTTATGGTGACGAACATGCAGTCATACACCATCGGCCAGGCGGCGCGGCTGCTCGGCGTGAGCCCCGACACCGCGCGACGCTGGGCCGACGCCGGCCGCATGGCCACGCACCGCGACGAATCCGGACGGCGCCTGATCGCGGGCAAGGACCTCGCGGCCTTCTCGGTCGAGCTGGCCCAGACGGGCGCCGGTGAGGAGGAGACCTCCTACACCTCGGTCCGCAACGCCTTCCCCGGCATCGTCACCGCCATCAAGCTCGGTGACGTCGCCGCCCAGGTGGAGATCCAGGCGGGCCCGCACCGGCTGGTCTCCCTGCTCACCCGGGAGGCGGTGGACGAACTGGGCCTGGAGGTCGGCATGGAGGCCACCGCACGCGTGAAGTCCACAAATGTCCACATTGATCGCATCTGAGCGTTAATAGATACATAGCGCCAAACATGGCTTTACGCGAATTTCCGGCCCGGACGCGAAGCGGCTTCCGGGCCGGAAATCGGTGAAAGAAATCTCACAGACCGGACATTGACGGCCCTGCCGTCCAGAACGCCACCAACGCCCCCGGAGCGTCGTCCGCGCAGCTCAGGAAGCCGCCGCCGACGCGACCGGTGCGGGCGTGCCGAAGTGGTAGTTCCCGTCCACCCTGATCCCCGTGATCCCGCTGATGTGCCGACCGCCGCAGCGGTCCTGCGGCAGCACCAATTGCGGACCCGCCGCGTCCAGCGGAGTGCCGTCGATCGTGACCCCGAGAAGTACCGGAGCGTGCGCGAAATCGGGGTCGATCTCGGCCCACGACAACACCGCGTGATGCCCGTCCGTCCCTGTCACCGCAATGAGAAAGCGGAGTCTGTCCTTACGGCGGGCCGGGTCGAAATGAGGGCCCGCGTCGGTGAGGACGTCGTAAAGGCGCGGCCCCGAAAAACGGTGCCGCTGAATGCCGCTCGTGGCGCATTCGAAGGCCACGTCCACCCCGTACTGCGGCCAGCCGAGCAGGTCCCGCACGGTCAGCCGGGCGGGTCTGGCCAGGTCACCGGTCATGACCCATTGCGCGAGTGCCACCTTGCGACCACCTCCCGGGAATACGTACCCGCAAGGGGGTGGCACGCAAACGCATATGCCAGCTCCAGGTAACAACTTGGCCGCTCATGCAATGCGACAGATGGTCTACCACTGGTAATTGCGGCAGTATCATCGCCGCATGGCCGATCTCCGGCCGTGGAAGAGCACAAATGGCTGTTCCACTGATCGTGAGGAGAAGAACCGTGATGACCCGTTCCGTACGCCGGACCCGCCGGATGCTGCCGCTGGCCGGTGTGGGAGTTGCCGCCCTGCTGGCGCTCAGCGCGTGCTCCTCCTCCGACGGGTCCACGCCTGCCAAGGCGGACTCGTCGGACTCGGCCTCGGCGAGCCCGAAGCTGAATGGCACCGTCACCGTGTTCGCGGCGGCCTCCCTCAAGGAGACCTTCACGACGCTCGGCAAGCAGTTCGAGCAGCAGCACCCGGGCACCAAGGTCGAGTTCAACTTCGGCGGCAGTGACACCCTCGCCGCGAGCATCACCAGCGGTGCCCCGGCCGACGTCTTCGCCTCGGCCAGCCCCAAGACCATGAAGATCGTCACCGACAAGCAGGACGCCGAGGGCACCCCGGCCACCTTCGCCCGCAACCAGCTGGAGATCGCGACCCTGCCGGGCAACCCCGACAAGGTCGACTCCCTGAAGGACCTGACCGACCCCAAGCTCAAGGTCGTCCTGTGCGACAAGACGGTGCCCTGCGGCGCCGCCGCCCAGAAGGTCCTGGACGCCAGCCACCTCAAGGTCACCCCGGTCTCCTACGAGCAGGACGTGAAGTCGGCGCTCAACAAGGTCGAGCTGAAGGAGGCCGACGCCTCCCTCGTCTACAAGACCGACGTCAACGCCGCCAAGGGCAAGGTCGCGGGCGTGGAGTTCGCCGAGTCCAAGGACGCGATCAACGACTACCCGATCGCCCTGCTGAAGGACTCGAAGAACGCCGAGACCGCCAAGGCGTTCATCGCCCTGGTGCAGTCGCCCGAGGGCCAGAAGGTGCTGACCCAGGCCGGCTTCCTCCAGCCGTGACCGCGCTCGACGGCACCGGCGCCGCGACCACTCCCCGCAAGGGAGGGCCGCGGCGCCCCCGCGTACGCGCGCACCGGCGCGGTGTCCCCCTCCCCCTGCTGGTGCCGGGCATCGTGGCGATCGCGTTCCTGCTGGTGCCCCTCCTCGCCCTGCTCGTGCGGGCTCCCTGGAAGAGCCTGCCCGACCAGCTGACCAGCCCCGAGGTGTGGCAGGCGCTCCAGCTGTCCCTGATCAGCGCGACGGCCGCCACCGCGGTCAGCCTCGTCCTCGGGGTGCCCCTCGCCTGGATCCTCGCGCGCACCGAGTTCCCCGGCCGGTCCTTCCTGCGCGCCCTGGTGACGCTGCCGCTGGTGCTGCCGCCGGTCGTCGGCGGTGTGGCCCTGCTGCTCGCCCTCGGGCGCAACGGCGTCGTCGGCAAGTGGCTCGACGCCTGGTTCGGGGTCACGCTGCCGTTCACCACCGCCGGCGTGATCATCGCGGAGGCGTTCGTCGCGATGCCCTTCCTGGTCATCAGCGTCGAGGGCACGCTGCGCGCGGCCGACCCGCGCTTCGAGGAGGCGGCCACCACGCTCGGCGCGTCCCGCTTCACCGCGTTCCGCCGGGTCACCCTGCCGCTGATCGCCCCCGGCATCGCCGCCGGTGCCGTGCTGGCCTGGGCGCGTGCCCTCGGCGAGTTCGGCGCGACGATCACCTTCGCGGGCAACTTCCCCGGCCGCACCCAGACCATGCCGCTCGCGGTCTACCTCGCCCTGCAGAACGACCCCGAGGCCGCGATCGCCCTCAGCCTGATCCTGCTGGCCGTGTCCATCGCGGTGCTCGCGGGGCTGCGGGACCGGTGGATGACAGGAGCGTGACGGTGCCGCGAGGATGGAAGTCGCCCCCCGCGCGAGTACCGACGAAGGACAGTTCCCGGATGACCGAGATCAACGCGCCCCGCCCGGGCGTGAGCGACGTGGAGGCCACGGACGAGCAGGGCCTGGACGCCCGGCTCGTCGTCGACCGGGGCGCCTTCCGTCTCGACGTGTCCCTGCGCGCCGCCCCCGGAGACGTGGTGGCCCTGCTCGGGCCCAACGGCGCGGGCAAGACCACCGCGCTACGGGCGCTCGCGGGCCTGATCCCGCTCAGCGAGGGGCATCTGCGCCTGGACGGCGATCCGTTGGAGCGCACTCCGCCGGAGTCCCGCCCGGTCGGCGTGGTCTTCCAGGACTATCTGCTCTTCCCGCATCTGTCCGCCCTGGACAACGTGGCGTTCGGGCCGCGCTGCCACGGTGTGGGCAAGGCGGAGGCCCGTGCCCAGGCCGCGGCCTGGCTGGACCGGCTGGGTCTGGCCGACCACATGAACGCCAAGCCCCGTCGCCTCTCCGGCGGCCAGGCCCAGCGCGTCGCCGTGGCACGGGCGCTGGCCACCCAGCCCCGCCTGCTGCTGCTCGACGAACCCCTCGCCGCCCTGGACGCGCGCACCCGCCTGGAGGTCCGCTCCCAACTGCGGCGCCACCTCGCGGAGTTCGAGGCCGTCGCCGTACTGGTCACACACGACCCGCTGGACGCCATGGTGCTCGCCGACCGCCTGGTGGTCGTGGAGCACGGCCGCGTGGTGCAGGAGGGCAGCCCCACGGAGATCGCCCGCCATCCGCGCACGGACTACATCGCCCAGCTCGTCGGCCTCAACCTCTACCGGGGAACCGCCGACGGCCACACCGTACGGCTCGACGCCGGGCCGGAGATCACGACCACGGAGGAGCTGACCGGACCGGCCTTCGTCGCCTTCCCGCCGGTCGCGGTGACCCTCTTCCGGGACCGCCCGACCGGGGCCAGCGCCCGCAACCTGTGGCGCTGCCATGTCGTCGGCCTGGAGTCCCACGGCGACCAGATCCGCGCCGACCTCACGGGCGACCTGTCGCTCGCCGCCGACCTCACCACGGCCGCGGCGGCGGAACTCGACCTTCACCCGGGCGCCGCGGTCTGGGCGACCGTCAAGGCGACGCAGACGCACGCTTACCCAGAGTGAGTGTTTGTACCCATTACGGTGGGGCGCCATGACCATGAGTATCCGCAACCAGCTTCCCGGCACCGTCACGGCGGTCCATTCCGGCGAGGTCATGGCGACCGTCAAGGTCCGGCTGACCGGCGGTCAGGACATCACCGCGGCGATCACCCTGGAGGCCGCCGAGGACCTGGGCCTTCGCGAGGGCACGTCGGTGCGCGCCCTGGTGAAGGCGACGGAGGTCTCGCTCGCCACCGAGCCCGTGCACCACATCTCGATCCGCAACCAGCTCGCGGGCACCATCACCGACATCGCCACCGGCGAGGCCATGGCCGCGGTGAAGATCCAGGTGCCGGGCGCCGAGCTGACCTCCGCCATCACCCACGAGTCGGCGGAGGAGCTGAAGCTGTCGACGGGCTCCGACGTGGTCGCGCTGATCAAGTCGACGGAGGTCTCGCTGGCCACCGCCTGAGAAAACGCCGAGGGGCGGCTCCCAACCCGTGAATCCACAGGATCCACGGACCGGGAGCCGCCCCTCACGCGTCTACGGGATCAGTCCTCGTACGCGTCCGGCGGCGGGCAGGAGCACACCAGGTTCCGGTCGCCGAAGGCCTGGTCGATACGGCGCACCGGCGGCCAGTACTTGTCGGCGGCCGAGACACCGGCCGGGAAGACGGCCTCCTCGCGGCTGTACGAGTGCGACCACTCACCGCCGAGGGCGGCCGCGGTGTGCGGGGCGCCGCGCAGCGGGTTGTCGTCGGCGGACCACACGCCGGAGCCGACCTTGTCGATCTCGGTGCGGATCGCGATCATCGCGTCGCAGAACCGGTCCAGCTCGGCCAGGTCCTCCGACTCGGTCGGCTCGATCATCAGCGTGCCGGCCACCGGGAAGGACATGGTCGGGGCGTGGAAGCCGTAGTCGATCAGGCGCTTGGCCACGTCGTCCACGCTGACGCCGGTCGCCTTGGTGAGCGGGCGCAGGTCGATGATGCACTCGTGCGCGACGAGGTTGCCGGGGCCGGTGTAGAGCACCGGGAAGTGCGGCTCCAGGCGCTTGGCGACGTAGTTCGCGGAGAGCACGGCCACCTGGGTCGCGCGCTTGAGGCCCTCGCCGCCCATGAGGCGCACGTACGCCCACGAGATCGGCAGGATGCCCGCGCTGCCCCAGGGGGCGGCCGAGATCGGGCCGACGCCCGTCTCGGGACCGGCGGCCGGCTGGAGCGGGTGGTTCGGCAGGTACGGCGCGAGGTGCGAGCGTACGGCCACGGGGCCCACGCCCGGACCGCCGCCGCCGTGCGGGATGCAGAACGTCTTGTGCAGGTTCAGGTGCGAGACGTCACCGCCGAAGTGACCGGGCTTGGCGAGGCCCACCAGGGCGTTGAGGTTGGCGCCGTCGACGTACACCTGGCCGCCCGCGTCGTGCACCTGGGCGCAGATGTCGGCGACGTGCTCCTCGAAGACGCCGTGCGTCGACGGGTAGGTGATCATCAGCACGGACAGCTGGTCGCGGTACTGCTCGATCTTGGCGCGCAGGTCCGCGACGTCGATCTCGCCGTCCTCGGCGGTCTTGACGACGACGACCTTCATGCCGGCCATCGCGGCGCTCGCGGCGTTGGTGCCGTGCGCGGAGGACGGGATGAGGCACACGGTGCGCTGCTCGTCGCCGTTGGCACGGTGGTAGGCGCGGACGGCCAGCAGACCGGCCAGCTCGCCCTGGGAACCGGCGTTGGGCTGGAGGGAGACCTTGTCGTAGCCGGTGACCTCCGCGAGCCGGTCCTCCAGCTCGTGGATGAGGGTCAGGTAGCCCTCGGCCTGGTCGGCGGGCGCGAAGGGGTGCAGCTGGCCGAACTCGGGCCAGGTGACCGGCTCCATCTCCGTGGTGGCGTTCAGCTTCATGGTGCAGGAGCCGAGCGGGATCATGCCCCGGTCGAGCGCGTAGTCGCGGTCGGACAGCTTGCGCAGGTAGCGCAGCATGGCCGTCTCGGAGCGGTGCTCGTGGAAGACCGGGTGGGTGAGGTAGTCGTCGGTGCGCAGCAGCGCCTCGGGCAGGGCCTCGGCGGCGGCCGCGTCCAGCGCCTCGATGTCGCCCTCGACGCCGAACGCGGCGAACACGGCGGCCAACTGGGCGCGGTTGGTGGTCTCGTCGCAGGCGAGGGAGACGTGGTCGGCGTCGACCAGGCGCAGGTTGACCCCGCCCTTGCGCGCGGCGGCGACGACATCGGCGGCCGTGCCGGGCACGCGCGCGGTGAGCGTGTCGAAGTAGGCGCCGTGGACGATCTCGACACCGCCCGCCTTCAGGCCCTCGGCGAGGATCGTGGCGTAGCGGTGGGTGCGGCGGGCGATCGTGCGCAGGCCGTCGGGGCCGTGGTAGACGGCGTACATCCCGGCCATGACGGCGAGCAGCACCTGCGCGGTGCAGATGTTGCTGGTGGCCTTCTCGCGGCGGATGTGCTGCTCGCGGGTCTGCAGCGCGAGCCGGTAGGCCTTGTGGCCGTCCGCGTCCACGGAGACGCCGACGAGGCGCCCGGGCAGGCTGCGGGCGAACTTCTCGTGCACCGCCATGTAGCCCGCGTGCGGGCCGCCGAAGCCCATGGGCACGCCGAAGCGCTGCGTGGTGCCGATGGCGATGTCCGCGCCCAGCTCGCCGGGCGAGGTGAGCAGGGTGAGGGCGAGCAGATCGGCGCCGACGGTGACGAGCGCGCCCAGCTCGTGCGCCTGCTCGATCACCGGCTTCAGGTCGCGTACGGCACCGGAGGCGCCGGGGTACTGGAGCAGGACACCGGTGATGTCGCGGGCGGCCAGCTCGGCCGGGATGCCGTCGCTCAGGTCGGCGACGACGACCTCGACGCCGGTCGGCTCGGCGCGGGTCTCGATGACCGCGATGGTCTGCGGCAGCGTGTCCGCGTCGACCAGGAAGAGGCCCTTCTTGTTCTTGCCCATGCGCCGGGAGAGCGCCATGGCCTCGGCGGCGGCGGTGCCCTCGTCGAGCAGGGACGCACCGGAGGTGGGCAGTCCGGTGAGCTCCGCGACCATCGTCTGGAAGTTGAGCAGGGCCTCCAGGCGGCCCTGGGAGATCTCCGGCTGGTACGGCGTGTAGGCGGTGTACCAGGCCGGGTTCTCCATGACGTTGCGCAGGATGACCGGCGGGGTGAAGGTGCCGTGGTAGCCGAGGCCGATCATGGAGCCGAGGACCTGGTTGCGGTCCGCGAGCGAGCGCAGTTCCGCGAGCACCTCGGCCTCGGTGCGGGCGTCCGGCAGGTCGAGGGCGTCGGCGTTCTTGATGACGTCCGGGACGGCGACGGCGGTCAGCTCGTCGAGCGAGCCGTAGCCGACCTGCGCGAGCATCTTGGCCCGCGCCTCCTGGTCGGGCCCGATGTGTCGCTGCTCGAAGGGGATGCCCGCTTCGAGGGCGGAGAGCGGAATGCGAGGGGCGGTCATGTGCGGAGGCCTCCTGGTCTGGCGCGACCTGCGAGGGGCACCTCGGCGCGGGTGCCCACCGGCCTCCCCCTCTGTCATCTCATACCTGAGAGCTTCACCGGATGCCCGAGGGCCCCGGCTTTCACCGTCGGTGAGAGCGGGAGCCGTGGACGCCCGCTCTGCTTTCCAGAGTGACCTCGTCCGTGCGGTACGGGGGCCTGAGAGATTCCGGGGAGGAGTTGCTCCTTCGGCGCCTCCGACTTGCTCGGAGGACTCTCCCGCACGGGGTCAGCAGCCGTTGTCAGAGTACCAGCGGGGCCGTGCCGCGCGGCGTTCGAGTGGCCGCCGCGCTCATTCTGCTCTTTTGTAGTGCTAACGGATGAGTTGGGACCACGTGGAGGGAGAGGGACCGTGCAGACCGACATCGATCCGCGCAATCTGATCGGCCGCAAGGCGTTCGACCGCAACGGCACCAAGATCGGCACCATCGACGAGGTGTATCTCGACGACGCGACGGGCGTCCCCGAGTGGGCCGCCATACGCACCGGACTCTTCTCCCGCGACGCCTTCGTCCCGCTCGAACCGAGCGAACTGGTCGAGGGCACCCTCCAGGTCCCCTTCGAACGCGCGCTGATCAAGGACGCCCCGGACTTCGGGGTGGGCCGCCACCTCTCCCCCGAGCAGGAACTCCAGCTCTACCACCACTACGGCCTCGACGTGTCCGCCTCCCCCACCGCTCCCAAGGTCCCGGACCGCGACTTCGGCAAGCTCGCGGGCACCGAGGACGCCTGACCCCTCTCCTCCCTCACGTCCCCTCTCCCTGTCCACCGCTCGCCCTCGCCACCAGGGGCAGCGGGTCGGCCGGTGCCAGGTCCGGGTCGTCCACCCAGAAGGTCCGCACCCGGCCGGGCGCCGAGTCCTCCGGCGTCTCGAAGCGCACGGTGACCCGGCCGAGCCCGCTGCCCTGCACCCAGCCGGGCCCGTGTTCGGCGTGCCGTACGTCCTGGCCGGGCCGCCACTGCCGCTCCGGCGGCGGGGCCGGCGCGGCCGGGAGCGGTTCGGGCGCGGCCTCCTCGGGCTCCGCGGCGGCGAGTTCCCCCGCGGCCTGTGCGAACAGGTCCTCCTGGGTGTAGTCGGCCAGTCCGGTGACGCCGACGCCGAGCAGGCGCACTCCGCCGGTGGTGTCGACCGACTCCAGGAGCCGCGCGGCCGCCTCCCGGACCACCGCCGGGTCGTCCGTGGGCCCGCGCAGCGTCTCGGAGCGGGTCAGGGTCGAGAAGTCGTACCGCCGTACCTTGAGCACGATGGTCCGGCCGGACAGTCCCGCGCCGCGCAGCCGCTGTACGCAGCGGTCGGCGAGGCGCCGGACCTCCAGGCCGATCCTCGGCCGGTCGTGGATGTCGACGTCGTAGGTGTCCTCGACGGAGACCGACTTGGCCTCACGCTCGGCCACCACGGGCCGGTCGTCGCGGGCCAGCGCCATGGCGTACAGCGCGTGGCCGTGCGCCTTGCCGAGCAGCCGGACCAGTTCGTCCTCACCGGCCTCGGCCAGCTCGTCCACGGTGGTGATTCCGGCCCGGCGCAGATGGTCGCCGGTGGCGGGGCCGACCCCGGGCAGGGTCCGCACCGGCATCGGTCCCAGCAGGGCGCGCTCGGTGCCGGGCTCTATGAGGCACAGTCCGTCGGGCTTGGCCCGCTCGGAGGCGATCTTCGCGAGCATCTTGGAGGCGGCGAGCCCGACCGAGCCGGTCAGTCCGGTGACCGCCTTGATGTCGGCGCGCAGCCTGACCCCCGCCGCACGCGCCGACGGCTCGTCCCAGGCCGTTCCCCCGGCCTCCAGGTCCACGAACGCCTCGTCCAGGCTCAGCGGCTCCACCAGCGGCGACAGCTCGCGCAGCAGGGCCATCACCTGCTCGCTGATGGACCGGTAGAGGGCGAAGCGGGGCGTGACGTACGCGGCGTTCGGCGCCCGTCTGCGCGCCTGGGCCGTCGGCATCGCCGAGTGCACCCCGAAGACCCGCGCCTCGTACGACGCCGTGGCCACCACCCCGCGCGGCCCGAGCCCCCCGACCACGACCGCCTTGCCGCGCAGGCTCGGCTTGGACGCCTGCTCCACCGAGGCGTAGAAGGCGTCCATGTCGAGATGGAGGATCGTCGGCGCGGCTCTCACATGTCCGATGGTGCACCACACCACTGACAACGCCGGTCACCTCATCGGCGCCGGGATGCTTCCGCGGGCTCAGACGGCCCGGTTGCGCCGCCTGGCCAGTTCGTCGGAGGGGTTGTGCCCGATCAGCGTCTCGCCGGTGTCGACGCGCTCGCCGTGCAGCTGGGACAGCGCGCTCTCCACGTCCCGCCACACCACGCCGACGGCGATGCCGAAGATGCCCTGGCCGCCCTGGAGCAGGGCGTGGACCTCGTCCGGGGAGGTGCACTCGTAGACCGTGGCGCCGTCGCTCATCAGCGTCATGCGCTCCAGGTCCCTGAAGCCGCGGTCCCTGAGGTGCTGTACCGCCGAGCGGATGTTCTGCAGCGAGACACCGGTGTCCAGGAAGCGCTTGACGATCTTCAGGACGACCACGTCCCGGAAGCTGTACAGCCGCTGGGTGCCCGAGCCGTGGGCGGGGCGCACACTCGGCTCCACCAGGCCGGTGCGGGCCCAGTAGTCGAGCTGCCGATAGGTGATGCCCGCCGCCGCGCAGGCCGTGGGCCCGCGATAACCGATCTCCTCGGACACCTCCGGCGCCACCCCTTCGCCGTCCGGCACCGCCGTCGGCCGCTGCGAGGCGTGCTCGACCCCGCCACTGGGCTGGGGATATCCGCCGCTCGGGCGGAGCCGCGAGCTTGGGGGAGGGTACGGACCGCTTGCCCCGAACCCGTTTCCGGGGGCGCCCCCAGCCGTACCGTCGCCGCTGGTTCTCACGCCGACCTCCGTCCTTGACCTGCCATCTCGACGGTAGGCAGTCACCAGGGGTGCGTCAACGATCGCCACACTCGGCACGCCGAGTGATAATCACCCTGAGAGTGGTTTCTCGTGTCCCACCGCGGGGAAAGGCTAGCCGAATGCGCTCGTGAAGGGTCGTAGGACGCTCTCACGAGCCGTTGGCAATTGCCCGCTCGTGACCCCGCCCGCGACGGCACGACAGGGCACGACCGACCGACCTCGTGGCCTCCTGACCACGCGGCCGGCGTCGGCGCCTCACTGGCTGCTGGTGCCGAAGTCCTCGGGCGAGATCTGGTCGAGGAACTCGCGGAATTTCTCCACCTCGTCCTCCTGCTCGTCCGGGATGGCGATGCCCGCATCGTCGAGCACCCCGTCACTCCCGTAGATGGGCGTGCCGGTGCGCAGGGCCAGCGCTATGGCGTCGGACGGACGCGCGCTCACCTCGACCCCGCTGGCGAACACCAGCTCCGCGTAGAAGACGCCCTCACGCAGATCCGTGATGCGCACTTCGGTCAGCTCCTGACCGACGGCCTCCAGCACGTCCTTGAACAGGTCGTGCGTCAGCGGCCGCGCGGGGGCCATGCCCTGCTGGGCGAAGGCGATCGCCGTCGCCTCCCCGGGCCCGATCCAGATGGGGAGGTAGCGGTCGCCTCCCACTTCGCGCAGGAGCACGATCGGTTGGTTGGAGGGCATTTCGACCCGGACACCTACGACATCGAGCTCGTTCACACAGCAACCCTAGGCCGTGCCCGGGACGTTTGGGTAGTCGGGCCGGGAACAGGCGGGCGATCCCGTCCCCTCCCGGGGCCCCGCGCTCAGGGCAGCCGGACCCCGAGCGCGGACTTCACCAGAGCCGCGTGCAGCTTCATGGTGAGCGCTGCCAGCTCCTTGGTACGCGCCTCGGCGAGCGCCCGGGTCTGCGGGTTGCGGTGGCGCTTGAGCGGGGCCACCAGCTGGTCCACCAGACCGGCCTCGCGCTCGGCCGCCGCCTTCATGACCCGCAGATGGCGCGGCTCGATCCCGAACCGGCCCAGTTCGGCCACGAGGGCCGCCACGGTGACGGCCTCGGCGTCGTAGACCCCGTCCGCCAGGGGGGCGATGAGCCCGTACGACTCCCACTCCCGCAGCTCGGCCTCGTCGATGTCGGCGGCCGCCAGCAGCTCGGCCCGGCCGATCCGGGCCACCGTGGGCCCCTCGAACCACTCGTCCGCCGCGTCCTCCGCCGAGCGCTGACGCCCTACGACGGGCAGCTGGACCGCCTCACCGCGCTCCATGGCGTCCAGGTGCTCCCGGATCACCTTCAGCGGCAGATAGTGGTCCCGCTGCATTCTCAGGATGTGGCCCAGTCGCTCGACGTCGTCCGCCCCGAACTTGCGGTACCCCGAGGGGGTCCGGCGCGGCTCGACGAGGCCCTCCGACTCCAGGAAACGGATCTTGGAGATGGTGACTTCGGGGAACTCGTCGCGCAGCACGTTCAGGACGGTGCCGATGCTCATCGGCTCACTGTCCCTGGCGGCGGTACCGCTTCCGGCACCGCCGCTCGGTGTTTGAAGCATGGACCTTCCCTGGGGTTCCCCCGGACGGGTGCCCGGGGGGAGGTCAGACGCCCTGCCGGCTCGCGTAGAAGACGAGCCGGTACTTGCCGATCTGCACCTCGTCACCGTTCGCCAGCGGGACCTCGTCGATCCGCTCACGGTTGACGTACGTGCCGTTCAGACTGCCCACGTCCGCCACCGTGAAGGACCCGTCCGCAACGCGCCGGAACTCCACGTGACGGCGCGAGACCGTCACGTCGTCCAGGAAGATGTCGCTCTGCGGATGACGGCCGGCCGTGGTCAGGTCACTGTCCAGCAGGAAGCGGCTGCCCGAGTTCGGACCCCGGCGCACCACCAGGAGGGCGGAGCCCACCGGCAGCGCGTCGACCGCCGCCTGCGCCTCGGGCGACAGCATCGGGACCGCCGTCTGACCGGTCATCTCGGCGTCGTACGCCTCGAGACCGGAGATGGAGATCGTCGACGTGGTCTCCGAAGCACGCTCCGGCGTGGCGCCGGGACGCAGCGGCGCACCGCAGTTGGAACAGAAACGGGCGTTCTCCGCGTTGCGGTTCCCGCACCTGGAACACTCCAGGACCGACATGGACCCCCCGGGGGCGTTGGACGCGGACGGGTCGGAGGCAAACCCTCCACCCGCACTTGAGGTTGACGGTTGCCCGAAACCTATGCCGCCGGACCGGGCAGGGTCAACGGACGCCGCGCCCTGGCCTCCCGAATTGCCACCGGCCGGACCAGCGACCTCGTCGCGGAACAGCGGACGGGGGCCTTCCTCTTCGGACTGTGCGCGATGACGGGCCGTCGCGTTGTCGTTGCCCTCACGCGCGCTCTTGCCGAACAACTTCCCAAACAACTTCACGGGCGATTCCCCTTGACCGAAACAGACCCGCCCGTGGGGCAGGACGAACCCTGATTGCCGACACCGGCCGATCCGGACATCTTCACAACGTCCGTATCCACCAGACAGTTTCCACCACGCACCACCCCTTCGGTGCGCCGACCCCCCGCAACCTCATGCCCCTGCCGGACGCGGCCCATGCACCACCGGTTCACCGGGAGGACGACCGAGCGTAGTCAGGCTGCTTCGCCTGCCGCAAGGCATCCACGACGATCTTGTTCAACCGCTCGACACTCACCGTGGCCTGCTCCTTCTCGAAGGTCTGCACCACGCCCCCAGGGATGTTCAACGCCGGCTCGAGGTCCTGCGGCTTCCCGATGACCTTGAAACGATACGGCGCGTCGATCTTGTTCCCGTCGACACTGACCGTCTTGCCCGAGTCGGTGAGATAGGTGTTCGCCACCACGCGGACGTCGTTGATCTGTATCGCCTCCGCGCCGGCCGCGCGCAGTTCCTGGATCGCGTCGAGCAGCATGTCCGACTCGACCGTCCCCTTCGCATCGTCGACCGTCACGGTGATGCCCGGCCCCTGAGCCGCCACCGTGCCCGCGAGTATGCCGAGTTGCTTCTCCTTCTCGGCGGTCTGCTTGCGGGCCTCGGCCGCCTGGTCGGAACTGCTCTGCAACTCCTCCCGCTGCTTCTCGAGTCCCTGCTTCTCGTCCTCAAGACGCTGAGTACGGTCGTCCAGTTCATCGAGGATGCGGACGAGATCCTCCTGGCGCGCGCCGCGCAGCGCACTGTCACTGTCGCTGTTGGACGCCACCTGCACGGCCAGACCGAATCCGAGCCCGAACAGCAGCAGGGCGACGATGAGTTGGGCCCGGGTCAGCCGCGGCGGCCACAGTCCCGCGGCCAGCCGCTGACGCCCGGTGGGCAGCGGCTCGGCGGCCTCCGATTGCTCCTCGGGAGCGGGGCCGGGCTCGGGCGCGGACTCCGGCTCGGGCAGCGGGGCGGCCTTCGGCGCGGCGTCGCGCTCGGGTTGGGGCTTGGTTCCGGGCTGCGGCGCGCTCGGCGCGGTGGACTCGCGCTCCGACGCCGGTACCTCGTCGGGCAGTTCCCTGCGCAGCCTGTTCTCCGGCCGCTCGTCCTGGTCGCTCATCGCGCTCACGCCCGGAAGACGTGCCGGCGGATGGCCGCGGCGTTGGAGAAGATACGGATACCGAGGACCACCACGACACCGGTCGACAGCTGCGCGCCCACGCCCAACTTGTCGCCCAGGAACACGATCAGGGCGGCCACGACCACGTTCGACAGGAACGAGACCACGAAGACCTTGTCGTCGAAGATGCCGTCGAGCATGGCCCGCAGACCGCCGAACACGGCGTCGAGCGCCGCCACGACGGCGATGGGCAGATAAGGCTCGACGACCGCCGGAACCTCGGGCCGGACCAACAGGCCGGCCACGACTCCCACGACGAGGCCCAGTACGGCGATCACGATGTGCCCTTCTCAGTCTTCTCTGCGTTCGGCTGTGCTGTGCGTACGATCACACTGGGTGCGGACGGCAACCGGACGTCCTTCTCCGCGGAGAGGGAGACCCGGATGCCGAAGTTGTCCTTCAGGGCGTGGAGATACAGCCCGTCGGCGGTGTTCTGGAACCTGGTGGCCAGCCGCTGCCCGTCCCCCACCGCCAGCACCGTGTACGGCGGCACCAGCGGCCTGTTGTCGACCAGTATCGCGTCACCCGCGTTCCTGATCGCGGACAGGGCGGTCAGCCGTTGCCCGTTGATGGAGACGGCCTCGGCACCGGACTCCCACAGCCCGTTGACCACGCGCTGCATGTCCCGGTCGCGCACCCGCCCCGTGTCGGAGAACCCGGAGGCCTCACGCGGGCTGGTGGCATCCCCGCCGGTACTCGCCTCCTTGGCGTCGTTCACCACGAGCCGCACCCCGGGCCCGTGCACCGCCGTGGCACCCGACAGGACGCCCATCAGGTCGGCCTGGCTGCCCCCGGTCTCCTTGAGCGCCGCCCGCTGGCGCGCGCTCACGTCGTCCCGCAGCTTGTCCACGCCGGCCTCCAGACGGTCGGCGGCGGCGTTCTCCCGGTCGATGCGGTCGATCAGCTCCTGGCGCTCCTTGGCCACCACCGGCGCCGCCACACGCGCCTGAGCGGCCCCCACGGTCACCACGAGTGCCGCGAGCACCAGTCCCCCGGCAAGACCCAGCTTGGCCCGCAGGGTCTTCGGCAGCCCGCGTTCGCCCGTGGACTCCTTGCGGGCGGCGGCCTCGGCGTACCCGTCGTCGAGGCTGTGGTCCATGACGTTGGTGATCAACGACATGGAGGCGTCCGGACGCCTCGGCCGCGTGGGGCTGCTCCGAACGGGGGGTTGCTGCGGCATGTCGCACATAGTCCCATGCCGCGAACGGTGCTTTCGAACGGCCCCACCCCGGCGACCGGACCCCGCGCAGGGGGCCGAAGCGGACACAACCGCGGGCCGTCGCCGGTGTGACGACGGCCCGCGATGCTCCGTATGACCGGCTTACCGGCCCGCGCTGTCCACGACGGCCGACCACTCGTCGAGCAGGGCCTGCGCGGACGCGTCGTCCGGGCCTTCCGCCCACAGGTGCGTGACGGCCTCGGCGGGGTCGGGCAGCACCATCACCCAGCGCCCGTCGCTCTCGACCACGCGCACCCCGTCCGTCGTGTCCACGAACCGGTCACCGGCCGCCTCCACGACCCGCCGCATGACCAGGCCCTTGACCGCCCACGGGGTCGCCAGGTCCCGCTTGAGGACATGCGCCCGCGGAATCCGCGCGTCGATCTGGCTCAGCGTGAGCTGCGTCCGCGCGACCAGACCGATCAGCCGCACGAACGCGGCCGTGCCGTCGTAGACGCTGCTGAACTCGGGGACGATGAAGCCGCCCTTGCCGTCGCCGCCGAAGATGGTGCCCTCTTCGCCGCCGACGCGCGTGAGGTCGTCCGGGGACGTGGTCGTCCACTCGACCTGCGTGCCGTGGTACGCAGCCACCTGCTCCGCGATGCGGGTCGTGGTCACCGGCAGCGCCACCCGGCCGCTGCGCCGCTCCGCCGCGACCAGGTCGAGCATGACCAGGAGCGCCCGGTCGTCCTCGATGATCCGGCCCTTCTCGTCCACGAGCGACAGCCGCTCGCCGACCGGGTCGAACCGCACACCGAACGCGGCCCCCGAGGACGCCACTATCTCGCCGAGCCGCTCCAGGCCCCGGCGGCGCATCTCCTCGGTCTCGGTCGGTCTCGACTCGTCCAGACCGGGGTTGATGGTCAGCGAATCCACCCCGAGCTTGCCGAGCAGACTGGGCAGTACGAGCCCCGCGCTGCCGTTGGAGGCGTCCACGACAACCTTGAGCCCGGCCTCCGCGATCCCCGTCGTGTCGACGTTCCGCAGCAGCGAGCCGGTGTACGAGTCGAAGACGCTCGACGGGAAGTACAGGTCACCGATCTCGCCCGGGAAGGCCCGCCGGTACTCCTGGCGCGCGAACACCCGGTCCAGCTTCCGCTGGCTGCCCTGGGAGAGATCCGCGCCCTGCCCGTCGAAGAACATGATGTCCACGGAATCCGGCACACCGGGCGAGGTACGGATCATGATCCCGCCCGCGCTGCCCCGCGCGGTCTGCTGCCGCGCCACGGGCAACGGCACGTTCTCCAGGTCCCGTACGTCGATGGCGCTGGCCTGGAGCGCCGAGATGACCGCCCGCTTGAGCGCACGGGCACCCCGGGAGTGGTCGCGGGCCGTGGTGACCGTGGCGCCCTTCTTCAGGGTCGTCGCGTAGGCGCCGGCCAGCCGGACCGCCAGCTCCGGGGTGATCTCGACGTTCAGGATGCCGGTCACGCCACGGGCGCCGAAGAGATGCGCCTGGCCCCGGGACTCCCAGATGACCGAGGTGTTGACGAAGGCACCGGCCTCGATCGTCTTGAACGGGTACACCCGGACGTTGCCCTGGATGATCGACTCCTCGCCGATCAGGCACTCGTCACCGATGACCGCGCCGTCCTCGATCCGGGCGGCCCGCATGATGTCGGTGTTCTTGCCGACCACACAGCCGCGCAGATTGCTGTTGTGCCCGATGTACACGTTGTCGGCCACGACAGCCTTGTGCAGGAAGGCACCGCTCTTGACGACCACGTTGGAGCCGACGACGGTGTCCTCGCGGAGCTCCGCGCCCGCCTCGACCTTGGCGTAGTCACCGATGTACAGCGGCCCGCGCAGCACCGCGTCCGGGTGCACCTCCGCGCCCTCGGCCACCCACACACCGGGCGAGATCTCGAATCCGTCGATGTCGACGTCGACCTTGCCCTCGAGGACGTCGGCCTGGGCCTTCACATAGCTCTCGTGAGTACCGACGTCCTCCCAGTAGCCCTCGGCGATGTAGCCGTAGATGGGCTTGCCTTCCTTCATCAGCTGCGGGAAGACATCGCCGGACCAGTCGACGGACACATCCGGTTCGACGTAGTCGAATACCTCGGGCTCCATCACATAGATGCCCGTGTTCACCGTGTCGGAGAAAACCTGGCCCCAGGTCGGCTTCTCGAGGAAACGCTCGACCTTGCCTTCCTCGTCGACGATGGTGATGCCGAACTCCAACGGATTGGGCACCCGGGTCAGGCAGACCGTGACCAGGGCGCCCTTCTCCTTGTGGAAGTTGATCAGATCGGTGAGGTCGAAGTCCGTGAGGGCATCACCGGAGATCACGAGGAAGGCATCGTCCTTCAGCGCTTCCTCGGCGTTCTTGACGCTTCCGGCGGTACCGAGTGGCTTCTCCTCGTTGGCATAGGTCAGCTCCATGCCGAGTTCTTCGCCATCACCGAAATAGTTCTTGACGAGCGACGCCAGGAACTGGACGGTCACGACGGTCTCGTTGAGTCCATGCCTTTTGAGCAGCCTCAGCACGTGCTCCATGATCGGGCGGTTCACCACCGGCAGGAGCGGCTTGGGCATGCTAGAGGTCATCGGGCGCAGGCGTGTGCCTTCGCCACCGGCCATCACGACGGCCTTCATGTCGGAAGCGTCCTCCTCAAGAGATGACGGTCCAGCCGACTTCACCCGTCCAGATTGTCCCGCACTTTTCCCTGGCGGGCCATCGAAGCGTTACGGAAGCATCGCCTCCGGGCAGCGCCGCCCGGGCTCAATCGGCCATGGCATCCGCGCGCACCAGACGGCGGACCTGAACCACGTAGAGCACTCCTGCCCACCAGTACAGGGTTGTACCCCACCCTGCGAACGCCCATCCGAAAATGGCGGCGAGTGACGCGATCCAACCGGTTCCGTCACTGAGCAGAAGCAGCGGGAACGCGTACATGAGGTTGAACGTGGCGGCCTTCCCGAGGAAGTTCACCTGCGGCGGCGGATAGCCGTGCCGACGAAGGATGCCCACCATCACGAGCAGCATCAGCTCACGCGCCAGCAGCAGCGCGGTCAGCCAGAGCGGGAGGATCTCCCGCCAGGTGAGACCGAGCAGCGTGGAAAGCACATAGAGCCGGTCGGCGGCGGGATCGAGCACCCGGCCGAGGCTGCTGATCTGATTCCAGCGCCGGGCGAGCTTGCCGTCCAGATAGTCGCTGACCCCGCTGAGCGCCAGGACCAGAAGTGCCCAGCCGTCGCTCTTCGGACCGCCGAACTCCGGCCTGAGGATCAACCACAGGAACAGCGGTACGCCGGCGAGCCTTGCCATGCTGAGGATGTTGGGGATGGTGAGGACCCGGTCTGTCTGGACGCGGGTCTCCTGGACCTCCACCCGGGGGCCTCCTGTTACGAAACGTGCCAACAATTCCTCATGACCTTACCCCAACGCAAAAAAGCTCCGGCCCTCGGGCAGTTATGCCCAAGAGCCGGAGCTGTAAAAGGAGTTCGGCGGCGTCCTACTCTCCCACAGGGTCCCCCCTGCAGTACCATCGGCGCTGTGAGGCTTAGCTTCCGGGTTCGGAATGTAACCGGGCGTTT
>NZ_JBEZXY010000008.1:169926-425854 GCF_040638245.1 Streptomyces sp. NPDC026659 | reverse complement strand
CTGGAACTGCTGGAGCGATCCCTGAAGCGGTTCGTCGCTGACGGCGAGCCGGGATCTCTGTAGATCAGCCCGGCTCATTCTGTTAGCCGCTGTAAGAGGGCGGTTCGTGAGTTGATGTCTGTTTCGGAGTGAGGTTGGGGCAGGGCTGCTGGTCGCGGGCGCCTTGGTCGCCTACTGCTGCCTGGCGAAGTTGCCTGTGTCGGTCTCGGTGAGGATGTCGAGACCGGCGAGGCGTATCGGCTTGGCGCGGGTACCTTCGATGGTCGTGGTCGAGTGGTGGCCTGGTCGAAGACGGCGAGGATGCGGGGCACACACTTGCGGCCCCGGGGCCGCAGGCGCTGTGAACGAATCGGTAACGACGTCCTCAGCGAGACCGCAAACCCCACCACACTGCAGGCGTGAGCATCCTTGAGTTCATCTCATCCCTGAAATGGCCCGTCACGGTGCTTATAGGACTCATCGTCGTGACGCGTGCGTTCAAGCGGGACCCAGACAAGGGGAAAGCACTCGCTCGCTGGCTCAACAGTCGCAATGTGCGGGCGAACATCGCCGGCCAGGAGCTTGAGCTCACCATGGCAGGGTCGGAGCGCGCCGCCGCGACCGTTACCGCACCAGATGAACAGCTTGCCGCAGCCATCACCGGGATCGCCGCCCCAGATTCCGAATCAGAGACGGCGGTACCCACCGACGAAGCAGTCGTGCAGATGCGCAGGGAAGCCGCTGAAGAGCTGATGCGTAGCGCCGCCCGCTGGGGTTGGGACGCGGCTCAGATGGGCTTCAAGACACCGCCCGAACCGCAGATCGACTGGCAAGGGGACAGGCCCGTCATCAAGTTCGGCATCGGTGCGCGGACTCAGCGAATGGCGCACAGCCTGGTCCAGTCCCTGAAGGACAACCCAGAGCTCGCAGCCCGTGCAGCGCAGTATCTGGCGACAAGGCGTAGCAGTACGGAGCCATAACCACCGCGTGCGCGAACCTGACCCGCGACCAGCAAGCCCTGTCCTAGCCTCACCCCGAAACGGACATCAACTCACGAACTGCCCTCTAAGAACACGGAGATCCGCGTCGACCAGTGTGTCGTGCGAGTGCGGTTCACGTCCAACGCCTTCAAGTTCGAGGTCCAGCCGGCGTTCGGGAACGTCGACGGCAGCTTCGCCTACCCGGATACGAAGGCTGAGGGCTGGAAGGTCACCAAGCCGCGCGAGGAGATCGCCGCGACCAAGGAGTGCAACGACCGCACCTCGACGAACATGCGCCACCTCGCCCGGATGGCACGGGCATGGAAGAACGCGAACGGCGTAAACATGGGCGGCCTGCTCATCGACACCCTCGTCTACAACTTCTTCGACCAGACCGACGACTACGACGCAGCGGGCACAGGCTCGTTCGACCTGATGGCCCGTGACTTCTTCGAATTCCTCAAGGACCAGGCAGAACGGGAGTACTACCTGGCGCTGGGCAGCCGACAGCGGGTCCACGTCAAGGCGCAGTTCCAGTCGAAGGCGAAGAAGGCGTACAACCGATGCCTCGAGGCGATCGCGGACGAAGGCAAGACATCAGCCAATAAGAAGTGGCGCGAGGTCTTCGGCACGTCGGTGCCGCTGGCGAAGAGCGCGAGCGAGTCGTCCCGGTCGTTCAGGGACACCGAGGAGTTCGTCGAGGATGAGTTCCCGGTCGACGTATCTGAGGCTGTGTCCATCGACTGCGAGGTCACGCAGGCCGGATGGCGTCCGACCTGGCTTCGCGCGATGCGTCGCGGCGGGATCCTGCTCAAGGCCGACAAGGGCTTGAGGTTCGTGGTCACCAGTTGCTCGGTCGGGGAGCCCTGCACGCTGAAGTGGAAGGTGCTCAATCGTGGTCCGGAAGCCGAGCGGCGGGACGCGATCCGCGGCCAGATCGTCGACTCGAGCAAGCGGGGAGTCCGCATCGAGCACTCGGACTTCAAAGGCGAGCACGTCGTCGAGTGCTACGTAGTCAAGGACGGGGTCGTCGTCGCTCGGGACCGGATCGACGTGCCGATCGGCAACACGAGCGTCAAGAGGGCGAACGCCTTGTAGGGAACCGATCCTCGGAGCGTGACGAGGCCCCGACGCACCTGCCGGGGTCTCGTCGCATCAGACGCATCCGCCCCTAGGGTTGAAGCATGAGCAGCTGCTCGACGACCTCGAGCTCACGTCTGTCACCCGACGGCGTCCGCGCTTCTTCGCTTTCCCCCGTCGCGGGCAACGCAATGTAGCGACCCAGCTGGTCCGTGGCTGGTCCGGGACGCGCGCACATTCGCGGCGAACGAGTCCGGAGGGTTACTTCATGACCGCGGACAGTGGCTGCGGGCTGTGGGTTCCTAGATGGGCAAAGCTTGTTCCAGGCGCCCAACTTGAGGCTCTAGAAGAACCCAAGTTTCTTAGGGCTGTAAGAACAAAGAATGTTCTTGGTCTGCTGGTGGTACAGCCTGCATGGCCCGGTGACCTGGGAAAACGAAGGCTGGGGCAGCGATTGGTGGAAGGTTGGCCCGCGTATGGTCCGGATCTTGGTCTCGACCGAGTTGGTCAAGCAACCTGAGGGAGAGGAGCGACCCCCGCCGGCGCGGGGACGACCTACGTGTCGTCCAGAGCCGAGGCGCCGAGGAGGAGCACCCCCCCCCGCGCCCTCGGGGACGACGTGTTGGTGCGGGTCACCCACAGGGTCAGCCTGGAGCAACCCCCGCGAGCGCGGAGACGACGGAGCTGCTGTCCGGACCTCGCTGTCTATGCGGGAGCAACCGCCGCGAGCGCGGGGACGACCGCGCCGATGTCGCCGAACTCATCCACCAGGGTGAGCAACCCCCGCGAGCGCGGGGACGACATGCTCTCGAGCGGCGCGTACCCGTAGGGGCTGGAGCAACCCCCGCGAGCGCGGGGACGACTGGACTGCGTCGGCGATGCCGCGCTTCACCGGCGAGCAACCCCCGCGAGCGCGGGGACGATCTCAAGCCTGACGGCGGACTCCACAGACACGTCGAGCAAACCCCCGCGAGCGCGGGGACGACATCCAGAGCGGCGTGACGCTCAACAACGCGGCGGAGCAACCCCCGCGAGCGCGGGGACGACAGACCCAGTCCGTTGCAGCCGAAGCACACGCCGGAGCAACCCCCGCGAGCGCGGGGACGACACACACTCACGGTGCATGACGCGCACCGTGTGAGAGCAACCCCCGCGAGCGCGGGGACGACCGGCTGCTCGTCAGGCATCAGATCCACCTTCCGGAGCAACCCCCGCGAGCGCGGGGACGACCCAGCGCCCCGACCGATCCGCCGGCCAGCTTCGGAGCAACCCCCGCGAGCGCGGGGACGACACCGCTCACCACCAGGTGAACGCATCCCGCCACGAGCAACCCCCGCGCGCGCGGGGACGACGAACACGGGTGACCGTAACGACGGCACCGGTGGCCGCAACCCCCGCGCGCGCGGGGACGACGAGCTGCGTCATGCCGTGAACATGGACCCGGTATGAGCAACCCCCGCGAGCGCGGGGACGACACCCTGTTCAGGGTGGCGTGGGGGGCGGTGTAGGAGCAACCCCCGCGCGCGCGGGGACGACCTCGCGGAATCAGCTTACGACGGCGTATCCGCAGAGCAACCCCCGCGAGCGCGGGGACGACCGACGACGAGGCAACCGTCGACGGCAACCGGGCCGAGCAACCCCCGCGAGCGCGGGGACGACCAGGCGGGCAGCGGCACCGCGAACCCGTCGACCGAGCAACCCCCGCGAGCGCGGGGACGACTCGCTGGCGTAGAGGTCGCCCTGGCCGGTGGGCGAGCAACCCCCGCGAGCGCGGGGACGACTGTACGGCGAGGCGGAGCGGCAGCACCGACGCCGAACAACCCCCCCCGAGCGCGGGGACGACACCTACACCGGCTCCACCGCCGTCCGCGAGGCGGAGCAACCCCCGCGAGCGCGGGGACGACGGGCCCATGGTGAGGATCTGCCGGAGCAGGGTCGAGCAACCCCCGCGAGCGCGGGGACGACCCCGCAGTCGGGCCGCTGCCTGGACCTGCCCGAGAGCAACCCCCGCGAGCGCGGGGACGACCAGGAGACGGGCTGGAAGGACGTGCAGCGGTACGAGCAACCCCCGCGAGCGCGGGGACGACGTGATCTCGTCGGGGTTGACGATGCCGACGAGCGAGCAACCCCCGCGAGCGCGGGGACGACATGGTGCCGTCGTTCAGGGTGATGCGGTGGCCGGAGCAACCCCCGCGAGCGCGGGGACGACCCTCGCGCGCGCACGCGTAGGGCCCCCTCCCGCGAGCAACCCCCGCGAGCGCGGGGACGACTGGGAACGTCGGGATGCCTGATCCTGTTACACCGAGCAACCCCCGCGAGCGCGGGGACGACCGCCCGGTCCGCCATGAGCCCGTACGACACGAGGAGCAACCCCCGCGAGCGCGGGGACGACATCGCGCATTCGGTTGCCATTTCCTTTGACCGGGAGCAACCCCCGCGAGCGCGGGGACGACTAGCCCGAGAACGGGCCGACGACCGGGGCGCCGGAGCAACCCCCGCGAGCGCGGGGACGACGGCACCGGCGAGGGCGGCGCCTGGCCGTACGGTGAGCAACCCCCGCGAGCGCGGGGACGACCTGCACAGGCGGCGCTTGGTAGCGGCCGGGGAGGAGCAACCCCCGCGAGCGCGGGGACGACCCGGCACGCCCGGTGATCGTTTCCGTGACTTTCGAGCAACCCCCGCGAGCGCGGGGACGACGTGTCCTCGCACACCAGGCACTTGGGGCCGCGCGAGCAACCCCCGCGAGCGCGGGGACGACCAGTGGCCTACGCGTGCACCCTCTCACTCTCTAGAGCAACCCCCGCGAGCGCGGGGACGACCTTCGGGAGCGAGGTGACGGCCGCGCGAATCTCGAGCAACCCCCGCGAGCGCGGGGACGACAGAAGCTCGGCCCCCTGCCCATGGGCGTCTGGAGAGCAACCCCCGCGAGCGCGGGGACGACACTTCTTGACCTGGTGGTTTGTCGAGCTGGTGGTGCGTTTTCATTTACTTGGATTCGGCGTGCTTGTCGTTGCTGCGCGGGCGGGCCATGAGGGCGAGGCCGTCGAAGTCGACGGGTGTCCAGCGGTCGTGGCCAGCTGTTCTTACTGACCAGCCCTGCTCGGTGGGAGCTGGTTCGATCATGATGGCCTGCCCGCTGTCGATGCGTTGGGCGAGGAGCGTCCAGAGACGGTCGCGGATGCGCGGGTTGGGGGTTCCGACGTAGACGCCGGGGGCGGCTTCGACGAACCAGCGGGTGAGATGGCCCCGCAGGCCCGGGGGTGCGGCGATGAGGATGATGACGGTGGTCCCGGCGCTCATCCGCCGGCCCCGCGGACGTTGCTGGGGTTGTCCGTGGGCGGGACGACGTCGACGTGGGCGTCTGTTGCGAAGGGGTCGGACCAGTTGCGGCCGCCGCTGGCGGTGGTGTTGTCCTCGTTCCAGAGGCCGTGGATTTCTTCATCGAGTAGGTCGGGGTTGTCGGGGATGAGGAGGTTCTTGATGTCGTTGACGATGCGTGGGAGGAGTTTGTGCTGGACAACGGTGTCGCGCAGGGCTGTGCGGGCGTCTCGTTCGGAGGTGAGCCCGTTGGCGGTGAGATCGAAGGCGAGCGGGATGGTGTGCTCGGCTTTGTAGAGGTCGGCGATGTCCAGGACGAACGAGAGGGCCGAGCCGGTGTGGACGAAGCCGAGGGCCGGGCTGGCGCCGATACCGGTGATGACGGCGTGGCAGATGCCGTACAAGGCTGAGTTGGCGGCGGAGAGTACGCGGTTGACGTCGTCGCCGGCGGCGAATGCGTCGCCGGGTTTGTAGTCGCGCTTGGTCCAGGGCACGCCAGTGCGTGCGGAATGCTCTGCGTAGAGCTTGCGCACGCGGCTGCCTTCTCTGCCCCGTAGCTGCTGAAGGGTCAGGCCGGTGGTGCTCTCGCCGGGAAATCGCAGCTCGTACATGCGGCGGGCCACGGTGACCCGTTCTTTGGGCCGGGTGACGAGCCATGCCTGGCGGAGCTGGAGTTGAGAGCCCCTGGCGGTGCTGAGGCCGGAGGCGTAGAGGCGCACGCCGTGCTCGCCGACCCAGCACACGGATGTGGCCGAGTCGGCGAGCAGGGCGACGGCTGCGTGGGTGATGCGGCTGCCGGGGCCGATGAGGAGGACGGCGAGGTAGGCGGCGGGGACGTGGACGATGCGCGCTTTGTTGATCAGGACGATGGCGTTGTCGTCCCGGTCGATGTGGCAGCGTTCGACGTAGAGGCTGGAGACGCGGTCTTCGATGCGGTGGACGTCTTGTGGGCCGGTGCGCCACCAGGGTTCAGCCATGGTGTGTCTCGTCCGGGAGGGGGGCGAGGGTGAGGAGTCCTTGGCCGTATCCCTTGGCCGGGCCGATGCCGTTGAGCAGGGTGTCGCGGAGGGCGTCGGTGTCGGTGACGCGGAGGCGTCCCTGGAAGGTGGCGGTGGACAGGGTGACCTGCGCGCCGCGGGCGTTTTTGTGGAAGCGGAGGGTCTCGCGGGCCGTGATGGAGACGGCCGGTGCCTCAGCCGGGGGTGCCGAGTCAGAGCTGCCTTCGTGGATGGCGCCGAGGTCGATACCTGGTGCGGTGGTGGTGGCGGGGATGGTGAAGCCGTGGCGTTCCGTTCGCGCGAGGAGCCAGGCGAGTTGATGGGCGGCGGTGCGGTGGGCGACGCGGATGCCGCGGCGTTTGCCGGGGCGGTCGCTCGCCTCCTTCAGACGTTCGGTCTGCTCGGTGCTGGGCTTCTCCGGGTTCTGTACGTGCTGGACCGGGTTGGCGGTGAGCCGGAAGGTGAACTCCTTGCCCAGAGCGAGGCGCTGGAGCAGAGGGGTGTAGTCGGCGATGAGCGGCTGGCCGCCGTCGGCGTCGGGCCAGCCGGCCTCCTCCACGAGGTGGTGCCAGGAGGGTCGGCTGTCGGTGAGGACGAGGACTTCGGCGCGGTGGGCGGAGTTGGTGTCCAGCCGCCACAGGACGCGTTCGGTGACGGGCTGTACGGCCAGTCCGCTCAGGACGGCAGCGTGCAGGCGGTGGGGGTTGGCGAGCAGCGCGACGGCGTGGCGGCGGCGTGGGTTGAGCGCGATTTTCGACAGGTACGGCATGGGGTCACCAGCCCAGGAGTGCGAAGGGGTCGTGGCCGGGGTCGGCGGCGTCCGCGGTGCCGTTCGACTTGTGACCGGTGGGGAGTGTGATCCACAGGTGGCGGACGGTGCGGTTGCTGAAGACGGTGCCGGCTTTGAGGTCGTAGGTGTCGGGGATGTCGGAGATGCTGATGTCGCCGGTGGGGTCTTCGACAGTGGCTTCGAGCGTCACGGTCGGTGTGCGGATGTGGGCGCGGTGGTGCGCGGATGCCTGCCAGGGCACTTCTTGCAGTGCGGAGGGCAGGTCGGTGGACGGGACCAGGCCGAGGCTGACCGGGCCGGTTGGGGGACAGGAGCGGCGGCCCAGGGACAGCGGGAAGACGGGGTTCCTCACGGCCGCCTCGAGATCTTCGAGTAGGGCGGCGGGTCCTTGCAGGGCGGCGGTGAAGACCGCGTCCTGCAGGTAGGAGCGCTGGGTGACCCCCGTGTACTTCTTCGCGCTGTTCCGCTTCTGCACGCCCTTGGCATCGACCTCGGCGGAGGGCAGGAGCAGGCCGCGGTGGTCACTGGCGGTGTGGTAGTCGCGCAGCAGCGTGCCGGGCTGGTCGACGCGGACGCCGAGGCGCAGGCCGAGCAGATCGGTCAGCCCAGCTTCGCGCGGGCGTCCCTGGGCCGCGGCGAGCAGACCGAGGATGCCGGACTTGGTGGGCTGGGCGCGGGTGTCGCGTCGGTTGTAGCGGGAGGGACCGCCCCAGGACTGCAGGGGGGCGGCCAGCCGCAGCAGGAGGACGGCTCGGTCGTTCATCGCTTGGCGGCTTCCGCGGTGTTGGTGCGCTGGGCGGGGACGGTGCCCTGGTCGAGCCAGGTGTCGACCAGTTCGCCGAGCGCGTCGAGCAGGGCCGGGAAGGGCAGGGAGGGGCCGAAGCTCGCCGCGAGCTTGTCAGGATTCAGGGCGTAGGTGGCGAGCTTGTGCACGGGGGCGTTGCCCCAGGTGGCGGCGACGGACCGCAGCTCTTCGGCCAGGGCCACGGCGGAGTCGCCGGCCAGGCCCTGCTGGCCGGCGACGGGCTCTTCGAAGGCGGAGACGAGGTTGACCGGCTGGTCGGTGCGAACGGTGATCAGGACCAGCTGCGGCAGGGTGCGGTGGGCGAAGGTGTTCTGGTGGCCGGTGGGCATGGACCGGGTGAAGGCGTCGACGAACCGGACGGCGGCCCCACGGGTGGCGTCGGCGGAGGTGAGGTTGTCGCGCAGCTGGTGCACGCCCAGGACGGCGTAGCGGTAGAGGGTGGAGGAGTTGAACTCCACGGTGCCGATCATCCCGGCGCCTGTGTCGTCGGTGTTCTCGTCGTCGACGGCCGTGTAGTAGTCGAACTCGGTCCTGACGGCGTGAGTAGACAGGGCGTGGGCGACCTGGACGGCGGCGTCGACGTTGAGTTCCTTCAGGTCGGCGACCATGCGGCCGAACAGGGCGACTTCGGCCGGGTGTCCGGTGGACAGGGCGGAGACGACGTCGAGCTGCTTGATCTCGGCCTCGAGCTCCTTGTCGGCGAGGGCAGCGAGTTCCGCGACCCGGTCGCCGAGGAGGGCAATGAGGGAGTCGAGCTGGCGCTTGCCGAAGAACAGCAGGTAGGCGGACTGTTCTTCCTTCTTGGAGGACTTCTTGATGCCCAAGGGCTCCAGCAGGGCACCGGCCAACCGGTCCGCCTGTGCCGTCTCAAGCCCGGCACCCCCGTCGGCGGCCGGTGCGGCCAGGCGCTGCGACAGCAGGGCGGCGATCCGCTTGGTGCGGGTGGCTCGGTCGGCGGGCGCCTCCCCCTTGGCGAACTCGATCCGGGTGGCGCGCTTCCACGCCTGCGACGACACCCGGGCACGCCGGGCTCCGCCGTACACGGCCTGCTTGGGCGTGCCGGAGTCGTCGCGGTTGATGTTCGACGGCGGGAGGCTCTGCAGGATGTGGACCTCGACGAAGAGGGTGGGCTCGGTCATGGTGCGGCTCCTTCGAAGGATGAGCGCCCCAAGGGCAGGTGGGGCAGCAGGCCACGGGCCAGCGCACCGGGCATCAGGGACGCCGGTGCCGGAGCGAGGCTGTGCCGGGTGGGGCAAGCGGATATGCGGTGTGGTGGTGTCGCGCCGGTGTCAGGCGGAGGGATCTTTGCGGTGGAAGTCGCGGTCCCAGCTGCTGCGCAGCTTGGGCTGGACGTCGGACCGTTGCGGGTCGTCCCAATTGCGCAGAGCCCGGCGCAGCAGGTCGTAGTCGAGACCGATCTCTGCCTTGCGCAGAAGGGGCATCAGACTGCGCAGATGGTGCGCGAGTTCCCCCATGTCCACAGAGGTGAGCAGAACGCCGAGCCGCTCCTCCACAGCCGCCTGACTGATGCCGTGGTCCCGTGCGAGGAGGAGCCGACAGGCAGTGCCGGGGCTGACGCCGGGCGTGTGCACGGACTGCTGGCGGCCCTGCTGGTGGAGGCCGAACAGCGAGAGCGCGGCGTGTTCGGCGATCAGGTCCCGGGTGAGGGCGCCGCGGACTCGCAGGTCGCTGCCCATCGTGGTGCGGTAGAAGCCCCACACGACCGGAACGGTGCCGGCTTCCTCGCCCAGCCCGGAGCGCAGGGCAGCCAGGACGGCTCCCGCGTCTGCGTCAGCCGGATCGAAGCCGTCCCAGAAGCCGGGCTGGACTTTTTCCGTACCGGCGGTGCTCTGCCCGTTGTCGTCTGCGGGGTCGGTGAACTGCAGCCCCCAGGCGCGCAGGACCCGCCCGTGGCGCGGGGTGAGCCAGTCGCACAGGTCACGGTGAAGTCGCGTGTAGTCCAGGCCGATTCCGGCCTGGCGCAGCAGAGGAATCAGCGCGCGGACATGGTGCACCAGTTCGTCGAGGTCCACGGCCGTTGCGGCGGCTGTGAGCCGGCGTGCCACCGGACCATCCGCCGACCGTTCTCCCCGGGGTGGCGGAGGCGCCGACGTCTGGGCATTCTGGTGTGCGCGCAGGACCCGGCAGACCGTGCCCAGTCCCAGTCCGGGCTGGTGGACGAGTTGGGGCGCACCTTGCTGGTGGAGACCGAAGAGCGTGAGCGCCGCATGTTCGGCCTGGTAAGAGCGGGGCAGACGGTCGCTGCCGCGCGCGGCGTCGGTGAGCTCCACCCGGTGCAGGTAACGCATCCCCGCCACGGTGCCCGGTTCGGCTCCCAAGCCCTCGCGCAGCGCACGCAGGTGCCAGGCCGGAGCCGGTACCCCGGCGCCTTGCGGCGTTCTGCGGGGGCCGGACCACTCTGCGGCGAGTTCTTCCCAGTAGTAGGGCCGGCGGTGGGTGTCCGGCCCGAGGGGTGTGTGGGTCATGCGTTGTCTCCCCTCACTGCTGCCGTCTCGCTGACGCGGGGGAGGATCTCGTTGAGCCTGGCGTAGAAGGCACCGGCCGCCTTGCCACTGCGGAACACGACCTCCTTGCCGTTGATCTTCTCGGTCCGTCCGATGACGGCCCGCGGCGGAACAGCGGCCATCAGCGCGTCCGCCTCCTGGCGGGCCGCACGGTGCAGCGTGATCTCCCAGGCTTGCTGCGCCTGTTCCAGCATGTCGTAGTCGTCACCGATGGTCCGCAGCCCGGCCAAAAGACGCCGCATACGGTCGTCGACGGTGTGCAGAAGCCGAGCCGAGGGCCGTTCGCCCTTGTCCCGGGGCAGGGGCGCCCCACCGGCGGCGCGCCGCAGATCGCTGAGCAGGGAGTCCAGCGCCTTCGCCACCCGGTCCGCCTGGTCCACGCACTCCAGAACAGCCCGGCGCATCCAGTCGTCGTCTGCGAGGAGCGATGCGACGGGCAGCGGCAGGCTGTCGGCGATGGCGTTCTCCACCACGGCGGACTGGTTGCCGTACTCCAGGCCGCACGTCTCCACCCCAAGGGGGAAACCCGCCGGCAGGCACTCGTCGGCCTGCAGGTCGCTGATCTGACGCAACAGGACGGAGGTGTACGGGCCGTCGCCCTCCACCGGGACCGACAGGGACAGCAAGGCCCCGAGGCCCTGCCACGCCGCACGCCCTGAGGTGTGGCGGCGGGGCCGGCGTGCTGGCTGTCCCGCCTTGGGTTTGGCGGTGTGATTCCAGGCGGTGTGCAGTTCGTGCTCCGACGCGGCGGTGAGCCGGTCACCGCCGCAGACGACGACTTGCCGCACCCTCACGCCCTGCTCCGTCCGGGTCGGGACGAGCCGGATCCGGCGTGACTGGAATGTACACAGGTCGAGCAGCCCCGTGGCGGGACGCACCGACCACGAGGGCGTCGCCGGTGACTTCGCCCCCGACACGGCCGGACGCTCGTCCCAGGCCCACTGCGGCCGGTCGCTGTCGGGCAGGCCGTCGGGCCAGTACGGAGTGTTCAGCAGCAGCGTCTCGTACAGGGTGCTGCCGGTCGGGACGATCACCCCGAGCTGCCCCAGAGGACCGGTCGGGTTGCCGGTTGTTTTTCCGCTCTTCGCCTGCTCGTCGCCCACGGCGCCCGTCTTGATCGCCGCTGTGTCCCAGCATTGGGCATGCAGCAGCCACAGCAGGGCGTGGGCGGGGGAGAGATCAAGGTGGTCGGCCTCGCTCAGCGCGCTGAACAGCGGCACGTTGTTCCCCGACGCCGTCGACGGCACGAGCAGTGCCGATGTCTTTGTCCGCCCGTTGAGCGCGGTCAATCCCGCGACCTGGGCGAACGGCCGTTCCGAGAAGATCCGGAACCGATCCGCGTAGCGCGTCTCAAGATAGTCGGAGATCTTCTCCTTCTCCGCGTCGCTAAAGGTTCCTCGTGCCATCCGTTCGGCCCACTGGGCGCGCGACCTCGGCAGCCCCAGCGCATCCCACACGATGGGCAGCAGTAGTTGCCGCAGCACGGCGGGGAGCATCGTCGGTACTGGCAGATCGAGTCGTCGGATCGTGTGCGAGCCGGTCAGGGCGTCCAGCAGGCCCACGCCAAGACGCTCGCCCTCCAGCCCGACGGCGGAAAGCAAGCGTTGCCGGACCAGGTCGTCCTCATGCTGTTCCATGATCTATCCCCCCTGGTGTGCCGTCCGATCTCCCCCCGGAGATCACAAGCGGAAGCACGCAACTCATACGCCATAAAGTCTGGTTGGGTGCCACTTGTCGGCTTGATCAAGCCTGCATGCAAGGTTTGGTACTTGCAAGCAGATCTGAATGATTCATGGAGATTCCTTGAAGGGTCTGTGCGGAGGAGGTGGGGTGCGTAGGCTCGCGCTTTGGGGTGCATCTGGTCCCGGCTGAGGCTGGGGTGTTCCTGTTTGTTACTTCGCGTAGTCCCCGCCGTCGCGGGGGTGGGGTCATGGCCCGAGACGGCGTTCTGGTCATCCCCGCTCCTCCTCTAGTCCGAGCTCCTGGTGGTAGGAGAGTCGGGACTTGCCGAGCTGTGCGTGTCCGTCCTCCAGGACCAGTGCGCGCGCGTAGCGCAGCCAGGGGTGCGCCGCCCAACCGGACAACGGCTTCAGGGATCGGCCGTCATTGGAAAGCGCGGCCGGAAGCCGGACAGATCCGGCCAGTAGCCGCTCGACCACGTCATCGACCAGAACCTCGCCGTGCATCCCGATCCGGGTGCCGTCCAGTGCCGTGAAGCCCGTCGGTCCACGGCGTACCACCACGGCCTCGACCCCGCTATCGCCGTCGCGGACAACGGCATTGAGATCCTCCTCGGATGTCATGCGGCTGCCCGCGTAGTGCAGACCCTCCAGGGTCGTCGTCCCCCACTCGCGAGGCCGGGTCAGTACAAACTCCCGGGCACTCGCGCGGCGTTCCTCTTCCTTTGCTTGCCAGTTGCGGAACGCGGTTTCCTCATCCCAACCCTGCGGGCAGATGGGAGCCTCCCCGTACGCGCGTGCCACCAGGTCCGGCACTGCCGTCGGGATGGACCACGTTCCTGTTGCCTCATGCTCATTCCCGACTTCGGGATCGAGCGGGCCCGCGGCCTCTGCCACCAGAGCAGCCGCCCGCAGCAACGACCATCGACTGTAGATCTTTTCGGACGCTGGTAGAAACCGGGGGCGTCCTCCGTCGGGCCCGAGGCTCACCCCGGTCACCAGGACTCGCGGCGCCGAATGCGACGCGGGCCGACGGGTGCCAGCGTGCCGGTGCAGTCTGCCGATCCGCTGCAGCAGTAGGTCCACCGGGGCGAGATCCGTGATCAGCAGATCGGCATCGACGTCGAAGGACTGCTCGGCGAGCTGCGTGGCCACGACCACCATCCGCTCCGGCCGATCACCGCCGATCCCCGGCCCCAGCAGCCGCAGACACCGCTCGGTCCGCTCCGCACGGTGACCGGTACTGAGACGTCCGTGCAGCAAGTGAAGCTGCCCGGCGAACCCTGAATCGCGCAACGCCTTGTAGATGGCCTGGGCGCGGTCCACCTGATTAACGACCACCAAGACGACACCACCGTCACGGACAGCTTCATGAGCTGCCGACGCGACGACCGCGCCCTCCCTGTCCGAGTCCGCAAGCCATTCGATCCGCGTGTTCACCGGCTTGCGCCAGGCCGGAGTCGGCATGCGCGAACTCTCCACGACCGGGCGGTCGTCCATGGCGAACGCCGACGTCACACAGGGATAGCCGGCCGGTGCCGGAACTCGCTCCTCGGTATCAGCCTTTCCCAGCACACCTGACAGGTAGGCATCGACGAACGCCTGCCGCTGCGCCGACGGAAGCGTGGCCGACAACAGCACCACCGGCACGCCCGCCTGTCCCAGCCACCGCAACGCCTCCAGCAGGAACTGCCGCATATAGACGTCGGCCGCATGGACCTCGTCCACGATCACGACCTTGCCAGTCAGGCCCGCAAACCGCAGCATCACATGCCGTGTACGCGTCGCTGCGTACAGCAGGTGATCGACGGTGCCCACAGCGAACGGCGTCAACAGCCCGCGCTTGTTGCCCAGGAACCACACTGGCGGTCCCGCCCGCTCGGCGTCCTCCTGCACCTTGGCGCCGGGTTGCCAGCCGAAGTCGTCGTCCTCGTCGATGGCTCCGAAGTCGTCCCACACCGAGCCGTCGGGCTGCTCGGCCATATCCGGTCGGCCCTCCCGCCAAATCTGCACCCACTGACGGTTGAAGCCTCGTTTGCCATGCAGGAGTGCCACCTGTGATTCCAGAGCCGGATCGAACGAGCGGACCCACTCCAGCACTTGCCCATACATCGGATCGCTCGTTGCCTGCGTCGGCATCGCCACGAACACGCCATTCAAGCCGAAACGAGCGGCCAGAATCTCTGCCGCGGCGAACGCCGCCTTGGTCTTGCCCTCACCCATCGGGGCCTCAGCCACCAACAACCCCGGAACCGGCATCGACCAAGCCCGCTCCACCAGCTCCCGCTGTGACGCACGTGGTGAGACCCCCAGACGGTCCTCCAATGGCGCAAGCACACGGTTCGGCATCACCAGATGCCCCCACCCGGGTGTGAACCCAAGTTTGCTCCATGCCAGTTCAGCCCGGCGCGCCGCGCCAGCAGGCGAGATCTCCCGCGCATCGGCCAGACCGGGGAAAGACGTACTGTCGCTGGCGATCCAGTCCGCCATCACGATCAACCCCGACAACGCCAACTGCTCCGCTTTCCGTAGCGCTGCAGCGGGTTCCACTTCGGCAAAAGCATCAAAGCCGACGGCATGCGTGAACACATCAACTACGGCCCGCTGGGCCTCGGCCCACCCGGCTCCGCGCCCCAGTGCATCCGGATGCGGCGCTCGCAGCACGCTCGCAGAAGGAAAAGCGCCGTGATGGCCCGCGACCAATGGCCACACCCAGCCGGCCGCCTCGTCATCAGCCCACTCCCGACGCATCTGGGCCCGCAGCAGTGCGCCACCAGCCACATCATGCCGCCATTTCCTGTTCTTCCCGGACGGGAGCCTGCCCCAGGTCAATTCGGCGGCGCGCACGGGAGCGGCCTCTGCCTCATCCAACCCCTGGAAGGCGGGACACGCCTTACCGCAGTCATGAATTCCGCATATCCACATGAACCACGCCCGACCCCGGCCGCCGCTGATCTCGTCCAGACGCCGCCGCAACGACGGCGACAGATACCCATCCCACATCAGGCCCGCGACCGCAGCCGTGTCCAATAGGTGCCCCAGCAGTAGATGCGTTCGTCCCCCATTGAGCGCTGCTGACTTCCCCCACAACCGAGAAACCTGCGCTACGGTCTCGTCCGAAACCCCCATCGACCGCATCAGGTCCACAAGAGATCGCTCATCCATCACTGGCCCCCACTCAAACCCGTTCGGAACTGCCCAGCACCGTAGACGCCGGGTCTGACACTCCAGGAGGAGTCGCCTCGAAGCTTCGAACGCAGGTGAAGGAAAACAGGCGGCCTTGCTAGCATCACCGCAGTTCAGTAAGTGTCGTCCCCGCGCTCGCGGGGGTTGCTCGGCGGCGATGGAGCACGCCGAAGCCGTGGCCCAGTCGTCCCCGCGCTCGCGGGGGTTGCTCGCGCGCCGCGAGCAGCTCGCGCGTACGAAGTGGGTCGTCCCCGCGCTCGCGGGGGTTGCTCGGACGACGCGCCCGGCATCGCCGAGGTGCCCATGTCGTCCCCGCGCTCGCGGGGGTTGCTCGCGCCAGGCCCGAGGACCCTGCGGCACCCGCGCGTCGTCCCCGCGCTCGCGGGGGTTGCTCCGTGCAGTCGTACTGCCGGAGCCCGGGGAGCTGGTCGTCCCCGCGCTCGCGGGGGTTGCTCTTGAACGACTCACCGGAGGAGCAACTCGCGGCTGTCGTCCCCGCGCTCGCGGGGGTTGCTCGCTCGCCCCGGCCGAGGTGGTCACGCCCTCGGTGTCGTCCCCGCGCTCGCGGGGGTTGCTCCGCGTACCTGGACGACGAGTGCACGACAGAGGCGTCGTCCCCGCGCTCGCGGGGGTTGCTCTTCACCAACCGTGTTTCCGGCAAGCCGACGATGGTCGTCCCCGCGCTCGCGGGGGTTGCTCGCTCTTGTCAGTTCTCCCGGCGTCTCAGACCCCGTCGTCCCCGCGCTCGCGGGGGTTGCTCTCCCACTGTATTTCCCGAGAGCCCCTTAGTCGGGTCGTCCCCGCGCTCGCGGGGGTTGCTCGACGACCACGGTCAGCATCCTGGCGGCCATCCTGTCGTCCCCGCGCTCGCGGGGGTTGCTCTCCGTCGACGACCGGCGGGCCCTCGTTCAGGCGGTCGTCCCCGCGCTCGCGGGGGTTGCTCGGGCATGGGGCTGCTGGCCCAGGCCCTGATGGGGTCGTCCCCGCGCCCGCGGGGGTTGCTCACAAGGACGCCTGCGTCTGCGTCTCCCAGATCCGTCGTCTCCGCGCCTGCGGGGATTGCTCGGTGTACTGGGCCAGGAGCAGGTCGAGTGTGGGTCCTTGGGGGGGCACCCCCATTGCCCATGGCAAGGAGCCCCGCGGGCGTGAGGGTTGCTCCTTTCCCCACCGAGCTGAAAGCGACATGTTTCCGATGACCCACCACGTGGAATGCGTCGCCATCCTTGAGCCCGCTGAAAAGGGCCGCTGACCTGCGGTTTTGTAGTGGTCGTCATCCGCTTCACCTGTTTCCGCCAGTCCAACAGGTGAAGCGCTGGGCTGGTCGGCTATACGAACCTGACCTGCGGCTTCATCGGGGGCCGACGACGACGGCGCAAGCCGTGGCTGCACGTCCCGCAGGTTCTTGACGCTTGTGTGACGCTCGTTCTGAAAGCCCATCACATGGGGCGGGCGGGGTTCGACGTCGTTGTGTGGCTCGGCTGATAGGGGCCCGTGGTTGCCGGGTGCCCGCGTCGTGCCGTCGCTGCAGCAGGGCGACGCTTCGGTCCGCCCTCGGGCAACGACCCGAAACTTGACGACCCGCTCGGCCGCTACGTGCTCACCACCTTCGTCAAGGGCATCAGCGTGGGCCTGTACGAGGCGGCCAGGCACATCCGCGGGGCGTCCGGGCGGCGAGTACAGCACGCGCGGACTCGGCATCGAACCCGACTTGTACGACCCGAAGCTCGACGTCGACTTCACCCTTCTGCGCGAAGGGGATCTGAACGTCGTCGGCTCGGACCAGGCCGCGTGATGCCGGGTGCGCCCGCGGTGACGACGCGGGCGCCGAGTCGTCAGGCGGGCTGGACGGTGATGGTGCAGAGGCGCTTGGTGGCCCGGGTCAGGGCTACGTACAAGTCCCTTTCCCCACCGGGGCGGGCTGTGATGATTTCCTCGGGGTTCATGACGACGACCCCGTCGAATTCCAGGCCGCGTGCTTCGGACGCCGGCACGATGCGTGCGTGGTGAGCGATGCCCTGGGCCGTCAGCTCGCTCACCCTGTTGTCCGCGCAGATCACTCCCAGAAGCTCGCCCGGGTGCGCGGCGCGATGGGCGCGGAGTTCCTGAACGACGGCGGTGACCAACCCGTCCGGAGGTGTGGTCACGGTGCGAGGGCTCTCACCGCTTCGCAGTGACCGTGTGGGCTTCTGGTCCGGAGCGATCCGCGTGAGCAGGTCCCGGACGCTCTCCAGAATCTCCTGCGTGGTGCGGTAGCTGACGGTCAGGTTGTGCAGTTTGAACCGCGGTCCGACGTGGGGGCCCAGTGCTTCCTTCCAGTCGCGTGCTGTCGCGACCGGTCCTGCCTGGGCGAAGTCACCCACCAGCGTCATCGCCCTTGCCGGGCAGCGGCGGACGATCATCCGCCACTGCATGGCGGTCAGTTCCTGCGCTTCGTCGACGACGACGTGCCCGTACGTCCGCTCAGGAGGGCCGTCGACCAGGTTCGCCGCCTCGTCCAGCAACGGCACATCGGCATCGGTCCACGGGTCGTCCGGACCGCGCAGCAGAAGGGTCCGCTCCTGCGCGGTCAGGCGGGGCAGGCGCTCGGCGAGAGCGCCGGCGTCCGTCAGGAGCGCGTTCACGAGGTCACCGGGTACCAGCCGCGGCCACAACACCTCGACCGCTCGGTCGACGCCGGCGTCGTCGAGCAGATCGGCTCGGATGGCGTCCAGGTCCAGCTCGTGGACCGGCCCCGGGTCGGCCGCACCTTCGTCACGGCGCTGGGCGACTCCCGTGAACCGGTCGAGGTTCAGGCCCGTCATCCTTTCGGTATCGGCGTCGATCTGCTCCAGAAGGTCGCCCATGTCTCGGTGCATCGCGTCGGTGACGGCGTCGACCATGAGCTCTTTGAACACCTGGCGCGCGGGGTTGTGCCCGGATGCGGCTGCCAAGGCGGTATCGCGTGCCGTGGCGACTTCCTCGCCGGAAAGGTGAACCAGTTCCTGTCCGACCCGCACGGTGAAGTCACCGGCGGGGGCTTGGTGGACGCGCAGCAGGCCGGCCAGGGCGTCGGCGAGGTCGGACGTTCCCTTGAGACGCGCCGTGCCGAACGGGCCCACCGTGTCCGTGGACACTCCGGCCAGTTCCCGGCAGGTCGCCAGAACGACGTCGTTCTCTCCGAGCGAGGGAAGGACCTGGGAGATGTAGTCGAGGAACCGGGCGTTCGGGCCCACCACCAGGACACCCTCCTCCGTGGCACGCGGGAACGCGTACAGGACATAGGCCGCCCGGTGCAGAGCGACCACCGTCTTCCCGGTGCCGGGCCCGCCCTGCACCACGGTCACCCCGCGGTGGGCGGAGCGGACGATCTCGTCCTGCTCAGCCTGCAGCGTCGCGACGGCCGCGTGCATCCTGCCCGTACGCCGTGCCGACAGAGCCTCGGTCAACGGGCCGTCCCCCACGACGTCCTCATCGGTCGGAGCGGCCCCGTCCAGCAGTTCGTCGCTCACCGAGACGACCGTGCGCTCCTCGAGGCACAGGTGCCGGCGCCGCCGCAGGTCCATCGGGTGGACCGGTGTCGCCTCGTAGAAGGGCCGCGCCGCGTTCGCGCGCCAGTCCACGAGCAGAGGCAGGTCATCCTCCTCCGTATGCAGTCCGATCCGCCCGATACGCAGGGCCGTGCCATCCGTCCAGTCGATGCGCCCGAAGACCAGCCCCTTTTCAGCGCTCTCCAGCCGGCCGATTTCCTTGGTCAGACGCTCGACGGAGATTTCCCTCTCGTATGTCTCAGCGGCGCTGTCCGTCGTGGCCTTCAGTGCACTCGCCCGGTGCACTCGCGCCTCGGAAAGCCGCTCGGTGAGCAACGCGTACAAGAAGGACACATAATCCTGCTCCGATTCAATCTCACGCACAGCGGGATCATTCATTTCCGACAACAAGGCACTCCTTCGATTCGAGGCATACGGTCAAAGCCTCCTGCAGGAAGTCTCCAGGGTGATACTGAGAACGGTGTTGTCCAGCCAAATCAGCAGCGAACACGCCATGAGCAAGGTAAGGGCTAACCGCTGCCTGGACTGCGGCAACGCTGGAGGCGCGGTCATGGCCACCTTCGAGTATCAATCGGCGAGAGCTTGAACGACGAGACTGTAAGCAACCCCCACAACGCTGTCAATCTTAGAATTTCCCTCCCGAAACCGTTGCGAGCGAGCGAACCATATGCCTCCGCTGGATTTGCGAACCGAGTATTTTTGTGCCTTCGGTGGATTTCCGAGTTGAAGGATTTCACTCCGGGGAGGGGTTGCGATTGAGTGGATTTCCTGACTTCAGTGAGCTGTCGCACCGCGCCCTGCGCCCCATATGGCTGCGTGCCTGGTCATCGAGCACCGCCTGCTTCGACGGGAGGCGTGGATGTCTCGGGCAGGTATGCCGCGTCCACGCAGTTCGTTCAGCGCGGTTGGGCGGTGGACGCCGAGGCGATCAGCGGCGCGCGCCAGGGCGAGAGGGGGCGATGTCGGGACAGGGGGCCGCCCCGCCTTGGCAGAGGGCCTCGCGGGTTGCTCCCTTCGCGGCGACCACCGTCGGCCGCGAAACGGAACGCCAAGTACTTGATCCCCTGCGCCACGGCGCGGGACACGACCGTCTGCTGCCCGGTCGGGACGCATCGTTCGTGGAGCGCCCGGGCGCAATCGGCATACATCATTGTGGTACATACGCCATTTTTGGTACATGTCGATGAAGCGCACCAACGTCTACGCCGATCCGGAAGACCTTGCGATCATCAAGGAGGCCGCGAAGCGGCGCGGCATCAGCGAGGCGGAGATCATCCGCCAGGGCATCCATCTCGCGGCCATGGCCAACCGTGTATGGGACGAGCCTCTCTTCTCCCGCACCTTCCGGGGAGCGGGACGCACTCTCGATCAGCATGACGTGCGTGACGCTGTCGCCGATGCGGTGCGCCGCGAGACCGGTACCGGGACCGCTGCGTGATTGTCGTCATCGCGGACACCTCCGGGCTGCTTGCGGCGCTCGACTCCGTCCATCCCGAGCGCCAGGCGTCGAACGAAGTGATCATGGCTCCTGGTGATGCCCCCGCTGCTCCTCGCGGAGATCGACCACGTCGCCACGCGGGAGCTCGGCCGTGAAGCGGCGGTCAGCGCGGTCGACGACATCCGGCATTGGATGCGTCGAGGCCGTATCGCTCTGCCCGAGATCACGGAAGACCATCTGGGTGTCGCCCAGTCGGTGCGCGCTCGCTATCGCGACCTGGACCTTGCGGACGCGGTGAACGTGGCGCTTGCTGCTGAGTACGACACCGACGCTGTACTCACGCTCGACCATCGTGATTTCCGGGCCGTGCGCCCATTGGGTCGGCATAAGGCGTTCCGGGTGCTGCCCGACGACCTTCCGATCTGATTTCGGATGACGCCTGACCGTGTCGTCGGATTCCGCCGGTCGTGACGCTCGTGGCCCTAGCGGACTTCCTGGTGGGGCGGGAAACCCTACCTGACCTGCAGTTTCCCGGATGCGGTTCCGGTCGACGTTTTCCCGATGACCCACCACGTGGAGTGCGTCGCGATCCTTGAGCCCACTGAAAAGGGCCGCTGACCTGCGGTTTCAGTGGGTGCGCGTGATGTGCGCTATGTGCATTACGGGCGATATCTTGACGCTGAAATGACGCTCTCAGAGGTATCTTGACGCTCGTTCTGACAGGGCGTCAGGCGGGCTGAGAGGCTGGTCAGGTGGCCTGCCGATTCAGTCGATGAGGCAAGAGTGCTTGGAATCGTGCGCATCATGCGGACGATTCCGCCGGCCCAGGTCGCGGAGTCCTTCGCTCTTCTGGCCAAGGACGCACGCGCGTCGGTGAGGTCTCCAGCGAGGGTCGCCAGTTGCTTCAGGAACTGTTGGGGCACCTGCCACGCCGGGCGTCGATATGGTTGTCCGGGCTCTTGCTGGCGACATGCAAGAGGCAGCCATCCGGGCGCTGGCTCCGGAGTATATCGCGCGCTTGCAGTGACGCGGCGCCCGCCACGTGCACCTCTCTGAGTTGGTCAGTGGTACCGCCACTGCGGGATGCTAGAACAGCCGCTCCTGCCGAGCGCCGCATTCCGTCGAGACGCGCGCTTGTTGAGTAGCGTGGCGAGAGCACGTTCCGCACCTGGTATGGCCTCCGCGGATGCTGGTCAGGGTGAGCGTGATGTCGGTGCCGCATCCGCAGCGGCAGCGCCACTGGTCGGTGGCTTTCCCCGGGTACGTCTCCAAGGGCTCGTACCCGGCCGCGCGTGCCTCTGCAGCAGCTTTCTGGGGCTCGGTACGGCCGCCCGAACGACGGCACTTAGAGGCCCTAACAGAAGTTGTGGATCATGTGACTTTCGGTTCGGGTGGTCGTTGGTCTGGCCGTGGGGAAACGTCAGTCGCGGCCGTGGATCGTGTCGGATGAACTGTGGTCGTTGATCGAGCCGTTGCTGCCCGAGCCGGCGCCGAAGCAGGTGGAGGGCCGTCCGCGGGTGCCGGACCGGCAGGCTCTGTGCGGGATCCTGTTCGTTCTGCACACCGGGATCCAGTGGGAGTACTTGCCCCAGGAGTTGGGCTTCGGGTCCGGGATGACGTGCTGGCGGCGTCTGGCCGCGTGGAACGAGGCCGGTGTCTGGGACCAGCTGCACGTGGTGCTGCTGAAGAGGCTGCGGGTCGCGAAGAAGCTGGACTGGTCGCGGGCGGTGATCGACTCCTCCCATGTCAGGGCCGCGCGACGGGGCCCAAAAGCGGTCCCAGCCCGGTCGACCGAGCTCGGTCGGGCAGCAAGCACCATCTGATCGTTGACGGCCAGGGCATCCCGCTCGCGGTGTCGTTGACCGGCGGGAACCGCAACGACGTCACTCAGCTGATGCCCCTGCTGCGGAAGATCCCGCCGGTCACCGGTCTGGTCGGCCGGCCACGGCAGCGGCCCGACACGCTTCTGGCCGACCGCGGCTACGACCACGACAAGTACCGCCGCCTGGTCTGGGCAACCGGCGTCAAACCCGTGATCGCCCGCCGCGGCGTTCCGCACGGCTCCGGCCTCGGCATCCACCGGTGGGTCGTGGAACGGACCATCGCATGGCTCCACGGCTTCCGCCGACTCCGCATCCGCTGGGAACGACGCGACGACATCCACGAAGCCTTCCTCGGCCTCGCTACCTGCCTCATCACCCACCGTCACGTCCAACGCCTTTGTTAGGACCTCTAAGAGGGCCGCGTTCAACGAGGTCCTCAACACCGCAGTAGAAAAAGGTTACTTCGCTGATAATCCTCTTAACGGGATCAAGTGGAACGCTCCGGCGGTCAACGAGGAGGTGGATCCGGCTGCCGTTCCCAATCCGGCCCAGGTCGCCCGACTGCTGGCGGCGGTTGCCCAGCAGCGCGGGCGCGGCCCTCACCTTGAGGCGTTCTTCGGCTGTATGTACTACGCGGCTATGCGGCCAGCGGAGGTGATTCACCTTCGGCTCGATCAGTGCCACCTGCCCAAGATGGGGTGGGGGATGCTCAACCTGTCGGGCGGCGTCGTCACCGCGGGAAAGGAGTGGACGGACGATGGCGCTGTGCACGAGGTGCACTCACTCAAGCGCCGTGCGGCTACCGCTACTCGGCCTGTGCCCATCCCGCCGCAGTTCGTGCGCATCCTCCGGTGCCACATCGAACGGTTCGGCGTGGCACCGGACGGCCGACTGTTCCGAAACCAAGTCGGCAACTACGTGGACCCTGCCGCGTACGGCAAAAAGTGGGCGCGGGCGCGGGAGTGCGTCCTGACCCGGACGGAGCGCGCCTCCGGCCTGGCCAAGCGACCCTACGACCTCCGGCATGCCGGCATCTCGTTTTGGCTGTACTCCGGCGTGGACCCGGCAGAGTGCGCTCGCCGCGCGGGCCAGAGCATCGAGGTCCTCTTCCGCCACTACGCCAAGTTCCTGGACGGCGTCCGGGAGCAGGCCAACCGCCTCATCGAGCAGTCCATGCAGGAGTGGGATCGCGTCAGTCAAAGCGCGCCGCCTGCTGGGTGAGCGGGGGTTTTGGTCCGTGACTGGTCCGGAAACACTGGTCAGGAACGGGATAGCGGTGGGACTAACTGGGAGTCAAGGTGTAAATCGGGTCTCGCCCTGAAAGGGGCGAGCGGAAGGCGCCTGACGAGCAAAAGCCCAGGTCAAGCGCCTTCGCTCGTGCTCCTAGAAGAAGCCGAGCTTCTTCGGCGAGTACGACACCAGAAGATTCTTCGTCTGCTGGTAGTGCTCCAGCATCATCTTGTGTGTCTCGCGGCCGATGCCGGACTGCTTGTAGCCGCCGAAGGCGGCGTGGGCCGGGTAGGCGTGGTAGCAGTTGGTCCAGACACGGCCTGCCTGGATGGTGCGGCCGGCGCGGTAGGCGGTGTTGATGTCGCGGGTCCAGACGCCGGCGCCGAGGCCGTAGAGGGTGTCGTTGGCGAGCTTCATGGCGTCGTCGAAGCCGTCGAACGACGTGACCGAGACGACCGGGCCGAAGATCTCCTCCTGGAAGATCCGCATGCGGTTGTCGCCCTCGAAGATGGTCGGCTGGACGTAGTAACCGCCCTTCAGTTCCCCGTCGTACTCGATGCGTTCGCCGCCGGTGAGCACCTTGGCACCTTCCTGGCGGCCGATGTCCAGGTAGGAGAGGATCTTCTCCAGCTGGTCGTTGGACGCCTGGGCGCCGATCATCGTCTCGGTGTCGAGGGGGTGGCCGGGCTTGATGAGCTTGGTGCGGGCGACGGCGGCCTCGATGAACTCGGCGTAGTGGCCACGCTGGACGAGCGCACGGGACGGGCACGTGCAGACCTCGCCCTGGTTGAGAGCGAACATCGTGAAGCCCTCGAGCGCCTTGTCGCGGAAGTCGTCGTCGTGCAGCCACACGTCGTCGAAGAAGATGTTGGGCGACTTGCCGCCGAGCTCCAGGGTGACCGGCTTGATGTTCTCCGAGGCGTACTGCATGATCAGCCGCCCGGTCGTGGTCTCACCGGTGAACGCCACCTTCGCCACCCGGAGGCTGGAAGCCAGCGGCTTGCCCGCCTCCACCCCGAAGCCGTTGACGATGTTCAGCACACCCGGCGGCAGCAGGTCGGAGACGAGGCTCATCCAGAAGTGGATCGACGCCGGGGTCTGCTCGGCCGGCTTGAGGACGACCGCGTTGCCCGCGGCGAGCGCCGGGGCGAGCTTCCAGGTCGCCATCAGGATCGGGAAGTTCCACGGGATGATCTGGGCAACCACCCCGAGCGGTTCGTGGAAGTGGTACGCCACGGTGTCGTCGTCGATCTCGCCGAGCGAGCCCTCCTGCGCGCGGATCGCTCCCGCGAAGTACCGGAAGTGGTCGATGGCGAGCGGGATGTCGGCGGCCAGTGTCTCGCGGACCGGCTTGCCGTTCTCCCAGGTCTCGGCCACCGCCAGCGCCTCGAGGTTGGCCTCCATGCGGTCGGCGATCTTCAGCAGGATGTCCGAACGCTCCGTCACCGACGTACGGGCCCAGCCGGGCGCCGCCGCGTGCGCCGCGTCCAACGCCCGCTCGACGTCCTCCGCAGTGCCGCGCGCGATCTCGGTGAACGGCTGCCCGTTGACCGGCGACGGGTTGTCGAAGTACTGGCCGCGCGCCGGCGGGACGTACTCACCGCCGATGAAGTGGTCGTAACGCGGCTGGTAGGAGACGATCGAGCCCTCGGAGCCCGGCGTCGCATATCGGGTCATGCTGCTCTGCCTCCCGGTAAAGTGCCGCCCGCCGTTGGACGGCTCTCGGTGAGAAAACTAGACGGGCGGACGTTGCAAATATGTTGCGTTGCTGGTCAGCGCGGGTGTGCGGGCTCCGGGTGGCCGCCGGACAGCGGTCACGGGAGCGGCCAGTTCGGCCTCCAGCGCCGCGAGCCGCGCTCGGACGGGAGCCGTCGGCCGGACCGCCGCCAGCGCTCGCCACACCAGCAGATCGGCCTCGCCCCACGGAGCGTGCGCCCAGTCGGCGAGCAGATCCGGATCGCCGTGCGTGATAAGCGCCGTCCGCAGGGCGGCGGTGAGCCGTCGTCGGAGCCGTACGACCGCGGGCGCCTGTGAACCCGGCAGCAGCGGACCCCGGTAGGCCCTGCACGCCGTAGTGAGCGCACCCGCCTCCAGCCTGCGTTCCACCACGGCGACATCGGACTCCACCGGTGCCGTCAGCCGGTACGGGCGTGAGGCCAGGAGCCCGGGTTTCAGCAGTCGGCGCAGTCGGGCCAGTTCGGCGCGCAGCGTCACCGGCGTCACCGACTCGTCGGCGTACAGCGCGCACAGCAGCTCGTCGCCGGTCATCCCCTCGGGGTGACGGGACAGCAGCACGAGGATCTCGCTGTGTCGTCGGCTGAGCCCGATCCGCTGCCCGTCGCCCAGGCGGAGCTGCGCCTCGTCACGGCCCAGCGCGCTCAGGAATGGCGCGTCCTCGGCCTTGCGGGGCGGGGCGAGGAGGGCCAGGTGCGATTCGGCCGCCCGTGCCACCGCCTGCACGAAGCCCAGGCTGTGCGGATGCGCCAGCCGGTCCCCGCCGGTGATGTCGACGGCACCCAGGACCCGCCCGGTGCGCGGATCGTGCACCGGCGCGGCCGCGCACGTCCATGGCTGCACGCGCCGTATGAAGTGCTCGGCCGAGAAGACCTGGACCGGCCGGTCCACGGCCACGGCGGTGCCGGGCGCGTTGGTCCCGACGGCGGTCTCCGACCAGCGCGCACCCGGCACGAAATTCATCCGGTCCGCCTGGCGCCGTGTCGCCGGATGCCCCTCGACCCACATGAGTCTGCCGTGCGCGTCGCACACCGCCAGCAGATGCTCGCCGTCGGCGGCGAACGTGCCCATGAGCTCTCTGAACAACGGCATCACCCGGGCCAGTGGATGCTCGGCGCGATAGACGCCCAGGTCGCCGTCGGTCAGCTCCACGCTCGCCGTCCCGTCGACCCGCACACCCGCCCGCGCGCTGCGCCGCCACGACTCCGCGACCACCGACCGCACCCGCTGCGGCACCGTGCCCGCCATGGTGAACTTCTCGTGCGCCTGACGCAGCGTCCGGACCCGCTCGGCCGGGTCGGCTCCCGGCTCCAGGGCCACCCACTGATCGGTCAACTCGTCCTCCCCGGACGGTGGAACAGCTGGGGTCATCGTCACGCGCGGTGTCGACGCGGACAACCGCCATGACACGGGACTAGGCGAAATTGACCAGTCTGATGTAGCGGACCCAGTCCCAGTTCACCCCCGGGTCGGTGTGATCGGTGCCGGGCACTTGGTAGTGGCCGATGATGTGCTCCCTGTCTCTCGGGATGCCGTACTTGGCGCAGATCGTCGCCGTCAGCAGCGCGGACTGCTCGTAGAGCGCGTTCGTGAAATAGGAGGGCTGGTCCACCCAGCCCTCATGCTCGATGCCGATGCTGCGGGTGTTGTAGTCCCAGTTGCCCGCGTGCCAGGCGACGTCGGCCTCACGGACGCACTGGGTGACATGACCGTCCGCCGAGCGGACGACGTAGTGCGCGGACACCTGTTTCTCCGGGTTGCTGAAGATGTTCAGCGCGCGGATGTAGGTCTCCTGGGTGACGTGGATGATCACACGGTCGATCGTGTAGGCGGAAGGACGGCTGGAAACGGTGTAGTTGGCGCTGCTCGCCGGGTACCACTCCCCGTCGGGATAGTCCAAGGAGGGCTGTGCGCTCGCCTGGGGGCCTGACAGCAGTGCGTAGGGGGCGGCGGCGAGTGCCGCACCCTTCAGGAGGCCGCGTCGGGTCAGGTGGTGAAGGGCCCGCTTCTTTTCCATCGTCCGATGCCTTTCCGAGGGTGGGAAGTTGGGCACAGCCGATCGGCGGTCGACCGTCGGAGCCGGTGCCGGATCGCATTCCGAGGACACGGCCGCCCGCCGGTGACGCCGCACCCGCGAACGGCTCTCACGTGTGTATCCCCACTGCGTGCGAGCAGTTCAGTGCCACGCGCGGCCGTCGAGGGGATTGGGCCTCCCGGGTTGCCCACCGGCATGCGTCCGGCTCACCGGAGTAGGTGTGTTCCCCGACGCGTGTCGTTCCTCGATGCCCTGCATGTGCGTTCTTGGTACGGGGTGGGGCACGCCGGGCTGGTCCGGCGGTCGCGCCTCGTGTGAATCACGGTACGACGAGGGGGAGTTGGGCAGAAGACCATGCGACGTTTCCGTGGACAGGGTTGGGGCTGTGGACAACTCGGTCGTCTGAACGAGTGAGTTTCGGCAGACCCGCACGGGGTGCCAGGGCACGGATCTGGTCGCACCAGGACCAAGCGGCACCGGCCACCGCGTCTCAGCGCCGCGGGGAACCCGCCGTCAGGCCCGTTCCGCCACGACCGCCGGATCGTCCAGCACCGCACGCACCACGGCATGCGCAGCGCCGAGCAGCGGCCCTTCCGGACCGAGCGTGGACACCGTCACCGGGCAGGCAGGACCGGCCGTGCGACCGCGCAACTCCGCCTCCAGCGAAGGAAGCAGCCAGGGGGACAGACCGGCCAGGGCCCCGCCGAGGACGACCGTCTCGGGGTCGAGGAGGTTGACCGCTCCGGTCAGGGCGATGCCCAGCGCCGTACCGGCGTCGCTCAGGGCGGTGCGTACGGCTCGGTCGCCCGACTCGGCGCGTTTCGCGAGCAGTCCGAGCAGTTCCTCGTGCGGCTCGATGCCGGCCGCGCGCCGGACGGCCTCCTCGCCCGCGTACTGCTCCAGGCAGCCCCGGCCGCCGCAGGGGCATTCGGGCCCGTCGGGCCGGACCGGCACATGCCCCAGCTCGCCCGCGAATCCCCGCGTGCCGCGCAGCAGATCTCCGTCCACGACGACCGCCGCGCCGATGCCGATCTCCGCCGACACATGCAGGAAGTCGGGAGGTGTACCCGCGCCGAGCCACAGCTCCGCCAGAGCACCGAAATTGGCCTCGTTGTCCACGGTCGGGGCCAGGTCGGCGGGCAGCAGAGCACCGAGATCGGTGTCCCGCCAGCCGAGGTTCGGCGCGCGGACGACCGTACGACCGTCGCGGGCGATCAGCCCGGGCACGGCCACCGCGAGCCCCGCGGCCCACAGACCGTCCCGTTCCGCCTCGGTCACGACCCGGCGGATCAGCTCCGTGAGTTCTTCCGTCACTGGTTCGGGAGCCCGCCCCCGGTTCGATCCATGGCGCACCGCTCGGGCTCGCACCCTGCCCCGGAGATCGACGGCGCACACGGCGAGGTGGTCCACGCCGACCTCGGCACCGATGCCCGCTGGACCGCGTCCGCTCACCGCGAGCGCGGATCCCGGACGGCCCACCCGGCCGGGCCGTTCAGGGCCCAGTTCCTCCAGGAGTTCCCAGCGGATCAAGTCGTCGACCATGGTCGAGACGGCCGCCCGGGTCAGACCGATGTGCGAGGCGACCGCGGCTCGCGACAGCGGGCCCTCAGCACTGACGGCGTGCATGACGCGCCCCAGGTTGCGCCGGCGTATGCCGTGCTGGGTGTCCGGCAGCGCGCGCCCTTTCCTCGGTGGGCGCGCGTCGGGCAGCGGTGCGGTCATGCCTCCGTCGCTTCCTCGGTGTTCCTTCGTACGGCCGGTACATGGCGGCCGCCGATTTCGCGGCATCGACGGCGTCCATGATGTGCCGCCGGTACGTGAGTTCGTGGCCGAGCCGCTTTGCTCAGCCGCCTTCCGTACCCCGTTCCAGCAGCGGGGCCGCGTCGGAGAGTACCCCGGAGATCCGGGCGAGGGCGGCCTCGTCCCGCTCCATGGGGTCCAGTACCGGCCCCGCCGCCGTGTTCCAGCGGCGGGCCACCGCCGCCGGGTCCTCGCCGGTCAGCAGGCCCGCCGCCTGGGCGGCGGCGCCGAGCGCGACCAGCTCCCTGGCCTCGGGGATCTGGACCGGGCGGCCCGACAGCCTGCGTACCGTCTGCCGCCAGGCCGTGCCGCGCGCGCCGCCGCCGATCAGCAGCAGGGGAGTGGTGCGGTCGGCGTCCTGGTCGAGCACCAGGTCGAGGGCGCCGAGCAGGGAGTGGACCGCGCCGTCGTAGGCGGCCTGGAGAAGTTGACCGGCGGTCGTGTCGTGGCGCAGTCCGTGCAGCAGGCCGGAGGCGTGCGGCAGGTTCGGCGTGCGCTCACCGTCCAGGTACGGGAGCAGGGTGACCGACGTGTCGGGCTCGACAGCCTCGCGGTCCAGGCCCAGCAGGGCGGCGATCCGGTCCACCGCGAGCGTGCAGTTGAGGGTGCAGGCCAGCGGCAGCCAGTCCCCATGGGCGTCGGCGAAACCGGCGACCGTACCGGTCGGATCGGCGGGCCGGTGCCGGGAGACGGCGTACACGGTGCCCGAGGTGCCGAGGCTGAGCACGGGGGTGCCCGGACGCAGTCCCAGACCGAGTGCGGCGGCGGCGTTGTCGCCCGTGCCCGGCGCGACCAGCGTTCCCCTGGAGAACGGCAGATCATGGCTGTCACGAACGGTTCCGGCCACCTCGCCGGGACGCACCACGCGCGGCAGCAGCGCCGGGTCGAGACCCACGTGAGCCAGGGTCTCCTCGTCGTACGTCTCCGTCCCGGACGCCCACCAGCCGGTGCCGGAGGCATCGCCCCGGTCGGTGGTGCCCTGACCGGTGAGGCGTTCGGTGAGGTAGTCGTGGGGGAGCCGCACTGCCCTGGTGGCGCGGACCGACTCGGGCTCGTGCTCGGCCAGCCACGCCCACTTCGTCACCGTGAACGACGGGCCCGGCACGCTTCCCGTGCGCTCCGCCCAGGCCTTCGGGCCGCTCAGTTCGTCCACGAGACGGCGCGCCTGCGGTGCCGAGCGGACGTCGTTCCACAGCAGCGCGGGGCGTACCGGCTCACCCTGTCCGTCCAGCGTGACCAGGCCGTGCTGCTGGCCGCCGATCGACACGGCCGCCGCCTCGCGCGCCGCGTCGCCGCACTGGTGCAGCGCCTCGCACAGGGCCTCCCACCACTGGCGGGGATCGCTCTCCCGGCCCTCGCCGGAGGACACCGTATGGGGCGCCTGACCACTCGCCACGACCTCCCCGGTGGCCACGTCGACGACCAGCGCCTTCGTGGACTGCGTGGACGTGTCCACGCCGACGACGAGCGGACCCTCGGCTGCTGACATCGGGCTCTCCTCTTCCGCGGCTCTGCGGGGCGGACGGTGAGCGGCCCCGGCACCGGCATGGTTCGCGTAGTCCGTCGAACCCCGCACGGCACCTGTCGAAGGCCCGCCTCACTGTCCAAGACACCTTGTCTCTTCCCAGAGATGTGTTCGCATACTAATTTGTAAACGGCCATGACGAAATAGCCGTGCGCAGCGAAGGAGCCGCGACATGAGTTACCAGCCCACCCCCGAGGACAGGTTCACCTTCGGTCTGTGGACCGTCGGCTGGCAGGGCAAGGACCCCTTCGGCGACGCCACCCGCCGTGCCCTCGACCCGGTCGAGACGGTCCAGCGCCTGGCCGAACTGGGCGCCTACGGGGTCACCTTCCACGACGACGACCTCATTCCGTTCGGCGCCTCGGAGACCGAGCGCGAGTCGCACGTCAAGCGCTTCCGGCAGGCCCTGGACGCCACCGGCATGACCGTGCCGATGGCCACCACCAACCTCTTCACGCACCCGGTCTTCAAGGACGGCGGGTTCACCGCCAACGACCGCGACGTGCGTCGCTACGCCCTGCGCAAGACCATCCGCAACATCGACCTCGCCGTGGAACTCGGCGCCCGGACCTACGTCGCCTGGGGCGGCCGCGAGGGCGCCGAGTCCGGCGGGGCCAAGGACGTGCGCGACGCGCTGGACCGGATGAAGGAGGCGTTCGACCTCCTCGGTGAGTACGTCACCGCGCAGGGGTACGACATCCGCTTCGCCATCGAGCCCAAGCCGAACGAGCCGCGCGGGGACATCCTGCTCCCGACCGTCGGCCACGCCCTCGCGTTCATCGAGCGCCTGGAGCGGCCCGAGCTGTACGGCGTCAACCCCGAGGTCGGGCACGAGCAGATGGCGGGTCTCAATTTCCCGCACGGCATCGCCCAGGCCCTGTGGGCGGGCAAGCTCTTCCACATCGACCTCAACGGCCAGTCGGGCATCAAGTACGACCAGGACCTGCGCTTCGGCGCGGGGGACCTCCGGTCCGCCTTCTGGCTCGTCGATCTGCTGGAGAGCGCCGGTTACGACGGGCCCCGGCACTTCGACTTCAAGCCGCCGCGGACCGAGGACCTCGACGGGGTGTGGGCGTCGGCGGCCGGCTGCATGCGCAACTACCTCATCCTGAAGGACCGCGCCGCCGCCTTCCGGGCCGACCCGGAGGTCCAGGAGGCCCTGCGTGCCTCGCGCCTCGACCAGCTCGCCCAGCCGACGGCGGCGGACGGCCTGGACGCGCTGCTCGCCGACCGCACCGCGTTCGAGGACTTCGACGTCGAGTCCGCCGGTGCGCGGGGCATGGCCTTCGAGCGGCTGGACCAGCTGGCGATGGACCACCTGCTCGGTGCGCGGGGCTGAAGCGCATCCGCTGGGTTGAAGTGCGGGGTGTACCCGGTCTCCCGTCTTCGTAGTCCCTGAGGAGCCCCCGAGATGCGTCTCAGGGGTTCCTCAGGGGCGTCTCAGGGGTGGAGGCCGGAACCGCGGGGCGCGCGAGGCCGTTTCCATTGCAGAGAGCGGCAGTGGCTGCGATGAAGGAGGCGACGCTCATGTCCAGGAACGCGAAGATCGCGGTGGGTGGTCTGGCCGTCGGGCTGATCTTGCTGATATGGCTGCCCTGGTGGGTGGCGCTTCTGGTCATCGTGGGAGTCCCGACCGCCGCCTATCTGGCGCTGGATCCCTCGCAGCGGCGCAGGCTGCGCCGGGTCACGCGGAAGGAGCTGGGCCGCTGACGCGAGCCGGGCCGGTCCTCCCGCCGAGCCGGCCGTGGGCAGACCGCGCGCCGGAGGTCGCGCTCGCTCGGGTGGCGCGGTTCCTCCGGTGCCGTCGGGAGCGCCCGCCGTCGGACCAGGTCGGCCGTACGTCGGATCAGTTGGGTCGTACGGCCATCTTGTCCAGCGCCTCCAGCAGGCCGGGAAGCTCCGGGCCACGGCCCACCGGCAGCACCTCACCGGGATTCTCGTCGAGGAGGACGAAGGCGACGTCGTCGGTGCGGGCCACGATCGACCAGCCGGGTCCATCGGCGCGCAGGGTCCGGGCGTCTCCGGAGGCGAACGTCGAGCGGACCCGGCCGAGCGGCGGCGGCGAGTCGAGATACGCGCGAGCCTCCGCCAGCACCCGCCGGATTCCGGGATGCCCGTCCTTCGGCTTGCGCTCCTCGGCAGGGGGCGCGGCGTCCTCCGCCGCTTCCTTCCCGTCCTCCGGGTCGTCCGGCGTGGCGAAGGCGCTGCCGCGCAGCTGGTTCCGCCATGTCGCCCACTGGAGTGCGATCTCGTCGGCTCCGAGCCGCCGCTGCGCCGGTCCCCAGACCGTCGCGTCGGGCGGGACGAGCGATTCCATGCCCCCGTCCTCCGGCGACGGGTCGTGTGGTGCGGGCACATCGGGTGCCGCGACGGCGACGGCGAGAGGCCAGCCGGGCAGCGCCGCCACGATCGTCCGCTCGTCCGGCGACAGGTCGTACTCCATACCGCAGTCCCAGGACGCGATGGCCACGGCGACCAGCGACACGTCGTCGATCACGGCCGTCCAGCGGGCTCCCTCGCCGTCCTGGCCGAGGACCAGTCCGTACCCGTCGGCGCGGGGCGCCAGTCCCAGCGCCGCACACGCCTCCGGGTAGTCGTCACCCAGCACGCTGGGGAACTGCGCCGGTGTCAGCAGCACCGCCGTGAGTACGAACAACGCGTCGCTGGAGGCGACGGCCTCCTCGTCCGTCCCGGCCATCTCAGCCTCCCCAGTGGTTCGTCCGTGGCGCGCACCCTAGTGGGCGGGGGAGAGGCTTGTCACGACTCCGCGCACCACGCGGAGCTGGGGCCTTCCGCCTGTACGGGGGCGAATCGCCCCCCTGTTCTCAGCGCCCTCTTTCACACCGCCGGCAGGCCGAGGAGATCATGGGCAACCGCACGAGGAGACATGGACCGTTCCCGGGCGAGGGTGACGACCGCACGGCACGCCAACTCGCTGACCCCGAAGGACAGCGCCTCCGGCGACACCCACGCGGACGCCTCGTCGATCCCGTCCTGATCGTCCTCGGCGCGCGCCGTCACATAGGCGGCCGCCGCTTCGAACAAGTTGGGGGTACGCCGTGCCGGGCTCCCCACGGGCTTCACCTGTGAGGAGGTGCTGTGAAACCTGGTCGCGTACCTGCGAATCGCGTCGAACATGCGGACCGCCTTTCCCCTGACCGGGGTAGTCGCCGATCGAGCATCTGCCGTTGTTCACCGTAGAGTTGGAAATTCAACGGCAGAAGGGGACATGTCAGTGAAGCGGTTCGCGCGGCTGCGGGAGATCCGGCGGCTGGACCCGGTGGCCGACGCCCACGAGATCTATCGGCTCAGTGCGGCGTTCGAATTCCCGTGGGACTACACGAGGGCGCTGGAACTGGCTCTGTTCCGCACCTACGCCGTCCCGAGCATCGGACGTCTGCTGGCGGAGACGGCGGAGCTGACCGAACGCACGCAGAAGCGGTACGACGACACCTCACTGCTCCTCGACGCCGTCATGGAGCACGGCTTCGCCGCCGAGCAGGCCCGCACCGCGATCCGCCGTGTCAACCAGATGCACCGCGCCTACGACATCAGCGACGAGGACATGCGCTACGTGCTCTCCACCTTCGTCGTGATGCCCCGACGCTGGATCGACGCCTACGGCTGGCGGCGCCTGTCCCGGCACGAGGTCGTCGCCACCACCGAGTACTACCGCGCCTTCGGCCGCCACCTGGGCATCCCCGGCATTCCGGAGACCTACGAGGAGTTCGAGGCCCTGCTCGACGCCTACGAAGAGACCCACTTCGCCTGGGACGAGCGTTCCCGGCAGGTCTCCGACGCCACCCTCGACCTGATGGCGTCCTGGTACCCGCGCCCCCTCGCGCCCTTGCTGCGCACGACCACGCTCGCGCTGATCGACGAGCCCCTGCTGCGCGCCTTCCGGTACGAGCCGCCCGGCGCGGCGGCAACCGCACTCGTACGCCGCGTCGTGCGGACGCGTGGCCGTCTGGTCCGGCTGCTGCCACCGCGCCGCGCCCCGCACTTCGCCCGTCAGAACTGGGAGGTCAGAAGCTACCCGGACGGCTACCGGACCGCCGACCTGGGCACACGGCCCGTGCCCGGACTGGGCGGCTGCCCGGTTCGGCACACGCACACCCCGGCGGCCGACACACAGGAGTGAACGGAAGCCGGGAAGCGGCCGGTTGAGGCGGGCACGGCCGGACACGCGCCGGTGTCCACGCGCGCGCCCGCAGCCCGTCTCAGGGCTCGCGCACCGCCAGGGCCATGAAGTGGTCGTCCTGGTCGACGTACGACGTCATGCGCCAGCCCGAACCCGCGAGGAGCGGCGTCAGATTGGCCTCGGCGCGCAGGTCGGCCGGGGTGAGCTCCCGTCCCTGGCGTGCCGCCAGCGTCGCCCGGCCGATGGGATGGAACAGCGCGAGCACCCCGCCGGGCCGCACCACACGGGCCAGCTCACGCAGGTTCTCGGCGGGGTCCGGCAAGTGTGCGATCAGCCCCGCCGCGAAGACGGCGTCCAGGGACTCCGCGCGCAGCGGCAGCGCGACGACGTCGGCGAGCAGCAGTGCCGCGTCGCGGTCCCGGCCCGCGTCCACCGCGGCCTGGAGCATCGCCGGGGTCAGGTCGGCCCCGATCACCGTCCCCCCGGGCCCGACGGCGGACCGGAGGAACGGCAGCGCGCGTCCCGTGCCGCAGCCGGCGTCCAGCACGCGGTCGCCCTCGTTCAGCCCGAGATCGGCGACGCCGGCCTGGTAGGCCGGGCCGTCGTCGGGGAACTTGCTGTCCCAGCCGGCCGCCCGGGCGCCGAAGAACTCCTGGACGTGTGTGTGGTCGTCACTCATGTTCCGCATGATCTCTCACCGGACCCGATGACGCCGCCGCGCGCATGATCGAGCACGATACGACTCGTTCGTCGCAACTCTGCGTCATGCTGTGACAGCGTTTGTGTCATGTTGTGACACCTTTCGAAACGCGCCCCCTGCGTACGCCCCTGCCCCGGCTAGCGTCCGTGAGCCATGGGACACATGGACCACGCCGCCTTCGGCTGGCTGACCCCCGCACTGTCGTACGCGATGGCCTGCACAGGTGCCGCGCTCGGCCTGCGCTGCACCGTGCGCGCGCTCACCACCACCGGACGCGCGCGCCGCAACTGGCTCGTCACGGCCGCCTCCGCGATCGGCACCGGCATCTGGACCATGCACTTCGTGGCCATGCTCGGCTTCCGGGTGAGCGGCACCGACATCCGTTACGACGTGCCCCTGACCATTCTCAGCCTCGTCGTCGCCATGGTCGTCGTCTGCGCCGGTGTCTTCGCCGTCGGCTACGGCAAGGACCGCAACCGGGCCCTCCTGATCGGCGGCCTCACCACCGGTCTCGGCGTCGCCGCCATGCACTACCTCGGCATGGCCGCGGTGAGGCTGCACGGGCACGTGAGCTACGACCCCGCCCTGGTCGGCCTCTCGGTGGTGATCGCCGTCGTGGCCGCGACGGCGGCGCTGTGGGCCGGCCTCAACATCAGGTCGCCCCTCGCGGTGACCCTCGCCTCCCTGGTCATGGGCGCGGCCGTCAGCAGCATGCACTACAGCGGGATGTTCGCCGTGAGCGTGCGGGTCGACCCCTCGGGCACGCCACTGCCCGGAGCCACGGCGATGCAGTTCATCTTCCCGCTCGCCGTCGGCCTCGGCTCCTACCTGTTCATCACCTCGGCCTTCGTGGCCCTCTCACCCACGGCCGACGAGCGCGCGGCGTCCGCCACCGCCCAACGGCCCGTCGAGAGGGCCGCCCGCTAGCGGGAACCAGGACCCGGCAGTACCGAACCACGTACCGAGCGAGGAGGCCATGCGCCCACCCCGAAGCACCCCACAGGCCGCTGAGTCGACGCAGGCGCCGACCCCGCGACGCGGCCGCCGCGCGCACGCCGGACCGCCGGCCGACGAGCCCCTGGACGCGCTCCTCGACCTCCCGCCGGACTACGCGCCCCCGCGTGCGGGCCGCTGGCACATGCGCCCGCGCACCGTGCGCGCCAAGGTGGTCTGCCTGCTGATGGTGCCCGTGGTCTCCCTCCTCGCCCTGTGGGCGTACGCCACCGTCACCACCGCCCAGGACGTCACACGGCTGCGCCAGTCCCAGCGCGTGGACGACGAACTGCGCAGCCCCGTGGCAACGGCCGTCGCCGCCCTCCAGAACGAACGGACCGCCGCCGTCCGGTACGCGAACGACCCGGGCAAGGCCCACGCCGACGACCTCCGGAAGCTCGTGTCCCGCACCGACCGGGCGGTGGCCGCGCTGCGCCTCGGCGACGACAGCACCGTCGCCTCCGGCCAGGAACTGCCCGCCGTGGTGGGCAGCCGCCTGACGGCCTTCGTGACGGGCGCGGAACAACTGCGCACCCTGCGGACGGCCGTACTCGACCGCACGACCGGCTGGGACCGGGCGTACGCCCAGTACACGAAGACCATCGGCAGCGCCTTCGCCGTGGACGGTGCCCTCACCGGAATCCAGCGGTCCGACACCGGCTCCGACGCGCGCGTACTCCTGGAGTTCTCCCGCGCCGCCGAGGCACTGGCTCAGGAGAACGCCGTCGTCGCCGGTACCCGGCCGGCCACGGCGCTGAGCGGCGAACGGCTGCGGCTGTTCGAAGCCGCGGTCACCACCCGCCGTGCCCTGACCGACACGGCCGTCGCGGACCTGCCCGGCGCCCAGCGCGCGGCCTGGAACGGTGTCGCGAGCGACAGCGCCTACATGTCGCTCACGGCGAGCGAGAACGACGTTCTCGCCGCGGGCGGCGACGCGAGGACGGTCGACTCGTCGTCCGGGTCGGCCTGGACCGTCGCGTACACGCGCGTGCAGGACGGCATGTCCGCCGTGGCGGCGGACACGAGCCGGGAGGTCGCGGGCCGCACCGACCCGTTCACCGGGGGACTGCTCAGCCCCGCGGGCGCCGCCGTGCTCTTCGGACTCGCCGCGGTCGTCGCCTCACTGGTGATCTCCGTCCGCATCGGACGCGGCCTGGTGGTCGAGCTGGTGAGTCTGCGCAACGACGCTCTGGAGATCGCCCGGCGCAAACTCCCCGCGGCGATGCGGAAACTGCGCGCCGGTGAGGAGATCGACATCCGGGCGGAGGCCCCCGCCGGACCCCCGGCCGAGGACGAGACCGGCCAGGTCGCCGAGGCCCTGACGACCGTGCACCGTGCTGCCCTCCGCGCCGCCATGGAGCGCGCCGAACTGGCCAGCGGCATCTCGGGCGTCTTCGTCAACCTCGCCCGGCGCAGCCAGGTTCTGGTGCACCGCCAGCTCAGCCTGCTCGACAGCATGGAGCGGCGCTCCGACGACCCGGACGAGCTGAGCGACCTCTTCCGTCTGGACCACCTCACCACACGGATGCGGCGCCACGCCGAGAGCCTGATCATCCTCTCCGGAGCGGCACCCGGCCGGGCCTGGCGCATGCCGGTCTCCCTCACCAATGTGGTCCGCGCCGCCGTGTCCGAGGTCGAGGACTACGCGCGCGTGGAGGTCCGCCAGCTCCCGGCCGCCTCCGTCGTCGGCGCGGCCGTCGCCGACCTCACCCATCTGCTCGCCGAACTGGTGGAGAACGCCGCCCAGTTCTCGCCGCCCCACACCCGCGTGCGCGTCTCCGGCGAACCCGTCGGCAACGGCTACGTCCTCGAGGTCGAGGACCGGGGGCTCGGCATGGGCCCCGACGTCCTCGCCGACGCCAACCGGCGCATCGAGCAGTCCGAGGCCCTCGACCTCTTCGACACCGACCGCCTCGGACTCTTCGTGGTCAGCAGACTCGCCTCCCGGCACGGGATCAAGGTGCATCTGCGCACCTCGCCGTACGGCGGTACCACCGCCGTCGTCCTGCTGCCCACCGCCCTCGTGCACAACGGCCCCGAGGAACCGGAAACCGAGGGGCCCCCGGCGCTCCAGGAGCCGCGCCCCGAGTACGCGCGCGTGCCCGAGGCACCGTCCCACCCGCAGGCGGTCACCGCCCCGGCCGACCGCCCCGTGCTGGCCGTCACCGCCCCACCGGCGCCCACTCCGGCGCCCGAACCACCGCTTTCCGGAGTCAGCACCTTGAGGCCGCACCACCCACCGAACGACTCCGAGCCCACGGACGACCTCCCGCGCCGCGTGCGCCAGGCGAACCTCGTCCCCCAGCTCAGGCACCAGCGCCCCGAGGAGGCGGCGCCGGAACCCGAACCCGACGCGGACGACGCGCGCACCCCCGAACTCGTACGGCAGCGCATGGCGGCCTACCGCGACGGTTGGGCGCGCGGCGGCGGCAGGCGGCCCGGCCGCGCCGCCGTTCACGAGGCCCGAACGGGCAGCGACAGCACCGAAGGAGACCCGGCATGATCCAGAACTCCAACAGAACGGGCACGCAGCGGTCCGGCGAACTCGACTGGCTGCTGGACGACCTGGTGACGCGGGTGCACGAGGTGCGCCACGCGGTCGTCCTCTCCAACGACGGCCTGGCCGTCGGTGCCTCCAGCGGCCTCGGCCGGGACGACGCGGAACATCTGGCGGCCGTGGCCTCCGGCTTCAACAGCCTCGCCAAGGGCGCGGGACGGCACTTCGGCGCGGGCGGCGTGCGCCAGACCATGGTGGAGATGGACGACGCGTTCCTCTTCGTGGCGGCCGCCGGCGACGGCTCCTGCCTGGCGGTCCTCACGGCCGTCACCGCCGACATCGGCCTGGTCGCCTACGAGATGGCGCGCCTGGTCAAGCGAGTGGGCGAACACCTCTCCTCGGCTCCGCGCATCGTGGCGCGGCCGCCCGCCGCAGGATGAACCGGAAGGGTCGGCACGGATGACCGAGAACCCGCCAGGCGCCCTGGGGGAGCAGGGCAGCCAGTGGTACGACGGCGAGGCCGGGCCCCTGGTGCGCCCCTACGCCATGACCGGCGGGCGCACCCAACCCGGCCCGACGGGGGTGGCCTTCGACCTGATCGCGCTCGTCACGCTCGACCCCGCCGCACCCGGCATGGACGACGGGACCGCGCTCGGCCCCGAGCACCGGACCCTGATCGAGCTGTGCCGTACCGAGACGCAGTCGGTCGCCGAACTCGCGGCGGACGCGGATCTCCCGGTCGGCGTGGTCCGGGTGCTCCTCGGCGACCTCCTGGAGCTGGGCTGCGTCACCGTCAGCCGCCCGGTTCCCCCGGCCCATCTGCCGGACGAACGGATTCTGCGCGAGGTCATCGAGGGGTTGCGGGCGCTGTAGATGAACGTTCACGACCAGCCTGAGCCTCGTCCCTACGCCGTTCCGTACTCATTCGGCAAGCATTCGGCAGGGAATCAGTCACTTCGAGTGCTTTTCAGTCCGAACGCCCGCAGTGGTACCGGAGTTGTCATGATGCTGACCCCACGCTCCGAGCACGTCGACCGCAGCCGGCCCTCCCGAGAGAAGTGATCATGGCCTCTGAGCACTCCGACGCCGCCGACGACAGCTCCGCCCTGGCGCTGAAGATACTTGTCGCGGGCGGATTCGGCGTCGGCAAGACCACCCTGGTCGGCTCCGTCAGCGAGATCCGGCCGCTGCGAACCGAGGAGATGCTCAGTGAGGCGGGGCGGCTGGTGGACGACACCGGCGGCGTGGACCAGAAGGTCACCACGACCGTGGCCATGGACTTCGGCCGCATCACCATCCGCTCCGGCCTCGCCCTCTACCTCTTCGGAACACCCGGACAGGACCGGTTCTGGTTCCTGTGGGACGAACTGTCGCAGGGCGCCTTGGGCGCTGTGGTCCTCGCCGACACCCGCCGCCTCGAGGACTGCTTCCCGGCGGTCGACTACTTCGAGCACCGGCGCATCCCGTTCGTGGTCGCCGTCAACTGCTTCCCCGGTGCCCGTTCCTACGGCGCCCACGACGTCTCCCGCGCCCTCGACCTGGACTCGGGCACGCCCGTGGTCCTGTGCGACGCGCGGGACCGGGACTCCGGCAAGGAGGTCCTGATCCGTCTCGTCGAGTACGCCGGGCGGATGCACACCGCCCGGCTGCTGGACTCGGTGAGCTGAGACGCCGGTGGGTTGAGGCGCCGCGAGATGCTGGGTTGCGGCGCCCGTGAGGCGAGGGCCTCTCAGTCCGTCATGTCCTTCATCGCGACCACATGGCCGATGGGAACCCGGACCAGCAGTTCGCCCGGAACGCCGTTGCGGGCGCCGAACTCCTCGGCGCGCTCCTCGCCCATCTACCGTGCGGCGATCCGGGTGGCCCAGTGCCGGACCTGGTCCAGATCCTCCGTCAGGCGCGCGTCACCGTTGAGCACCACGAAGGAGTAGGGCGGCCGGTCGTCGTCCACGCACAGGGCGACGCGGCTGTCACGGGCGAGATTTCGCCCCTTCACCGTCTCCTTGCCGGTGTTGAAAACCAGCTCGTCACCGTCGAGCAGGAACCAGATCGGGGCGATATGAGGGCTCCCATCCGCCCTGACCGTCGCCAGCTTGCCGGTTCGGGTGCCGTACGAGACGAACGCCCGCCATTCCTCGTCGGTCATCTTCTGTGCCATACGCCCATCCTGCTTGCCCGGACGCCGGAGGTGGGGAAGGCTGGCCAATAGATCCTCCGGCCAGGGGGAGAGGTCGCACGGGGAGACGGAACATGGGGCATAACCAAGGACTTGGCTGGCTTCTTGACGATCTGACCGAGCGCGTGGACCACGTCCGCCATGCACTGGTCCTGTCGAACGACGGACTGGTCACCGGAGCCAGTACGGGACTGCGGCGGGAGGATGCGGAGCACCTCGCCGCCGTTGCCTCCGGTCTGCACAGCCTTGCCAAGGGATCGGGTCGGCACTTCGGGGCCGGCCGGGTCCGCCAGACGATGATCGAATTCGACGACGCCGTGCTGTTCGTCACCGCCGCGGGCTCGGGCAGCTGCCTGTGCGTGCTCAGCGGGGCGGAGGCGGACATCGGACAGATCGCCTACGAGATGACGGTGCTCGTCAACCGGGTCGGCGAACATCTCCAAGTGGACGTCCGACGACCCGAGCACACTCCCGTGGCAGACCTCTGACCTGGGGTTTGTCGCGTCCGCTGGAGTTATCCACAGGGCTGCCACGCTTCGCACGGAACCGGCTACGGTGTGTGCACGGCTGACGCACAGGGCGTGAGCCACACACTCCACGGGGGAGTCCGACCATGCCGGGAACCACCCTGACCGCACCGAGCCCCACCACCTGCACACCGAGCCGTGCCGCACGAGAACTGGGGCTGAACCGAGCCGAGTTCGAACTCGCCGTGCAGCTCGGCCGCATCCGCACCGTACGTGACGAGGTCGGCAGCGGCCGCCGCGTCGAACGCGCGGAGCTCGACCGCATCCGTGCCGACGACGGCTTCCCGGAGACTCTCCGGGCGCGCGTACGGCTCGTGACCACGACCGGGGCCGCAGCGCTCATGAACATCTCTCCGGGCCGCTTCGCCCGGCTTGCCCGCCTGGGACTGCTGGTACCGGTGCGCTTCTATCTCAACCGCTACCGGGTCGTGGTCTGGCAGTATCTCGCCGAAGAAGTGGAGGAGTTCGCGGCACGCGACATGAACGCCCATCTGCTGGAGGGCCGGACACCCGAGACCCTGAGGAGCCAGGTGGCGGCGGGCGTGGACCTGCGCGCCCGCAACTGGCGCGGCCGCCATCTCGGATTCCTGCTGAGGGATGCGGAAGGCGACCCCTGGGCGCGCGCCGGAGCGCTGGCGGCCCTGCTCCCGCCCGACGAGGTCGAAGCCGCCACCGAGAGTCCCGCCGAGCAGGCACGTCTGAACCGGCTCCGCCCGGTGCCACCCCGCCACGGCGCCCCGGGCACACCGTCCGCGGACATCGCCGAGGAACTGATGACGGCACAGGACCCGGACGAGATCATGTGGCTGCGCGCGGACCTGGAGCAGGCACTGGCGGAAGCCCGGGCGGCCTCCCCCGGGGAGGCGCGAGCCCGCTCGGGCCGACCGAGCCCCGCCTCGATGCCACGGCGGCCCGGCCCGCCGGTCCGTCCGCAGACTCCGGAAGCCGCGCGCGAACGCCGCAGGCTCCTGGCGTGGCTGCGCGGCCGACGCTCCCGGAACACCGTGGTGCCGACCGGCGCCGGACGTTCCGACGGGTCCCGAACCTGCCTCAGAGGGACCTGAACAGGCCTTCCTGGACGACCGACACCAGCAGATTCCCCTGCTGGTCGTAGATACGGCCGCGTGCCAGACCCCGGCCGCCGATCGCGATCGGGGACTCCTGGTCGTACAGGAACCACTCGTCGGCGCGGAACGGCCGGTGGAACCACATGGCGTGGTCCAGCGAGGCCATGTCGAAGTTCCGCTGCCCCCACAGGGGTTCGACCGGGATACGGACCGCGTCCAGGAGGGTCATGTCACTCGCGTAGGTCAGCGCGCAGGTGTGCACCAGCGGATCGTCGCCGAGCGGTCCGACCGCGCGCATCCACACCGCGCTGCGGGGATCGGCGCCGTCGATCTCCTCCGGGTTCCAACGCAGCCGGTCGACATAGCGGATGTCGAACGGCTGGCGGCGGGCCATCCGCTCCAGGGCCTCCGGCAGTGCGCCGAGATGCTTGCGGATCTCCTCGGCGACCGGCGGCAGGGATTCCGGGTCCGGCAGCTCACGGGCCGGCGGCAGCTGATGCTCGAACGGTCCTTCCTCGGGCTTGTGAAAGGAGGCGGTCAGATTGAAGATCGTGCGGCCCTGCTGCACGGCCGTGACGCGCCGGGTGGTGAACGAGCGTCCGTCGCGGACCCGCTCCACCTGGTACACGATCGGCACGCCGGGGCGACCCGGCCGCAGGAAGTACGCGTGCAGCGAATGTACGGGACGGTCGCCGTCGGTGGTGCGTCCGGCGGCGACCAGCGCCTGGCCGGCCACCTGGCCGCCGAAGACCCGCTGGAGGGATTCCTGCGGGCTTCGGCCACGGAAGATGTTGACCTCGATCTGCTCCAGGTCGAGCAGGTCTACCAGGCTCTCGGCCGGGTTCGTCATCGGTGGGTTCTCCTGTTGTTCACAACTGGCCGACATCGGTGACACGGACGACCGCACGGCCCTCCGCGTCGGAGGCGGCGAGGTCGACTTCCGCGCTGATGCCCCAGTCGTGGTCATCATTCGGGTCGTCGAAGATCTGGCGGACGCGCCACAGCTTGTTCTGCGGCTCCTCCTCGATCACCAGCAGCTTGGGGCCGCGGGCGTCGGGTCCGGTCCCGAGGTCGTCGTACTCGTCCCAGTACTTGTCCATGGCCTCGCCCCACGCCTCGGCGTCCCAGCCGGAGTCGGCGTCCATCTCGCCCAGCTCCTCGACCTGGTCCAGGGCGGCCAGCTCCACACGGCGGAAGAGGGCGTTGCGGACCAGCACGCGGAAGGCCCGCGCGTTGGCGGTGACCGGCTTCACCTGGTCGGCCTTCTCCTGGGCCTCCTCGGCGGTCATCTCCGCCGGGTTGGCCAGCTGCTCCCACTCGTCGAGCAGGCTGGAGTCCACCTGGCGGACCATCTCGCCGAGCCACTCGATGAGGTCCTGGAGGTCCTCGGACTTCAGGTCGTCGGGGATGGTGTGGTCGAGGGTCTTGTAGGCACTGGCGAGGTAGCGCAGCACGATGCCCTCGGTGCGGGCGAGTTCGTAGAAGGACACCAACTCGGTGAAGGACATCGCCCGTTCGTACATGTCACGCACGACCGACTTCGGCGACAGCGGGTGGTCGCCGACCCACGGGTGGCTCTTGCGGTAGGTGTTGTACGCGTGGAAGAGCAGCTCTTCCATGGGCTTCGGGTACGTGACGTCCTGGAGGCGCTCCATGCGCTCCTCGTACTCGACGCCGTCCGCCTTCATGGCGGCCACGGCCTCACCGCGCGCCTTGTTCTGCTGGGCGACCAGGATCTGCCGCGGATCGTCCAGCGTGGACTCGACCACGGACAGCATGTCGAGGGCGTAGGACGGCGACTCGGGGTCGAGCAGCTCGAACGCGGCGAGCGCGAACGTGGACAGCGGCTGGTTGAGCGCGAAGTCCTGCTGGAGATCGACCGTGAGACGCACGATGCGGCCCTCGGCGTCCGGCTTGTCGAGCTTCTCGACGATGCCGCCGTCCAGCAGGGAGCGGTAGATCGCGATCGCGCGGCGGATGTGCCGGAGTTGCTGCTTGCGCGGCTCGTGGTTGTCCTCGAGGAGGTGGCGCATCGCCTCGAAGGCGTTGCCGGGCCGGGCGATCACCGAGAGCAGCATCGTGTGCGTCACCCGGAACCGCGAAATCAGCGGCTCGGGTTCGGAGGCGATCAGCTTCTCGAAGGTGTTGTCCGTCCAGCCGACGAAGCCCTCGGGAGCCTTCTTGCGCACCACCTTGCGGCGCTTCTTCGGGTCGTCGCCCGCCTTCGCGAGAGCCTTCTCGTTCTCGATGACGTGCTCGGGAGCCTGCGCGACGACGAGACCGGCGGTGTCGAAGCCCGCCCGCCCGGCCCGGCCCGCGATCTGGTGGAACTCCCGCGCCCGCAGTGTGCGCACCCGGTTGCCGTCGTACTTGGTCAGCGCCGTGAACAGCACCGTGCGGATGGGCACGTTGACACCCACGCCGAGGGTGTCGGTGCCGCAGATGACCTTCAGCAGACCGGCCTGGGCCAGCTTCTCCACCAGGCGCCGGTACTTGGGCAGCATGCCGGCGTGATGCACGCCGATGCCGTGCCGTACGTAACGGGACAGGTTGCGGCCGAACTTGGTGGTGAAGCGGAAGTTGCCGATCAGCTCGGCGATCCGCTCCTTCTCCTCGCGCGTGCACATGTTGATGCTCATCAGCGCCTGCGCCCGCTCCACGGCCTGCGCCTGGGTGAAGTGCACGATGTACACCGGGGCCTGCTTGGTCTCCAGCAGGTCGGTGAGGGTCTCGGTGAGCGGGGTGAGCCGGTACTCGTAGGAGAGCGGCACGGGCCGCGTGGCCGAGCGGACCACCGAAGTGGGGCGGCCGGTGCGACGGGTGAGGTCCTTCTCGAAGAAGGAGACGTCACCGAGGGTGGCCGACATCAGGATGAACTGCGCCTGGGGCAGTTCGAGGAGCGGGATCTGCCAGGCCCAGCCGCGGTCGCCCTCCGAGTAGTAGTGGAACTCGTCCATCACGACCTGGCCGACGTCGGCGTTCTTGCCGTCGCGCAGGGCGATGGACGCCAGGATCTCGGCGGTGCAGCAGATCACGGGCGCGTCGGCGTTCACCGAGGCGTCGCCGGTGAGCATGCCGACGTTCTCGGTGCCGAAGAGCTTGCACAGCTCGAAGAACTTCTCCGAGACCAGGGCCTTGATCGGAGCGGTGTAGAAGGTGACCTCGTCACGGGCCAGCGCGGCGAAGTGCGCGCCCGCGGCGATCATGCTCTTGCCCGAGCCGGTGGGCGTCGAGACGATCACGTTCGCCCCGGAGACCACCTCGATCAGCGCCTCCTCCTGGTGGGGATAGAGCGTGAGACCGCGCTCGTCGGCCCACGACTCGAAGGCTTCGTACAGGGCGTCGGGGTCGGCGGTCGGCGGCAGCTGATCGATGAGGGTCACGCCCCCATCTTGCCTGGCCTCGGCGCCAACCGGGGAATCGGCTGTTGCCCCCATGATCATGGCAGCTACGCTGTGTCGCCGACGGAGCGTCAACGCTCCGGCTCAACTGCACAGTGGTACACGAGGAATGGGGCGGAAAGCGGCCATGATGGGACCAGCACATTCACTGTCGGGAGCCGCTGCCTGGCTCGGTGTGGGGGCCGCCGCCGCGGCCGCCGGCCATCCGATGCCCTGGCCGGTCCTGCTGGTGGGCGCCTTGATCTGCGCGGGTGCCGCGCTCGCCCCGGACCTCGATCACAAGGCGGCCACCATCTCGCGGTCGTTCGGGCCGGTGTCGCGCAGGGTCTGCGAAGTCGTCGACAAGCTGTCGTACGCCGTCTACAAGGCGACCCGGAAGCCGGGCGACCCGCGCCGCTCGGGCGGTCACCGCACGCTCACCCACACCTGGCTGTGGGCGGTCCTGATCGGAGCCGCCTGCTCGGCGGTGGCGGTCACCTGCGGTCGCTGGGGGGTCCTGGTGATCCTCTTCGCGCACATGGTGCTGGCCATCGAGGGTCTGCTGTGGCGGGCGGCCCGTGGCTCCAGCAGCGATGTCCTGGTCTGGCTGCTCGCCGGGACCAGCGCCTGGATTCTGGCGGGCATGCTGGACAAGGACGGAAGCGGCGCCCACTGGCTGTTCGACCAGGCAGGCCAGGACTACCTGTGGCTGGGCCTGCCGATCGTGCTGGGTGCGCTGGTCCACTGCCTCGGGGACGCGCTGACGGTCTCCGGCTGCCCGGTCCTGTGGCCCATTCCGATCGGCCGCAAGCGCTGGTACCCCGTGGGACCGCCGAAGGCGATGCGGTTCCGGGCCGGCAGCTGGGTCGAGGTCAAGGTGTTGATGCCCGTCTTCATGGTGCTCGGCGGCATCGGCTGCGCGGCGGCCCTCAACGTGATCTGACGCGCGGCTTTCCCTCAGGTCGCTTCGCCGGAGTCCGCCCCGCCGTACCGGCGCTCGAAGCGGGCGACGCGGCCCTCGGTGTCCACGGTGCGGGCCTTGCCCGTGTAGAAGGGGTGGCTCTCCGAGGAGATCTCCACGTCGATCACGGGGTAGGTCTCTCCGTCGTCCCACTCGATGGTCTGCTCACTGACCGCGGTCGACCGGGTGAGGAAGGCGTACCCGGCGGCCCGGTCGCGGAAGACCACGGGGCGGTACTCGGGGTGCTTGTCCTGCTGCATGGCGGCTCCTCGCGCGGGGCGGTGAGGCAGGGGGCGTGCGGATCAGCCGGGGAGGGAGTCCTCGTCGACGATGTGCATCGCCGCCTCCTCGGCGCTGGCGGCGGCACCGTCGATGCCGACGTCCGTGGCCACCAGCGCGCTCTCGTCGTCCTCGTGCGCTCCTTCGTCGGGCGCGACCAGCCGCCCGGAGCGAAGGCGGCCGACCTCGTTGTCCAGCAGTTCGCCGTCACCGCCGTCGTAGTCGCCGAGGCCGTCGCCGTCGGGCGCGGCGGAATCGGGCAGTTCCTCGGCGAGCCGCTGGTCCAGGGTCTCCCCGGCCTGACGCTCCGCCGCCGTCACCCCGTCGTGCTCCACCGCCCAGGGGCGCTCCGGCGGGGACCAGCCCCGGTCGAGCGGATCGGCGACGCCGTCGGAGATCAGGGTGTCGTCGGCGTCGAGCGGCCCGGCGTCCTCCGGGATGTCGGAAGGATCGGGCTGGTAGACGTCGTCCCCCCAGCCGTCGGCGCTGTCCACGGGAACCTCCAGGTCGTGAGCGCGCCCGGGCGCCATCGCGTGGCGCGGTGGCCCGTCGGCGCGGGTGTCACACGGCGAGGACCGGACCGTCCCCCGGCGTCCCCCGAACCGGTCTCCCCGTCCAGCCTTCCATCCCTGTTCGGGACCGCGCAACGGCACACCGTCCGGCGCGGGGCCGGGCGGCATGCCGTCGCGGGTGTCGGCGGGCACCGACGGCCGCCCGGTCACCGGGGCGGGCCGAGCCCTGCGGCCGCGACATCAGCCGTGCCAGGACCGCCACAGGGCCGCGTAGGCCCCGTCCGCCGCGACCAGGTCCTCGTGGCTGCCGAGCTCGCTGATGCGGCCGTTCTCCACGACGGCGATCACGTCGGCGTCGTGGGCGGTGTGCAGCCGGTGCGCGATGGCGACCACGGTGCGGCCGTCGAGGACACGGGCCAGCGAGCGTTCCAGATGGCGGGCGGCGCGCGGGTCCAGGAGCGAGGTCGCCTCGTCCAGGACCAGCGTGTGCGGGTCCGCCAGCACCAGCCGGGCCAGCGCGATCTGCTGGGCCTGCGCCGGGGTCAGCGCCAGCCCGCCGGAGCCCACCTCGGTGTCGAGTCCGTCGTCCAGCGCGCGGGCCCAGCCGTCCGCGTCGACCGCGCCGAGCGCCGCCCACAGCGCCGCGTCCTCCGCCCCGGCACGGGCCAGCAGCAGGTTGTCGCGCAGGGAACCGACGAAGACGTGGTGCTCCTGGTTGACGAGGGCGACGTGCGAGCGGACCCGCTCGGCCGGCATCCGGGACAGTTCGGCACCGCCCAGTGTGATGTGTCCGTCGCGGGGCGCGTAGATACCGGCGAGCAGCCTGCCCAGCGTGGACTTGCCCGCGCCGGATGGGCCGACCAGGGCCAGCCGGGTGCCCGGTGCGACCTCCAGGGACACCTGGCGCAGCACGTCGACGCCCTCGCGGTAGCCGAAGTGGACGCGGTCCGCGTGGACGTCGCGGCCGTCGGGGGTGAGTGTGGCCTCGCCGGCCTCCGGCTCGATGTCCCGCACCCCGACCAGGCGGGCCAGGGACACCTGGGCGACCTGCACCTCGTCGTACCAGCGCAGGATCAGGTTCACCGGGTCGACCAGCATCTGGGCGATCAGGGCGCCCGTCGTCAGCTGCCCCACGTCGATCCAGCCCCGCAGGACGAAGAAGCCACCGACCATGAGCACCGAGCCGAGCACGATGATGTGCACGGCGTTGATCACCGGGAAGAGCACCGAGCGCAGCCAGAGCGTGTACCGCTCCCACGCGGTCCACTCCTTGATCCGCCGGTCCGACAGGGCGACCCGGCGGGCGCCCAGGCGGTGCGCCTCGATGGTGTGGCCCGCGTCCACGCTCTCCGCGAGGGCGGCGGCGACGGCGGCGTATCCGGCCGACTCCGAGCGGTAGCCCGAGGGGGCGCGCTTGAAGTACCAGCGGCACCCGACGACCAGTACCGGCACCGCGAGCAGGACGGCGGCCGCCAGTGGGGGAGCCGTCACGACGAGGCCGCCGAGCAGCAGCAGCGCCCAGACGACGCCGATGGCCAACTGGGGTACGGCCTCCCGCATGGCGTTGGCCAGGCGGTCGATGTCGGTGGTGATCCGGGAGAGCAGGTCGCCGGTCCCCGCCCGCTCCAGCACGCCCGGCGGCAGCCCCACCGAGCGGACGAGGAAGTCCTCGCGCAGGTCGGCGAGCATGCGCTCGCCGAGCATCGCGCCCCGCAGCCGCACCTGGCGGACGAACAGGGCCTGCACGGCCAGCGCGATCACGAACAGGCCGACCGTCGGCCCCAGACGCAGGTCGCGGGCGTCGTCCGACACCCGCTCCACGAGGCTGCCGAGCAGATACGGGCCGACCATGGAGGCGATGACGGCGATCGTGTTGACGCCGATGAGGATCAGGAAGGCCCGGCGGTGCCTGTGGAACAACTCGGCGACGTAGGCGCGCACCGTCGAGGCCGCGCCGACGGGGAGGGTGGTCGTGGTCTTCGGGGCCGCCGGGTCGTACGCCGGTGGCGCGACGCCGATCATGCGCTCTCCTCGATCTCTTCGAGCCGGTCGAGTTCGCCCAGCAGGGCGTCGCCGTCGGCCCGTTCCAGCGGGCCGGTCGGATCAGTGGTGCCGTCGCGGGCGCTTCCGTCCTTTTCGTCCTCGGTCTCGCGCGTCACCACGGCCCGGTATCGCGGGTCGGTGGCGATCAGCTCGCGGTGCGGAGCGGTCGCGGCGACGGTGCCCTCGTGGAGGAAGACCACGCTGTCCGCGCGGTCCAGCAGGAGCGGCGAGGAGGTGAACACCACAGTGGTGCGGCCGGAGCGGAGTCCGCGCAGCCCATCGGCGATCCGCGCCTCGGTGTGCGAGTCCACGGCCGAGGTCGGTTCGTCCAGGACCAGTACCTCCGGGTCCGTGACGAGCGACCTGGCCAGGGCCAGCCGCTGGCGCTGGCCGCCCGACAGGGAGCGCCCGCGTTCGGTGATGCGGGTGTCCATGGGGTCCGAGGCGTCGAGTGAGGCCTGGGCCAGGGCGTCCAGGACGTCGTCGCACTGGGCGGCGGCGAGCGCGTCCTCGGCCCGGACGGTGCCGGAGGCGGGCACGTCGAGCAGCTCCCGCAGCGAGCCGGACAGCAGCACCGGGTCCTTGTCCTGGACGAGGACCGCGGTGCGGGCCCGGTCGAGAGGGAGGTCGTTCAGCGCGACACCGCCGAGCAGTACCGACGGCCCCGGTTCGGCGGGATGGCCGCCCAGACGGGCCGCGAGTTCGCCCGCCGCGTCCGGGTCGCCGCACACCACCGCCGTGAACCGGCGGGCGGGGGCGAGAAGCCCGGTGAGGGGGTCGTGCAGGTCGCCTCCCGGCACCTCGCCGGTGTCCGTGCCGCCGGCACCCGTGCCCTCCGCGTCCGTCGGACGCCGGAGGGACAGGACGCGTGCCGCACGCGTCGCGGAGGGGCGGGAGAAGGAGAAGGCCATCGCGATCTCCTCGAAGTGGCGCATCGGATAGTTGAGGATCATGACCGCGCTGTAGACGGTGACCAGTTCACCGACCGTCACCCGGCCCTCGTGGGCCAGCTGGACGCCGTACCAGACCACCGCGATCAGCAGCAGGCCCGGCACCACCACCTGGATCGCGGAGATGAGCGACCACATGCGGGCGCTGCGCACCGCGGCGTGCCGCACCTCCTGCGAGGCGCTGCGGTAGCGGGTGAGGAACAGTTCCTCGCCGCCGATGCCGCGCAGCACGCGCAGCCCGGCGACGGTGTCCGAGGCGAGTTCGGTGGCCCGGCCCGCCTTCTCGCGCTGAATGTCGGCGCGGCGCGTGGCGCGGGGGAGCAGTGGCAGCACCGCGAGAGCCACGAGGGGAAGACCCACGGCAACGACCACACCGAGAGCGGGCTGATAGGCGATGAGGGCGACAGAGACGAGGACGACCGTCAGCGCGGCGGCGGTGAAACGGGAGACGGCCTCCACGAACCAGCCGATCTTCTCCACGTCGCCGGTGGAGACGGCCACGACTTCGCCCGCCGCGACGCGGCGGGTCAGCGCGGATCCCAGATGTGCGGCCTTGCGCGCCAGCAGTTGCTGGAGCCTGGCGGCCGCCGTGATCCAGTTGGTGACGGCGGCCCGGTGCAGGAAGGTGTCGCCGACGGCGACGCACGTGCCGCAGAGGAGCAGTAGGCCGCCCGTCCGGAGGAGCCCGGCGGCCGAGCCCTTCACGGCCGCCTCGACGGCCAGTCCGACGCAGAAGGGCAGGGCGCAGACGGCGGAGAAGTGCAGCATGCCCCAGAGCAACGCCTTGAGCTGGCCGCCCCGTTGGTTCCGGAAGAGCCACCACAGCAGGTGCGGACCCGAGCGTGCGTCGGCCATGCCCGGATCGGAGTACGGAAGGTCTTGGATCTGCATGGCGTCCCAGTGGCTCGTGTCCGGAGGAGGGCAACAGACGGCGGCAAGCCGTGAAAGGGTCGCCTCGCTCGGGGGTGAATTTCAACCGGTTTTCCCGGTCCTCCGTGAGATTCCACGGAGCCGCACCGCCCGCCGTTCCGATACCTGTCGGGACGCCCGCTGTTCAGCAGGGTTTGGGAAGATCCCCGTCCATCAGCGTGTCCAGCAGCAGGCCGAGCAGCTGTCGCTCCTTGTCGGTGAGCGGGGCGAGGATCTCCTCGGCCGCGGAGCGGCGTGCGCCGCGCAGTTCGCGCAGGGTCGCGCGGCCCTCGTCCGTCAACTCGATGCGGGTCACTCTGCGGTTCGCCGGGTCCGGCATCCGGCGTACCTTGCCGCTCGCCTCCAGCCCGTCGACCAGGGTCGTCACCGCGCGGGGCACCACCTCCAGACGCTCGGCCAGATCGGCCATACGCGGGGGCGAGTCGTAGTGAGTGAGGACGCGCAGCAGTCGGGACTGGGCCGGAGTGACGCCCAGATCGCGCTGCTCCAGGTGGCGCTTCTGGATGCGGTGCACCCGGCGGGTGAGCCGCAGCAACTGCTCCGCGAGAGCGCTTTCGGGGTCGGGGGTGTTCATGCCGGGAACAATATCAGGACCCTGTTCATTGTGAATATAGGTAACAATGAGCTATGCTCTTCGAGTCATCGTCGGCCGGTCCGCGTGGCCGGCCCTTTCCCATCCTCGTAGGAGCCCATGAAGCCCGAACGTGAAGTCACCTGGAACCCACCTGCCGATTCAGGGCAGCAGCCCCGGCAGGTGCGTCGCATCCTGAAACTCTTCCGCCCCTATCGCGGGCGGCTGGCGATCGTCGCCCTGCTGGTCGGGGCGGCCTCGCTGGTCTCCGTGGCCACGCCGTTCCTCCTCAGGGAGATCCTCGACGTCGCCATCCCGCAGCGCCGCACCGGGCTGCTGAGCCTCCTCGCGCTCGGCATGATCCTCAGCGCGGTCCTCTCCAGCGTCTTCGGTGTCCTGCAGACCCTGATCTCGACCACCGTCGGCCAGCGCGTCATGCACGATCTGCGCACCGCCGTCTACGGCCGCCTTCAGCGGATGTCGCTCGCCTTCTTCACCCGCACCCGCACCGGCGAAGTGCAGTCCCGCATCGCCAACGACATCGGCGGAATGCAGGCCACGGTCACCTCCACGGCGACCTCGCTGGTGTCCAACGCCACCAGCGTCATCGCCACCGTCGTCGCCATGGTCGCGCTCGACTGGCGCCTCACCGTCGTCTCCCTGGTCCTGCTGCCGGTCTTCGTCTGGATCAGCCGCCGCGTCGGCGAGGAACGCAAGAGAATCACCACCCGGCGACAGAAACAGATGGCCGCGATGGCCGCCACCGTCACCGAATCGCTGTCCGTCAGCGGCATCCTGCTCGGCCGCACCATGGGCCGCTCGGAATCCCTCACGGCAAGCTTCGCGGCGGAGTCCGAGGGCCTGGTCGATCTCGAGGTCAGATCGAGCATGGCCGGACGCTGGCGCATGGCCGTGATCACGATCGTGATGGCCGCGATGCCCGCCGTCATCTACTGGGCCGCCGGTCTGGCGCTCCGGTTCGGCGGACCCGAGGTCTCGCTCGGCACGCTCGTCGCCTTCGTCTCCCTCCAGCAGGGCCTGTTCCGTCCTGCCGTGAGCCTGCTGGCGACCGGCGTCCAGATTCAGACCTCGCTGGCCCTCTTCCAGCGCATCTTCGAGTACCTGGACCTGCCGATCGACATCACCGAACGCGCCCGGCCCGTCCACCTCGACAAGATCAGAGGCGAGGTCCGCTTCGAGAACGTCGAGTTCCGCTACGACGGCAAGGGCGGCGCCGTCCTCGACGGCATCGACCTCATCGTGCCCGCCGGGAGCGGCCTCGCCGTCGTCGGACCCACCGGTGCCGGCAAGTCCACGCTCGGCTATCTGGTCCCTCGGCTGTACGACGTCACCGGCGGCCGCGTCACCCTGGACGGGGTGGATGTCCGTGACCTCGACTTCGACACCCTCGCCCGCGCGGTCGGCGTCGTATCCCAGGAGACGTACCTCTTCCACGCCTCGGTCGCCGACAACCTCCGCTTCGCCAAACCGGACGCCACCGACGAGGAACTGCACGAAGCCGCCCGGGCCGCCCAGATCCACGACCACATCGCGGCACTGCCCGACGGGTACGACACGGTCGTCGGAGAGCGCGGACACCGTTTCTCCGGTGGCGAGAAGCAGCGTCTGGCGATCGCCCGCACCATCCTGCGCAATCCGCCGGTCCTGATCCTCGACGAAGCGACCAGCGCCCTGGACACCCGCACCGAGGCCGCCGTCCAGGAGGCCATCGACGTCCTGTCGGCCGACCGGACGACCATCACGATCGCCCACCGCCTGTCCACGGTCCGCGACGCCGACCAGATCGTCGTCCTCGACTCCGGCCGCATAGCCGAGCGTGGCACGCACGAGGAGCTGCTCGACCAGGACGGACGCTACGCGGCCCTCGTGCGGAGGGATGCCCAGCTGGCCCCCGTCACCTGACGCGCGACGGGAGCATGCGATCAGGCGATATGCGGAGAATGAGGTGATACGCGTATTACCTTGCCCGCATGAACATCAACACTCCGTCACGGAGCACGATGCGACTGACGCGCCGGGGCAGACTCGCCCTCGCCGGGGTCGGCACCGTTCTGGCCGGCACCGCCGTGGCGGTGTCGCTGATCGGCCTCCTCAGCGGGGCGTCGAAAACGGCGACCCTGCTCATCCCCGAGGGCTGGCGTGCGAGCCAGATCTACGACGCCGTCGACAAGGCCCTCGAACTGAAACCGGGCACCACCCGCAAGGCCGCACCCCACGCCGGGCTGAAGCTGTCGAACGACGCCGAGGGCAACCCCGAGGGCTATCTCTTCCCCGCCACCTACCCCCTCCGGAAGGGCACCACGGCGGAATCGCTGTTGCGGATGATGGTCGACACCGCCAACGAGAGGTTCAACGCCGCGCCCGTCGCCGCCGGGGCCCAGCGCAACGCGCTGAACGTCTACCAGGCCGTCACCATCGCGAGCATCGTCCAGGCCGAGGCCGGGAACAAGGCCGACATGGGCAAGGTGGCCCGGGTCGTGTTCAACCGGCTGGAGCGCGGGATGCCGCTCCAGATGGACGCCACCCTCAACTACGCGCTCGACCGCCACGTCCTGCGCACCAGCACCGACGACACCCGCATCGACAGTCCGTACAACTCCTACCAGCGCATGGGGCTGCCGCCCACCCCGATCGGGAACCCCGGCGAGGACGCGATGCGGGCCGTGCTCAGTCCGCCGAGGGGCGACTGGCTGTACTTCGTCACGGTCAAGCCCGGGGACACCCGCTTCACCTCCGACTACATCGAGCACATGCGCAATGTGACCGAGTTCAACGAACAGCGGACGGCCACCGCACACCCGGGCACGCCGAGCGGCAGCCCGCACGGGGCACCGGCGGCGCAGACGCCCCACTGAGGCTGAGCGGACGGTGCGGCGGGCGGGCCGGTTCAGCAGGGCGATGCCCCCGGACCCGCCAGTCGCCAGTCGACCGACTCCGGCCGCCCGCCGCCAGTCGACCGACTCCGGCCGCCCGCCGCCCGTTGACCGACTCCGGCCGCCCGCCGCCCGCAGGTGTCAGCGGCCGCCCGCCACCAGCAGCGGGGCGCCACCGCCGGAGCCCTCGGCCGCCGTACCGTCCAGCAGGCCGCGCGCGGCGAGTTCGGGGATGACGCCCTCGCCGAACCAGTACGCCTCCTCCAGATGGGGATAGCCGGAGAGGACGAAGTGCTCGATGCCGAGGGCGTGGTATTCCTCGATGAGGTCGGCCACCTCCGCGTGGCTGCCGACCAGCGCGGTCCCCGCGCCGCCGCGCACCAGGCCGACACCGGCCCACAGATTCGGGTGGATCTCCAGCTGGTCGCGGGAGCCGCCGTGCAGCTCCAGCATCCGGCGCTGCCCCACCGACTCGCTGCGCCCGAGCGCCGCCTGTGCGGCGGCGACGGTGTCGGCGTCGAGGTCGTCGAGCAGCCGGTTGGCCGTGGCCCACGCCTCGGCGGAGGAGTCCCGGGAGATGGTGTGCAGCCGGACGCCGAAGCGGACGGTGCGGCCCTCGCGTTCGGCCAGCGAGCGAATCCAGTCGATCTTCTCCTTCACCTGGGCGGGAGGCTCCCCCCAGGTCAGATACACATCGGCGTGCCGGGCGGCCACGGGACCGGCGGCCTGCGAGGAGCCGCCGAAGAACACCTCCGGCACCGGGTCGGGCGGGAGCGCGGTGAGGCCGCCGTCCACCTGGTAGTGGGTGCCATGGAAGTCGTACGGCTCACCCCGCCAGACGCCGCGCACGATGGACAGGAATTCGTCCGTGCGCTCGTAGCGGCGGTCGTGGTCGAGGTGGTCGCCGAAGCGGCGTTGTTCGGAGGAGTCGCCGCCGGTCACCACGTTGAGCAGCAGGCGGCCCCGCGTCACCCGCTGATAGGTGGCGGCCATCTGCGCGGCCAGGGTCGGGGAGAGCAGCCCGGGGCGGAAGGCCACCAGGAACTTGAGCCGTTCGGTGTGCTGGGAGAGGGCGGCCGTGATCAGCCACGCGTCCTCGCACCAGGTGCCGGTCGGCGTCAGTACCGCCTCGAAGCCCAGCCGTTCGGCGGCCTTGGCGATCTGCGCCAGGTACTCGATGTCGGGCGGGCGCAGTCCGGGCGTCTTGCGGCCGGCCTGGCCGTTCGGGCCGTAGGCGTGGCGGTCCACCAGAGTCCGGCCGTCGCCGCCCGTGGGCAGGAACCAGTGCAGTCGTACGGTCATCTCGGATTCCTCCTGTGTCAGTTCCGGGCCGGGGCGGTGGTCGACGGGGGCAGATCGCCGTTGAAGCGCGTGTCCACGAAGTCGCCGAAGTCGACCTTCTTCGGGATGAGCCCCAGGGCGGTGAAGGTGTCGGCGATCTGCTGCTCGGAGGCGACGAGGGGCTTGTCGACGGCGACCGAGACGCGGGTGGAGTTGGTACGCCGTACGGAGGCGAGCGCCACCTCGTAGGGCAGTCCGGTGTCCTTCGCCCACACCTTGGCCCACTCCTGCTGGTGGTCGTGGACCCAGACCTGCGCGCGCCGCAGCCGGGCCAGGTAGTCCTTGATGGCGGCCGCCTTCTTCGGGTCGCGCAGCGCGCCGGGCGCGGCCACCTGGAAGGCCAGCCCGTTGGTGACGCCCTCGCCGGTGGTGAGCACCCGCCCCTGCTTGGCCTGGAGTACCTGGGAGGTGTACGGGTCCCAGACCGCCCAGGCGTCGACCTTGCCGGAGTTGAACGCGGCGAGCGCGTCGGCCGGCTGGAGGTACTTGACCTCGACGTCCTTGAGGGTCAGCCCGGCCGCCTTGAGGGAGGCGACCAGCTGGTAGTGCGCGGACGAGCCCTGTGCGACGGCCACCGACCGGCCCTTGAGCTGCTTCGGAGCGGTGAGTTTCGAGCCCTTCGGCACGAGGATGGCGTCGCCGAGCGAGGTGCCGTGCTGGGCGGCCACCACCGCGATCTTGGAACCGGCACCGGCCGCGAAGACGGGTGGCGTGTTGCCGACACCGCCGATGTCGACGGCCTTGGCGTTGACGGCTTCGAGCAGGGGCGGCCCGGAGGTGAAGGTCGACCACTTGATGCGGTACTTCAGGTTCTTCAGCTCTCCGGCGGCCCGCAGGACGGCCTCGGAGCCGCCCTTCTGGTCACCGACGGCGAGGGTGACGGACCCCGAACCGTCGGTGCCGTCCCCCGTCCCGGCGGTCGCGTCGCCACCGCAGGAGGTGACCAGGAGGGAGAGGGGGAGGAGCAGCGCGGCGGGGAGCAGGCGTCGTCGCATGGCGGTTCCGTTCGTGTACGGAGGTGGGTACGAAGGCGTGGGTACGAGGGTGTGGGTACGGGGTGTGCGCGAGGCGTTTTCACGCCGTGGCCGGTCGGGTCCGGTCGGGGCGGCCCGGGACAGTGGCAGTCAGGCGGCTTCGGCGGCCGTGTCGACGCCGAGCCGTTCCAGCAGGCCCGCGCGGATCTCCGCGAACCGGGGGTCGGTGATGTCGCGCGGCCGGTCGAGCGCGACCCGCTGTTCGTGGGCGACGCGGCCGCCGTCCATCACCAGCACGCGGTCGGCGAGCAGGACGGCCTCCTCGACGTCGTGGGTGACGAGCAGCACCGCGCAGCCCCGGCGCCGCCACACCTCGCCGACCAGCCGCTGGGCCTTGATCCTGGTCAGCGCGTCGAGCGCGCCGAAGGGCTCGTCGAGGAGCAGAAGATCGGGTTCGCGCACCAGGGCGCGGGCGAGGGAGGCCCGTTGGGCCTCGCCGCCGGAGAGCGTCTTCGGCCAGGCGTCGGCGCGGTGCCCGAGACCCACCTCCTCCAGGACGCGTTCCGCGAGGGCGCGTTCGGGCCTGCCCGGCAGACCCAGGACGACGTTGCGCCACACCTTCTTCCAGGGCATGAGCCGGGGCGCCTGGAAGGCGACGGCCCGGCGGCGCGGCACGAGGACGGTCCCCTCGATGTCCCGGTCCAGTCCGGCCAGGACGCGCAGCAGCGTCGACTTGCCGCAGCCGCTGCGGCCGAGCAGCGCGACGAACTCGCCGGGCGCGATGTCCAGCGCGAGGTCGACGACGACGGCGCGGCCGTCGAAGGAGCGGGTCAGTCCCTCGACACGTACGACCTGGGAGAGCCCGGTCTTCGCGGGACTCACCGGCCCGTGAATGTCGGTCGCCATTGCAGCAGCAGCCTTTCGAGGGAGCGGACGACGAAATCGGTGAGCAGGCCGAGGAAGGCGTAGACGATGAGGCAGACCACGATCACGTCGGTCCGCAGGAAGTCCCGCGCCTGGACCATCAGGAAGCCGATGCCGGAGTCGGCGTTGACCTGTTCGGCGAAGACCAGGGCGAGCCAGGAGACGCCGAGCGCGTAACGCAGTCCGGTGAGGGCGCCGGGCAGCGCGCCCGGAAGGACGACATGGCGTACCAGCCCCCAGCGGGACAGGCCCAACGACTCGCCCGCCTCGATGAGTTGGGAGTCGACACCGCGTATGCCGGCGTAGACGTTGAGGTAGAGCGGGAAGGTCACGCCGAGCGTGATGATGGCGATCTTCGGGGTCTCGCCGATGCCGAACCAGATGATGAACAAGGGGATGAGACCGACGAACGGCACCGTCCGCAGCATCTGCACCGGGGCGTCCACCAGGTCCTCCCCGATCCGGAACAGCCCCGAGCCCAGGGCGAGTCCGACGCCGATCACGGTGCCGAAGACCAGCCCCGCCGCCACCCGGCCCAGCGAGGTCGCGACGGCCGAGGGCAGCGAACCGTCCCCGACGAGGTCGGCGCCGACCCGCGCGATCCGTCCCGGCGAGGCGAGCACATCGGGCGTCAACACCCCAGTCGAACTGAGGAGTTGCCACAGAAGAAGCAGCAGAAGGGGGCCGGTGGTGCGGCGCAGCCAGCGCGGGACGCGGGCACGGCGGGACGAGTCGGGGACGAGACGTTGGAGGGCGTCGGGCGCGAGCGGAGCGGATATGCCGGACGTATCCGGATCATGGGCGCTGGGTGGGGCATGGCTGATGCTCATGGGTGCTCCACGGAGGTGAGGTGGGGCGCGGGACGCGGTTCCGTGCCGGTCCGGATCAGGCGTCACCGGACCGGACGACGACGCCGGGCACGTGGTCACGAGGGGTACGCGAGCACGGCGTACGGGTACCGCGTGGGCACCGCCTGCGGATGCCGCAGGGGCCGCCCTGGCGAAGCGGGGCGGTGCGGTGCGGCGGTGCGGGAAAAGGAGCGGGAAGGGCGTCAGCGGCCGCGACGACACGCGGCGGAGGCCACCCGCAGCAGGTCGATGTGACCGCGCGTGGTGAGCAGGGCTGAACGCAACATGCCGGTGAAAGTAGCCAGATGGCCGGTCGCGGGTCAATGGTGTCTCGCCTGATGGACCGTACGTACCGGAGAACGGGCACGCCTCGCCCGTGACGGAGTCGGTCGCGTCGGGGCGCGTGAAGTCCCGTGTCCGGGTGAGGATGAGGGAATGTCAGATGCCTTCACCACGCGCGTGCTCAACATCGCCACCGGTTCCCGCGAGCGGGTCGTCGATCTCACCGGCGAGTGCGAGGACTTCCTGCGCGAGGCGGCGCACGGCCGCGACGGACTGCTCAACGTCTTCGTCCCGCACGCGACCTGCGGAATCGCCGTCCTCGAGACCGGAGCCGGCAGCGACGACGACCTCCTCGCCACCCTCCACACCCTGCTCCCCGCCGACGACCGCTGGCAGCACCGCCACGGCAGCCCCGGCCACGGCCGCGACCACGTCCTCCCCGCCCTCGTCCCACCCCACGCGACCCTCCCGGTGATCGACGGCCGACTGGCGCTGGGGACGTGGCAGTCCGTGTGTCTGGTGGACACGAATCGCGACAATGCAAACCGTCAGGTCCGCCTGTCGTTCCTCGGGTAGGGCTACGTCTGCCGACACTGTAGGAGTGATGTCCGGCCGCACCAAGTGAGAGAGACCCAGCTCTGGGCAGGGTTGGGCGGCACCGGTCTTCTCCTGCTCGACCGGGTCGTTCGCCGCCACCGTGCCGCACTGACCGAAGCTCACTCGGTCCGAGAAGCCGTTGAACGCCTTTTGGACGGCAGGGCGCTGACCGCCGTGATGTCAGTGGTGCCTGCCAGGATGGCCGATGTCGTCGACAGAACGGGAGCGGCAGCACATGGTTGAGCAGGCGGCCCGCCGCATGGCCGAACAGATCGTCGCGAACGCGCCGAAGGGTTGGACGCGGGCCGTGCTCTCGGGTCGTGCAGGCCGTGGCGGAAGCGGAATGACGGGGGGCTACACCGTCCCCGGCGCGCGCGCCGCCATGGGACTGCCCGAGATCCACCCCCTGCTGATGCAGCTTGCGGAGTTGATACGCAAGGACCGCGGCTGGGAACCCGTCAGCTGGGAGATGGACTGCCGGCCCTCCGGCGAGTACCAGCTCGTCACGTTCACGGATGCCATCGGTCGCGTGACCGAACAGCATGGCGGGTACGAGGTCGTCCTGGACCGCGACTACCGCCTTCCGCAGCCAGGCCTCCGACAGGAGGCGGGTACCGCCGCCCCGGCCGGGGACCCGGAGCTGGCCGCGACGAGGTTCCGCAACTACCTGGAGCGGCGTGCCGCCATCCTCGGGCACGCCGAGGAACTGCCGCCGCCCGTCACCGTGGCCGCGCTCGACGACGCCGAACGCCGCATCGGCCGTCGGCTGCCGGCCGACCTGCGGGCGCTGTACCTGATCGCCGACGGGGACGGCATCGGGTACCGGCACCGCTACCTTCTCGAGAACAACGGCTGGCTGTCCCTGGAGAGCCTGGTCGCCGAATACACCGATTGGCGCGAGTGGCAGGACCGTCCCTGGTTCGGCTGGGACCTGGAGTGGGACGCCGTCGTCTTCGACACCACCCCCGCCGGTACCGTCCGACGGTGCGGCGGTCACCCCGACTGGATCCGATTCGCCACGGGCGAGGACGGCAACTACCTCGCCGTCGACATGGCCCCGGCCCGGGAAGGGCGGCCGGGCCAGGTCATCGCCACCGGCCGCGACTACGACGACGGCCCCGTGTACGTCGCCGACTCCATCACCTCCCTGCTCCAACAGCACCTGGAACTGCTGGAGCAGTGCTCCTACGAGAAGTGCGACGAACACATCTCCCTACGCCTGCCTGCCTGCGACCTCGGCCCCCAGCAGAACATCGGCGGCCCCATCCCGGACGAGGTCCCGCCCACCCTCCAGGCCATCCACATCAACGACGTCGACGGCATCGTCGACCTGAGCCCGCTCCTCGCCGCGCCCGGTCTCCGCCGTCTGCACCTCAACCGTGCGACCACCGTCGATCTGATGCCGATGCGGGGCCTGCCCGTCGAGTCCCTCCGTGTCGTCCTCGACGGCGGCGACCTCACCCCGCTCGCAGGCCACCCCCACCTTGCGTCACTCGACCTGAGCACCACCGCCCCGGCGGACCTCACTCCGCTGTGTACCGCCCCCAACCTGCACGGCCTCGATCTCTCCCGCGCCGACATCCCCGACCTGGCCGTCCTGGGCGGCCTTCCGAACCTGCGCTACCTCGCCCTCACTCAGCAGCAGTGGGCCGCGCTGATCGACTCCGGCAACGTACCGCCCGCCCTGGCCGCCGCCCGTCTGACCGGAGCCGGCGTCACCTTCGACGACGCCCTCGCCCTGGCCTCGCGACTCTGCCTGGACACCGACGACGCGCTCCGCATTGTCGGCAGCCTCTGAGCGCGCAGGAGGCAGACCGGCGAGCGCCAAGACGACGGTGCCAACCTGTGCGACGCGAACCTCGGGGATGCGACGCGTGGTCGGAGTGGACGCATTGGCCTGATGCCGTGGCCGCGGTGATGCGGCGACGATCCGTGCCCATCAGTACTCCAGCCGTAGATCGTGATCTTCGTGGCTGTTGGGCTGCCTGTTGTTGGTCCCTCGGTGCCGCCTCAACCGGTCGGTAGTTGAGGCGCGGACTCGCTGCGCACCAGCCTGCCCTTGACCTTCCAGCCGCTGGAGGGAACAGAGTCGAGGTGGCGGCCTGCGACATCAGCCGGGCCCATGAATTGGCGGAGGAGTCGCGATGCGGGGCAAGGGCGTGCAGTACGACACGGGGACGTTCCCGAGTGGGGACACGACCCGTAAGACATTCGAGTCTGGCGTTGTGGCACGTGACATGCGCGTCATCGCGCACGACCTGGGCTGCAACACGGTGCGCATCACCGGCGGTGATCCCGAGCGGCTGAGCACGGCGGCCGGGCACGCGGCCGCGGCCGGGTTGGAGGTGTGGTTCTCGCCGTTCCCCTGTGAGATGACGAACGAGGAGATGCTGCCGTACTTCGTCGATTGCGCCGACCGGGCCGAGGCGCTGCGCCGTGCCGGGGCGGAGGTCGTCTTGGTCACTGGTTGCGAGATCAGTCTGTTCGCCGTCGGCTACCTTCCCGGGGAGACCTTCAACGACCGCATGCACACCCTTCGTGCGGCGCCGATGGAGCGGGAAGCGGCGCTCAAGGAGATTCCCGGCAGGGTCAATGCCTTTCTGAAAGAGGTGGTCGAGGCCGTCCGGCCGCGGTTTGGTGGCCAGGTCTCGTACGCGTCCATTCCCATCGAGCACATCGACTGGACGCCGTTCGACATCGTCGGTGTGGATGCGTACCGCAACAGCCGGAACGCGGCCAACTACCGTGATCAGATCCGGCAGTACTTCGCTCACGGAAAGCCGGTCGCGGTCACCGAGGCGGGCTGCTGCGCCTACCGGGGCGCGGCCGACTTCGGTGCCGGTGGATGGACCGTGATCGAGGCGGACGGGCTCGTCCGGGCGGGCACCGTGCGCGACGAAGGCGAGCAGGTCCGGTACATGCGCGATCTCCTTCCGCTGTTCCAGGAGGAGGGCATCGACACCACCTTCTGGTTCAGCTTCGCCGGCTTCGAACTGCCGCACCGGGCCGACCCGCGCACGGATCTGGATCTCGGCTCGTACGGCATCGTGAAGATGCTGGACGGTACGACGCCGGACGGGGAGTCCGTCCGGGCCTATCCCGGTATGCCTTGGGAGCCGAAGGAAGCCTTCTACACTCTCGCCGAGTTCTACTCGGGCGCTGCCCACCGGTAGTACTCCAGTTGTAGACCGCGAGCTTCGTAGTGCGCGGTCTGCCGGGCGGTGTCAGCGGCCAGTTCGGGCTTGGTGGCTGAGGCGGGCTCGCGCGTAGGGTGCCGGGTGGTCGCGATGCCAGAGGAGTTCGCGCGGAGCACCGTCGACCGCGAGGGGGAGGCCGGGGTGGCATGGCTCGCCGAGTTGCCCAGGATCGTGGTGGAGCTGCTGGGACGTTGGGGGCGCGTGCCGGACGGTGAGGTCATGTACGGGGGCGTCGGGGTCATCGCTCCGGTGCTGCGGCGGGCTGAGGAGAGCGCCGTAGGTCAAGACCCGACGCGACATCGTCCGATGCCTCAAACGCTACGCTGCCCGCGAGGCCTTCCGCCTGGTCGGACTCGTCCAGTCATGCCCCCGTCATAGGGGCAGTGCGGGCACAGTGCCGAGCGGCAGGGAGTCAACTCATAGGCCCGTGACGGGCTGCCCGGTAGGTGCTTGGGCGACCGTGCTCAGGTCGTGGGTCGACCGCCTCCCCATTGGCAGCGGGCGGAACTCCGGCGCAGCTACCATCAGGGTTGTCTTAACGGAGATTGGTGGACACGAATGTCGATAATGCGGACCGTCAGGTGCGGTTGAGTTTCCTGGGCTGATGTGGATGGCGCAATTGTGCCGCCCTGGGTCAACCGTCGCAGGGTTGCCCGTGATGCGACGTCCACACCTGCGCGGTCCTCGTCGCGGTCGGACCGTGGAGCTCGATGGGCGGCCAATCGCCGACGCATTGCCTATGCGTGTCCTCGACGGCCCCTGGAATGGGACGGCGAACCCGATAGCGCGATGACGGTCACCGACCCGGCGACGGGCGTGGTCCGCACCTCCGCCGCCCCCGTCCCCTCACCCACCTTCGGCGTCTTCCACCTGGCCCTCGACTCCTGGACCGACCGCAACGGCAACCGCGTCGACATCGAACGCGACGACGACGGCATCCCCTTCGGCATCCGCCACTCCGGCGGCTACTACCTCGCCGTCGACACCCAGGGCCCCCGCATCACCGCCCTGCGCCTCCTGGACGAACCCCCATCCCGCTACCACCGGGACACCACGCCCGACCAGGGCACCCTCGTCATGCGCTACGCCTACGACACCGCCGGCAACCTCACCGAGGTCATCAACTCCAGCGACAAGCCCCTGCGCTTCACCTACGACACCGATGGTCGCGTCACCCGCTGGACCGACCGCAACGGCACCTGTTTCTCCTACATCTACGACGACCGCGGCCGGGTGATCCGCACCGACGGCGTCGACGGCATCCTCTCCGGCACGCTGACCTACGACGACACCACCCGCACGACGACGTACACAGACTCCCAGGGCCACACCTCGGGCCACCGCTACAACGACAACGGGCTGGTGGTGGAGGAGACGGACGCGCTCGGGCACGTCACCCGCACGGAGTGGGACGAACAGGGGGACAAGCCACTGACGGTCACCGACGCTCTCGGCCACATCACCAGGTACGTCTACGACGGCGCAGGAAATCCGGCTGAACTCGTTCTGCCCGACGGGTCGGTGACGCGGGCCGCCTATGACGCCCTCGGCCTGCCGACCGAGGTGGTCGAGCCGGGCGGGGCGGTCTGGCGGCACACGTATGACGATCGGGGCAATCTGCTTGGCACCGTGGACCCGACTGGGCCGAGAGCCGGTACACGAATGGGAGGGAGGGTCGCCCGACCACGATCACAAACGCCCTGGGTCGCACCCGCACAATGGCCTTCAACGCTGCGGGTTTGCCGAATTCCGTGACGGACGAACTCGGTCATGTACGGTCACATACACATACGACGCGTTGGGCAGGGTGAAAGCGCGGACCAACGGTGCCAGGCAGACGCTGCACCTCACACGGGATGCGCTGGGCCGGCTTGTGGAGCAACGCTCAGAGACGGATGGCGTCACGACATTCGCCTATGCCGCGGACGGGCGGCTGGCCCGGGCGGTGAACGCGGACGCCGACGTCGTTCTCACCCGAGATGCCATGGGCTGTGTGCTGAGCGAGACTCTCAACGGCCGCGCCATTACGTACACCTACGATGTCCTTGGCCGGCGGATTCTCCGTGTGACCCCAGTGGGGTCGGCGTCCCACTGGACTTATGACCCCGCGGGCAGGCCGACAGAGATGCGTTCCGACGCAGGAGTGCTGGCCTTCACTCACGATGCGGCAGGGCGCGAGACGCAACGTCAGACAGGCAGTGACGTCACCCTGACCCAGCACTGGGACCCGGTCGATCGCCTCACCGGCCAGTCGCTCACCACAGGTGCGCGCAATCTGTTGCAGCACCGCACATACGCCCATGACGCCGACGGCCATCTGGCCGAGATCCGAGAGCTCACGATGGGCACGCGCCGCTTCGATCTCGACTCCACGGGGCGAGTGACGGGTGTACGAGCCCACGGCTGGAACGAGACCTACGTATACGACAGCGTGGGCAACCTCACCGAAGTAGCCGCAGGCGCCCACGCCGCCGCCGGTGATCGTGACGTCGACGGCATGCGTGTCCGACGGGCGGGTGGCACCACGTACACCTGCGACTCCCAAGGCCGTCGAACCTGCAAGATCCGCAAGCTGTTGAGCGGGCAGACGAAAACATGGGCGTACGCCTGGAACGCGGAGGACCGGCTCGTCGAGGTTGTCATGCCCGAGGAGGGCCGGTGGCGGTATGCCTACGATCCGCTGGGCCGACGCATCGCCAAATCCCGTCGCCTGTCAGATGGTTCAGATGTCGACCGAGCAGACTTCAGGTGAAAAAATCGCTCCTCGCCGAGCGTTTCCTCACAGACGGCAGGATCACGACCTGGGACTACGCGCCGTCAAGGGTGTCCTCGGCGTCTCCGCCCTAGGGGGTGTCTCCCCGATCTTCGCGGGCCCGCGACGCCTGGCACGGCACCTCGCCGCACGGCCGAATCGCCCAAGTACGTCCAGTACGAGGACGACTCGACCGCACACCGAGGCACCGCACCAGACGCCGCGGGCTGATCCACGAAGATCGGGGAGACACCCCCTAGTGCCAGGCGTAGACCCGGACGGGATCGAGGTGGAGTTCATTGGGGCCCAGGCAATCGGCGGCCCAGGTGGCCAGGCGTGAGCCGCAGGCGCAGGCCAGGTTGGGGCCGTGCGCGCCGGTGGGGCCACAGCATCCGGTCCAGTTGTTCCCGCAGGTGAAGGGGGTGAGGCGGGGCAGGACGTCGTCGGGGTGGATGACGACGCTGTCGCGCCGGCCCGCGGAGATGGTGGTCCCGGTGTCGGTCCGCAGCAGTTCGCGGCCCGAGCTGCGGGGGTGTTGGCGGGGTGTGGCGGCAGGGGCGAAGGGCGCGCCCCACGGGTCGGGGTCGATGGCGTAGTGCCCGTGCGGGACGGTGGAGCGGGCCCGCCCGGTCTTCCTGTCCCGGCCGTCGTCCGGGTCGTCGACGTCCGGGACCGTGGGCAGAGCCATCAGGTCGCCGGTGAGCGCGGTCCCGCACTTGGTGCAGTAGAAGATAGTCACGCGTCGGGTTCTACCGGCTGGCGGTCCGGCCCGTCACGCGGGAAATCGCCTGGCTGACGGGAGCGAGTCGGGGGAGCCGCCCGCCGTGCCTCAGCTCAGCGTCCTGCAGGCCGGGAAGCCAGGCGAGCAGCCGCCGCCCCCCGCCGTCACTGCCATCGGCATCGCTGCCGTGCGACCACCGCTCAGGAGATCACGCTGCAAACGCGCCAGCCGTCTCTGCCCGTTGCGGAGCACCACGGCACAGGCCGTGACAACACGTCGCGTACTTCGGTCCCGGGGCGCCGCTACGAATGCGGTTCCGACGGTCTCAGGATGTCCCGGTCCTGAGGCCGCCGCCCAGCAGCAGCGCCACGTCCAGCGCCGCCACGGCGACCGCCGTCGTGAACGCGGCCCGCTCCCTGCGGCGGCCCAGTACCGCCCCGGCCACCGCGATCAGCCCGGCACCCGCCAGCGCGGCCACCTGCCGGGCGCCGGGCGGGCCGGCGGGCCCGAGCGCCAGCAGGGCCGACGCGGTGACGAGGGGCACCGGCAGCAGCAGCCGTACCCGGCCGGGGCCCAGCCGCTGCGGCCAGCCCCGTACGCCGGTCGCCACGTCGCCCCGGATGTCCGGCAGCACATTCCCGAGGTGGGCGCCGACACCCAGCAGCGCACCGGCGGCGAGGACCCACCAGGCGGGCCACGGCCGCTCCGGCAGACCCAGCGTGACGAAGGCAGGGAGCGCGGCGAAGGCCACCGCGTACGGCGCCCAGGACCAGCGGGTCGCCTTGAGCCGCAGGTCGTACGCCCACGCGGCCGCGACGGCGGTCAGATGCACGGCGCCCGCCGACCACCCGCAGGCAAAGGAGAGCGGCACGCACACGGCCAGCGCGGCACAGGCAGCCGTCCACACCTGCCCGGCCTCGATCGCGCCGTCCGCGACGGGCTTGCCCCGGCGGCCCGTGGCGCTGTCCCGGCGCGCGTCGACGGCGTCGTTGCACCAGCCGATGGAGAGCTGCCCGGTGAGCACGGCGCCGGTGGTGAGCAGGCACAAGCCCGGCTCCTGCCCTGCCGTCACGGCAAGCGCCGCCGTCAGCGCGGTGACCGCCACCAAGGGGCCGGGGTGGCACGCCCCGGCCAGGGCGGAGGTCGTACGAACCAGGATCGTCGACTGCTCGGGAGTCACCATCCGGCGATCCTAGGAGCCCCGCCGAGCACGCCACGATCGGGAACGGCCGGACGGGCGATCTCTGGTGCCGGGCCGGCCGCCCCGGGAAGGGCTGCTGAGTCCACCCGGATCGGTCGACGTACGGGAGCGTCATGACGCGGATCGCAGCCGTGCGCGGTGCCCTCGCTCCGTACCGCTTCGCCCAGGCCGAGATCACCGACATGGTGGCCGGCGCCTGTCTGCCGCAGGGCGCCGACCGCCAGGTGCTGGACCGCCTGCACCGCAATGCCGGGGTCCGCGCCCGCCACATGACGCTGCCGCTCGACCGGTACGAGACGCTGGACGGCTTCGGCGCCGCCAATGACCTCTACATCGCCGCCGCCACGGACCTCGGTGCCCGTGTGACCCGGGACGCGTTGCGTGCCGCCCGGCTGTCGGCGGCCGACGTGGACCTGTTGGTCTTCACGTCGGTCACCGGGGTCGCCGTCCCGTCCGTCGACGCGCGGGTGGCGGGCCGGCTCGGGCTGCGGCCGGACGTGCGGCGGGTACCGCTGTTCGGTCTTGGCTGTGCCGGGGGAGCGGCCGGCCTGGCGCGCGTGCACGACTTCCTGCTGGGGCGCCCCGAGCAGGTGGCGGTGCTGCTGTCGGTCGAGCTGTGTTCGCTCACCTTCCAACGCGGGGACGTCTCCACGGCCAACCTGGTCGCCACCGGCCTCTTCGGTGACGGCGCCGCCGCCGTGGTGGCCTGCGGGGCCGACCGCGCGGACGCGTTCACGGGCCCCACGGTCGTGGACGCCCGCAGCCGTCTGTACCCGGACGCGGTCGGTGCGCTGGGCTGGGACATCGGGGACTCCGGCTTCAAGGTCGTCCTCGATCCGGACATCCCGCAGGCGCTCCGTCACCATCTGGCCGACGACGTACGGGAGTTCCTCGGCGACCACGGCCTGAAGCCACAGCACGTGACGGCCTGGGTGTGCCACCCCGGCGGCCCCCGCATCCTGGAGGCCGCCACCGAGGCGCTCGACCTCCCCGCCGAGGAACTCCACTTCAGCTGGCGCCACTTGGCCGAAGTCGGCAACCTCTCCTCGTCCTCCGTGCTCCACGTACTCCGCGACACCCTCACCGAACGCCGCCCGCCGCCCGGCACTCCGGGACTGCTGCTGGCCGTCGGGCCGGGGCTGGCCTGCGAATTGGTGCTGCTGAGCTGGTGAGCACGGGCATGGGCATGGGCATGGGCACGGGCACGGGCACGGGCACGACAGGAGGACACATGATCTGGTACGCGCTGCTGGTGGCCGCCGTCGCGGGTGAGCGGGTCGCCGAACTGGTCGTGGCCCGCCGTAATGAGCAGTGGAGCAGGTCACGCGGGGCGATCGTGGCGGGTGACGGGCACTATCCGGCGATGGTCGCCCTGCACGTGGGTCTCCTGGCGGGCTGTCCGCTCGAAGTGTGGCTCGGCGGGCGGCCGTTCGTGCCCGCGCTCGGCTGGTCGATGCTGGCCGTGCTGGTGGCCGCGCAGGCATTGCGGTGGTGGTGCGTCGGGACGCTCGGACCGCGCTGGAACACCCGCGTGATCGTCGTACCGGGCCTGCCGCTGGTGACCCGGGGGCCGTACCGGCTGCTGCGGCACCCGAACTACGTGGCCGTGGTGGCCGAGGGGATCGCACTGCCCCTGGTGCACACGGCCTGGGTGACCGCCGTCGTCTTCACGATGCTGAACGCCGCCGTGCTGACCGTGCGCATCCGCTGCGAGAACCAGGCGCTCGCCGCCGCCGGCACACCGGTTCCGGCGTGATCGACGTACTGGTGGCCGGTGGTGGTCCGGCCGGGCTGGCGGCGGCCGTGCACGCCACGCTGGCCGGGCTCACCGCGGTGGTGGTCGAGCCGCGCACGGCGCCCGTGGACAAGGCGTGCGGCGAGGGCGTCATGCCCGGCGGTGTCGCCGCCCTCCGGGCGCTGGGCGTGGAGCCGGCGGGCCGGGAACTGCGCGGCATCCGCTACGTGGACGGCCCCCGCCGCGCCGAAGCGCCCTTCCGCGACCGGCCGGGGCTGGGCGTCCGCCGTACGACCCTGCACCACGCCCTGCACGAGCGCGCCCTCGGCCTCGGCGTACGGATCGTCCCCGGCAAGGTCGGCGAAGTGCGCCAGACGCGGGACGGCGTCACCGCCGCCGGGATCGCGGCGCGTTGGCTGATCGCCGCCGACGGCCTGCACTCGCTCGTCCGCCGCCGCCTCGGCCTGGAGCTGCCCCACAGCACGTGGGGCGGCCGGTACGGACTGCGCCGCCACTACCACGTCGCCCCGTGGACGGACTTCGTGGAGGTCCACTGGTCCGGCCAGGGCGAGGCATACGTGACCCCGGTCGCCGACGGTCTGGTGGGGGTCGCGGTACTGAGCCGCGTCCGCCGCGGGTACGACGAGCATCTGGCCGGTTTCCCGGCACTCACCGCCGCGCTGCACGGGGCCCCCGCCACGGAGGTGCGAGGTGCGGGGCCGCTGCGCCAGCGGGTGCGGCGCAGGGTCGAGGGCCGGGTACTGCTCGTCGGGGACGCGGCGGGCTATGTGGACGCGCTCACCGGTGAGGGCATCGCACTCGCCCTGGCGACGGCCGAGGCCGCCGTACGGTGTGTCGCGGCCGGGCGGCCGGAGCGGTACGAGCGGGAGTGGGCCCGGGCCACGCGCCGCCACCGACTGCTGACCGGGGCGTTGCTGGCCGCAAGCGGCCATCCGGTCGGCGCCCGGCTCATCGTGCCCGTGGCGTCCCGGTTGCCGCCGGTCTTCGCGGCGGCGGTGCACGCGCTCCGTTGACGGACTTCGTCCGGCGGCGCTGAGGTGCGAGGCCGGGGGCAGGCGTCGTGGCTGTGGTTGCGAGCGTGTCGAGACGGTCCACCGTCTTTGCCGTTGTTACTGTGCGCTTCGCTCGAATAAGTCCATAAAGCACCGATTCGCGCCTGCTGGTGGTCGAGAGGACACGGACCATGAACGAATTTTCTCGTCGCGGACTGCTCAAGGCGACGGCGGTCGCCGGTGCCGGCGCGGTTGTCGTGCCCGGCGTCGCGGCCGCCGCGGCCCCCGACGCGAGCGCGGCGACCGAGGAAGCCGTGAGCGGGGCACACGGGGCGAAGTGCCCGCCGGCCAAGCTGACCGGCCGAATCGTCCGCCCCGACGACCCCGGGTACACGGACGCGCGCCTCGGCTGGGACCAGCTCTTCTCCCACTATCCGCTGGTGATCGTCTTCGCTCAGAACACCCAGGACGTGGTCAACGCCCTGACGTGGGCGCGGCAGAACGACGTCGCGCTGCGCATCCGGAGCGGCCGCCACAGCCTCGAGGGCTGGTCGAACGTCGACAGCGGCCTCGTGATCGACATCAGCGAGCTGAAGTCGGTCCACATCGACAGAGCCGCTCGCGTCGCGACGGTCGGCTCCGGACTCAATCAGGTGGAAGCGGTGACCACACTCGCGAAGCAGAACTTCGCGGTGACGACAGGGACCGAAGGCAGCGTGGGCCTGTCCGGAGCCACGCTCGGCGGCGGGTTCGGCTTCCTCACGCGCTGGCTCGGCATGGCCTGCGACAGCCTGATCGGAGCCGAGATCGTCGTCGCGGAAGGCGACGAGTGCGGCAAGGTGATCAAGACCGATCCGAACCACGACGCGGACCTGCTCTGGGCGCTGCGCGGAGCGGGCAACGGCAACTTCGGCATCGTCACCTCCCTCACCTACAAGCTGGCCCCGTTGAAGAGCGTCACGTACCTCCAGGCCACGTGGGACGGAACCGGCGACCTGAGCAGGATCTTCAAGGCCTACCAGCGCACCGCGCCGTACACCGACGACCGCCTCGGCACCCAGCTCGAAATCCACCGGAACCAGATCCTGCTGTTCGCGGTCCTCGCCGAAGGAACACCCGCGGAGGCGAAACGGCTGCTGGCCCCGATCCTGTCGATCGACAGCCCTCAGGTCTCGACGCAGGTGGGGAACTGGGGCGACGTGTACGCGGGATTCCAGATCCCGATCGAGGACGAACCCGCGAACTGGAAGTTCTACTCGCAGTTCACCAGGAAGCCGTTCCCGACCAAGGCGATCGACGTGATCTCCTCGTTCATCAGGGACGCCCCCACGGACGACAGCAACTTCTTCGTCCAGGCGTTCGGCGGGGCGGTCAAGAGGAGCCCCCGCGGCGGTACGGCGTTCCCGCACCGCGACGCGCTCTTCTACTCCGAGCCCGGCGTCGGCTGGGGCAAGCGCAGTGACCAGCCGGGCATCTGCGACCCGCTCACCCCTCAGGCGCAGGCATGGATCGCCGAATTCAGCCAGGAGCTGCGTCCTTACGTGGACGGCGCCTACGTCAACGTGCCGAACATCGGAATGCAGGACTGGGAGACCGCCTACTGGCGATCCAACGTCGACCGACTGCGCAAGATCAAGGCGAAGTACGACCCGCGCAACGTCTTCCAGTACGACCAGAGCATCCCGCCCGCCTCCCGCTGACCGAGCACGGCCCGAGCCCCCTCCCGGCCGGTGAGGGGGCTCAGTCACGCCCCCAGCAGCATCGACGCCTCGATCGGAACCGTCGGGCCGACCCGCCGCAGGAAGGCACCTCCCCCCAGTGCGAAATACTCTCCAGATGAGCTCACGCACTTCCCCGATCAGCCAGATCGCGATACGGCGGGCCGTCGCGCGGGATGCCAAACGGCTCACGCGGCTCGTGCGTGGCTCGGGCGCCTACGAGGGTAAGTACGCAGCCATGGTCGCGGGCTACCGGGTCGGTCCCGATTACATCGAGGCCCATCGCGTCTTCGTAGCCGTCGACGCCGACGAACACGGGGGCCGGGTCCTCGGGTTCTACTCGCTCGTCCTCGCTCCGCCGGAGCTCGACCTGCTGTTCGTCGCCGACGAAGCGCAAGGACGGGGTATAGGACGGCTGCTCGTCGCGCACATGCGGTCCGAGGCCCGTGCCGCCGGGCTCGACCGCGTCAAGGTCGTGTCGCATCCTCCCGCCGAGAACTTCTACCACCGTGTCGGTGCGGTACGGATCGGGACCGCGCTCGCGAACCCGCCCGCCGTGCTGTGGGACCGTCCCGAGTTCGAGTTCCGCATTCCTTCGGAATGACGCGGTGTGCCGGTTCGCGGGGCACCGGCTTCGCCCGCATGGTGGCCGGCCCGCGGGAGCTGCTGGACGCCGCGCGCTCCGTGTATGCCGTCGCCTCTGCCTCTGGGGGTGGAATCAGGGTGCGTCACTCCCGTGTGCTCTCTCCCTCGCCGGCCTGGGGAACCGTGTCGCCGATGACGGCGGCGAGGCGTTGGAGCTGAGCGGCGAGTTCGTGGCGTTCGCGGGCGGTGAAGTGTGACAGCGCCTCGGACTGGCGGGCCCGTAGCTCCGCCTGCATCGCCGCGAGGCGGTCGGCGCCGTCGCCGGTGAGGCGGATGAGGACCTGGCGCTCGTCGTGCGGGGAACGCTGTCGCGTGACCACGCCCGCTGCTTCGAGCTGCTTGAGCATGCGGGTGGCGGTCGGGACGCTGACCTCGGCGGTGGCGGCGAGTTTGCCGACCGGGAGGCCGTCGCCCTTGGTGTCGGCGGAGAGGGGTTCCAGCAGGGTCAGCTGCGCCATGGACAGCCCGGCCCCCGCGTGCCGCATGGTTGCCGCCCGCGAGCGGCGCATCGCATAAAACAGCCGGTCAGCGGCCTGTGCCAGCTCCCGCACGCCCGCCTCGTCACCGGTCGGGCCCTGGAGATCGTCCTCGTCGTGCTTGCTCAGCTCTCGCATGACTGTTAGCTTACTAAATGAAGTCGTTAGCAAGCTAAGCTTTAGGAGGCTTTGAGTCATGGACTTCCCCGCACGCATCGACGTCCACCACCACATCGTCCCGCCCGTCTGGGCCGAGACCCTGGCCGCGCGCGGCCTGACCTCCGGCGGCTGGGCCATCCCCGCCTGGAGCCCGAAGAGCGCGATCGCGATGATGGACGAGCAGGGCATCGCCACCGGCGTCATGTCCGTCACCTCGCCCGGCGTCCACCTCGGCGACGACGCCGACGCCCGCGACCTGGCCCGCGCCGTCAACGAGTACGGCGCCGAGGTCGTCAAGGACAACCCCGACCGCTTCGGCCACTTCGCGAGCATCCCGCTGCCCGACGTCGACGCCGCTGTCGCGGAGGCCGCGTACGCGCTCGACGTCCTCGGCGCCGACGGCGTGGTCCTGATGTCCAACGCCCATGGCAAGTACCTCGGCGACCCGGACTTCGAGCCGCTGTGGGCCGAGCTGGACCGCCGCTCGGCGAACGTCTTCGTCCACCCCGCGCAGCCCCCGATGACGCTGCTGCCCGGCACCCCCGCCCCGCTCGCGGACTACGTCTTCGACACCACCCGCACCGCCCTGAACATGGTGCTCAACGGCGTCATGGACCGCTACCGCAACGTCCGCGTGATCCTCTCCCACGGCGGCGGCTTCCTGCCCTACGCCGCCTACCGCTTCTCCGGCCTGACCTCCACCGTCGTGGACCGGGAGCGCAAGGCCGACGACATCCTGCGCGACCTGAAGCGGTTCTACTTCGACACCGCCCTGTCCGCCAGCCCCTCCGCCCTCCCCGCCCTGCTCGCCTTCGCCGAGCCCGGCCACGTCCTCTACGGCAGCGACTGGCCCTTCGCCCCGCAGGAAGCCGGCTCCTACTACAACCACTTCCTGGAGACCTACCCCGACTTCACCCCGGGCCAGGCCGCGGCCGTCAACCGCGGCAACGCCGAGGCGCTCTTCCCCCGCCTCGCCCGCTGACCCCGCCCGTTCACACACGCTCCGCGTCAGCGCCATGCCGCGATGCCCCGCACCGACAGTGCGGGGCATCGGCACGTCGTGCGTCGGACCTCTCAGGTGAGGCGCGCGAAGATCTTCTTGGCGTTGCCGTGGTTGAAGGCCGTCATCTGCTCGTCCGTGAGGCCGCTGTGCGTGTCCAGGAGATGGTTGAACGCTGCCGCTACGGGCGCGGGCGCGTAGGGGAAGTCGCTGCCGAAGAGGATGCGTTCGTGGTCCGCGAAGGCCAGGAAGCTGGGGAAGGCGTCCGGCCCGGAGGACAGGGCGGTGTCCCAGTAGAACAGCTTGAACTTCGCCAACAGCTCCTCGATGGTGGGCCCGTCGGGGTGGAGGGCCGGCTGCAGCTCGCAGAACCTCATCACCGCGTAGGGGACGAACCCGCCCGCGTGCGCGAGGATGATCTTCGCGTCGGGGTTGCGGTCCAGTACCCCGGCGAAGACCATCTGCACGGCGTTCCGGGTGGTGTCGAAGGGATAGTCCACGAGCGGGCCCGGCACGTCCGGCAGGAGCGGGATGAGGGGGTGGCCGGGATGGACGAACACGACGGCCGACCGCCGGTTCAGTGCCTCCCAGAGTGGCGTGTACTTCGGGTCGCCCAGGTAGACGCCCTCGTAGTTGCTCAGGAGTACGACGCCGTCGGCGCCCAGCTCGTCCAGCGCGTACTCGGCCTCCGCCACGGCGCCCTCGACGTCCGGCAGCGGGACGGTGGCGAAGTTGCCGAACCGGTCCGGATGCCGGGCGACCAGCTCCGCGACGTACTCGTTGACCCTGCGCGCCATGTCCCGGCGCTTCTGACCCTCCCAGCCGACCACGCTCGGCGCGGTCAGTGACAGGACGCTGGTGGCGATCCGCTGCTCGTCCATGTACGCCAGGTGCGCCTCCGGACTCCACCCCGGGGTGGCCCAGCCCGACGGGTCGCCTCCGTGACTCGGCAGCGCCTCGCCCCAGAACGGGGGCACCACGTGCGTGTGCACATCGATACGATCCGCGTTCGCCATCCGGTGTCTCCCTCTTCCGCCCCCTTCGACAGATCATCTGGAACGTAGCCCGCTGACATCACGCCCGCCATCCGGCCCGCTCGGGACGCCCCGAGGGGCCCACGGGTCCAGGGTGTCTGCCACACCGGCCGTGCGGAACGCCGGTCGGATTCGGTGACGCGGTCGACACCGTTCTGGCCGCCGGTCCGCAGCGTGGTGACCGAGGAAACCCATGTCCCTCCGGGATCACGCGCGTTGGGGGAGCCGACGAGGACCAACCTCCTCCAGACCGCCTGGCCGCAAGAGGTGGTGTCCCTCCACGAACGTGCGCTGTCCATGGGCCAGGACGCGGTGGATCGCGGAGCGCGCTCCGTGAAGGGCGATCCCGGAATGGGGATCGACGTCGATGTCCGTGATGACGCACAGTTCGAGGTGCTCTTTGCCTTGGCGCCGTACACCATCCATGCCGAAGGCATGTTGGCCGCCTGGTCGGCGCTCGGGGATCGTGGCGGCGAGGCCGTCGGCCGAAGTCGGACACCGCCTGCGAGGCGAGGAACCCCGCCCCCTGGGATGTGTCCGGTGCCCGACGGCCCCGTGCGGTCGCCCCGGCTCACCCGAACGGCCCGACTCGCCGGGTACACCGCCCGGCGATACGTTGGTGGACGGGCCGGATGACGGCCGGGTGGATGCCTCTGTCGGCCCGGCGGAATCGGACAAGGCTCCAAGGGCGGTGGGCGGCGTGACCGAAGCGCAGCACTACGACGTCATGGTGATCGGCACAGGTGCGGGTGCGGGTGGTGGCGGCATCGCCCGACGGGCGGCGCGTCGGAGTTCCGGATCGGCGGGAACGGCGACCGTTTTCCGCCCGGGGCCGGGTACCGGGTCGACGGCGACACCGAGTTCCGGCGGTCACCCCGCCGGTTCCGCCCCGGACGCCCACTGAAAGGTCCACCACCTGGACAACCTCCGCGCCGTCGACACGAGCTCCGTCCCGAGGATTCCCGGCCGACGACGGCCCAACGGCGCCCCAGCGGCGGCCCGCCGTGGGCACCCGGCACCGTACGTCACCCGAACGATCACCAGGCACTCGTCGATGCCGTACGCACGGGCGGGGTACGGCGCGGCGGTGTCGGCAGAGGACCGGCAAGGAGACCGTCATGGACCGTTACCCGCCCATCGCCGACCACGGGCTCATCGGGGATCTGCAGACCGCGGCGCTGGTGTCGTCGCACGGTGTGATCGACTGGTTCGCGGCACCCCGCTTCGACTCGCCCAGCGTCTTCGCCGCCCTGCTCGACCACGACGGCGGCGGCTACTTCCTGCTCGCGCCGGAGCGCCCCGAAGGGACCTGGAGACAGCTCTACTACCCGGACACCGCCGTCCTGGTGACCCGCTTCATGTCACCGGACGGGGTCGGCGAGATCGTCGACTACATGCCGGTGCAGCCCGGCCCGACGGCGTCCGACCGGCACCAACTGGTCCGTGTCGCCCGCACGGTTCGCGGCACTGTGCGATTCGAGCTCGCGTGCCGGCCGCGGTTCGACTACGGGCGGGCCGGTCACCGGCTCGATCTGACGCCCGAGGGAGCGGCATTCCACGCCCCGGGGGCCACCGCGTATCTGCAGGGCGACTTCCCGCTCGAACAGGACGGGCACGACGTCCGGGGTGCTCTCACGCTGAAGGCCGGTGAGGCGGCCGCCGTGGTGTTCACCATGTGCCCGCCGGACGCGGCGCCGCCCCCGCCGCCCACCACCGAGGGAATCACCGAAGAGATCTGGGAGAACATCAACTACTGGCAGTTGTGGGTGCGTACCTCGCGCTACCGCGGCCGCTGGACGGACATGGTGTACCGGTCCGCCATCACCCTCAAGCTCCTGACCTACGCTCCCTCCGGCGCACCGGTCGCCGCGGCCACCATGGGGCTGCCCGAGCAGATCGGCGGTGAGCGCAACTGGGACTACCGCTACACCTGGGTGCGGGACGGCTCCCTGTCGATCCGGGCCCTGCTCGATCTCGGCTTCGCGGACGAGGCGACCCGGTTCATCCACTGGCTCGGCGACCGCCTCCAGGCCCATGAGGGAATGGACGGCGAACCCCTGCAGATCATGTACCGGGTCGACGGTGATCCCCACCTCACGGAGGAGATTCTGGAGCACTTCGAGGGGTACCGCGGCTCCTACCCCGTCCGGGCCGGCAACGCCGCCGCGGACCAACTGCAGCTCGACATCTACGGCGAGGCCCTCTACGGCCTGGCCGAGGGCCGTGAGGTCGGGGAACACGCGGGCTATCACGGGTGGAAGAGCCTGGCGGCCACACTGGACTGGCTCGCCGACTCCTGGGACCGGCCCGACGAGGGGATATGGGAGACCCGGGGCGGGCGCAGGGACTTCACCTACAGCCGGGTGATGTGCTGGACCGCCTTCGACCGCGGTCTGAAGCTGGCGGCCGAGTTCAGCAGGCCTGCCGACACCGCGCGCTGGACCCGCGCCAGGGACGAGATCCTGGAACAGGTCATGCAGCGGGGCTGGAGCGAGAAGGAACAGGCCCTCGTGCAGTACTACGGAGGCGACGTCATGGACGCGTCCCTCCTGCTCGCCCCCCGGGTCGGATTCCTCTCCCCCCGGAGCCCCGCGTGGCTCACCACCCTGGACGCGATGGACCGCGTCCTCGTCTCCGACAGCCTGGTCTACCGCTACGACCCCCAGGCGTCCCCCGACGGACTGCAGGGGTCCGAGGGGACGTTCAGCCTCTGCACGTTCCTGTACGTCGACGCCCTCGCCCGTGCCGGGCGGCTGGCCGAGGCCCGCTACGCCTTCGAGAAGATGCAGACGTACGCGAACCACGTCGGCCTCTTCGCCGAGGAGATAGGTCCGAGCGGAGAACAGCTCGGGAACTTCCCGCAGGCGTTCACCCACCTGTCCCTCATCATGGCCGCCACGACACTCAACGACGCGCTCGACCGGTTCTGGCAGCGCGTCTGACAGCAGATCCGCGAGGACGGTCCCGGTCCCGGCCGGCGCACCTCTGGGCGGGTGAACATCCGCGGGACGCGGCGCGACACGAGCCCCCTCGCGGTGCGGTTCCGCGTCCACGGTGTTCTGTTGGTGCCCGAGCCTTCGGGTCACGGCCCCGCTGATCCGGGTCACGGAGTGGAGGAGACAGACATCGTGAGTGCGACCGAGGGCGCGGCACAGAACGTCATCCCCGGCCATCTGCTGAAGGGGCAGAAGGCGCTCGTCACCGGCGCCAACTCCGGGATCGGCCGGGCCACGGCCATCGCCCTGGGCCGTGCCGGAGCCGATGTGGTCGTGAACTACGTGGCCGGGCGCGAGGACGCCGAGCAGGTGGTCGAGGAGATCACCGCCCACGGAGTACGGGCGGCGGCCTACGAGGCGGATGTGTCCGACGAGGACCAGGTCGTCGCGATGATGGACCGGATGGTCCGGGAGTTCGGCACGATCGACATCCTGGTCGCCAACGCCGGACTCCAACGCGACGCCCCGTTCACCGAGATGACCGTCGCCCAGTGGCAGAAAGTGCTGGACGTCAACCTCACCGGGCAGTTCCTGTGCGCGCGCGAGGCGACGAGGGAGTTTCTCCGGCGCGGCGTCGTGCCCGAGGTCTCACGCGCCGCCGGAAAGATCATCTGCATGAGCTCGGTGCACCAGATCATCCCGTGGGCCGGCCATGTGAACTACGCCTCCTCCAAGGGAGGCGTCCAGATGATGATGCAGACCCTCGCCCAGGAACTCGCCCCTCAGAAGATCCGGGTCAACGCGGTGGCCCCCGGGGCCATCAGAACCCCCATCAACCGCGACGCCTGGGAGACCCCGGAAGCCCGTGAGGACCTTCTGCGGCTGATCCCCTACGACCGTATCGGCGACCCCGAGGACATCGGTTACGCGGTCGTCGGCCTTGCCTCGGATCTCATGGACTACGTCGTGGGCACCACCCTCTACGTGGACGGCGGGATGACCCTCTTCCCCGGCTTCGCCACCGGCGGTTGACACGCCCGTTCCCCGCCCGTCCAGCGAGAGGGCCCATGCACTTCACGGTCATGCTGTCGGCGGACGTGCCGGCACAGCTGCTCCCGGCCAGATCCCAGATGGCCTTCACCCTCGCCTCCCACATCATCCTGGTGCCGCTGGGCGTGGCGCTGCCGCTGATCACACTGATCATGCACGGCTACGGTCTGCGCCGCGGCGACGGGACCGCCCTGCTGCTGGCGCGACGCTGGTCGGCGGTGATGGCGGTCCAGTTCGCCATCGGCGTCGTCACCGGCACCGTGCTCTCCTTCGAGTTCGGGCTGCTGTGGCCCGGCATGATGGGCCGGTGGGGCGATGTCTTCGGCATCGGTTTCGGCGTCGAGGCATGGGCCTTCTTCCTGGAAGCCATCCTCATCGCCATCTACCTCTACGGCTGGCGACGGCTTCCCGCCCGCACCCACTTCCTGCTCGGGCTGCCCCTGCCCCTCGCGGCCCTGCTCGGCGCCTTCGGCATCCTGGCCGCCAACTCGTGGATGAACACCCCGCGGGGTTTCACCCTCGACCCCGACGGCAACCCCGTCGACGTGAAGATCTGGAAGGCGGTCTTCACCCCCATGTTCGGTCCGCAGTACTGGCATTTCGTCGTCGCGATGCTGGTGACGGCGGGCTACGTCGTGGCCGGGGTGTACGCCGTCGGATGGCTGCGCGGGCGCCGGGACCGCTACCACCGCCTCGGTTTCACGATCCCCTTCACGCTGGCCGCCGTGTGCACACCGGTGCAGTTCGTCCTCGGTGACTCGATCGCCCGGCAGGTCTTCCACAAGCAGCCGGTGAAGTTCGCGGCCATGGAGATCGTCTGGAAGACCGACACCCACGTCCCGGAGTATCTGTTCGGCCGACTGCAGCCGGACGGGACCGTCAAGGGCGGCATCAGGATTCCCCAACTCGACTCCATCCTCGCCGGTTTCCGCCCGGACACCAAGGTCACCGGCCTCACGTCCGTACCGGCCGCCGACCGGCCGACGCCCGCCGAGGCCACCATCACCCACTTCGCGTTCGACGCCATGGCCGTCCTCGGCTCGCTGCTGCTCCTGCTCGCGATCTGGTACGCCCTCGTGTGGCTGCGGCACCGTCGGCTGCCGGCCTCCCCGTGGTTCTACCGCGGCGCCGCGTGCGCGGGGGTGGCCTCCGTCGCCGCCGTCGAATGCGGCTGGATCACCACCGAGGTGGGACGCCAGCCGTGGATCGTGTACCAGAACATGCGTGTCGCGGAAGCGGTGACATCGACGCGTTCCACCAGCTTGTGGATCATGTTCGGGGTGGTGGTCGCGGTGTACGTCCTCGTCTTCGGGTCGCTCCTGGTGGTGCTGCTGAAAATGCGCGCACGCTGGCGGACCGCCGACGAGAACGGCGGTCCACAGGCTCCGGAGACGGACACGCCGTACGGTCCGCGCCCCATGGCCGGTTCCGGAGGCGACGAGAACGCTTCGTCGACGGGGGGCCGGAGGTGATCGCCGGAGTCATCGCGGTCGTCCTGCTGCTCGCGGTCGCCGCGTACGCCTGCGGTGGCGGCACCGACTACGGTGCCGGTTTCTGGGACCTGACCGCGGGCGGAGCGGAACGCGGCGAGCGCTCGCGGCGGCTGATCGACCACGCGATGGCCCCGGTCTGGGAAGTCAACAACGTCTGGCTGATCTTCGTGCTGGTCATCATGTGGACGGGCTTTCCCGTCTTCTTCCAGCGCGTCTTCACGGCGATGTGGCTGCCCCTGGCGCTCGCCGCCGTCGGCACGGTGCTCCGCGGGGCCGGCTTCGCCCTGCGCAAGCCCCTGACCCGACTGGCGGGCCGACGTCTGTACGGTGCGATGTTCGCGGTCTCGTCGCTGCTGACGCCGTTCTTCCTGGGCGCCGCGGCCGGGGGAGTGGCCTCGGGCCGGGTGACCGCGCGGGTGACGGCGTCGACGGACGCCTGGGCCAACCCCACCTCGCTGCTGTTCGGTTTCCTCGCCGTGGCGCTCACCGCGCTGCTCGGCGCAGTGTTCCTGGCCGCGGACGCCCGGCGCTTCGCCGTGCCGGACCTCGATGGCCACTTCCGGCGGCGGGCGCTCGCGGCACTGGCGGCCGTCGTCGTCCTCGCCGTGATCACACTGGTCGTCACACACGGGGACGCACCCCATGTGTGGCACGGGCTCACCCACGGCGTGGGGCTCGTCTTCGTGATCGTGTCGGCGCTGGCCACGCTCGCCACCGCATGGTCGCTGACACGCCCCTCCGGAGCGTGGTCCCGGGGCGCGGCGGTCACCGCGGTCGCCTCGGCGGTCATCGCCTGGGGCATGGCCCAGCGCCCCTACCTGATTCCGGTCTCCCTCACCGTCGCCGAGGGGGCCGGGGCTCACACCACGCTGCGCTGGCTCGGTCTCGTCACCCTCGTCGCGGTCGTGCTGGTCCTCCCCGCGGTGGTCCTGCTGTACTGGCTGGACACCCAGGGCGAGTTGGAGGGCCTGACGGACGCCGAACTGCGGCCCGGCCGCCCGGGTGACGAGGTGTGACCTCGTCGGGGCAGCGGACTGCTGTCAGGCGGCGTCCTGCTCGACGTACAGATGGACCGGGCCACGAAGTACGGGGCTGCGCCGGTACGGTGGCGGGTCGGCGACCAGCCGGGGCCGATCCAGCCGGCGTACCAGCTCGGCCAGCGCGATCTGGGTCTCCCGCCGGGCCAGCGGGCCGCCGAAGCACAGATGGATGCCGCTGCCGAAGCCGAGGTGCTGGTTGTTCGGCCGATCGGGATCGAAGTGGTCGGGGTCCTGGAAGCGGTTCGGATCCCGGCTGCCCGAGGCGAGCATCAGCATGATCTGCGAGCCCTTGGGGACGACGGTGTCACCGACGGTGATGTCGCTGTACGCCGCCCGCCAGGGAATGATGTGCACCGGGGGCTCGTAGCGCAGCAGTTCCTCGACCAGCGGCACGACCAGATCCGGGTCGTCGCGCAGGCGCCGCAGTACGTCGGGGTGGCGCAGCAGCGTCAGCATGCCGTTGGTGATGAGGTTGACGGTGGTCTCGTGACCGGCGATCAGGAGCAGGTTGGCGGTGGCGACGATCTCCTCGTCGGTCATCCGCCCGTCCGGGCCGTCGTCGTGGGCCAGTTGTGACAACAGGTCGTCGCCCGGCTTGCCATGGCGTTGCTCCAGCAGGCCGCCGAGGTACTCACGCAGGGCCTTGCGGGCCTGAACGCCGTTGTCCAGCTTTTCCTTCGGGTCGGTCTCGGGGTCGTAGTCGATCGAGTCGACCACGTCGTTCACCCACCGGCTGAACCTCGGTTCGTCCTCGCGGGGCACTCCGAGCAGGTGACAGATCACGGCGACGGGGAACGGATAGGCGAAGTCGTCGACGATGTCGATCCGGTCCCTGCCCGCGAAGCCGTCGATGAGACCGCCGACGGTCTCGGACAGGGCGGGGTCCAGGCTCGTCACCAGATCCGGGGTGTGCGGGGGGCCGAAATGCCGCATGGCCATGCGCCGCAGACGGTCGTGTGCGGGCGGGTCCATGTTGATGAAGGCGGGCGTGGCCTCCGACCCGGCCGCGGGCATCGGCCGCGACAGATTGCGGACATCGGAACTCAGATGCGGATCGTGCAGCAGATCCGCGATCTCGCGGTACGTACTGACGACATAGCTGCCGTCCGCCTGCTGGGCCACCGGTGTTCTGCGCAACTCCTCGTACAGCGGGTACGGGTCGGCCCGGGAGGAGTAGTCGAGGATGCGGCGCAGTATGTCGTGCGTCTCGGACGTGCTCATCTCGCTTCCCTCCTACCGGTATTGCTGCGCGGCCGTGACGCGCCGTTCACCCGGGTCGTGACCGGTGACGACCACGGTGGCTCCCTGGGCGAGCAGGGTGGGGCCGGGGAAGTCGACCGGCACCGGCTTCATGCCGGCGGGCTGGTCCGGTGTGGGGCAGGGCGGCGGGAAGGGGGCGGCCGTTTCGATCAACTGCCGGTAGTAGTCAAGCCATTTCGCGTTGTTGAAGCTCACCGCGGCGGTGACGCGGCCCCGGTAGCCGTACGCGGCGACGAAACGCTGCTCGGCCACCGACCCCTGGGTGACGGCCACTTCGTCGGCGAAGGTCGGCACACCGACGGACTTGATGTTGACGCCGAACTGGATGGACCAGAACAGCGGGAGGGTCAGATGGGGCCAGCGGTCCGCCTGGGAACTCACCATGTTGTGCGCCGCGACCTCGGCCTGCTCCACGGCGTTCGCCCAGTGCTCCAGCGAGATGAGCCGGTACTCGTATATCGGGTTGGGACAGCGTGCCACGTCCCCGGCGGCGAAGACGTCGTCGGTGATCAGTCCGTCGAGCGTCATGGCGCGGCACCCCGTGTCACAGGCGATTCCCCAGACACCGGCCGCCAGTCCCGAGTCGCGCAGCCATTCGGTGTTGCGGATGCCGCCGAGTGCCACCACCGCCACGTCGACGTCGATCGAGCTGCCGTCGTCGAAGTGGGCGCGGCGAAGGCGCCCTTGGGCGTCGCCCTCCAGCCCGGTCACCTTGACACCGCAGCGCAGGTCGACACCGTGAGCGCGCTGCATGTCCGCCGCGACGTCACCGATCATGGCGCCCAGCGCCCCGACCAGCGGGGCCGGTGCGAGTTCGGCGACGGTCACCGGGATGCCGCGCTCCCGGCACACGGAGGCGATCTCGGAGCCGGTGAATCCCGCACCGATGACAAGGACACGCGAGGGTCCGGCGGCGAGGGCCCGTTGCAGGCCCGCGGCGTGCTCGCGCGTACGGACGACGAACACGCCGTCCAGGTCCGCCTCGCTCTCGATGAACCAGGGCCGCGCCCGTACTCCGGTGGAGATCAGCACCCGGTCGAAGGGAATCTCGCGTCCGTCGGCGAGCCGCACGTGGTTGGTCGCCAGGTCCAGTCCGTCGGCGGGCACGCCCAGGAGCCACTCCGCATCGATGTCGCGTCGCCGCGGCAGCGTGGTGTCGTCCGCCGGGACCCACCCGGTCAGGACCTGCTTGGACAGGGGCGGCCGGTCGTAGGGCTCCGCCGACTCGTCGCCGATCATGGTCAGTGACCCGGTGAAACCCTCGTCACGCAGGGCTTCCGCGGCACGAAGTCCCGCGAGTGACGCACCGACGATCACGATGCGGCCGTCACGTTTGAACCCCCGCAGGTTTTCCGCGCTGGTCACGACGACGCCTCCGCCGGTGTGTGCTGCCCCTCCCACTCGACCAGGATCGCCTGGACCGGGCAGGCGGCCGCGGCTCGCAACACCTGGTCGCGCTCGGCGTCGTCGGGACTGGGGTTGTACATGAGTGCTTCCTCGCCATGCATCCGGAACGCGTCCGGAGCGAGGAACGCGCACTGCGCGTACCCCTCGCAGCGCGAAAGATCCACGACAATTCTCATCCCGACCTCCACAGGGACTGCGGGAGAAAGAACTCGGCCGTCTCCTACCCCCGCGAAGCGCGAAGGGACGCACCGGAAACTCCGGGTCTGCGAAGAAGGGTTCGACTGTCGCGAATGATGCGACCACGGCCGGCGAGAGCGCCCGGAGAAACGTGCCCTCGCCGTCAAAAGCCTATGCCCTGGGTGCATCACCTGCACCTGGGAAAGGGGTGCCCCGCCGATCCCGGTTCGCTCGCAGGCCGGTGCCCGCGCACGTCGGCCGACCGGCCGTCACGAGGGGAGTTCGATGTACTCGAAGACGGATCCGTCCGGATGCCGGGCGATCATGCGGTTGCCGGAGGGGACGGGGGACGGGCCGTCGAGTACGCGGCCGCCCGCTCGCCGCAGGGCGTCGGTGACCGGCGTCAGGTCCCGGACCACGAGTGTGGCGCGGCGGTCGGAGAACTCCGCGGCCTTGTCCCCGGAGAGCAGGAGGAAGGGGCTGACGGAAGCGAGCCGGACGCCCGCGTACTCGAAGGTCGAGGCGGCTTCCGCGCCGCCCAGCTCCTGGTAGAAGGGAACGGCCGCGGAGAGTTCCGGCACGGTGACGCGGGCGATCACTTTGACGATGTTGCTCACGTGTGGCCTCCAGTGGGTTGGGTGGCGTCCGCTGCGGTGATCACCAGGTGAGGGGCAGCGCGTGCAGCCCGTAGGTGACGTTCGACTTGCGGAAGGGGACTTCGTCGTGGGGAACCGCACAGCGCATGTCGGGGAACCTGCGCAGCAGGGCGGGAAGCGCCACGCGCAGTTCGAGCTGTGCCAGCGGTGTGCCGACGCAGTGATGGACGCCGTGCCCGTAGGCCAGGTGGGTACGGGCCGGGCGGGTGAGATCGAGGGTGTCGGGGGCGTCGATGCCCTCGGGGTCCCAGTTGGCCGACGGCAGCGAGACGAGTACCTGCTCGCCGGACCGGACCAGGACGTCGCCGACGGGCACGTCCTCGGTCGCGGTTCGCAGCTCGCCGTGATGCGGGATGGTGACGTACCGGACCAGCTCGTCGAGAGCCGAATCGTGCAGATCCGGCCGATCGCGCAGCACGTGTGCCTGGTCGGGGTGGTGCAGCAGCGCCAGCACGCCCAGGCCCAGCATGTGCGCGGTCGTCTCGTGCCCCGCGACCAGCAGGAGGTTGCCGATACCGACCAGTTCCTCGTCGGTGACGGACTGTCCGAAGTCGCGGATCACGCGCCCCAGCAGGTCGTCCCCGGGGCTGCGCCGCTTGCCGCGGACCACCTCGCGCATGCCCGCACGGAGGGCATCGCGTGCCCTGATGAGGTCGGGCAGCGGCGACATGACGTCGGTCATGACCCGGGTGAGCCCGGCGAAATCGTAGGTGCTCTCCGCGGGCAGCCCCAGAATGGCGCAGATGATCCGGGAAGGGACGGGCAGCGCGAAGGTCTCCATGAGATCGACGGGGTGCGGGGCGGAGGCCATGACGTCCAGGTGCTCTTCCACCACGGTCTCCACGTACGGCTGGAGCAGACGCATACGGCGGGTCGTGAACTCCCGCGTCACCATCGCGCGCAGCCGTGTGTGTTCGGGTGCGTCCTCCTCGATGAACGTACCCGGCTGGCGGGACCGCAGAGCCCGCGTCAGGTCCTGGTCGCGTGAGGGGGGCACCACCACGCCGATCGGCGTGAGCCGGCTGCTGAACCGCGGGTCGGCCAGGACCTGACGGGCATCGGCGAACCGGGTGACCAGCCACGCTTCCGATCCGCCGGTGAGCCGGACCCGTGAGACGGGCTCCTCGCGGCGCAGTCGGGCCAGCTCCGGGTCCGGGGCGAACGGGCATGCCGGATCCCTGCGGTAGGGAAGGGGCGCCAGGTCCTCGCGCACCGGCGCGCTCATCGGGCTGCTCCTTCGCGGCCGCGCGACGCCGAGGGCGCGGGCACCGTCCAGTGACAACCGCGTTCGGCCAGCTCGACCTCCGCGCTGATGCCGAGGTGCGCGGCGGTGCGCTGATGCAGATCGACGCAGAACTCGCAGGGCCGGTCGAGCGTCAGGGTGACGCCCCGCCGCGCGGCCTGCTCCCGGTAGTCGAAGATGCCGCAGCGCCGTACGGTGAGTTCGGTTCGCTCCGGCGAGGTACGGGTCTCGGTGTCGGAACCGTAGACGCCGAGCATCGCGCGCAGCCCGGACAGCAGGTCCCGGGCCTGGTCGTCCGTGTCGGGCAGCCGGTGCCGCATGGCATCGGAGTTGATCCTGGCCACGTGCTCGGTCCACTCCGGCAGGTTCTCCCGCCCCATGTACCGCTCGATGGCGGCCTGGGTCCGGAAGTACACCCCGAGGACGAACTCGGCCTTCTCCTTGTCGGTCATCGTGCTCTCGACCATCACTGTCCTTTCCCGGGTGCTGCGTCGTGCGGTGACCGTTGCGCGGGGCGCGGTCACGTCGTCATGGCGGGTACGGCGGTGATCCGCGCGATCTGGCTCAGGGACTGCTGGACCGCCTCCTGCAGGGGCGGTGGGAGACTGCCGCTCAGGGCGGGATCGTCGAGGTCCACGAGCCGTGAGAGCTTCCAGCCCACGTAGGCGCCCATCGAAGCGAGCGGGGGCAGGGCGGACACGGTCCGCACCGTGACGTGGTGTTCGGCGAAGAGAGGATCGAGACGTTCGCCGAGCTCTGCTTCCCAGGCCGGAGTCGTGTCGCGGTCGGCGGTCACCAGGCACACGACCGAGTCGCCCTTGACCACGAGCATGTAATTGAGCACGACAGGCGCCCGAGCGTCCTGGGACGCCCACACGACGGCCTCGCACTCCTCCTGCCGTACACCGTCCCGCGCCAGCTTCAGAGCGTCCTGCTGCCGGCCGAGCGTGCGCAGCACCGGTGTACGGACGCCGCACGGGCACAGACCGTTGGCGATCTCGACGAGATCGCCCGTCCGGTACCGCACCAGTGGCCGTGACGGCAGATCCAGTGTGGTGACCACCAACTCCCCGGAATCCGCCCGGCCTTCCTCGACCGGACGCGTGCCCGCCTCGTCGTGCACTTCCAGGAGGTAACTCTGGGGCTGCGTGTGCAGTGAACCGTGTTCGCACGTCACCGCCACGGTGCCGGTCTCCGACGAACCGAAGGTGGCGACCCGGGCGGTGGCTCCCGTGAGGGTTTCGATGTGCCGGACGAAGCTGGGGCCGGTCTGCTCCGCGATCAGCAGCAGCTTGCCGAAAGCGGGCGGTGCCTCTCCCCGTGACAGGGCGTACTGCAGGAGCTCGGTGAGCCGGGACGGAGCACCCACGTAGGTGTTGATGCCCAGCTCCCGCACGATGCGCAGCACGCGGGAGTAGTCGCCGGTGACCTGGTCCACCCAGAGCCGGACGGACAACAAACCCAGGTATTCCAGGACCTTTTCGAACTGGTACCCGGCCGGTGCGAAGGGCCCGTTGATGAGAATGAGGGCCGAGTCGCCCTCCTTCAGGACGCGTGCCCACATCTCGCCGATGTTCACCGTGTTGACGATGAGATCGTCCACGGCCTTGGGTGCGGCGACCGGGTCGCCGGTCGTGCCCGAGGACTCGTAGTAATGCAGAAAGGACTGGATCGGCCGCGTCAGTGCTCCTCGGGGTGATGCACGCAGCTTCGTACGCGAAAGAAGCGGGATCGCCGGAAAGAGTTCGTTCAGCAGACGGCCCGGGGGCTCTTGGAGCATTTCCCGAACACGTTTCTTGTCGCGCCAGTACTTCAGGTTCTCGTCATGGAGTCCAGAATGGGCAGCCTCATGCAGAATCCGCACCAGTTTTCTCGCCTGGAGCCCCGCAAGGTCGCCCTGACCGGCCAGGGTCGAACGCACGTCGACCAGGTGGACCTTCATGAGGTCCGAGGCCGCGACGGCGGACGTGCCATCACGCATAAGCAGCATGGGTCTCACCTCCTGTGCGGAATCTAGAGCATCGGACCGGGCGGAATGCAAATCCCTTCCGGTAACTGGAAGGTGACGGGTGAGCATAAATTCAGCACGTCATATCGAAATGTCGAACGATCGCGCTCAGTCGAATGAGTGGCTTGTGCATGGTTCTGGTGGGACGGAAAAGGATGGCGGGGTTTCATGGGTCTGGGTTCTGGTTAGCTGACCCCGGGTGAAGACGGTTACGGGCCTGTTTCGTGCGGCCTGTTTTCCGCGGATTCACCCTGTCCGAAAACACCGAACAAAAGGAGAGGTCATGGCCACTACCACGGCAGACCCGTTGACCCGCAAGTACGAGCGCGTCTTCAAGCACCTGGACGCCGACGGCAACGGGTACCTCGAGCGTTCCGACTTCGCGTCCTTCGTCGACCGGCTGGCGAAGGAGTACAAGCTGACCAAGAACGACCAGAAGGTCCGCGCGATCTCGACGGCGTTCGACATGCTCTGGCACGAGCTGGTACGCCACGCCGACACGAACCACGACAACCGGATCTCGGAGGAGGAGTACATCTCGTCGGTCCGCAGGACGGTCGACGACACCACGCGCTTCAACGCGACCGACGCGCTCGCCAACTCCCTGTTCGACATCATGGACGTCGACGACGACGGCCAGATCAGCAAGGACGAGTTCATCCGGCTGCAGCAGAACGTCTGGGGAATCAGCGTCCCCGACGCGATCGACACCTTCATCGCCCTGGACACGGACGGGGACGGCCACATGTCCCGTCAGGAGGCGGTGAGGGGCTGCCGTCAGTACTTCAACTCCAACAGCCTGGACGAGCCGGGCAGTTGGTTCTTCGGTCGCTTCTGACCCCGCCGGGGTGACGGAGCGGCGATCCTCCGGTCCTCACCCTTTTTCGCGTGTGCGGTGCGTCCAGGAAACCGGCTCGTACCGCATGCGTGTCCGCCGATGGTGTTCCAGCCGCGACGGGCCCGTGTCAGACAGTCCCACCACGGAGCAGAACCCGCCGGATGCCGTACACGGCCGCACCGACGGCCAGTACCCCCGCCCCGGAGACCACCGAGCCCGCCGGCAGCGCGAAGGCCAGGGCCAGACAGCCGGTCAGGCCGATGACGGGGACGATCCGGGACGGGCGGCCTTCCTCGGGGGTCAGGGTGAGGGCGGAGGTGTTGGCGAGAGCGTAGTAGGCCAGGACGCCGAACGACGAGAACCCGATCGCCCCGCGTACGTCCGCCACCGCCGCCGACACCGCCACGACCGCGCCCACCGTCAACTCCGCGCGGTGCGGCACCTTGAACCGGGGATGCACCGCCGCCAGGGCGTGCGGCAGGTGCCGGTCACGGGCCATGGCGAGCGTGGTGCGCGAGACCCCGAGGATCAGCGCGAGCAACGAGCCCAGAGCCGCCACCGCCGCGCCCGCCCGGACCACGGGGGACAGCCAGTCGGCACCCGCCGCTCGGACCGCGTCCGCCAACGGCGCCTCGGCACCGGCCAGCCGGTCCGGACCGAGCACCGTCAGGACGGCGACGGCGACCAGGGCGTAGACGACCAGGGTGATGCCCAGCGCGAGTGGAATGGCGCGGGGAATGGTCCGGGCCGGATCGCGCACCTCCTCGCCGAGGGTGGCGATGCGCGCGTAGCCCGCGAACGCGAAGAACAGCAGGCCGGCCGCCTCCAGCACCCCGCCCCACGACGCGTCGGCACCCGCTTCCAGCCGGGAGGCCACCGCTGCCCCGGAGGTGAGGGTGGCGACCACGACGGCGGTGAGCACCGCCAGCACGATCGCGACGATCACGCGGGTCACCCACGCCGACTTCCGCACCCCGGCGTAGTTCACCGCCGTCAGCGCCACCACCGCCGCCACCGCGACGGCGTGGGCGTGCGCGGGCCACACGTACGCGCCGACGGTCAGTGCCATCGCCGCGCACGAGGCGGTCTTGCCCACCACGAACGCCCAGCCGGCCAGATACCCCCAGAACGCGCCAAGCCGCTCCCGTCCGTAGACGTAGGTGCCGCCGGAGGCCGGGTACCGGGCGGCCAGCCGCGCCGACGAGGTCGCGTTGCAGTACGCCACCACCGCGGCCACGGCCAGCCCCGTCAACAGGCCCGAGCCCGCCGCACGCGCGGCCGGGGCGAGCGCGGCGAAGATCCCGGCGCCGATCATCGACCCCAGGCCGATCACCACGGCGTCCGGCAGTCCGAGGCGTCGCCGCAGTTCATCGGGCATGCCGGCCGCCGTCGGTGTCCCACCCATCACGCGCCTTCCGTCCGTTCCGCGGTTCCCGGTCCCGGCGGACGATAGCCGAGACATCCGAACGTGCGGTGATCCGAAACCCGCCGACCGGCTCCGCCGCGCTCGTCCGGGACCTCAACCGCCCCTGTGCGAAGGCGCAGCCGACACGGCGGCCTCGGACCGCGTGGGGCTCGTCGACGGCGCGGCCCCGCGCGGGCGTGCCGAGGGGACCGCAGGGGCCGCCGGGGCCGAGAAGTCGCGGCCTGACGGGACGGCGGACGGGGAGGTGGCCGAGGTCGTGCGGCGGGCGGGGTCGGTCGGCGTCACCCTGGGGGTGCCGGTGGTGGTGTGCGGGGGAGCCGACGCTTCCGGGTTCGGCACGGCCGTGGGGCTGCTCGCGGGCGGCGGAGCCAGGGGGACCGTCGGGGTCGCGGGGGCCTGGTGGGTCGTACGCAGCAGCGGTACGGCGAGCAGGGCGGCGACCGCGCAGGTCGCGCCCGCGCCGACGGCGGCGCGCAGGACGCGGCGGCGGGCCGCGCCCCGGCGGATCTCCTCGTACCGGCCCGGGGGAGGCGCGAGGTGCGTGGCGGGCGGCCGCATGATGACGGCGAGGGGGTCTTCGGGGCCGAAGTCGGGACCGTCGTCACTGAATGTGGTCAAGGCTTCTCCTCAGGTGGGCGCGGAGCAGTTCACGGGCCGCGTGCAGGTCGGCCTTGACGGTCCCTTCCTTGCGCCCGGTGAGCACGGCCACCTCCCGGATCGGCACGTCAGCGTAGTAGTGCAGCAGCGTCGGTGTGCGCAGCCGTTCGGGGAGCGCCTGAACGAGCAGGCGGACCGAGGGGTCGGTCTGCTCGGCGGGCGGCAGGACGGACGCCTCCACGGTGGCGCGGCGCATGGCCCTGCGCTCGCGCTCCATGCGGCGCCAGTGGTCCCGGACGAGGTTGGCGGCCGTGACGTAGAGGAAGCCCCGGGGCTCCGACACGGACGTCCAGCGGGCCCAGAGACGGGTGAACGCCTCCGAGGCGATCTCGTGGGCCGTCTCGTCGTCGTCGACGAGACGGCGGCACCAGCCGGCCAGGCGCGGGTAGAGAGCGGCGAAGAGCTCTGCCGCCGCCTTCTCTCGGGACCGTTTCAACGTTCTCCATGGGGGGATGGGGCACTCTTTCGGGCCGGGGCGCCCCGGGGAAAGACCCCGGGCCGACGGCGTACGTTCCGTCGGCCCGGGACCGTGCGGGCGCCGACCGGGTCAGTCGGGTGCGGTGCTCGACGCGGCGAAGACGATCACGTTGTCGCGATAGCCGTCGCCGGTACGGGGTCCGCCGCACGTGATGAGCCGCAACTCGGGCCGGTCGACGTCGCCGTAGACCGCCTTCGTCGGGAAGTCGGCCTTGGGGACGGTCCGTACGGAGGTGACCGTGAATTGGGCCGACGTGCCGTTCTCCAGGCGCACCGTGATCCCGTCGCCCTGGCGCAGTCGGTCGAGGCGGCGGAAGACACCGTCGCCGTAGGCGCCGACCGTGACATGGCCGAGGATCACCGACGGACCGGTCCGGCCGGGCGTCGGGGAGTTCTCGTACCAGCCTGCCCGGTCGTGCGCGGTGATCGGAGGCACCTGCACACCGCCGCCCGGGGCCAGCCCGAGCCGCATGACCGGGGTGTCGACGCCGATCCCGGGGATCCGCAGCCGCGCGGGCGCCGAACCGCCGGGATCCGCCGAGGAGTTCGCCGGACCAGCGGAGGACGGGGTGCTCGCGTGCGTGTCGACGGGGCGGCCGGCGGACACTCCGGTGCCGTCGTGACCGACGCAGCTCGCGAGCAGGGGGACCAGCGCGGCGACGACGAGCGCGCGCCTGGAGAAGCGGGTCATGCCCCGGTCGCCCGTCGGCGGCGCAGGAGGAAGACGGCCGTGCCGCCCACCACGAGGGAACCGACGGCGCTGCTGCCGATCAGGGAGGCGTGCCGACCGGAGTCGCTCGAACCGGTGGTCGCACCGGTGTCGGGAGCGCCGCTGGGAACGACGCGGACCTGACCGCGTCCCCTGGCCGGGGCGGCGGACGGTACGGGGGTGGGCGCCCCGCCCGCCGTACGGGCGGGGGCGGCGCCCGGTATCCGGCTGGGGACCGCGCTCGGCTCCGTGCCGCCCGGAGCGCTCGGCCGCGCCGACGGGACGGAGGCGGACGGTACGGCGGTGACGGAGGGGCGGGCGGTCGGGGACGCACTCGCCCCGTGGGCGAACGCGGGCACCGTGCTCGCCAGCACGGCGACGCAGGCGGCCGCCGTGGCGCTGAGGACTGTTCGACGCATGAATCGCTCTCTTCGCTCGGCCGGCCCGGCGAGTGGCCGGGCGGCTGCGTGATGGATCGAGCGGAGAGACGAGACAGGGTCGGCACGGGTTGTAAAGCGTCGGCAAAGTCTCGGCGGCGGGTAATTCCCTTGTCCGGAGCGGCGGTTCAGGAAGCCGCGCCCGGCGACCGCCGGGTGAACGGTGTGACGGGGCGCTCCAGGCGTTCGCCGTCCACGGTGATGTCGACCGTCTCGTTGTAGAAGGCGAGGAGGTCCTTGACGGCGCCGACGGCGGGCAGTGGGTGGGGGTAACTCCAGACGACGTTCGGCGGAACATCGCCCGCACCCCGCCAGGACCAGTACGCGGCGGTGCCCTTGTACGGACACGCGGTGCTGTGGTCGGTGTGCTCGAACAGGTCCAGGCGTACGTCCTCGCGCGGGATGTAGTACCGCGTCGGCAGGCCGGTCTCGAAGAGCAGCACCGGGCGGCGGGTGTCGGCGACGACCGTTCCGTCGATCGCGACCTGGACGTGTCGGCTGCTCTGGATGGCGTCCACCCGTTTGTGCGGGTCGCGGGGGTGGACGAAGATCTCCTCTTCCTCCTCGTACCAGTGCTCCAGGCCCCGGCCCACCCGTGCGAACCACTCGAAGGCGATGTGCCCGGCCAGGTCTTCGGCCGGGAAGGTCCAGGCGGCGTTCTCCATCAAACGGCCGTCGGCCTCGAGGTCGTAGAAGATCCGCGATCCGCTGTGCGTGCCTTGCGGCGGATTCTTCGCCGGGCGGAGCAGATCCTCCCGGACCTCCTCGCGCGGGAAGGCGTACAGCGGCACCGGCGTTCCGGGCTCCCACACCAGGACGGGACGCCTGCTGTCGACGACCGTGGTGCCGCCGCCCGTGCGACCGCGTACCCAGCGCTCGGAGGGTTCCCACCGGATGCCTTCGGGGGTGGTCCTGACGGTCGGAGGGGTGGGGAAGGCGGTCATGTCCTGTACTCCTTCGGTTGCTCGCGCGGTGATTCGGGACGATGTCGGCGTGGCTCCCGGGCCCTGCCGTGCCCCGCTTGTCGGCGGGTCCGTCAGAGTGTCACGGGAAGCGAGGCCAGTCCGCGGACGAGACGGGTGTGCCGCCGGTTCAGCCGGTCCGGCGGTACGGCCAACCGGATTCCGGGGTACCGGGCGAGTACCGCTCGCAGGGCGATCTCCGCCTCCGCCTTGGCCAGGGGAGCACCGACGCAGCGGTGGATGCCGTGGCCGAAGCCGAGCTGAGCGGCGGCGTTCCGGTCCAGGTCGAGGCGGTCCGGCGAGGGGAAGCGTCGCGGGTCGCGGTTGGCCGCACCGAGGGCGACCAGGACCGGGACGCCGGCGGGGATGTCGGTGCCGCCGAGGGTGATGGGCTGCGTGGTGCAGCGGAAGGTGGCTGTGCTGACGGGCGAGTCGAAGCGGAGCAACTCGTCGAGTGCGGCGGGGATTTCGTCCGGATTCTTTCGAAGGCGGTCCAGCTCGGCGGGGTGTTGGAGGAGGGCCAGGAGGGCGTTGCCGAGGAAGTTGGTGGTGGTCTCGTGTCCGGCCACGAGCAGCAGGACCGCCAGAGAGACCAACTCCTCCTCGCTCAGGCGGTCGTCTCCGTCGCGAGCGGAGATGAGCTGGTCGAGGAGGGAGGTGCCGGGGGTCAGCCGCCTGGCGGCGACGAGGTCGGTCATGTAGTCGGCCATGGAGTGCGAGGCCGTGTCGATGACGTCGGGTTTCCCTGCCGCGAACAGCTCTCCGGACCAGCGCTGGACGTCGGACCGATCCTTTCGCGGCACTCCGAGCAGCTCGCAGATCACGATGACGGGGAGCGGAATGGCCAGACCGGCCACGAAGTCGACCGGCTCGTCGGCGGGCCACCGGTTCAGCAGCTCGTCGGTGACCCGCGCGATGAACGGACGAAGCTTCGTGACGGCTCCTGCGGTGAACGCCTTGGTCACCAGCCTGCGCAGTCGGGTGTGCCGGGGCGGGTCGGTGGCGAGCATGTGGTGTGCGACGGCAGGGTGCAGGTGACGTGGTGATCCCTTGCCCTTGAAGAAGGCGGCCGTGTCCTTGGAGAGCCGGGGGTCGCCCAGGGCCTCTCGTGCTTCCGCGTAGCCGGTCACCAGATAGCCGGGGCGGCCGCCGGAGCCGGTGGGTACGGGCTGTACCGGGCAGGCGGACCGCATGGCGGCGTAAGTGGGGTACGGGTTCTGGCGGAAGCGGGGGTCCTGCGTGGGGTCGGTCATGTTCTCAGGGTCCGCCCGACTTCGGCTGTCGGCCCGCCAAGTCCTAGGAAACGGGGGACTCCTGCGGGGAGCGGAGTACGAGCAGCGTGATCTCGCTGGGGGCGAAGACGCGGAAGGGCGGGCCCCAGAAGCCGGTGCCGCGGCTGGTGTAGAGGAAGGTGCGGGCGCCGTGGTGGGTGAGGCCGGCGAGGGCGGGCTGGTCGAGGCGGACCAGATGGTGGAAGGGCCAGATCTGGCCGCCGTGGGTGTGGCCGGAGAGCTGGAGGTCGATGCCGTGGTCTGCCGCGCGGTCGATGAACTTGGGCTGGTGGGCGAGGAGGAGGACGGGGAGGTCGGGGTCGGCTCCGTTCAGGGCCTCGGTGAGGTTGGCGCGGTGGCCCGGCAGGCCGGAGGACTCGGCGGTGACGTCGTCCACACCGGCCACCACGAGGGTGTCACTGCCGCGTTCGAGCAGCAGATGGCGGTTGCGCAACGGCTCCCAGCCCAGCTCGTCCATGAGGTCGACCCAGCCCTGGGCCTCGCTGTAGTACTCGTGGTTGCCGGTGACGTAGACACGGGCCCGAGTCGCCCGCACGGTGCCCAGCGGGGCGGCCTGGGCGCGGCGGCGTTCGGCCGTGCCGTCGGCGATGTCGCCGGTGTGGCAGACCAGGTCGGCTTCCAGGGTGTTCACCGTCTCGCAGACCCGCGCCGACCAGCGGGCGCGGTCGAGGGGGCCGTAGTGGGTGTCGGTGATGAGGGCGACCCGGGTGCCGTCCAATCCGGCTCCCAGGCGCGGGAGCCGCACCTCGACGCGGCGCACGCGCGGCACGCGTCGGGCCTCGGCGTAACCCCAGGCGAGCAGCACGGCGGTCACGCCCAGGACCGCCCAGGCGACGATGCGCGCCCGGTCCTGTCCGTCACCGACGGACGCCACGGTCAGGGCGCCCCGCAGCAGGACGCCGAGCAGAACGGACCAGGTGAACAGGACCCAGCCGGCGCCCAGCAGCGTGTCGCCGACGATCGCCGCCCCGTCCTGCTGGCGTCGGCCGTGGCCGCGTGCCATCGCGAGGGGCATGCCGACCAGGCCGAGGGCGAACAGCGCGGTGCCGGTCAGGGTGACGGGGAGCGGCCAGTGCTGGCCGCCGTACAGGAGCACCCAGCAGGGCACGGCCCACAGCAGGACGGGGGCGATCAGGGGGAGGTAGCGCGTCAGGCGCAGCAGTCGGCTCCGTGGCGCCTCCTGCGCTTCACCGGTGGCGGATCGGGTGTTGCTGGTGTCGGTCACGCTTCCCCTCCTGAGGTCTTGTCCGGCGGATCGTGCCCGTGGCGGAGCCGGGTGGCATGATCCGCCGCTCAAGTCCTGATTCTGCTCCTGCCTCGGCTGCCGGAGTCACTTGGAGGGCTCATTGTCCGCCGCGGAGCTTCGCGAACGCGCGCGTCGACGTGGCGAACCGCCAGGTCCGGTTGAGCATCTTCCGCCAGGGATTCGCCTCGGCTCGTCCGACCTGCGGCGACGAGTGAAATTTCCCGGTGCGCGGCCTAAGGGGCAGTTCAGGCCCCCCTGTTCGTCACCCGCTTCGCGGTGCCCCACTGCCCTGCGGCTAGTTTGTGCGGGGACGGGAACGCAGGCCCGTGGTGGCTGAGATGCACGAGGAAACGGGAGGTCGGGAACGGTGTCGCTGCGCGAAGGTGATCCAGCCGAGATCGGCGGTTATCCACTGGAGGCGCGGCTCGGCGCGGGTGGAATGGGCGCGGTTTTCCTGGCCCGTACGAGTTCGGGACGACGTGTCGCGGTCAAACTGATTCACCGGCAGTTCGCGGAGGACGACGAGTTCCGTATCCGTTTCCGCCAGGAGGTGGCGGCCGCGCGGCGGGTGAGCGGTGCGTTCACCGCCGCCGTGGTCGACGCCGACCCCGAGGCCGAGCAGCCGTGGATGGCGACGGCCTACATCGAGGGTCGCACGCTCGCCCAGCATTGCGCCGCGGAAGGTCCGCTGAGCGGGGCGGAGTTGAGAAGGCTCGCCATCGGGCTCGCGGAGGCGCTGCGCGACATCCACCGGGTGGGGGTCGTCCACCGCGACCTGAAGCCCTCGAACGTCGTGCTCTCGCCCGAGGGCCCGCGCGTCATCGACTTCGGCATCTCGCGTGCCGCGGGCCAGGAGACGCTGACGATGACGGGGCGGGTCATCGGCACGCCGCCCTTCATGTCGCCGGAGCAGTTGCAGTCGCCGCGTCATGTGGGGCCGGGGTCGGACGTCTTCTCACTCGGCACGCTGCTGGTGTACGCGGCGACGGGCCGCGGACCCTTCGACGCGGACAGCCCCTACATGACGGCGTATCAGGTGGTGCACGAGGAGCCGTCGCTCGGCGCCGTGCCGGTTGCTCTGCGCGCGGTCGTCGAACCCTGCCTGGACAAGGAGCCGAAGGGGCGCCCCTCGGCGGACGAACTCCTCGTGCTGCTGCGGGACCTGCCGGCCGACCTCGGCGGGGCCGACGCGGAAGGAGCCGACCCGGGCCACCGAACCCGCGACATGATCACTCAGCGGTCTTCCGTGCCGAGGGCCGTCCTGGCGTCGACTGCCCCGGGCGCCACTCCGGCCTCAACTCCGGGCGAGGCCCCGGCCGCTGAGCCATCCGTCGCCCCGATCCCCGCCCCGAGCGGTCCCGACGCGGACAGCCCAGGCACCCTCAACAGCCGCCGTCTGTACGGCCTATGGCGCCCCGTCCTCGCGGCCGCGGCCGTGGTCGCGGCGATCGGTGGGGGAGTGGCCGTGCTGAACGCGGGCCGTTTCGGGGGCGACAGCGGCGGCGACAAGGGCGACAGCGTCGTCGCGTCGGGAGCCGCGCTTCCCGACGGCTTCAAGCCGTGGCACAAGACCGTGCCGGGAGGCCAGGAGATGCTCGACGAGCTGCGGTGTGTCGCGCACGGCGACGCGGTGTACTGCGGGGGCGGCGGTGTCGTCGCGACCCGTATCAGGGTCATGGACGGCTCGCAGACGTGGACGGTGAAGAGTCCGGGCATCCCATCCGTGGGTGTGCACATGGTGGGCGCCACCGACGACACCGTGCTCGGGTACCGCATCGCCGCCCAGGACGACGCGCAGAGCCCGCCCAACGAGGTGGTGGCCATCGACGCGAAGAGCGGCCGGGAGCTGTGGTCCGCCCCGTCAGGCGGCCAGTCGACGGCCGTCACGGGCCGGTTCGAGGACGCTGTCGTGATCGGCTCCGCCGTCGTGTCGGTCGACGGTTCCAACTCCCGTTTCGAGGCCCGGGACGCGCACAGCGGTGAGGTCCTCTGGACGACGTCGTTCCCCGCGGGTACGCAGTGCGCTCCCGTCCCGGTGGGCGCGCGGCTCGTCGCGATGTGCGCGACGGACGAGGAGGCGGACGATCTGGGGGTGTTCCACCCCACCCTGTACGACGTCGACCGGGCCTCGGGGACACTGGGCACGCCCATCGCGGTCGACGGTCGCGCCGTGCCGGTGGGCGTCGTCGACGGCAGGCTCGTACTCCTTCAGGAGCCCGTGGCGGGGGGAGCGGAGCCGGAAGGGTACTACGGAGTGGTGCGGGTCGACCCGGCCTCGCGGAAGGTCACGTACACCCGGCTGGCCAGGAGGTACACGGGGACGGCCGGCATGGTGAACGGCACCCTCTACGTGAGCGGGCAGACCGGTCTCGTCACGGCGCTCGACCCCGCGACCGGCCGGCGGAAGTGGTCGCGGCAGACGGATGTGGAGGGCGCGTCGGGTCCTGTGGCGGGAGCCGGTGCGCTGTATTTCAGCTCGGCCACCGGCCGGGTCGTCGCGCTGTCGCCGGACGGCGGCAGGATCCTGTGGGCGACGCCGCCGCAGGCCGACGGGCTGACGGGCGAAGCGGGCGCGAGCCCGCGTGTGACCGTCGCGGGGCGTGCGCTGATCGTGGCCGCGGCCGACAACACGCTCTTCGCCTTCGACACGCGGAATCCGCCGAAGGCGGGCTGACTTTCGCGTCCTGTACGGGTGCGCCGTGCCCGTGGCGTTCCGGCGAGGCGGGGGTCGGCATGCTCTCCGTTGGAGAGCGGTTGGCGTGGTGGCGGTGTCATCTGGAGCCGGGCGGCTTCGGCCACTCCTCGCCCTTCGCCGCGGCGTCGAGGACGTCCCCCAGCCGCAGCCACGCGGTCGGACCGGAGTACGACGCCGGGCTTGTGGCGAAGCGGGACCATGCGGCGTCGTCGTCGCCGAGCGCGGTGAGGACGGCCGAGGCGACGACCGCGTGGGCGGTTCCGTGACGGGCGCCGCCCACGGTGAGCGCGCTCCACGCAGGCAGGGCCCGCACCAGCTCCGGCGCGCAGTCCGGGAGCGCGAGCAGTTGTCGTGTCCAGGACTCCCGCAAGTTGGGGCCGCCGCCCAGTAGTCGGCGGAGGTCCATGGTGATCCGGAGCAGCGCCGTGTCCGGTGCGGAATGGAAGGCGAGTACGTCGGACAGGGAGAGCTTCGGCCGGTACGGCGAGTGGGCGAAGGAGAGCAGCGCCTTTTCGGTCAGCTCGTCGTCGGTGTGCCGGGCCAGGTAGTCGTGCAGGGCTTCGTCGGGAGCGTTGGCGAGGTCCCGTACGGTGATCTGTTGCGGATCGCCGAGTGCCGACCGGCGTGACGGCGCGGAGGGATCCGCCAGGATCCGCTCGATGGCGGCGCGCAACTCGGTCAGTTGCCTGTCGTCCCGCTCCGTGCGGAAGTCCGTGTAGTCCCACCGGCCGCGAGTGCGCGGCCGGATGTGCCGGACCACTGCTTTCGCCTTCTCCCTCACCTCGTCCGTCAGGCGGGGCAGGTGAAGGAGCATGGCGTGGACCCACTGCAGGTCCTGGGGACGTGGGCCGCTGTGCTTGTCGTCGGGCTCCCACAGGCGCAGAGCCTTGACCGCTGTGTCCGCGAAGAGGCGGCCGAGGGTGACGAGGAGTTCGCCCGACGCGTGCCAGGTGTGCGGTTCGCCGTAACGGGTCTTCGCCCGGGAGGGGGCGAGGAGGTGGCGCCATGGCCCGGCTGCGGCGGATTCCACCCAACTGACCGCCGTGCGAAGGGCGTACTTCAGCTCGTCCTCACCCAAGTTGAGGATTCTCTCGGCATACTTGCGTCGCTGGGGTGTGAGCATGTCGAGTTCCGAGACGAACCGGGAACGGACTTCGTCCGGAGCTACACCTTCTCGTGCCATGAGGCACATGCGGGTGATCAGTTCGGCGGCGGTGAACTCGGCGAGGTGATCACGGGCGACCTCCTCCAACAGGGACGGCTCGACGTCCCAGGGGACGGCGCCCAGGAGATGGTCACGTATGACGCGCTTCGTGGAGTCGTCCGGAGCCCATTCGACGAGATGCCGGTGACGCCGGGTGTGCAGGGTCACCAGCTGCTCCCACATGGTCGTAAAAGCGCTGGTCGCGGCTTCGTGGCGGTCCAACCCGGCCAGGATGTCGTCGCCGTCCGTCCTGTCCTCGATCTCCAGGCGTGGGTATGTCGGCAGGAGGTCCAGGGCGCCGGTGAACACCACGTCGTGCAGATCGGCCTCGCGCAGGACGAGTTGAGGCGCGGTGGGCTCTTCGAGGAGCGTGGGTGTCATGGGCTGCCTGTGCGGGCCCCGGCTCTCCAGTTCCGTGACGACCGCACGGGCCAGCACGTCTCCACAGCGAGAGTGGCCGAGGTTCGCCAGCTGCGGTGCCGAGCAGCGCCGCAGCGTCTCTGCGCGCAAGGCGTCGGAGCACGACGGGTGGGCGAGTGCTACGGCGGCGAGGGGCAAGCGCACGCCCAGGTACGGCTGGGCCTCCTTGGCCAAGTCGCTCTCCACGGCCTCCTTGAGGATCCACTCGGGAGCCGCGTCACGCAGTGCCCCTCGGAGAAGAGCCAGCAGGAGGTCGTCGCGGGCGTCACCCGCCGGCAGATCCCGGGCCTTCTCCACTGCCATGCGAACCGGCGGTGAGTCCGGGCTCGCCTCCGCGGCGAGCGTACGGAGAAACGGAAGGGGCAGCCCGGAACGTGGCTCTTCAGCGGTCATGCAAATCCCCCCAGGACGTCTTCGTGCGTAGCCCATCGTGGCGCATGCCACTGACAACGGCCCGCGCCCGCGCCGTCAGCCTCCCGCCGCGGGTGAGTCTTGTCACGATCATGTGACTTTCTCTGAATCGAGACAACCTCACAGTTCCTCCACCTGTCACACAGGCGCATTCACCACCGAAGAAGGGCAGGCAGTTGAGGCGATCCTCAGCTCAACCGCCCGGCCGTCTACGACACATCAAGGAACGGACTGTCAGTGAGCGTTGCCGGATCCGGGGGACGGATTCAGCCCGGCCGACCCGGTGATCCCTCCCGCGTCGGCCCCTACCGGATCATCGGCCGTCTCGGTTCCGGAGGCATGGGTGTCGTCCACGCCGGCCTCACCGCCGACGGGCTCCGGGTCGCGGTCAAGGTGATCCACCCCGCGCAGGCGGAGGACCAGGAATTCCGGGCGCGGTTCCGCCGGGAGGTTCAGCTCTCCGCCCGCGTGAAGGGCCCGTGCCTGGTACCGCTCCTCGCCGCGGACACCGAGGCCGCCGAGCCATGGCTGGCGACCGCCTATGCCCCCGGTCCGACCCTCAACCAACATCTGGCCGGCCACGGCCCGCTCGCCGACGGCACCCTGTACGCCTTCGCGACCGGTACCGCGCAGGCCCTGACGGCGATCCACCAGGCCGGCGTCGTCCACCGGGACGTGAAGCCGCAGAACGTCATCCTCACCCCCGCCGGACCCCGTGTGCTGGACTTCGGAATCGCCCGCGCCTCCGACGGCACCAGCGTCACGCGCACCGGCGTCATGACCGGCACTCCGGGCTGGATCAGTCCGGAGTACTACCGCTCCAGTACGGCCGGGCCCGAGGGCGACATGTTCGCCTGGGGCGCGCTCGTCGCCTATGCCGCCACCGGTCGCCTTCCGTTCGGCACCGGTGCGCCCGACGCGGTCGCCTTCCGCGTCATGTCGGGCGACCCGGACCTCGTCGGGGTCCCCGAGCGGCTGCGGGAGATTCTGGAAAGGGCTCTCGCGAAGGACCCCTCCGAGCGGCTGACCGCGGCCGAGGCGGGGGAGGCGTGTTCGAGGCTCCTGGCCGCACAGGCCACCCAGGTCCTCGGCGGCGAGGGCGGCCTGGAGCCCACCCAGGTGGGCGAACTGGTCATGAACGAGTGGGACATGCCCACGCTGGACGACCCGGCCTGGCACGCGCCGTCCCCGCCCTCCCGCGGGCGCGCCGTCCTGGCCGTCCTCGTCGCCGCGGCCGTGGTCGGGGGTGTCGCCGCCGGGACCGCCCTCGCCTTCCGCGGCAACGGTGACGGCGATACCCCGGCCAGGACCGGCGTGGCCGAGCGCTCTCCGGGCGGGCCCGCCGCGTCCACGGCCGCGCGCCCGAACGCCCCCGCCTCACCTGCCCGGGCGGGCGGGCCGGGAGGTGCGAGTACGTCGTCGGTCGATCCGCGCCGTGCCGTCGTCCCGTCGGATCCGCTGGCGGGTGTGGCCGACCCGGCCTTCACGCGTGCGGGCGAGACGACCGAACCGACGCCCGAGGAGTGGCGGGCGAGCACCGTCGCGAGCACCTCGGAGGAGAAGGACGTCGAGAAGGCGATACGGGACCGGATGACGGCCATGCTCGCCACCAAGGACATGGCCTTCATGACGCCCACGGTCACGTTCAACAAGCGGGCGCAGACGGTGATGGTGACCGGCGGTCCGGTCTCCCAGATTCCTGAAGACGACCAGGAGGTGTTCCGCCGGGCCGGGGACATGGCGGCCTGTACCGCCCTCGCGTACCGGCTCAAGGACCACCCCACCACCTGGCCCTACGGGCGCTTCGTCATCTCCTGGAAGAACGTCGACGGTGACCTCGAACCGAGCGTCCTCGGCTTCGGCGAGGCCACCGACGGGTGCTACAGCGTGATCGCCGGCCAGTGGCATGGCGATGAGTCCGGTATCGCGACCGCCGCGATACCGAGCAGCGACAAGGCCGAGATCCGCGTCGCCGACGCCGCCGACAAGGCCATCACCGCCGACTGGAATGCCAGGACCGCCGAAGACGACGGCCTGGTGCCCCTTGCCGCGGGCGACACGATCGACCTCGGCTTCGACCCGGTCGAGGGGGCCGCGTACGTGTGGGCGCGGGACACCAGCGGGGGGCTCATCGGCCGGGCCCAGCGGGCCAACTTCCAGGACGCCGCGTCCACCATCCTGTGCCGGAAACTGACAGCCGAATACCGGAGCAACCGGGCCTGGGACTACACCCGCTGGTCCGTCGCCGTCTATGAGGGGAACAGCGGTGAACCCGAACTCATCGGCTCGGGTGAGTGCGCTCATTGAACCGCTGGGCTTGCGGCGAGCGTGCCCGGAGCTCGGGGCGGAAGGTGAAGCTCCGGGCCGGATAGGCTGGTCGGATGCTTGAGAATCCTCCTCCCTGTCCGAAGTGCTCCTGCGAGTACACCTACGAGATGAACGCCCTGGTGGTGTGTCCCGAGTGCGCCCATGAATGGGCTCCCGGCGAGGCGGGTGAAGTGGGTGCCCAGGACGGTGGGCGTGTCGTCAAGGACGCCGTCGGCAATGTGCTGCGGGACGGTGACAGTGTCGTGGTCGTGAAGGCGCTCAAGGTCAAGGGCAGCCCGTCCGGGATCAAGGCCGGGACCAAGGTGCGGAACATCCGGCTGGTCGACGGGGTCGACGGGCACGACATCGACTGCAAGGTCGACGGGTTCGGCGCGATGCAGCTCAAGTCGAGCGTGGTCAAGAAGGCCTGAGCTCCGGGCACCCCTGCCGGTGGCGGAACCATCGGGGCCCTCATCGGTTGAGGAATTGCATAATTTCGCAATTGCTTAGATGCTGTGATGGTTGTGTCCGCAGGTAGCCGCGGGCACAACCTTTCGCGTCCTGCCCCCGAGGGGGCTGTTGGGGAAGCCGAGGGGCCCGGTGTCCGTTCCGCTGTACCAGGTCAAGGCCGGCCGCCTGTGGACCTCCGTCGCCGCGCTGCTGCCCGGCCGGGGCGACCTCGCTCGGATGCGGCGCGACCCGCGCCGCGACCTGCTCGCCGGACTCACCGTGGCCGTCGTCGCGCTGCCGCTGGCGCTGGGCTTCGGGGTCTCCTCCGGGCTCGGCGCCGAGGCGGGCCTCGCGACCGCCGTGGTCGCCGGTGCGCTCGCGGCAGTCTTCGGCGGCTCCAACCTCCAGGTGTCCGGGCCGACCGGCGCGATGACCGTGGTCCTCGTGCCGATCGTCGGCCGGTACGGCCCCACCGGGGTGCTCACCGTCGGCCTCATGGCGGGCGTCATGCTCGTCGGCCTGGCCCTGCTGCGGGCCGGGAAGTACATGCGGTACGTCCCCGCGCCCGTCGTCGAGGGCTTCACCCTCGGCATCGCCTGCGTGATCGGGCTCCAGCAGATCCCGAACGCCCTGGGCGTGCCCAAGCCCGAGGGCGACCGGGTGCTGGTCGTGACCTGGCGGGCGGTCGGGGAGTTCGCGAGGAACCCGAACTGGACGGCCGCCGGATTCGCCGTCGCGGTGGCCGCAGTGATGCTCGTGGGCGCCCGGTGGCGGCCGACCGTACCCTTCTCGATCGTCGCCGTGATCGCGGCGACCGTCGTGGCGCAGGTGGGAGGGTTCCACGCGGCGACGCCGATCGGCGACCTGCCGGCCGGACTGCCCGTGCCCTCGCTGTCCTTCCTCGACCTCGGCTCGCTCGGGAGCCTGCTCGGCCCCGCCGTGGCGGTCGCCGCCCTGGCCGCGCTGGAATCCCTGCTGTCCGCCTCGGTGGCCGACGGCATGACGGTCGGGCAGCGGCACGACCCGGACCGCGAGCTGTTCGGGCAGGGGCTGGCCAACATCGCCGCCCCGCTGTTCGGCGGCGTCCCGGCCACCGGTGCCATCGCGCGAACGGCGGTCAACGTCCGTACCGGCGCGGGCTCCCGGCTCGCCGCCCTCACCCACGCCGTCGTCCTCGCGGTGATCGTCTTCGCCGCCGCGCCGCTGGTCTCGAAGATCCCGCTGGCCGCGCTCGCCGGAGTCCTGCTGGCCACGGCGATCCGCATGATCGAGGTCGGCGCGCTGCGCGCCATGGTCAGGGCCACCCGCTCCGACGCGCTGGTCCTCGTCCTGACCGCCGTCGCGACCGTCGCCCTCGACCTCGTCTACGCGGTCGTCGTCGGCCTCGTCGTCGCCGGGGCGCTCGCCCTGCGCGCCGTCGCCAAGCAGGCCCGCTTCGAACAGGTGCCGCTCGACCGGGCCGACCACACCGCCGAGGAACACGCCCTGCTCGCCGAGCACATCGTCGCCTACCGCATCGACGGACCGCTGTTCTTCGCCGCCGCCCACCGCTTCCTGCTGGAGCTGACCGAGGTCGCGGACGTACGCGTCGTCATCCTGCGCATGTCCCGGGTGTCGACCATGGACGCCACCGGCGTGCTCGTCCTCAAGGACGCCGTGGAGAAGCTGGAGCGGCGCGGCATCCGCGTCCTCGCCTCCGGGGTACGGCCCGGTCAGCGCCGGGTCCTCGAATCGGTGGGCGCGCTGGAGCTGCTGCGGCACGACGGGCGCGAGTACGCCACCACGCCCGAGGCGATCCGGGGCGCCCGGGAGTACCTGGAGCGCGCCGGAGTGCTGCCCGCCGGACCCGCCCCGCACGCCGGCACCGCGACAACCGCCCCGCACGCCGACACCGCGACAACCGCCCCGCACCCGGGCACCGCGACGACGGCCGTGGAGGCGTGATGTTCACCGATCTGAACGCGCTGCCCCACCGGCATGTGCTCACGCTGCCCACGGAACCCTCCGCCGTACGCGTCGCCCGCGAGACCGCCGAGCGGGCGCTGACCGAGTGGGGAATCGGGTTGCGGCACCCGGCCGTGGACCCGGCCCTGCTGATCGTGAGCGAGCTGGTGACCAACAGCGTGCGGCACGCCGCCGTGCTGTCCCCGCAGGTCACGGTGGTCTACGCGGCGGCCCCCGACCGGGTCGCCTTCGCCGTCCACGACCGCCATCCCCACCGGCCCCGGCTCGACGGACCGGGCGTGGACACTGGGACGGGCGGCCTGGCCACGGTCATGGAGCTGACGCTCGGCCTGGGCGGCAGCGCCGCGGTCCATGCCGACGACGACGGGGGCGGCAAGGCCATCTGGATCACGCTCCCGCTCTGAGGGCGGCGCCGCCGACGGAGCCGCGGGAACACGGGCTGATTCGCCCGTTCGAAGACTTGCTAATCTCGGCAATTCACGAGGTCATCGCCGTCGCACCCGGCGGCTCCCGTCGTCGACGTGGATTCGGCCGGGCCGCTGCCGCACGCGAGGATGGGTCGCATGGTGTTGACGAATGGCCGGACGCGGCGAGGCGCCGGGATGGGCCCGGTGGGGCCGCGCCGCCGCGCGGAAAGGGAGACGGCCCGGTGAGTACGCCGCTGTACCAGCTGAAGGCGGAGTTCTTCAAAACCCTGGGTCACCCCGCCCGCATCCGTGTCCTGGAGCTGCTGAGCGAGCGCGAGCACGCCGTCGCCGAGATGCTGCCCGAGGTGGGCATCGAGCCCGCCAGCCTCTCCCAGCAACTGGCCGTCCTGCGCCGGGCCAACCTGGTCAGGACGCGCAAGGAGGGCTCGAACGTGTATTACTCCCTCACCAGCCCGCACGTGGCGGAACTGCTGCGGGTGGCGCGGACCATCCTCTCGGGCGTCCTCGCGGGCCAGGCCGAACTCCTCGCCGACCTCCGGGCGACGCAGGGCGAGAGAAAGCAGGTCTGACCTTCCGGTCATGGCCCGCTCGCGCCGGTTCGCGTCTCCGTGGGGTGATTCTCCCCGTTGATCGATAGAGTCATGACGTTCACATCAGGTGCACCGAATCTCCACACGAGGTTCCGGTGAGGGCGGGGGGTTCCTTCTGCCTGGTGATCGGTCGGGGAGGCCGCGTGTACGAGATGACCAAGGGCGCCAACGTCGTTCTGGGCAGCCTGAGCGACGGGGACGTCGAGTCGGTGGTGGTCAGCCTGGGGTGGGTGAGTCCGACCGGCGAGGGCGACGCGGACGTCTCCGTGCTGCTCCTTGACGAGAACGGCAAGGTCCGCGGCGACACCGACTTCTACTTCTACAACAACCCGTGCGCGCCGGACGGCAGCGTGCAGCTGCTCGGCAAGACCCCGGTCGGGGAGGGCAGCGAGGACCGGATCGGCTTCGACCTCAAGGCGCTCCCGGACGACGTCGCCACGATCCTCGTCGCGGCCAGCCGGTACGGCTCGGCCCGCTTCGACGAACTCGAGGACCTGCGGCTGACGTTGAGCGACGGCTCGGGCGAGCCCCTGCTGACGTACGAGGTCGGGGACGCGGGCGGCGTCAGCGCCCTGATCTTCGGCGAGCTGTACCGGCGCGGGGAGGAGTGGAAGTTCCGCGCGGTCGGGCAGGGGTACGAGGCGGGGTTCGCCGCGCTCGCGTCCGACCACGGTGTCGACATCGACGACGACGCCGAGGACGACGCCGAGGCGGCCGAGACGGCCGAGAGGGTGGACGAAGCGCCGGAGGAGGAGGCGACGGTCGAGCCGGGAGACGAGTCGGCGGCCGGGGACGCGCTGGTCGAGCAGATCCCCGAGCCGCGGCCCATGCCCGAGCCCGTCGCGCCCGTCGCAGGCGTCGTCCCGCCGCCGCGCACCCCCGATGCCGCCGCCGATGCCGTACCGGCCGCGAGGAAGACCCGCCCCCGGACCGCCAAGAAGAAGGTCACCCTCCCCAAGGCGCTGAAGAAGTCCCTCGCGGAGAACGACGCGTGGCGCGGTGCCCGGCTCTTTCCCGTCTCCGCGCTGAAGAGCGACCGGGACCGGGAGATGCGGGCCACCTCCGTGCTCCTGGCCGTGATGGCGCAGGTGCCCGAGTTCGGGCGCAGGCTCACCGCCGGGTTCGGCGCTCCCGCCGGGCGCATGGAGACCTTCACCGAGGTGTCCCTGCCGCACGGTGACACGCCCCGGCGTCCGGACGGTGTGATCCGGGTGGAGCGCGCGGGCAAGCTCTGGACCGCGCTCGTGGAGACTAAGACGAACGGCAACCCGCTCAAGGCCGAGCAGGTGCAGGCATACGCCGACATCGCGGCGCGGCGGGGGTACGAGGCGGTCATCACCCTCTCCAACGACGTGGCGCTGGAGGGCAGTCCACTGGTCGAGGTGAAGATCGACCGGCGGCGCAAGAACAAGGTGAGCCTGTGGCATCTGTCCTGGGCCGAGGTGGCGCACCAGGCGCAGATGCTGATCCGGCACGAGGGCGTGGTGAACCCCGCCCATGCGTGGCTGCTGGAGGAGTTGCTGCACTATCTCCTCCACGAGAACTCCGGCTGTCACGGCTTCCAGAACATGGGCCCCGCCTGGGTGCCCGTGCGCAGCGGCATCCAGGACGAGACGCTCTGCCAGGGCGACCCCCGGGCGCTGGAGACCGTCGAGAGCTGGGAGCGGCTGGTGCGCCAGGTGTCGCTGGGCCTCGGCGGCGAACTCGGGCTGAAGGTCCTCCCCGTCCAGCGGGCCCGGCGCGACTCGGACGCGGTGGCCCGGCGCTCCCGCATGGCCGACCAGCTGTGCCTGGACGGCACGTTGCAGGCGGAGCTGCGTATCGAGGGCGTCGCGGGCGTGCTCGGGGTCACCGCCGACCTGCGCACCGCGAAGATCCGTACCTCCATCGACATCCCGGCGCCCGAGCAGGGTTATCCGCTCTCCTGGGCCAAGCGGATCGTCCGCGAACTGGCGGAGGCACCCGCAGACCTGCACATCGAGACCCTGGTCGAAGGCGAGACCGGCGGTCCGCGCGGCACGCTGGAGCGGCTGCGGCCCGAGCCGGGCGACATGCTGCCGAAGAGCGGGGTGAAGATCACCGGCTTCCGGCTCTCGCTGTTCAAGAGCATGGGCGGTCAGCGGGGGAACACGGAGGCGGGCTTCATCCGCAGCATCGACGAGGCCGTGCACAAGTTCAACGCGGGGGTGCTGGCCCATCTCGACCGCCTGGTGGTGACGAAGGGGGCGTAGGGCGGGGCGCGGACCGGTGCGCGTGGGAGACTGCGCCGCATGATTCTCGATGATCTTGATTTCGCCGGGTGGCGGTCCCTCGACGCGTCCACGGTGCGCCGGTTGGCCGAGGCGGTGGCCGGGCGGGTCGGGGGATCGGTGAGCGAGGTCGGGGCCGGGGAGCATCTCGGCGGGGTGTGGCATCGGGTACTGATCGAGCGGGGCGGGCAGGAGTTCGCGCTGATACCCGGGGGACGGGTGGCGGTCGGGTTCGACCTGGATGCCTGGCGGCCCACGCCCGAGCAGGAGGCCGACCATGCCGAGAGCCTGGCGCAGGGGCTCGCGTACGGCCCCGATCTGCGCGCCCACCTCGCGCAGGTGCTCAGCCCCCGGCGGACCGTCACCGTGCCGACCGTCCTGATGGCCGTCGAGGCCGAGGCGCTGACCGAGTTGCCCGCCGGGATGCCGGACGTGCTTGCCGAGCGCGGGCTGCGGATGCCGAGCGCCGACGAGTGGGAGCACGCGTGCGGGGCCGGGGCGGGGACCCTGTTCCGGTGGGGCGACACGTGCCCCCTCGACCGCATCCCGTACGGCGACCGCTCCGGCCCGCAGAACGACCTCAACGCCTTCGGTCTGCGCATCGCTTACGACACGTACTCCGCCGAGCTGAGCCAGGACACCGGCGCCGTGCACGGCGGGGACGGGGGCGAATCGGTGTGCGGCGGGTACGGGATGTTCCTGGGCTGGCTGCCGCTGGCCACCGCCAACCGCAATCCGTCCATGGCCGACTTCGTCTACGGCGAGGAAGGCGAGGACATGTGGGAGGACTTCTCCACCCGGCCCGTGCTGCCACTCTGAGCTACGACGGCCGGGTCAGGCCGCCGGTTTGCGCCAGACGGACACGTGCTTCGGGGAGTCGTCCGTGAACGGTGTCCCGTCCCAGTCCGCCACCCGCCGCTCCAGTTCTAGCCCGGCGAGCCGCGCCATCAGGTCCAGCTCGGCCGGCCAGGCGTAGCGGTGCCGGGAGGCGGTGCGCCGGTAGCGGCCGTCCTCGCCGTCGCGGGTCAGATGGTGAGAGACGAGGATCTGCTCGACCAGGTCGAACGTGTCGAAACCCAGGTGCCGGTCCGACACGTCGAACGGCACGGCGGCCGCGCCGGGCGGCAGGAGCCGCAGCGGAGGCACGTTGAGCTCGATGACGAAGCGGCCACCGGGCGCCAGATGGCGCGCCGCGTTGCGGAAGCACTCCACCTGCTCGTCCTGGGTGAGCAGGTTGGAGATCGTGTTGTAGACGAGGTAGACCAGGGTGAACTCACCCGGCACGACGGTGGTCGCCATGTCCCCGAGGACGACCGGCAGGGTCTCCTCGTCCACCTTGCGGCGCAGCACGGCCGCCATGTGCTCGGACAGTTCGACGCCGGTCACGGGAACCCCGCGCTCCCGCAGGGGCACGCCGACACGGCCGGTGCCGATGGCGAACTCCAACGCGGGCCCGTCGCCCGCCAGTTCGGCCAGGAAGGCGAGGGTCGGGTCGAGTACGGCGGCGTAGAACATCTCGGCGTCCTCCGCGTCGTACCGCTCGGCAGTGGCCCGGCTCCACAGTTCGCTGCTCGTCACGGCGGGGTACTTTTCCGGGTGAGTCCGGGGTTGTCGAGCGGTTTATGACCCCTTACGCGGTCCAGCCCGCCACGCACAACGCCCTGTCCAGCGCCGCCGTGTACTCCCTCGCCTTCAGCCACGCCTCCGTGAAGCGCGTCGGATCGGTCGGGAGCAGGCGCCCGAAGGTGTCGCGGGAGCGGGTGGTCGCTGTGGAGTGCAACTCCGTGAGGAGAGCCGCCGCCGTCGGGAGGCCGTGGGCGGTGAGGCGGCGGGGGTCGGTGATGCCGCCGGTGCCGGGGTGGGCCAGGGCGCGGCGGCCGCCCGCCGCGGTCTGGTGGATGCGGCGGACGAGGAGGTGGACGGGGGGTTCTTCGGACGGGGGAGCGGGCTGCGGGGGCGGGGTGGGGGAAGGCAGGTCCGCCTTTTGCAGGCGGTCCAGGCCCACGTCCACGTGCGTGCCCGGGGTGGTGGGGTGTTCCGTCGCCAGCAGCGTTGCCCGGGGGTGCGAGGCCGGGGTCAGTCGGGCGATGACGCGCAGGGGTCTGTCCGTGGCGGCGGCCAGGAGGCGGAGGTTGTCGCGGTGGGGGAGGGACGGGTCGTCGTGGGCCGCCGTCAGACGCAGGGTGACGCTGTCGCAGGCGGCCAGCAGGCAGTCGCCCGCCGACTCGCGGACCGTGCCCGTGAAGGTCACCTCCAGGAAGAGCAGACCGGGGGAGTCGGGCGCCAGGGCGCGGGCCAGCTGGTCCCGCAGGGGGACGCGCCAGAGCCGGTCCAGCGGGTCCGCGCGCCAGTCGACGCCGGGGGCGCGTACCGCGCGCACTTTGGCGCCCGCGCCCAGCCGGCCCGTGGGGGAGACCGTCGCGCCGGAGACCGCGAGCCCCGCCCGGGACAGCTCGCGGTGGGTGAGGGCCGTGTCGCCGAGTCGTACGGCGCGGTCGGCGGCGCCCGTCGCACGGGCCGCGCCGCCGGGTGCCACGTCCGACACCTGGTAGAGCCTGCCGTTCGCGTCGGCCGTCCAGGTCACCGCGCCCGCGTACCCGCTCGCCGTCAGCACCGGCTCGCTGAAGAGGCCGTACAGTCGCAGCGAGCCGTCCGGGCGGTACGGCTGCCGCGCCGTGCCGCGCAGGGCGGCCAGTTCCTCGCCCTCGGCGTGCGGGAGGCGGTGGGACACCGCGAGGACGTCGCCGAGTGCCGCGACGAGGTCCGCGAGCCGGTACGCCGGGTCGGCCGAGCGGGCCGCGCGCAACGCCGTGACCACGGAGGACGACGCGGCGGCTACGCGGTGCAGACCGGCCAGGCGCGCGGTGTGGGCGGCGCGCAGCAACTCCGCCTGGAGGACCGCCCCGCAGCCGTCGGCGCCCGCGTCCAGTACGGCCGCCGCGGCGGTCCATACGGTTCGTGCGGCGGCGAGTTGGCCGGGGGTGGGCCGCTCGGGTTCGGGGGCCTCGGGCTCCTGCGGCTGTGGCGCTCTGTCCGCCACCAACGGCTCGGCCGCAAGCGGTAGTTCAGCCACCGGTGCCAACGAAGCGGCCGCCGCCCGGTGCAGACAGTCCGGCGCCAGCAGACAGCCGCAGCGGACCGCGTCCGGGGTCGTCACCGACCCGCCGGGCGTGTGGAGTTCGACGTACGTGGTGTCGTCGACGGCGATGCGCACGGTGTCGCCGTCGCGGTCCACCGGGCGGTCCGCCAGCTTGGCGATGCCCGCGTCCAGGCGCTTGCGCAGCCGGGGGGAGAGCGCCTCCACGAGAGCGGCGGTCACCTCCGGTGCGACGGGCGGCAGTTGGGTGCTCATGCGATCTTCTCCCCTATCCAGCGGGCGAGTTCGAGGGGGCTGAGGGCGGCCACCGGCATCCCGGCCGCGACCAACTGGCCTGCCACACCGGTCGAGTAGCGCGGGCGTCCCGCGTCGTCCAGGCTCGCGCAGCCCAGTACGTGGCAGCCCGCGCCGACCAGCGAGCGGACCTCGCTCAGCAGACCGCCGAGCGGATAGCCCTCCTCGAAGTCGCTGATCACCACGACGAGCGTCCGCGAGGGGACGGTGACCAGTTCACGGGCGTGCCGCAGCCCCGCCGCGATGTGCGTACCGCCGCCGACGCTCACCTCCAGCAACAGCGACAGTGGGTCCTCGACCTGGTCGGTCAGGTCGATCACCTCCGTGGAGAAGGCCAGGAAGTGCGTGGACAGGGTGGGCACCCCGGCCAGCACGGAGGCCGTGAGCGCCGCCCAGATCGTGGACGCCTCCATGGAGCCCGACACGTCCGTGACCAGGATCAGCCGCCAGTCGGCCGCCTTGCGGGCCCGGGTGCGGAACACCGGCCGCTCGGGGATCACCGTCACCGTGCCGTCGGGGGCCCGGCGCGCGGTGGCCAGGTTGGCCCGCAGCGTGCGGGCCAGATCGAGACCGCCGCCCGGACGGCGGCTCGGCCGGGGCAACGCGGTGCCGTGCAGCGCGGGACGCAGCCGGGTGGCCAACTCCCGGGTCAGCGCCTCCACCAGGCGCCGTACCAGCGGCCGCAGCGTCGCGAGCCGCGCCTCGGGCAGGCCGCCCGCGTGCCGCAGCACCGAGCGGAGCAGGTCCACCGAGGGGCGCACGCTCTCCGCGTCGAGTTCCGCGAAGACGTCCGCCCGGCCCGTCGCCGCGGCTGCCGCCAGCACCTCCTCCCGGACACCCGGGCCGAACAGCGCCGCCAGCTCCTCCGACCACTCCCGCACGCCGGGGTACGGTGCTTCCCGACCGCCCCCGCCGCCGGACCCGGACCCGGCCCCGGTTCCGGTGAGATCGCCCCGGCTGCCCTCGCCGCGTCCGGTGCCGTACAGCTCGTCCAGGGCCGTCGCCAAACGGCGTGCCGAGGGCGGTAGTTGGTCCCTGCGGCGGCCCAGGACCAGGCGCCATCGGTCGGCCGGTGCGAGGTGTCCGGCGGAGGCCGGAGTCGGCTCGTCGGACGGGCAGGGGGCTTCCGAACTCGTCTGTTCCGCCTCCGGAACCGTCTGCTCCGCCTCCGGCAGCAGCCCCACCGCCGCCAGCGCCTCCCGCGCCGCCAGGTCGGCCCGCGTCCACCTCGCCAGCGCCACCGGATCGACGGCGCCCGTGTCCGCGAGGCGTCGCACACCCAGCCGCTCCTCCACGGTCGACAGCAGCCGCTCGCGCGCCGCCGGGCTCAGCGTGTCGAAGCCGCCGCGCAGGGCCGGGAGGCGCGTGAGGAAGTCCTCGTCGGACAGGTCCGACACCCGGCCCAGCAGCGGTTCGAGGGCGGGGGCCGCGGACTCCAGCAGGGGTCCGGCTGCCGTGAGCAGTCCGGTCAGCCGGTCGGTGAGCGCCGTACGGGTCACCGCGTCGGTCGCGCCGTCCACCCACGACGCCACCCGGTCACCCAGGGCCCGTGGCTCCTCGTGTCCCAGCAGCACCCGTACGGCCCCGGCCGCCCCGCGCATCAACGGCGAGCCCTCGCGGGCCAGCCGGGCGAGCGCATCGGTGAGCCGGATGCCGCCGAACACGTCGGCACGGTGGGCGAGTTCGAGCAGGGCGCGGGCGTCGGCCGGTTCCTCGGAACCGGTGAGACCGTCGACCTGGCGCACGGCGGCCGAGGTCAACAGCTCGGCGACCGCGGCCAGGCGCGCCTTCATGTCTTCGTCCGGCACGCCCGACCCGGCGATGTGACCGGCCCGGAGGCGGTCCAACAGGGCGAGCCCCGCGAGGAGTTCGGGCAGTGTGCCGGAGCCCGGCAGCGCGGACGCGATGTCCTCCACGCGCTCCTCGGCGAGCGCCGGGAGTCCGCACCGCGCAGCCTCCTCCAGGCCCCGCAGCGACTGGGCCGCCGTGGGGCCGCCCTCGTCCCGCTCCGCGCGCAGCCGCTCGCGCAGCAGTCCCTCGGCGGCCTGGGCGGAGGTCACACCCCGGACCCCGGCCGCGTTGAGCATGGCCGCCGTGGCGGGCGTCCAGCGCACCTCCCAGCGCGAGGTCAGCGCCTCGCCGCCACCGGCCGCGCCGACCTCCCTGGGCTCGGCGTACGGCACCCCGCACACCGTCAGCCGGCGCAGCAGTACCTCCCGGCGGGCGTCCAGAGCCGAGCGCAGCGGGTCGAGGCGCAGGTCGCGCGCGGTACCGGGGTCCGCGGGGCCGGGCAGGCCCAGCTCCGCCAACTCCGCCTCCACGGCGGGGGCGAGACCGCTGCGCGGCGCGTCCGGCGCCGGACGCCCGGCCCTGGTGCCGACCAACACGCGCTCCATCGCCCGCGCCACGGCACGTCCACGACCGTACGGCTCGCCCTGCGCGAGCACCGTCTGCACGGCCTCCACCAGTTCACCCCGGCCCGCCGCGGGCAGCCCCCGCAGCCGGGCCAGATCACCGGCGAGCCGGGTGATCTCCCGCGCGTCGGCGGGCCCCGACGGATGCCCGAGCGCCCGCAGCTCGGCGCAGATCCGCACGGCGGCGCCGGTCAGCGCGTCCGTCAGGGCCGAGGGATCACCGGCCGCGTCGAGCACCAGGTGCTGCCACTCGGGGTCGCGGATGCCGGCGGGGTAACCGGAGCGCTCGTCCAGCAGGGCGTAGGTGTAGGGGACGAGGGAGGTCGTCCAGGTCATCGCCGCAAGCGGAGGCGCATCAGCACCCTCGGCCGGGGCGGGCGACGCAGGGTCGGGCAGCGCCACGTCGAGCAGCGCCGGGGCGTGGAACGCGCCGACCACCACGGCGGCCCGCGCCCCATCGGCCGTGGCGGCGGCCAGCCGGGACCGCATCCAGCTCTCCCGGCGCAGATCCAGTTCCGGCACCCCGCCCGAGGCCGCCGCCTCCGCGCGCAGCGCCCACCCCGTCAGCAGCGCCGCGCGCCGCAGCGCCTCCGGCGGTGAACCGGGCGCGGCGGTCTCGACCAGCCGGTCCCAGAGGTCGTCGTCCGGGCGCCCGGTGAGCCGGGAGCGGAGGGCGGCGGTGATACCCGGGGGCGTACCGGTCGCCGCCCCCGGGGAGGTGTCGGCCGACGGCTCAGAAGGGGCATCCGTGTGGCGTTCACCCGACCACGCCCGGTCCGCCAGCGGCAGATCGCAGGTGAGCACCGGCACCCCGTGTTGGGCCGCCCACCGCACCGCCGCCAGCTCCGGCGAGAAGTCCGCGAAGGGGTAGAAGGCAGGCCCGACACCTCCACTCGCGGGCCCCACGCCTGCGGCCGCCGGTGCCGCCGCGAGGGCGACAGGCGCCCGCGTCTCCTCGTGGGCGAGCCACGGCAGCCACTCCTCCAGTTCGGCGGGCAGCTCCACCAGCAGCACGTCCGGCTCGGCCGCCGCCAGCAGCGCCGGTACGGCCGCCGCCAGCGAGGGCGCGTGGTGCCGTACCCCGATGAGATACGGCGCCGCCGGGTCGGTCAGGGCGGCCACCGCCGCCTCGGGGGATGCGTGGGACACGGTGCTCAGCCCTCCAGTACCGTGCGCAGGTCCCACAGGGTGCGCCAGGTGGCGGAGCCCTGCTCGGCCCGGCGCCGTACCGGACCGTCCCAGTAGCCGCGCAGCCGGGCCGCGTCGGCCGGGTCGTCCTTGCGCACGACGCCCAGCAGGTGACCCGGCAGCAGGCCGAGCACGTCACGGTCGCCGGGGAAGTAGGCGGCGGCCAGCGCCAGCGCGCCCGCGACGGACACCGCCTCGGCCGTGCTCATCACGGTCGAAGGACGCTCCACCTCCCAGCCCTCCGCCGACCGTCCCTCGCGCAGGTCCCGGAACGCGGTGACCAGGGCTTCGAGCACGGCGTCGTCCACCTGGAAGGCCGCGCCCGAGCGCTCGACCGCCGCCCGGGCCTGGCCGCGCACCAGCGCGGTCTCGGCGTCGAGGTCCGCAATGGGGCCCACCGTCTCGAAGTTGAAGCGGCGCTTGAGCGCGGCGGACATCTCCGAGACGCCCTTGTCCCGCAGGTTGGCGGTGGCGATGAGGTTGAAGCCGGGTGCCGCGTGCGCCAACGCGTCCTCGCCGCCCGCCAGTTCGGGCACCGCCATGCGCCGCTCGGACAGCAGCGACACCAGCGCGTCCTGCACCTCGGGCAGACAGCGGGTGACCTCCTCGACCCGCGCGATCGCCCCGCGTGTCATGGCGGTGAGCACCGGCGACGGCACCAGCGCCTGCCTACTGGGCCCCTGGGCGAGCAACAGGGCGTAGTTCCAGCCGTACTTGAGCTGGTCCTCGGTCGTGCCCGCCGTGCCCTGCACCGTCAGTCCGCTGGTGCCGCACACCGCGGCCGACAGCAGCTCGGACAGCATCGACTTGGCCGTGCCCGGCTCGCCGACGAGCAGCAGACCGCGCTCCCCGGCGAGCGTGACGACACACCGCTCCACCAGCGCGCGGTCACCGACGAACTTGCCGCCGATCTCCAGCCGTTGCGGTACCCCGTCCGGGACCGCCGCGTCGGCGGGGAGCGCGAGGGCGCGCCCCTCGCTGCCCATCACGAAGGTGACGACGGCGCGGGGCGTCAGCCGCCAGGCGGGCGGACGCGGTCCGGTGTCGTACGCGGCGAGGAAGGCGAGTTCGGTCGCGAACCGGTCCTCCGGCGGGACGATCTGGCGTGCCGCGCCGGGGGCGAGGTCGGTGGTCATGAGCGGTAATCCTTCGCGGTGGTGCGGGGGAGAGGGCGGTCATCGGCGCCGCCCTCTGCGAGAACGTCGTGAACGTCGTGGGCGGAGGCGGTCACCTGCGCCGGCCCCTCCGGTTCGCCCGGGTCGTCAGCTCCTCGTACGCCGGGCCGTCGCCCGCGCGGACGCGCTCCCAGGCGCGGTGGAACAGCTCGGGCACCGGCAGCGGGGGTACGGCACGGCCGACCGGGTACAGCCCCTCCTTCCAGGTCTCCACCGGCAGCGCGGGCGACTTCAGGTCCCGCCAGCCGCACGGCAGGAAGAGGGTGCGCCCGGCGCGCGGCCGCTTGGCCTCGACGACCACACCGCTCGCGGTGAGTTCGGCCCGCGCCTTCTTCGCCCGGGCGGGCTTCCACCCGGTCCAGCGCGTCCGGTTGCGGTCCGTCGGGTCGGGCAGCGCCAGCAACTGGAGGTAGAGCACGGCCGCGTCCTCGCCGAGACCGTGCGTGGCGGCGACCTCGGCGACCAGCTCGGGCACGCTGACCGACGGGTCCTGGGCGTAGCCCCGCGGGCCGTCGGCACCGGCCGCCACCGCGCGCTCCAGCTCCGGGCCGAGGAGCGTGCTCAGCGCGCGCAGGCCGTCGCCGCGATCCGGGCCGACCAGTCCTTCCAGCAGCCCGAACACCGGGTCGTCCGGGCCGGTGAGCGCGGCCGTGCGGATCAGGACCGCCTCCCCGTGGTACCAGGGGCGCAGGACGAGGGCCGTACCGGCCCGGACCAGCCCCTGTGCGTCGGCGCCGCCGGTGGCGGGCAGCCCGTACGCCTTGCGTACCTCCGCCCCCGTGGGTGTGCCCTTCTCCGTCCACGCCACGCCGGGGTCGTGCAGCAGCTCCGGGTCGGTCATCCGGCGGCGCACGGCGGCCAGACCCTCCGGCAGCGCGGCGCGCAGCGGGTGGCCGTACGGCAGGACGTACGCCAGCGCCGCGAGCGAGACGGCCGCGCCGGAAAAGGCGTACCCGCCGGGCACCGCCGCCGGGTCCTCCGGGGCCAGTTCGCCGTCCGCGCCGAGGCGCAGCCGCGTCGTACGGGCCAGCCAGGGCGTGCGGGACGGGTTGAGGACGTCCTCGGCGTGCCCGGCGTGCAACCCGGCCAGCTCGGCGTCGATGTCCTCCGGTATCCGGACCAGCGAGCCGAGCCGCTCGGCCCAGACGCGTCCGGCCGCGCCGGTGTCCGGGCCCGAGGTCCACAGCGCTTCCGGGTCGGCGGGCAGCAGCGCGCCGAGCAGGGAGGTCCGCGTCCCGGCGGGGAGCCCGCCGAGCCGGGCGACCCCGTACTCGCACTGGCGGGTCTTCAGCCCGATGAGGGCCAGGGTCTCCGCGGTGGGCTCCGGCGGCAGCGTGGCCAGCAGCGCCGTCGCCTGGAACGGGCCGAGGCCGCCGCCGGTCGCGGCCGTCAGCGACTCCGGGGCCCCGGGCTGCCAGGGAGCGGCGCCCTTGGCGCGGATCAGCCGCGTGACGGCGGCCAGGCCCTCGCCGGAGATCTCCGGGTCGTACCGGACCTCCTCACCGAGGGTGAAGTGGGCGACCGGCCCGAACGCGCCCGACGGATCGTGGTCGAGGGCCAGCCAGTCGATGCGGTCCCGCACCCGGTCGACGCGCTTGCTGCCGAGGATCACGACCGTGCGCCCGCCGTGCCGCAGCACCTGTCCGGTCCGCTGCCATCCGTCGGCCCGCTCGCTCAGCGTGATCTCCCGGAGTGTGCCGGGCCCCGAGACGAGCGGCCCCTCGCCGAGCGCCTCGAACAGCAGGAGCAGCGCCTCGCGCTGGGCGTCGGGCAGCGTCGCGGAGGCGGCCCGGAAGGCGAGCGCGCGCAGGGCGCCCAGGGCGGCCGGCCACGCCAGACCGATGCCGGGGACGGTGTGCGTCTCGCTGTGCCAGCCGTCGGTGAGGGCGGCGTTGCGCTCCGGGTTCGTGAGTGGCTTGCCGTGGGCGGCATGGCCCGACAGCACGTGGTTCACGGCCCGGATCTGGCGCAGGGCGGTGCGCTGCTCGCCGTGCCAGTAGCCGTACACGCTCACGATCCCGGACAGCGCCTCGCGCAGCGTGCTGTCCTCGCCGTGCTCGGGGCTGTAGTCCCAGAACATGCCCTCGGTGTGCTCGCGCGGCCGCGCGGGCCGCTCCCGGGGCGGCTCGGCGAAGGTGGTCACCGAGGCCGTGAGCCGCAGTGCCGAACGGACCAGCGAGGTCACACCGGTGATCAGCCGGGCGTCGGTGAGGCCCGGCAACTCCTCGCGCACCGCCCGTACCGTCAGTTCGGCCTCGGACGGCAGGGCCTCCCGCGCGGCCTTGTCGTCCCCGGCGCGCTTCAGGGCCTCCTGACGCTCGGCCAGTGCCTCGGCCGTGGTCCGCATCAGCTCGGCCGCCCGCTCGTCGGTGAGGGCGCGCAGCACGGCCGAGCCCTGCTCGTCGCGCGGCCGCAGGGCGTGCCAGAACGGCAGCGGGGGCACCAGCGGGGTACCCGCGGCGAACTCGCCGCCCGGGCCGTTCAGCTTCACATGGCCCAGCTCGCCGGTCGTGTCGCGGTCGTCGCCCGCGAACAGCATGACGTTCTGGAGCACCCGCGCCGCGACCGGCTCGGCGCCGGGCAGCCGCAGCGTGCCCAGGGGCGCGAAGGCGGACGTCCTCATGGGCAACGACACCGTGCGGCCGTCCGGAGTCCCGGCGGTGCGGGACCGCTCCCCGCCGTCCCCCTCGGTGCGCACCCAGCGGCCCAGGACCGTACCGTCGGTGCCGAACGGGCTCTGCTCCAGGCCGGGTTGCATCGGCAGCAGCTCGCACATCCCGGCCACCAGCTCGGCGTCCTCGCGGACACCGGCGCGCAGCGGCGCGGGCAGGGAGGCGCGACCGTGGTCGCCGGTCGCCGGGTCGTACTCCAGCCACACCGTCCGCAGGCCCTGCCTGCCCTCGCGCCAGTACCCCGTGCCGTCGCCCAGGACGGGACGGCTCGGCGGGAGGTCCGTGTCACCGGCGTGCAGGGCACGGCCCCCGGAGGCGCGGCCCCCACCGGGCAGCGGGATCGAGGCGGCGAGGTCGTCGTTCCCGTACCACCAGGTCGGGACCTGCTCGCCGCCGAGCCCGAACACCTCGGCGGGACGGCTCGACCAATAGGCGCGCTGCTTGTTGTCGTGCCGCCAGACGACCAGCAACTCCCCGTCCACATAGCGGAACCGGGGGCGCTGATGGCGGTCCAGCTCCTGCGGCAGCCGCAGGTCGTGGTCGAGGAGGATCTTCTCCGGACCGACGACGAGCGCCTTGTGCCCCCGGGAGACGATGAGCGCGGGCCATGCCTCGTGGACGGTGACCGGGTGGTGGTTCTTCGGGTCCAGGGTCTGGGCGTCGAGCAGCTCCAGCGCCTCTTCGAGGGCGGGCCAGCCCAGTTCGTCCAGGACACCGGCGCGCAGCGTGCGGCCGAGCAGGGGTGCGAGAGGGTGTCCGGCGACCCGGGCGACCGACTCGGGTGCCGCCTCCGGGGCGACGCTCCGGAAGGGCCGCAGCCGGTCGAGCGACAGGCGCGCGGCGGGCAGGCCGGTCGCGCGGGTGAACTCACCGGACACCTCGTCGAGCCATTCCCGCAGCACCTCGGAGAGCACCGGATGGGCGGCGATGGCCTTCAAGTGGTCGTCGTTCCGGGCGTGTTGACCCCCAGCCGCCTCCACGCCCGAGTGCAGCAGCGGCCGCAGGCGCGGGTCGGCCGCGAGGGCCACCAGGTCCCGGCGGCCCTCCCCGGTGTCCGAGAGCCAGTTGGTCAGCGACATCGGCACCGGGACATCGGCGGCCGGGACGGACAGCGGCACGCCCTCGGCGGCGCACAGGTCCAGCAGATCGACGTGGGCACTCGCCCCCCAGTTCCCGGCGAACAGGTCCACCGGACGCCCGGCGGAGCGCAGCAGCGGTGCCATGCGCCCGGCCAGCGCGAGCGTGGCAGGGGAACGGAGCGCGTACGAGCCGCCGCGCTTGCGGTGCAGCGCCCAGCGGGTCAGCCAGCCGGCCGCGTCCACGCCGTGCTCGCGGGCCGCCGCCTCGTCCGTGAGCAGCCGGTCGGCGCCGGTCCCGGCCAGCAATGCCAGCCAGAACTCGTCGTCCTCGACCTCGCGTCCGAGCCCCGCGGGCATGATCTCCAGCAGCCGCGCCCGCACCCCGGGCCGCTCCTCGGCCAGGGCGCACAGGGCAGGACGGTAGGCCGTCCAGAAGGACGCGGGCGCCCGGACGGCGGCGGGCGAGGTGATCAGGTCGGCGACGAGTGCGCGCTCCTCGGTGTCCCGGTCGAGCCCGGCCGCCTTGATCAGCCCGCGCGCGTCCTGCGGCAACGAGGCGTACGGCGGCATCCCGGCCGCGCAGCGCTCCACCGTCAGCTGCCGGAACTGCGCCCACGCGGCGGCCGGGTCGAGCCGCAGACCGAGGTCCTTCACATGCTCCTTGAGGGCCTTCACGGTCAGCGCCCCGGCGAAGGCGAACTCCAGGAACACCGCCCGCTGCCGCTCCTCGTCCACCGCGAGCGCGTGCACCCGCTCGGCCTCCCGGGCCCGGCCGAAGAACGCGGCGGCGTACGTGGTGTTCTCGTGCTGGAGGAAGGCCCGCGCCGCCTGCTCGTAGAACGTCGGCAGGAAGTGCGGCACCGCCCGCCCGAGCCGGGTGCCCAGCTCCTCGAAGCCCTGCTTGGCGGCCCCCGGGCGGGACTTGGCCTGCCGGGTGAGCCGCTCGACGTCCTTGACCAGGGCGAGCGCGTGATGGCCGTTCGCCGGGTCGTGCACCAGCGCCCAGGCCGGGAAGCCCAGCGTCTCCCGGCGCACCTGGCCGACCTCGGGCGCCTCCGGCTCCCGGACCAGGCCGAGGAACTCAAGGGCCAGGTCCTCGGCCTCCCCGAGGGTGCCGGGCACCAGCCGTACGACCTGCCGGTCCTCCAGCACGGGATGGGTGTAGGTGCGGACGGTGAGCGTGTCGGCGTCCTCGCGCGCGGTGGTGCCGGGCGGCAGGACCGCGCCCGCCTCCAGGAGCGCGGCCAGGGTGGTCTCGTCGTACGTCGTCATGCCGCCCGCTCCTCGTTCTCCACGTTCCGCCCCGCGTACAGCGCCGCGGCCATGCGCATCCCCTCCGACCACGCGACCGGGCCCACCTGACCGAGCTTCAGCACCCGGCCCGCCGGGTCGGTCCACATCAGCGGGCCGGTCTCGGTCTCCTCGTAGCCGTCGTAGTCACCGACCCAGACGCGGGCCTCGATGCTGCGGCCGTCCTCCAGGACGGGGCAGACCGCCTGGCCGCCGCGCACCCGGTAGCCCAGCTGGGCGGCCCGGCCGTGCAGGAAGCGCAGCTCCTTGAACGCGCCGCCCGCGTACTCCTCGACCTGCGTGGCGTTCTCGGACAGGGTGGCCGGGCGGTGCCACACCTCGCGGAAGAGCTGCTGGGCGCGCTGCTCCACGCCGAGTTCGACGGCGAACTCCCGCAGGTCCGCCAGATCCTCCAGGAGCACCGGGTGCGGGATGCGGACCAGCTCGGGGGCCATGCGCACGGTGTCCCCGTCCAGGTCGACCAGGCCGAGGCCGCGCCCGGGGTCGGCGTCCCGCAGGAAACCGGCGATCCGGCCGTCCTCGCCGGTCACCACGAGGTCGCGCAGCGCCCCCTGCCAGGCGGGGTCGGGCCAGACACGGGTGAGCACGGCGAGCGGCACCGCGAGCGAGCGGACCATCCACCGCTCCACGCCCTCCAGGCACTCCCGCTCGTGCCGCTCCAGCCACTCGGCGAGCTGGGCGAGCCCCACGACCGCCGGATCGTCGGCGATCTTCGGCGGCACCGACTTCAGCCGCCGCCCCGTGGCGTTGCGGCACACCACCTTTCCGCCGTCGAGGGTGACCTCGTAGCCACCTGCCGACACCCACCCCATACGTGCCTCCCCGCACCGAAGTGATCAAGTGCAGAAGACTGTAGGCGGCACCACTGACAACGCCCCCCGGCCAGGCCAGGGGGCGTGTGCGGTGCGGGCGGGGTCAGTCCTCGCGGGCCGCCTTCTCCTGCTTCAGGTTCTTGATCCGCACGGCTTCCTTGCGGACCTCCACCTGAGTGGCGCGCTCCTTCTCCAGCCACTCGGGACGCTCCTCCTTGAGCGCGTCGATCTGCTCGGTGGTCAGCGCGTCGGTGACACCGCCGCGCGCCAGACCGGCGATGGACACGCCGAGCTTGGCCGCGACGACGGGGCGCGGGTGGGGGCCGTTCTGGCGCAGCTCGCGCAGCCACTCGGGCGGGTTGGCCTGGAGCTCGTTCAGCTCGGCGCGCGAAACGACACCCTCCTGGAACTCGGCGGGGGTGGCGGGGAGGTACACACCCAGCTTCTTCGCCGCGGTGGCGGGCTTCATCGTCTGGGTGCTCTGCTGCGAACTCATGAGGTCAAGGGTATCGGCCGCGTACGGGTGGGCCGACCGGGGCCGGTAGCCTGGTCTGGTGACAGGCTCGGAGGAAACACCGTCGTTCCGGCTCGCGTACGTTCCCGGAGTGACGCCCGCCAAATGGGCGCGGATCTGGAACGAGCGGCTGCCGGACATCCCGCTCACCCTGCTTCAGGTCCCGGCCGCGGAGACGGACGGGCTGCTGCGCGCGGGTGACGCGGACGCCGCGTTCGTACGGCTGCCGGTGGACCGTACGTTCTTCAGCGCGATCCCGCTCTACACCGAGACCACCGTGGTCGTCCTCCCCAAGGATCACCTGTTCACGGCGGGCGAAGAGGTGACCGTGGCCGACCTCGCCGACGAAGTCCTCTTCCACCCCCTGGACGACGTCTTCGACTGGGACGCGCCGCCCGGCGAGCCCGCCTTCGAGCGGCCGGCCACCACCGAGGACGCGATCGAGCTGGTCGCCGCGGGCGTCGGCCTCCTGGTCGTGCCGCAGTCACTGGCCCGCCTGTACCACCGTAAGGACCTCACCTACCGCACGCTGACCGACGGCCCGCAGTCCAGCATCGCCCTCTCCTGGCCGGAGGAGGCCACCACCGACCTGGTGGAGGACTTCATCGGCATCGTGCGCGGCCGCACGGTCAACAGCACGCGGGGACGCTCCACGGCGACCGAGCAGCCGAAGCAGGAGCGCAAGCGCCCGGAGCCGAGCCGTCAGAAGAGCGGGAAGGCCTCCGGCGGCTCGAAGTCGTCGGGCGGAGCGAAGTCGTCGGGTCGGGGCACCCGTGGCCGGGCCGGAACCTCCGGGAGGGGTACGGGCAAGCCTCGTCGCAGGTCCTGAGCGACGGACCGGGCCAGGCTCGGTTCCCAGGCGTACCGGCCTCGGGGCAGCGGACTCGGCCCTGCGTGGTTCCCGGACCTGTGGCGGGGCGCCGCCAGGTCGCCGCGCGGCGTTCGGCGGCGCTGCGTGCGGAGGTCTTCACCGCGCCGAGCGCGCCGCTCCGCGTGGGCCCGCGCGGAGCGAGGTCCGCCTCGGCTTCGGCCCCCCCGCCGGGTTCATCGCCCCTGGTCACACCACCCGTGTGTCGAGTGGTCACACCACCCCGTGTGTTGAGTGGTCACACCACCCCGTGTGTCGAGCCCAGGCTGCCGGGCATCCCGTCCCGCTCAGACCCCCCGCCCTGCCCCCTCCGCAGCCGCCGTCGGGCCGCCCCCGGGTGTGGCCGCCGGGGCAGTAGCGGCCGTCGTCGGCTCCGGGTGGTTCCGGCGTTCGCGCAGGTCCGCCACCGCCAGGGCCAGGGCGATCAGGATGATGCCGACCGCCGTGAGCAGGCCGAGCTGGAGGGCCGTCGTGGGATTGCCGGCGTTGGCCAGGTGGGCGAAGTACACCGCGCCCACGGCCGCGATGCCCGCCGCCGAGCCGACACGCTGGGCGGTGACCAGGACACCGCCCGCCGCACCGGCCCGCTGGACCGGTACCCGGGTGAGGGTGAGGGCGGTGTTGGGGGAGATGGTGACGCCGGAGCCGAGGCCCGCGATCAGCAGGGGGAGTGCCGCCGCCCAGGCCGCGCCGCGACCCGGTACCGCCTGTACGGCCACGATGACCGCGAGCAGCCCGAACACCACCGCGCTCAGCCCGACGACGACGAGCTTGCGCCCGTGCCGCACCACCAGCCGGCCGCCCCGGGCCGCGCCCACCGCCGAGCCGACCGCGAACGGCAGCGAGGCCAGTCCGGCCCCGAGCGCGCCGTAGCCCAGGCCGTTCTGCAGGAACAGGGTGTAGACGAAGAACACGGTGGTGAAGCCCGCGAAGTACACCACGTTCAGCAGCACGCCGAGGGTGAAGGACCGCAGGGCGAAGAGGTTCAGGTCGACCAGCGGGGCCCGCCCGCGCCGCCCCTGGTGCCGCTCCCAGAGCCAGAACGCGGCCAGCAGCAGCCCCGCCAGCGGCAGCAGCGCCCACTTCTCGCGGCCGGTCCATTGCTGCTCCTGCACCAGCGGCAGCATCAGCGCGAGCATGCCCGCGCCGAGCAGCGCGACCCCGGGCAGGTCCATTCCCTCGCGCGGGCGGCCCGGCGCCACGGGCGTGCGGGGCAGCAGCCGCAGGGCCGCGCAGAAGGCCGCGACACCGATCGGCACGTTGATGTAGAAGATCCAGCGCCAGCCGTCCGCCACGCCGAACGCCTCGATCAGCAGCCCGCCGGCGGGCGGCCCGACCGCCGTGGAGACGCCCACCACGCTGCCCAGCAGGCCGAACGCGCGCGCCCGCTCGGCGCCCTGGAACATCTGCTGGATCAGCCCCGTCGTCTGCGAGGCGATGACGCCCGAGGCCGCGCCCTGCACCAGCCGGTACAGCACCAGCCAGCCCGCACTCGGCGCCAGCGCGCACGCGACCGAGGACAGCGTGAACAGCGCGAGCCCGAACAGGAAGGCGGCCCGCCGCCCGCGCACGTCACCGAGCCGTCCCGCCGGGACCAGCGCGAGCCCGAAGGTGAGGGCGAAGCCCGACACCACCCAGGACACGTCGGCCGCGTCGGCGCCCAGGCCGCGTTCCATCGAGGGCAGGGCCACGTTCACGATCGAGCTGTCGAGCATCGTCATGAAGCCCGCCGTGAGACAGACCGCGAGCGCCTGCCACCGCCGTCGGTCGCCGGTGGCCGGGTGGGTCTGGACTGTAGTCATGGGATCACGCTAGGCAGTCGACGCCCATGGCGCGCGCGGAGATCCGCCCCGCCCGGGGCCTGCCGGAGACCCGCCCGTCGCCCGCCGGGGGCCCGCCAGAAACCCGTCCGTCGCCCGCCCGGTGGCCGCCCGGGCCCGTCCGGCCGGTGTCAGGAGCGCGTCGCCGCCCGCCCCACCGACTCCACGAGCGGCAGCAGCCGGTACGGCACGCGCTCGCGCAGCACCACCTCGGTGCGGGTGCGCACCACGCCCGGCACGCTGATCAGCTTCTGGATGACGTCCTCCAGATGGGCGTTGTCCCGCCCCACCACCCGGGCCAGCAGATCCCCGCCGCCGGTGGTCGAGAACGCCTCCACGATCTCCGGCACGGACGCCAGCGCCTCGCCGACATCGTCCAGATGGCCCTGCGTGACCTCGATGTGCACGAACGCCAGCACCGGATGCCCGAGCGCGGCGGGGGAGAGGGAGGGCCCGGTGCCGGTGATCACGCCGTCCCGCTCCATGCGGTCCAGGCGGGCCTGGAGCGTGCCCCGGGCGACACCGAGCACGCGCGCGTACTCCCGCACACTGGTGCGCGGCTGCTCGAGCAGCAACCGCAGGATGCGCGTGTCGAGTTCGTCCACGGCCATGACGCTCCCGCCTCCTCGTACCGCGCCCGTATCGCGTAGGTCACCGCGACTGTACCAATGGCCCAGCGCGGCGCCTCCTCGGTATGCCGTGCGACCTGGGCCGTTGGTCTGCCACCGGCTCCGCACTCATGGACTTCACTGGTCCAATGGCCCAGCAAATCGGGTGCCAGTTGAGCCAAGTGGCCCTGTGATGCTCATATAGTCAGGTCGATGGCGCTGCGGATCACCGCGGCGCCTTTTTCGTGCGTACGGCCACAAGGGGGCGACAGCAGTGCTGAAGAAGGTGTTCGTGGCGCCGGACCCGGGACACACGCGGTTGCGCTTCGCCGCGCGCGCGGTCCTCGGGATCGGGCTCGCGGTCCTCGTGTGCGGTCTCGCCGGGCACTCCCTCGTCGGGATGGTCGCCGGTGGACTCGCCGCGCTGCTCGCGCTCTTCACCGTCGCCGACGCCACCGTGCGCGGCCAGGCCGTCACCACCGCCCTGCTCCCCGTCGTCGGCATCCCGGTGCTCGCGCTGGCCGCCGGGCTGCACACCCACCCGGTCGGCCGCGACTTCGCCTTCATCGCCGTCGTCGGCGCCGGGGTCTACGCCCGCCGCTGGGGGGCACGCGGACACAGCCTCGGTGTGTTCGGGTTCATGATGTTCTTCGTCGGCCAGTTCCTGCGGGTCACCCCCGCCCGGCTGCCCGAGCTGTACGCCGCCCTGTTGCTCTCCCTGCTCGCGGCCTCGGCCGTGCGCTTCGGCCTGTGGTGCTACGAGCGCCGGATGCCCCCCGCCGCCGCACCCGCGCCGCCCGGCGGCACCGGCCTGGCCCGCGTGACCACCCGGCAGGCGGTCCAGGCGGCCGCCGGGGCCGGGTTCGCGCTGGTCATCGGGCAGCTGGTGTCCGGACAGCGCTGGTACTGGGCCGTCGGCGCCACCTGGTGGGTCTTCGTCAACACCGCCTCGCGCGGCGAGACCCTGGTACGCGGCTTCCGGCGCGTCCTGGGCACCCTGCTCGGCGTCGCCCTCGGCGTGCTCGTCGCGATGCCCGTGCACGGCGCGCCGGTCGCCAGCGCCGTACTCGTCGCGGTCGCCGTCTTCGGCATCTTCTACACGGCCGCCGTCTCCTACACCTGGATGATGCTCTGGGTGACCCTCCTCGCCGAACTCCTCTACGGCCTGTTCGGTGTCCTCGGCCCCGCCCTGCTCGCGCTGCGCGTGGCCGAGACCGCCGTCGGTGTCGTCGGCGCCGCGCTCGCCGTGCTGTTCGTGCTGCCGGTCACCACCCACCGCACCACCGACGCCTCGATCCAGCGCGCCCTGCACTGCGTGCGGGCCTGCACCGCCGAGGCCGCCGCCCGCCTCGCCGGGGCCGACGCCGACCCCGCCCCGCGGGTGGCCGAGCTGGAACAGCTCCTGGGCCGCGTCCGGCTCTCCGTCGCACCGCTGACCCACCCGATGAACCCGCTCCTGTGGCGCAAGCGGCGCGCGCGGCGTGTCCTCGCGCTCCTCGACGACTGCGCCCGTGAGGTGCGCGGCCTGGTCGCGGTCGCCGCCGACCCCGTGGCCTCGCACGACGCCCGGCTCGCCGCCGCCTGCTGGCGCGTGGAGGCCGCCGTCGAGGCGCTCACCGAGGGCGGCGCCGGGCACATCCTGCGCCCGGCCGAGACCCCGGCCGAACCGGCCCTCGCCCACCTCCACGGTCTGGAGCGGGCCCTCGCCGAACTGGCCGAGCCGCTGCACGCCCCGGCGCCCTCGCGGCTGGTCGGCGCCTGACGCGCACCCCTGCGCGTGCCCCCGCCGTCCCGGCGCGCACCCCTCCGCCATTTGGTCCAGACCGGTTGTGACCTGCTGCTAGCGTCGGCACTGTTCTCGGACCGAAAGGGGACAAGGTGGCAGACAGCGGCGAACGCGGACAGGTGCCCCGCCGGGCGTTCATCGGCTCGTACACGGCGGCCGGCGGCCCCGGTCTGGTGACCGCCGAGGTCCGGCCCGACGACGGCGCCCTGATCCGCACCGGCGGCCTCGGCGCCGTGCCCGACCCGTCGTACCTCGCTTTGTCTCCCGCCGGGGACATGCTCTACGCGGTCAGCGAGACGGCCGAGGGTGCGGTGGCCGCGTACCGCGTGCGCGGGGACAAGCTGGAGCCCGCCGGGCCGCCCGTGCCGGTGGACGGCAGCGGACCCGTCCACCTCGGCCTGCATGCCGGTCACCTGCTCACGGCCAACTACGGCAGCGGCACCGTCACCGCCGTCCCCGTACGCTCCGACGGCACCCTCGCGCCCGCCCCCTCCGGACAGCTCCAGCACACCGGCTCGGGCCCGCACGACCGCCGCCAGCGCGGTCCGCACCCCCACCAGGTGCAGGCCGACCCCGAGGGGCGCTGGGCCGTCAGCGTGGACCTCGGCAGCGACTCGGTGCGGGTGTGCGCCCTGGAGGCGGGCGTGCCCGTGCTGCACCGCGAGATCGCCCTGCGGCCCGGCTCCGGACCCCGCCACCTGGTCTTCCACCCCGACGGCGCGCACGCCTACGTCGTCAACGAACTCACCCCCACCGTCACCGTCTGCCGCTGGGACTCCGGCGCGGGCTCCCTGCGGCCGCTGACCGAGGTCCCCGTCCTGCCCGGCGCCCCGGCCGGGGACGCCTACCCCTCCGGCATCGTGGTCGCGCCCGACGGCCGCCACGTGTGGACCGCGACCCGCGGCGAGGACGTCCTGTCCGCCTTCCGCGTCGAGGGCGACGGCCTCAGGCCGCTCGGTACCGTCCCCAGCGGCGGCCACTGGCCGCGCGCCCTGGCCGAGCACGACGGCCGTCTCTACGCCGCCCACGAACGCTCCGGCGGCGTGACCTGGTTCACCGTGGACGGGAAGAGCGGCCTGCCGCGCTACGACGGCTCCCTGGAGGTCCCCGCCGCCTCCTGCGTGATCTTCGGCTGAACGGCCCGGAGAACCCCGCTCAGGCGCGCTCAAGGGCCTGCTCAGACATGCGGGAAGACCTTGCTCGGGCACGCGGCAGAACCTTGCTCGGACACGCGGAAGACCTTGCTCAGGCATGCGGAAGGGCCCGCCCCGGTCTCCCGGGGCGGGCCCTCATGTCGTACGGGTGTCGTGCCGCGTCAGCGGACCGGCGCTCCCTGCGGCTGCTCCGGGGCGATGCCCAGCGCCGTCGTGTACTTGGCGAGCGCGAGCTTGCCGATCGCCGGGTAGGCGCCCAGCGCCTCCGAGGTGGCGCAGTCCACCTCCTCGGCGGCCGCCGTCAGCAGCGACGTGTCGATCTCCGGACCGATCAGGTACGGCGCGAGGGCCAGCTGCTGCGAGCCGGACGCGCGCAGCTGCTCGGCCACGGAGGCGATCGAGCCCTCCTGGTCCAGAGCGGCCGCGATCACCGGCACGGCCAGGCGCGCGGCGAGCAGCATGCCGGTGATACCGGCCGCCTGCACGGCCTCCTCGCCGCCCACGGAGGCCAGGATGATGCCGTCGGCCGCGGTCGCCACGGTGAACAGCCGGGCGCGGTCCGCGCGGGCCAGGCCCGCCTCGGAGAGCCGCACGTGCAGGCCCTCGGCGAGCAGCGGGTGCGGGCCGAGGACGTCGGTCAGCTCGGCGGCGACGCGGCTGTCCATCATCGCCTGGCGGATCTGGCGCAGCAGGGCGCCGTCGGGGCCTGCCAGCAGCGGGACGACCGCGGCGACCGGGCCCTCCGGCTTCTTCGGGTCACTGCCGGCGGCGAGGGCCTGCTCGTAGCGGGCGGTGCGCTCCTCGGCGGTCCGTGCCAGCACGGACTTGAGGGTCGGGAAGTCCGCGTCGTCCCCGTCCAGGTAGCCGATCCGGGCATCCAGGCCGGGCAGCTCGGAGCGGGCGATGCTCACGACCTCCTCGGCGAGGCTGCGCGTGGCGGCGCTGGGCGCGCCGGGCACGGCGAGGACGAACGCGGGCGCGTCCTCGGGAGCCACCAGCGGTTCCGGACGACGGTGACGTCCTGGCTGGCGGGGTCGCGGCATTCGTACTGGGAGGCCGGACTCGGGTCCAGTGGGGGAGCTCATGGCGCCGCATGTTACTGGTTTCCTGTGCTCCCCTGTTCGGGGAGGGTGCAGGTGAGCGGTATCCGTCCGGTTTTGTCTGATGAGTTGCGCAGGTGGGGCGGCTCTTCCCGCCCCGCACCGGACAGTTGGTGCTTCGGAGGACTCAATCCGTATTTATAGTGACCACATGGAGCATGGTCGGCGCAATCGGGACATCGCACCGGTCGGCCGCGAGATCCTCCGCGAGCCGGACCGCACCGCGCAGCGGATCGCCCTCGGCCGGTACGGACCTCGCGTGCGGCAGCCGCTTCGCCAACTCCTCGCGCAAGGGCGCCAGTAGGGGTTCGCCGAGGTGGAAGAGGCCACCCGTGAGCGCCACTTCGGGCTCCCCGTCCGCCGGGCACACGGCGGCGGCCGACTCGGCGAGATGCCGGGCCCCCGCACGCAGGATCCCGGCCGCGACCGGATCGTGCGCCGCGCACTCGCCCACGGCGGGCGCGAAGGAGGCGAGCACGGCGGCGCGGTCGGTGCGCGGATAGATCCGGGCGGGCAGTCCGGCCATCGCCCCGAACCGCTCCGTCGCGCGCTCCAACAGCGCGGTCGAGCCGCCGTCCCGCCCGTCGTGCGCGCGCAGCGCGGCCTCGAGCCCGGCCCGGCCGATCCAGGCCCCGCCGCCGCAGTCGCCCAGCAGATACCCCCAGCCGTCGGCCCGACGCCAGCCGGTCAGGTCCGTGCCGACGGCGATCAGACCGGTGCCCGCGGCGAGCACGGCACCGGGACGGGGGCCGAGGGCGCCGACGTACGCGGTCACCGCGTCGGCGGCGAGAGCGACGGTCCGTACCCCCAACTCCCGGGCGAGCGCACCCGGCAGCTCGGCACGCAGGGCCTCGCCCAGACTCGCGAACCCGGCGGCCCCGACGACGGCCCAGGAGATGCGGTCCGCCCCGGCCTCGGCGGCCAACGTACGGGCCAGGGGCGCGACTTGTGCCATGAGGTGCGCCGGGTCGAGGCCGCGCTCCGTGGTCCGCACCGGCTCGCCGGTCACCGCCTCGGCCGTACGACCCGTGCCGGGGATGCCCACCGCCACCCGGATTCCGGAGCCACCGGAGTCCACGGCGAGGAAGGCGGACGTCACGGCGGACGCCGGTCCTCGTCCGGCTACGTCGGCTCGCTCGGGCGCACGGCTCACGGGGAGGAAGAGTAGCGGCGCGTACGCCGGGCGGCCCGGCTGTTCCGCGCATTCCACTCGCCGGGGCGGATTGTCAGTGGGGGCCACTAGAGTGACTTGACGTGGCACGACGACCGTTGAGTGAACTTGTTGAGACCGGCTGGGCCAAGGCCCTGGAGCCGGTGGAGGGCCGTATCACGGCCATGGGCGACTTCCTGCGTGCCGAGGTGGCGGCGGGGCGGACCTATCTGCCGTCCGGGGCGAACGTCCTGCGCGCCTTCCAGCAGCCCTTCGATGATGTACGGGTCCTGATCGTGGGCCAGGACCCCTATCCCACACCGGGCATGGCCATCGGCCTGAGCTTCGCGGTGGCGCCGGAGGTACGGCAGCTGCCGGGCAGCCTGGAGAACATATACCGGGAGCTGCACTCGGACCTGGGCCTGCCCCGGCCGTCCAACGGCGACCTGACCCCCTGGACCCAGCAGGGCGTCCTGTTGCTGAACAGGGCGCTGACCACGGCCCCGCGCAAGCCCGGCGCCCACCGCGGCAAGGGCTGGGAGGAGGTCACCGAGCAGGCGATCCGCGCCCTCGCCGCACGCGGCAAGCCGCTGGTCTCCATCCTGTGGGGCCGCGACGCCCGCAACGCGCGCCCCCTGCTCGGCGATTACCCGGCCATCGAGTCGGCCCACCCCTCGCCCATGTCGGCCGACCGCGGCTTCTTCGGCTCGCGCCCGTTCAGCCGGGCCAACGAACTGCTCGCGCAGCAGGGCGCGGAGCCGGTGGACTGGCGCCTGCCGTAGCGGCGCGACGGGGCACCGGGAACCCTGGTGATTCCCGGCATCCCGTCGCACGGTGGACCGCCGGATCAGGCGGCCGGCAGCCATTCCGGCCGCTGGGAGCCGCGCGGCACGAGGATCTGCCGATAGGCGCCCGGGGTGTCCGACATCCGCACCTGGTCGGTGATGCCCTGATAGTGGCCGAGCGGCGTCTCGGCGGTGAACAGTTCGGGGTCCGGGTAGGCGTGCCGCTCGCCCGTGCCCGCGATCTCCTTCGCGTAGTCCTGGTCGAAGATGCCCATCGACAGAATCCACAGGGCCACCCGGGACAGCGAGACGTGGACGCGGTAGCTGCCGCCGTCCACGGCGCGGCGGCGCAGCGCCTCGGCGATGCCTGCCGTCAGGAACCACGAGACGAGATAGTCGTTGACGACGGTGATGGGCGGCAGTGCGGGCCGGTCGCCGTCGCCCTCCAGGTGCAGCAGGCCGGTGAGCGCGCCTGCCGTCTGGTCGAAACCGAGGTAGTCCTTCCACGGACCCTCATGGCCGTTCAGCGACACCGTGGCGTAGACGAGTCCGGGCCGCCGGGCGATCGACTCCTCCTCGGACAGTCCGATGGACTCCAGGAAGCCGGGGCGCCGGTTGGCGTAGAACACATCGGCCCCGGCCTGGAGTTCATGGATGCGGGCCAGACCCTCCGGGGTGTACGGGCTCACCGTCGCGGAGCGCACGCCGACGCTCGTCGTCAGGTAGGTGACGTCGTGCTCCAGCTCGTACGGCCGCCACAGGTTCAGCACGTCCGTGCCGTGCAGGGCGAGAGCGCGCCCCGCCCCCGCCCCGGCGATGATGTGGCCCATGCCGAGCGCGCGTACGCCGTCCAGCGGGGCGGTGGGGTCGGCGGGCAGCGGCTCGGGGTCGCTGTCGCCGACGCGGGTGATCTCCACCAGCGGCAAGTGGGCCAGGACATCGGTGTACTGACGCTCCGTCAGAATCTCGGCGGGGGTGCGCACCATCGGCATGACGCAGCCGGCCTCCGCGCCCGCCCGCTCCAGCTCCCGGGCGTCCCACTTCGCGATCGCGGCGGCGACGTGCTCGGGTACGTCACCCACCCCGAGCAGCCGCTCGGCGGCGACCTTGATGTTGGGATAGATGTTGAACGGCATCATCCAACGGCCGTCCGCGCTGCGGTAGAAGTTGTTGGCGAGGGCCATGTTGATGATCGACGGGGTGCCCCCGGTGTAGCCGTTCAGCAGCTCCCACTTCTGTTCGTAGAACGGGCACAGCCGGTGCGGGCCCACGCGCAGGTCCATGTGGATGTCCTGGCCGCGACCGGTGCGGTCCTTCCACAGCGCGGCGATGGCCGCGGACTTGGCGACAAGGGCGATGCCGGAGGCGGCGCCCAGGCGCAGGGTGCTGGGAACGACGGGGTCGGCGCCTTCGAAGGTGATCGTGCCGCCGGTGTCCTCGGGCTTCAGTCCGATGCCCGCGAGGACGTCGGTCATCTCGGCGTGGACGTCGAACGCGTCGTCGGTGGCGGGGTCGTTGATCGCCCGCGTGATCTTCTCGGTGAGGTTCATGGGTGTGCGTTTCTCGCGTGTGGTGCGGTGAAGGCGGTTGTCCGGCAGGGGTGTTCCGGTGCGGGCGGTCAGGCCGGGTCGGTGTTCCGGCGGTCCGGGGTCTCTCCCAGGGCGCGCATCAGCGCGATCTGCGCCTGGTCGCGTCGGGCGGCCAGCTCCGCCACGGTGCCGTCGCCGAAGGCGTCCCGCGCCTGGTCGGCGAGGAGCGCGACGGTGGCGTCGTCGAGCGTGGGGTTGCCGAGGGCGGGCCACATGTGGTCGGCCATGGCGCGGCCCAGGTGCTCGACGAAGTGGGGCAGGCCCTCGGGGCCGCCGCCGAGGTGGAAGGTGCGGAAGGGGCCCGCGACGGCCCAGCGCAGTCCGATGGACGAGGTCACGATCTCGTCCAGCTCCTCCTCCGTCACCACGCCCTCCGCGACCAGGTGCACGCACTCACGGAACAGCGCGGACTGCAGGCGGTTGGCGACGAAGCCCGGGATCTCCTTGTGCAGCACCTGCGGCTTCTTGCCGAGCGCGGTGTAGAAGTCCACGGCCTCGCGGACCACCTCCGGCGAGGTCTTCTCGCCGGGCACGACCTCCACCAGCGGCACCAGGTGCGGCGGGTTGAACGGGTGCCCCACCACGAGCCGTTCGGGTTGCGGCAGACCCGCGGCGATGGCGGTCGCCGGGATGCTGGAGGTCGACGTCGCGAGCAACGCGTGTGCGGGGGCGGCCTCTTCGACGGTGCGCCAGATCTCCTGCTTGAGGTCGAGCCGCTCGGGGCCGTTCTCCTGGACGACGTCCGCGTCCGCGACGGCGGTCGCGAGGTCGGCCTCGAAGGAGAGCCGGTCGGTCAAGTGCTCGGTGGGCAGCCCGAGTTCGTCCAGGGTCGGGACGATCTCGGCGAGACCGGCGCGGACGGTCTCCTCGATGCCGGGCCGGGGGTCGCTGACGACCACCTCCATGCCGTGCGCGAGGAAGAGGGCGGCCCAGGAGACGCCGATGACGCCACCGCCGACGATCGCGGCGCGCTTGCGGGAGTCCGGTGCGGGGCCGGAGGCGGTGGGTGCGGAAACAGAGGACATGGTGTCGCGGCTTTCTCGAAGCTCGTGGTTCGCAGTTCGCAGGGGGAAGGAGGCGGACTCGCTCAGGCCCGGGCGAGGTAGTCGAAGACCGGCTCGACCGGGTTGAGGGACAGATCCGTCAGGATGTGGCTGGCGCTCACGACCTCCAGCACCGGCAGATCCGCCAGCGGCGCCATCACGTGCGCGAAGAGCTGGAGCCGCGCGGGGCCGGTGTACGCGCTCTTCACGGTGATGTCGGTGATCCGGGTGCGGACCAGTTCGCAGATGCGCGGGGTGCCGTCGTAGTTCGGCACCGTCTTGATCATGAACGTCGGCACGCAGATCTCGGCGCGGGCCTCGTCCAGGTCCATCGCCCGCTGCTTGTAGCCCATGGTGGCGTTGGCCACGCGCAGGCTGCCGTAGTCCAGCGTGCCCACCAGCGTGTCGGAGTCGACGTAAAGCGCCGGGGAGCCGGACTTCTTCGGGTACGCGCTGTACTCGCGGCCGCTGGAGATCGCGGGGACGCTGTTCACGTACATCGCGAGGTTGAACTCGCCCCGCTCACCCTCGTGTTCGACGGTGATGAGCTGCCCGGCCTCGGTGTAGTCGCCCAGGCCGGTGGTGTCGGGCATCCGCATGACCTCGAAGCGGACCAGCGGTTCCGGGACCGTCAGCGGCTCGGGGACCAGGCGGCGCAGCGCCTCGGGGTCGGTGCGGTAGGTGATGTTGAGGTACTCGCGGTCGGTGAAGCGGTACCGCGTGGGCGCGTACGCCGGGGAATCCACCGGGGTGGTGAAGAGCCGGGCGACATCCTGCTTGCGCATGGGGCCTCCAGGGAGAGGGGGCCGCCGTGCTCGCCCGGACCTCTCCCGCATGAGATTGCTGGAACCGGTAGTGCCGGAGAGCCGCCGCCGTTTCGCGGGGCATCCCCTGGTATCCAGTGGACGCCTCACGCGCAGGTCTGTCCAATATATGATTGGCTAGCGTTCGATATGGCTGACGATATCAATCTGACGAAGCGCCTCCTCGAACAGTTTCTGGTGGTGGCCGACGAGCGGCATTTCGGCCGGGCGGCGGAGCGGCTCTTCATGAGTCAGCCCCCGCTCAGCCAGTCGATCCAGCGCCTGGAGCGGGGGCTCGGGGTGCGGCTGTTCGACCGGGGTCCCGGCGGGGTCGCGCTGACCCCGGCGGGCGAGGCGTTCGCCGTGGACGCCCGGCGCCTCCTCGACGCCCAGTCCGCCGCGATCGAGCGGGTACGACGGGTGGCGGCGGGCCTGGAGGGCGTCGTGCGGGTGGGGTACGTGAGCGTCCTCAGCCACCTCTACCTGCCCGGCTTCCTGCGTGCGGTGGCCGAGGAACTGCCCGGTCTGCGGGTCCATCTGCACCACGACTCCTCGGTCGCCGTGGCCGACCTGGTCCGCTCCGGCGCCCTGGACCTCGGGTTCCTCCGTGATCCCGCGTCCGTCTCGGACGACCTCGTCAGCACGCGGTTCGCGGTGGAACGCATCGCCGCCGCCCTGCCGGACGGCCACCCCCTCGCCGGGGCCGACGGGATCGACCTCGCCGACCTGCGCGACGAGGACTTCGTGCTGCCCGATCCGGTGGCCCTGCCGACCCTGGCCCGGCAGGTCCAACTCGGCTGTCACGACGTGGGGTTCACACCCCGGGCGCGCGCGGTGGCCGACGACCTCTCCGGGCTGTACAGCTATGTGGCCTCCGGCCTGTGCGTCGGCCTGCTGCCCGGGCGGCTGGACGGCTTCCCCGTCCCCGGGGTCACCTTCGTCCCGCTGCGGGGCGCGTCGTCGTACCTGGAGACGAGCGTGGTAGCCGTACGCCGCCCGGAGGCCGACGCGGCCGTACTGCGCCTGCTGGAGCTGATCGACCGCCGCGCGGGGGAGTGAGCAGCCGTGCCGGGGAGTGCGTCGTCGTTTCTCGGCCACTCCGTCGGGTGACCTGGATCTCCCACCGCCAAGTCCGCGCAGGTCGGCGGGGGTTGGCCCGGCCGGTGACCGGGGTCGTCCGGGCGGTCTGCCGGATGTTCCTGCGCGCGAGGTGTCTCCCGTGCGACCGTCGGGAAGGCGGTCCGTCCTGAGCAACAGGGCGGAGCCGCCCGTATGGGAGGACGGTACGGCCGGTCGGCGCGTTCGGTGAGGAGGATGCCCTTGATGGCGTTCCGTGGTCCGCAGGTGTGGCTCTGGCGCTGGCGGCGCAACCCGCTCAAACGCCGTGTCGACGTGGTGGAGGCATGGGTGGTGCTCGGCGCCTGGGCGCTGACGGTGCTCGTCGGGGTGCTGTCCGGGCTCGCGGCGGCCCGGTCGGTGGACAGCGGGCTCGCCCGCGACCGCGCCACCTGGCACCAGGCCGTCGCCCGTGTCGTCTCGCGCGTCCCCGGGAAGTCCGCCGCGCGGAAGCCGGAGGCCGACGGCGAGCGGGTGTGGGGCGAGGTCCGCTGGACCGTGGACGACGGCTCCGCCCACACCGGCCAGGTCCGCATCGCCCCCGGCAGCCCGGCTGGCACCCCGGTCACCGTCTGGACCGACCCGCAGGGCCACCTCGTCACCCGCCCCGCGACCGCCGCCGAGGCCACCTTCCGCGCCACGCTCCTCGGCGCGCTGGTGGGTACGGCCGCGGGCGCCGCCCCCTTCATCTGCGGCCGTGTCATCCGCACCGCCCTGGAGCGCCGCCGCCTGGCCCACTGGGACGCGGAGTGGGCCAGACTCGGACCGCAGTGGGGACATACGACGGGGTGAGGCCGTAAGGCCCCTTTGCCGTCAGCCCCGTTCCGGCAGCGCCCGCTCCAGGATCGTGTCCAGGTCCGTCCCCGCCGGGAGCGTGCCGAACGCGTGCCCCCAGTCGCCGGCCAGGCGCGTAGCGCAGAAGGCGTCCGCGACGGCGGGCGGGGCGTGCCGGACCAGAAGGGACGCCTGGAGGGCGAGGGCCATGCGCTCGACGAGACGGCGGGCGGTGACCTGGTCGGCCTCGGCCAGCTGCCGCTTGAGGTCGGTCACCGTCGCGTCCAGTCGGGCGTCCGCGCCCCGGGCCAGGGCGAGTTCGGCGAACAGCGCCTCGGCGCTCTCCGGCTCGCGGACGAGCGCGCGGAGCACGTCGAGCGCGTTGACGTTTCCCGAGCCCTCCCAGATCGACAGCAGCGGGGCCTCCCGGTAGTGCCGGGGCATCCCGGAGTCCTCGACGTACCCGTTGCCGCCCAGGCACTCCAACGCCTCGGCGGTGAAGGCCGGGCCCCGCTTGGTCACCCAGTACTTGCCGACGGCCGTGGCGATCCGGCGGAAGGCCCGCTCCCCGGCGTCCCCGCGCACCGCCCGGTCCGCCGCCCCGGCAAGGCGCAGGGTGAGCGTCGTCGCCGCCTCCGACTCGAGGGCCAGGTCGGCCAGGACGTTGCGCATCAGCGGCTGGTCGAGCAGCCGGGCTCCGAACGCGCTGCGGTGGCGGGCGTGATGACCCGCCTCCACCAGTGTCTTGCGCATGAGCGTGGCCGAGGACATCACACAGTCGAGCCGGGTGCAGTTGACCATCTCGATGATGGTCTTCACCCCGCGCCCCTCCGGGCCCACCAGCCACGCCACCGTACGGTCGAACTCCGGCTCGGAGGACGCGTTGGAGCGGTTGCCCAGCTTGTCCTTCAGGCGCTGGATGCGGAAGGTGTTGCGGGTGCCGTCCGGCAGTACGCGGGGCACCAGGAAGCAGGAGAGCCCGCCCGGCGCCTGGGCCAGCACCAGGAACACGTCGCACATCGGGGCCGAGGTGAACCACTTGTGCCCGCGCAGGGTGTACACCCCGGGTTCGCCGGTCGGCGTGGCCACGGTGGTGTTGGTGCGCACGTCCGAGCCGCCCTGCTTCTCGGTCATGCCCATCCCGGCGAGCAGCCCGGCCTTCTCGGTGGGCACGCGCAGCCCCGGCTCGTACACCCGGCTCGTCAGCAGCGGCTCGTAGACCTTGGCGAGGTCCGGCTCGGCGCGCAGGGCGGGTACGGCGGCGTACGTCATCGACGTGGGGCAGCCGTGGCCCGCCTCCGTGTGCCCCCAGACCAGCCCGCCCGCCGTCCGCGCCACGTGCGCGCCGACCCGCTCGTCCGCCCACGGGGCACCGGCGAGGCCCGCCTCGACGGCGGCGCCCATCAACTGGTGCCAGCTGGGGTGGAAGTCCACCTCGTCCACGCGGTTGCCGTAGCGGTCGTGGGTGCGCAGCTCCGGCTCGTGCCGGTTGGCCAGCTCGCCCCACTCCTGCGCCTCCGCACCGCCCGCCCGCACACCGAGCAGCCGGACGTCCTCCTCGGCCCAGTCCGCGCCCTCGCGGCGCAGGCCCTCCAGGAGGGCATGGTCGTCGGAGGCGTCGTACGGAGCCAGGGGCGGGGGCTGGTTGGTGACGTCGTGGGTGGCGGACGACGGCGGGAGCGGTGGCTGCGCGGGCATCGGGTCCATACCGCCATGTTGCACTCACCGTACGGCCGCAGCAATAGTGCAACAACGATCCGCCCGTACAGAATGATCCGCCCGTACAGTGCGTGTCCATGTCCATGAAAGATCCGCCGCACGGGACCGCCCCCGCACCGCGCCCCCTGTCCGCGCGGTCGGTCGTCCTGAGCCTGCTCCTCGGCGCGCACCCGCCCCGGCTCCCCGTGAAGGAACTGCTCCGGCTGGTCGAGCCCTTCGGTGTGGGCGGCTCCACCCTGCGCGCCGCGCTCAGCCGGATGGTCGCGGCGGGCGACCTGCGGCGCACGGACGCGGTGTACGGCCTCAGCGACCGGCTGCTGGCGCGGCAGCGGCGCCAGGACGAGGCGGTACGTCCGCTGACGCGGGACTGGGACGGCGACTGGGAGATGGTCGTCATCACCGCGACCGGCCGCGACCCCGCCGCCCGCGCCGACCTCCGCTCCCGCCTCGGGGAACTCCGCCTGGCCGAACTCCGCGAGGGCGTCTGGCTCCGCCCGGCCAACCTGGAACGACCGCTCCCCCCGGAACTGGACCGGGTCGCCCTGACCTACCGGGGCCGCCCCGACGAGCCCGCCGCCCACCTGGTCGCCCGCCTGTGGCCGCTGCCCGCCTGGGCGACGACCGCGCACGCCCTGCTGACCCGGGCGGCGGCGGCCGAGACCCCGGCCACCCGCCTGGCCGCCTACGCCGCGATGGTCCGCCACCTGCTGACCGACCCGGTACTGCCGCCCGAGCTGCTCCCGCAGGACTGGCCGGGCGACCGGCTGCGGGCCGCCTACGCGGGGTACCAGCGGGAACTGGCAGGGCCGGTGGGGCTGCCGGGACTGTCGGTGCTGCCGGGGGCGGGCTGAGCGGGCTCGCCCGGGCGAGGAGTTCCGCCGGCCGACGGGACTCCGTTGCGTACCCCGGCCGCCCCCGTCGATCCGTCGCGTACCCCACCCGCCCCGGCCCGTCGCGTACCCCGCCCGCCCCGGTCGAGTGGCGGCCCGGCCCTCACCGGCGTTCCCTGGGAGGAGGGGGTGGACAGCGTGTGCGTGCTCGTGGGGCACGGCAGGCGAACGCACCCGAGGAGAGTCATGGCTGAGCGGAAGTCCTCGTCGGTCCTCACCGCGCCCCTGCGCGGCGCCGCCTCCGTCCTGGGCAGAGTGCCCGGTGCCGCCATGGTCGGCAAGGCGGCCCAGGAGACGCTGGACAAGGTGGGCGTGGTGTCCCCGCGCGGCCGCCGGGCGCTCGTGTACGCGGGGGCGGGGGTGCTGGGGGTCACCGGTGTCGTGGAGTGGCCGGTCGCCCTCACCGGAGCCGCCGTGGCCTGGCTGACCCAGCCCCGCCCGGCGCAGCACGCGAACGGTCAGGAAGAACCGCGGGCCGAGGAGACCCACGAGGCCGCGGAGGAGCCCGCGCACGACCTCGGCAGCGCCGCGCTCCGCTCCGGCACCGAGGCGCACCATCAGGAACCCCGTACCGAGGCGCACCACCAGGAACCTCCCGGCCCCGTCAAGGCGACTCCGGCGAACCCGGCCCGCACCGGTGCCCACGCCAAGGGCACCACGGGTCCGCTCGGCCCCACCGCCCGCCCCGAACGCACCAGCCTCTGACGGCGCCGCAATGGTGCTCAAGCTGCTGATCTCGCCGGTCACCGCCGTCCGACGACTGCCCGCCGTACCCGGACTTCTCGCGGGAGCCGCCGCGCCCGCCGTCGGAATGGCGGCGGGCGCGGTGGTCGGCACCGCCCGGGCGGGTGTGCGCACCGTCGACACGGCCGCCCGTGTCACGAGGGTCGTGCGGTCCGCCCTGCCCGGCGGCCCCGCCCACTGGCGTTCCGGCGCCCGTGCCCACCTCCCGCTGTGCGCCGCCCACCCGGAGCACGTACGCCACGAGGGCGGCACCGCGCACCTGGCCCGCCGGATCGCCGTCGCCCTCGCGGAGCGCCCCGACGTGGTCTTCGCCTACTGGGACGAGGGCCTGGCCCGGCTGGTCGTCACGGTCACCGAGGACGACGTCCTCGACCGGGTCGTGGACCACGCGGCCGACCTCGCGGAGCGCGAGGGACTGCTCGTGGCGGGCGGCGACCCCGAGGAGAACACCCACCCCGCCGACCCCGCCGGAGTGCGCGCCGCCGCGACCACCCTCGGCATCGACATCCTCGGCATCTCCGTCGCGGTGACCACCTTCCTGCTGCGCACGCCGCCCACCCCCCGCGCGCTCACCGCCCTGGTGACGTTCCTGCGCGAGAACCCCCGCTTCCGCGCCCTGCTGCGCGCCCGCATCGGCGCCACCCGCATGGACCTCCTGCTGGCCACCGCGAACGCCACCGTCCACGCCGCCGGGCAGACCCCCACCTCCCTGGTGCTCGACGGCACCCTGCGCGGCTGCCAGCTCGCCGAGACCGTGGCCCGCGCGGCCGCCTTCGACACGGTCCACGACCAGCTCTGCGCCCCCGACCGGGTCAGCGTCACCGCCGACGACACCCCGCGCCCGTCGCTGCGCGAGTCCCCGGCGCAGGCGTACGCCGCCCATGCCTCGATCGGCAGCGTGCTCGGCGCGGTGGCCGCCTTCCTGGTCAAGCACGACACGTCCGTCGCCGCCGAGGCCGTGCTCGCGGGTTCGCCCAAGGCCGCCCGCTACGCGCCCGCCGCCTTCCACGCCGTGTTCGGCACGTACCTCGCCCGCGACGGCGTGCTCGTCCGCGACCCGGAGCGGCTGAGACAGCTGGAGACCGCCGGCACCCTCGTCCTCCACCCGAGCGCGCTGCGTACCGACGAGGGAATCGCCGACCCGTGGACCGAGGCCGTACTCGACGCGGCCCGCCGCGCCGGACTCCGCGTCGTCCTGGTGGACGACCCCGCCCTGGAGGACTTCACCGGGCTCGCCGACCAGGTGGTGGACGCCCGGCGCCCGCTGGACGACGTGGTGTACGCGCTGCGTGCCGACGCGGGCGAGGAGGACGACGTCGAAGCGGCCGGCGGCCGCGAGGACGTCGTCATCACGGTCGCCCGGCCGCGCACCGCCGAGGAGCGCGAGGTGCTGGCCGGGCTGCGCGGCAGCGACATCGCCGTGGTGCTCACCGACCGCGGCGGCGCCGTGGTCTGGGGCGCCGACGTCCTCGCCCCGCACGGACTGCCCGACGTGTGGCGGCTGCTGACCGCGATCCCCGCCGCCCGCGACGTGAGCCGGCGCGGACAGGTCCTCGCCCGTTCCGGCGCCGCGCTCTCCGGCCTCCTCGTGGCCATCGGGGACGGCCACGACGGCAGACGCCACTCGCTGCTGCCCGGACTGCGGCACGCGCCGGTCGACACCGGCGCGCTCACCGCCTTGTTCTCCGGCATCTGGGCCGCCCTCGGCGTGGCCTCCGCCCGCACCCCGCGCCCGCGCGCCCGGGTCCGCTGGCACGAACTCGGCCCCGACGAGGCCATGGAGCGCCTGGACCGCACCGCCGACGCCCCGCCCACCGCCCTGGAACGCACGCTCGCCACGGCCCGCCACACCCTCCGGCACGTGGTACGGCATCCCGCGCTCATCCCCGCCCGCCTGAGCTGGCAGCTCGGCCAGGCCGTACGCGGTGAGCTGGACGATCCGCTCACCCCGGTCCTCGCCGTCGGCTCCGCCGCCTCCGCCATCCTCGGCTCGGTCGTGGACGCCCTGCTCGTCGTCGGCGCGCTCGACCTGAACGCGCTCGTCGGCGGAGTCCAGCGGCTGCGCGCCGAACGGGCCCTGTCCGGGCTCCAGGCCGAACAGCAGCGCAAGGCCCGTGTGGCACCCCCGCCGGAGGAGGCCCCGGCCGGCGGCACCGTGACCGTCGACGCGGGGAAGCTGCGCCCCGGCGACGTGATCGAGCTGAAGGGCGACGACGTGGTGCCCGCCGACGCCCGGCTGCTCTGGGAGGACGGCCTGGAGGTGGACGAGTCCGCCCTCACCGGCGAGTCGTTGCCCGTGCAGAAGCACCCCGACCCCACTCCGCACGCCGCCGTCGCCGAACGGCGCTGCATGGTCTTCGAGGGCACGACCGTGGTGGCGGGCACCGCGCACGCCGTCGTGGTCGACACCGGGGAGCGCACCGAGGCCGCCCGCGCCGTCCACCTCGCGGGCCGTACGCCCCCCGCCGCCGGAGTGCAGGGCCGCCTCCAGGAACTCACCCGCAAGGCACTGCCGTTGACCCTCGCGGGTGGCGCCGCCGTCACCGGACTCGCACTGCTGCGCGGCACCCCGGTCCGCGAGGCGGTCAGCGGAGGCGTGGCCGTCGCCGTGGCCGCCGTACCCGAGGGGCTGCCGCTCGTCGCCACCGTCGCCCAGCTCGCCGCCGCCCGGCGGCTCAGCCGCGACGGCGTGCTCGTGCGCACCCCGCGCACCCTGGAGGCACTCGGCCGCGTCGACACCATCTGCTTCGACAAGACCGGCACCCTCACCGAGAACCGGCTGCGCCTGGTGCGGGTCTCCGACGCCGAGGGCGCGGTCGGCGCCGTCGACGACCCCGGCCCCGCGCGCACCCTGCTGCGCGCCGCCCGCGCCTGCCCCCGCGTGAACGGTGGCTCGGGCCGCCCCGTCCACGCCACCGACGAGGCGGTCCTCGACGCGGCGGGCCCCGACCCCGAGTGGACCCAGCTCGGCGGCCTGTCCTTCGAGGCCGGCCGGGGCTACGCCGCCGCCGTCGGCCGCGAGGGCGACGGGCCCCGCCTGCTGGTGGTCAAGGGCGCCCCCGAGACCGTGCTCCCCGCCTGCGAGGGCACCCCCGACCGCGCCTTCGCCACCGCGCACGACCTGGCCGGGGACGGACTGCGCGTCCTCGCGGTGGCCGCGCGCCGCCTCGCCGACGACGAGGACGAGACCAAGGTCCTCGAAGACCCGCTGCACGACCTGCGGTTCAACGGCCTCCTCGCGCTCTCCGACGTACCCCGCGAGACCTCCCGGGCCCTGGTGCACGGCCTCTACGAGGAGGGCGTACGCCCCGTCATGCTGACCGGCGACCACCCGCAGACCGCCCGCGCCATCGCCCGCGACCTGGGCTGGCCCGAGGGCACTGAGGTCGTCACCGGCGACGAACTGGCCGCCGCCGACCGCAGGACCCGGGCCCGGATGCTGCGCGACGCCGGAGTCGTCGCCCGGGTCGCGCCCGAGCAGAAACTCCAGGTCGTCGAGGCGCTGCGGGACGCGGGTCGGGTGGTCGGCATGGTCGGGGACGGCGCCAACGACGCCGCCGCGATCCGCGCCGCCGACATCGGCGTCGGCATCAGCGCCAGGGGCTCGGCCGCCGCGCGCAACGCCGCCGACATCGTGCTCACCGACGACGACCTGACCGTCCTGATCGACGCCATCGGCGAGGGACGCTCGCTGTGGCACAGCGTCGCCGACGCCATCGCCATCCTCATCGGCGGCAATGCGGGCGAGGTCGGCTTCGGCATCATCGGCACCCTGGTCTCGGGCACCGCCCCGCTGTCCACCCGCCAGATGCTGCTGGTCAACCTGTTCACCGACCTGTTCCCGGCCATGGCGGTCGCCGTCACCCCGAAGACGCCCGACGACGCGGCGGCGGGGGAGTGGACCACCACCCCGGAGGACGCGGCGGGCGGCGTCCTCGGCGCACCCCTGATCCAGCAGATCCGGCACCGCGCCCTGACCACCGCGCTCGGCGCGACCGCCGCCTGGCTGATCGGCCGCTTCACGCCCGGCACGGCCCGCCGCTCCAGCACCATGGCACTGTGCGGGGTGGTCGGCACCCAGCTCGCGCAGACCCTCCTCGACCGCCGCGACAGCACCCTCGTCCGCGTCACCGCCCTCGGCTCGGCAGCCGTCCTCGTCGCCGTCATCCAGACCCCCGGCGTCAGCCGCCTCGTCGGCTGCACCCCGCTCGGCCCCGTCGCCTGGACCGGCGTCGCCCTGGCGATCCTCCTCGCGGTGGCGGGTCAGCGGGCCCTGCCGCGCCTGGAGGAGACGGTCGTACGGCTGCTGCCGAAGGAGGAGGACGAGGCGGCGGCCTGAGCCGCGTCGGCAGCTAGGCCGTGGCCTCCTGCGCGGATGTCCCGTCGGCCGGTACGGCTCCGTCGCGGCTCCTCGACGGCAGGTGGTTGAACAGCAGGTTGAGCGCGATCGCGGTCAGACAGCCCGCGCTGATCCCGCTGTTCATCACCGTCTGGAACCAGTCCGGGAACTTCGCGTACACGTCCGGCACGCCCACCGGCAGCATTCCGACCGCCACCGAGACCGCGACGACCGTCAGATTGTGGTTGCCCTTGAAGTCGACCCGGGCCAGCGTCCGCAGTCCGCTCGCCGCGACGGTCCCGAACATCACAAGGCCGGCCCCGCCGAGCACCGGCGCCGGGACCGCCGCCACCAGCGCGCCCAGCTTGGGCAGCAGACCGAGCAGCACGAGGAGCGCCCCGGCCGCGGCGACCACCCAGCGGCTGCGCACCCGGGTCATCCCGACCAGGCCCACGTTCTGCGCGTACGCCGTGTACGGGAAGGTGTTGAACACCCCGCCCAGTACCGTCGACAGGCCGTCCGCGCGCAGCCCGTCGGCCAGCGAGCGCGGCTCCACCCGACGACCCGTCAACTCGCCCACCGCGATCAGGTCACCGGTGGTCTCCGTCATCGTCACCAGCGCCACCACCAGCATGGAGACGATCGCGGACACCCGGAACTCGGGCGCCCCGAAGTGGAACGGGGTGCTGATCCCCACCCAGTCCGCGTGCGTGACCCCGCCGAAGTCCGTGAAGCCGAAGGGCACGGCCACCGCGAGGCCCACCACGATCCCGGTGAGCACGGCGATCCGGGAGAGGAACGCCGGGGCGAACCGCTGCACCCCGAGCACCACCGCGAGCACGAACGCCGCGAGGGCCAGATTGCGGGGCGCCCCGAAGTCCTTCGCGCCCACACCGCCCGCCGCCCAGTTGCCCGCGACCGGGAGCAGCGAGACCCCGATGACCAGGATCACCGTGCCGGTGACCAGCGGCGGGAAGAAGCGCAGCAGCCTGCCGAACACCGGCGCAAGCAGCATGATCGCCAGCCCCGCGACGATCACCGCGCCGTAGATCGCGGGCAGTCCGCCGCCCGTCGTCCCGATCAGCACCATCGGCGAGACCGCCGCGAAGGTGCACCCCTGCATGATCGGCAGCCGTACGCCGAACCGCCAGAACCCGACGCACTGGATCAGCGTCGCCACCCCGCACACCAGCAGATCGGCGGTGATCAGATACGCCAGGTCGGCGGCGGACAGCTTCATCGCGCCGCCCACGATCAACGGCACCGCCACCGCGCCCGCGTACATCGCGAGCACATGCTGAAGGCCGAAGGCCGCGAGGCCGCGCACCGGTGGTATCTCGTCGACGGGATGAACAACTGCGGTCTCTGCCATGGGTACTCCAGAGCGGCGGTGGGGAGCGGCATCCGAACTGCACGCGACGGTAGGCGGCTTGAACAGATTGTTGATTTCCGCGGTGTTGCCGCCGTGTGTCCTGCCCCACCGGAGCCACGGAGATGCCAACTCCCGTGTGCGCGTTGCCTATACGGTCCGCGCCGCTGCCAACAGCTCGTCCCAGTCGGCCAGTTTGACCACCTTCCGCCCGAGACGTTCCCCCAGCTCCGCCTCGGCCCGCTCGATGGCCAGCCAGCCCGGCCAGGGCACCGGCTCGATCCCCGACTCCCGCAGCGCGGCGAGCGGTTCGTCCGGCACCTCGCGGGCGGCGAGCGCGGGCGCGTCGGCGAGCAGCGAGGCCACCGATTCCTTGGCGCACGGCCGGTTGCTGCCGATGACCCCGGTCGGGCCACGCTTGATCCACCCGGCGACGTACTCACCGGGCGAGGGCGCCCCGTCCCGGAGCACCCGGCCCTCCTGGTGCGGCACGGTCCCCGTCACGGGGTCCAACGGCAGCCCCTCGGGCGGCACTCCGCGATAGCCGACCGAGCGCAGCACCAACTGTGCCGGTACATCCTCGAATTGACCCGTGCCGACCACACCGCCCTGCCCGTCCGGCGCCGTCCGCTCGAAGCGCACAGCGCCCACCCGACCGTTCTCCTCCAGGAGTTCGACGGGTCGCAGGAAGAATCGCATCCGGATGTTCCGCTCCGCCTCCGCCCCCGGAAGGGCCGCCCAGTCGCGCAGCACCTCCGCGTTGCGCCGCTGTGCGGAGGGCAGCACGGACAGCTCGGCGAAGGCCGGGTCGAGCGCCAACTCGGCCGGGTCCACATGGACTTGAGTGCCGGGCAGCTGCCCCAGCTCGCGCAGTTCCTTGGTGGTGAAGCGGGCCTGCGTCGGTCCGCGCCGCGCCGCCATGTGGACCTCGCCGATGCCGCTCGCGGCCAGCACGTCCAGGGGCGCCTGCGGCATGTCGGTGCCGTGCAGCTGTTCCGCGCCCCGGACCAGCATCCGGGTCACGTCCAGTGCCACGTTGCCCGCGCCGATCACCACCGCCGAGCGCACGTCGCTCAGCGAGCCGAGGCCCGCCGCGTCCGGGTGGGCGCTGTACCAGGACACGAAGTCCGTCGCCGCCCAGCTGCCCGGCAGATCCTCGCCGGGGATGCCCAGGCGGCGCCCTGTGGCGGCGCCCACGCAGTAGACCACCGCGTGGTACATCTCCCGCAGCCGCTCCGGCGCGAGCCCGTCCGGGCCGCCGACCTCGACCCCGCCGAGGAACCGCACCCGCTCGTGCTCCAGCACCGTGCGCAAACTGTCCTGGAGTGACTTGATCTTCTCGTGGTCCGGGGCGACGCCGTACCTGACCAGGCCGAACGGCGCCGGCAGCCGGTCCAGCACGTCCACGTGCACATCCGGGTTCCGCTGGACGAGGTTCTGCGCGGTGTAGCACCCGCTCGGTCCGGAGCCGACGACGGCGACACGCAGCACGGCGTACTCCTCACCCCGGGGGCATCGGGAGAGTGCCCTGACGGCTCCAGCATGGCACCGGCGGGCGGGCGCGGCAGGGAGTGAGCGGCCACCCGGGCCGTGTCGTCCACGCCTCCGTGTCCAGACCCCGCGCCCGGGCGTCCGCCCGAGTCCGGAGACCGGCGCCTCAGCCCTCCGTCGAAGCCGCCCGCTCGTCCACCGGCGCCGGGCGCTCTTCCACCGGCGCCGCCCGCTCCTCCGTCGCGAAGAACCGCGACAGGTCCTGCTCCGCCTCGACTCCGTCCGCCGCGCTCTCCGGCGGCACCCCCAGCTCCCAGGCCAGCCCGTACCGCTCGAACAGCTCCGCGCGCAGCACCGGCACGGGCATCGGCACCCCGGGCACGAGCGCCGCGTACACCGCGCCCATCAGCAGCGCCCGCAGCATGGGGTAGTCGACGGGGACGTCCTCCGAGCCGTACCGGGCGACCGTGTCGCCCAGCAGCTCCGACAGGCGCCGCTGCTCCGGGCACTGCACGAAGCCCTCGGCCTGGAGCAGTCCCGCCATGTGCTGGCGCATGAGCACGGGCCGGTCGCGGGCGAGGCCCAGGATCGCGTCGACGGCGCGGGCCAGCCGCTCGCGGCCGTCCTCGGTGCGCGGCTCCCGCTCCAGCGCTTCTTCCAGCGTGCGGTGCATCAGCCGGTGCACGGCGGACTGCACCAGCTGGCGCTTGCCGGGGAAGTAGTACGACACCAGTCCGCGCGCCGATCCGGCGCGGTCCGCGATGTCTCCGAGGGTGGTCGCGTCGTAGCCGCGTTCGCCGACCAGCTCCACCGCGGCCTGCAGCAGACGCTCCCGGGAACGGCGGCGCAGCTCTTCGTTGACCGAGGCGCTGCGCGGGGACATCGTCGAACTCCTGCGTTGACTGGCTGGCGGCCAACTATACTCGTCGGACCAGGCACCGCTTCGCGCGGGGCCTGCTCAGGGGTGCCGTCCGTCTGGGGCGACGCGGGGGATCGTCTCAGGCGGGCGGCACACCGGTGAGCCGTTTCGCGGTATTCGCCCGCGCCTTCCGTGCCCTCAGCCGCTCAGCCGCTCAGCTCCAGCACCGGCAGCAGCGCGTCCGGGCGCCGGTCCACCGGCAGATGGTCCACGAAGTGCACCCGGCAGCCGAGCGCGGCCGCGCCGCCGTCCGCGCCCCGGCTGTCCCCGACCATCAGCGTCTCGCGCGGGTCGACCCCCAGCCGCTCGCAGGCCAGCGCGAACAGCCGGGGGTCCGGCTTCTTCATCCCGTGCTCGTACGACAGCACATAGGTGTCCACGTACGCGTCGAACCCGTGCGCGCGGAAGACGGGACGCAGGTCCCAGCCGATGTTGCTGACCACCCCGATCGCGGCCCCGCGCTCCCGCAGCTTGCGCAGCACGTCCGCCGCGTCCGGGTACGGCGTCCACGCGGCCGGTGTCATGTGCCGGTCGTACAGCACGTCGTGCAGCCCCGGATCGGGCAGCGGGACGAGCCGGGACAGGCCGGTGTACGCCGCCCGGTGGGCCTCCGAACTCTGGTCCCGGGTCGCCCACAGCTCCGTCAGCCCGTCCGGTACGCGCACCGGCTCCGCACCACCCGCGAGCGCCCCCAGCTCCTCCAACCGCTGTGCCGCAGCGGTGAGTTCGTCATCCCCGAGCCGGGTGCCGGTGGCCGCGAGCCCGGCCCGCAGCCACGACTCGGTCGACTCGATACGGAACAGGGTGCCGGAAAAATCGAACAGGACGGCGTTCATGCGCGCGAACCTACCCCGGCCCGCGCCCCCGTACGCCCCGCGGCCACTCGTGGACCACGACGGCGACCGCCACCACCAGCGCCCCGAACAGCCAGCCGCCCAGCACGTCCGAGGGCCAGTGCACACCGAGCCACACCCGGGTCGCGCCCACGCCGATCACCGCGAGGAGCGCGAGCGCGACGGCCGTCCACCACAGGACCCGGCGCACGCCACTGCGGTGGAGCAGCCACAGCAGCAGGCCGCAGACCACGGTGGCCGTCATCGCGTGGCCGGAGGGGAAGGCCGCGAAGCGCGCGGAGTCCACCGGGTCCGGCCACACCGGACGCGGCCTGCCGACGGCGGCCTTCACCGCCTGCTGCACCACCACCGCCACCCCGACGGTCAGCACCAGCCACAGCGCCGTCCACCAGGCCGCCCGGCGCCACAGCAGCCACAGTGCGACGGCCGCGCACAGCAGACGCATGGTCAGCGGGTCGAGGACCCAGTCCGACAGCACCCGTATGACGGAGGTGGCCGCGCCGTCGCGGACCGCCCAGCGGTGCGTCGTCCGGGAGACCGAGCCGTCCACCTCGACGAGCGGCCCCCACTCGACCGCCACCAGCGACATCAGCACGGCGCAGCAGGCGGCGAGGGCGGCCACCACGAGGGCGGCGGTTCTGACAGGGGGAGAGGGGTGTTGGACGGGAGTGGTCCGGTCGGGCTCGTGACACATGCCGCGATCCTCGTACATACGGCGGTACATGGGCATCCCACTGCCGTCGGCGCGTCGGCGCCGAGGGACTCCCGCCCCGGCGCCCGGACGGCTAACCCAGCGCCCGCAGTGCCGGAACGAGCGTCACCAGCACCGGAATCACCGGGATCAGCGCGGCCGCCGCCGTCAGCCGGAGGCGCTGCGGAGCCGGAAGCCGTTCCGGGGCGGTCAGCAGGCGGTCCACCCGCTGCGGCACATGCGACTCCGGGGTGGGACACGGCCCGAACACGCCCCGGTGGTGGTTGAGTTCGACCAGCGCGAGCGCCGTCGTCACCCGGCCGAAGCGGCGGGAGGCGGTGTCGTCGGCGGCCAACTCGACCAGCCGGTGCATCTCGTCGCGGAACGCGGCGAACACCGGCACGCGCGGGAAACCGTCCGCCAGCGCGGCCGAACAGTGCAGCAGCCAGTCGTGCCGGGCACGCGCGTGACCCTGCTCATGGGCCAGCAGAGCGTCGAGTTGACGCCCCTTCAGGCGGCGCAGTGCCGCCGTGGTGACGACGAGCCGGGGTGCCGCGCCGGACAGCCACCAGGCGTCGGGCCGTTCGCCCTCCAGCACCACGAGCCGCCCTTCCGACGCCTGCTCGCCGGGCAACAGCGGTGCGCGGAGCAGTAGTTCGGCCCGGTCCCGCCCACGGCACCGGCGGACCCGCACCACCTCGCGGACCAGCATCGCCGCGCTCCACAGACCGCCGCACGCGAGGGCCACCGCCGTCACGGCCGCCCAGGCCCCGCCCGTGCCGAGGGCGTACGCCTCGACGACCGCGTGCGGTGCCGGGGCGAACACCCGCCCGCGCACCGCCTGCCAGGCCGCCGCCGCGCTGAGCGTCATCGACAGCGCGCAGCACAGCAGCACGGCCGCCACCACGCACTGCCACACCCACAGCGCCACCACCGGCTCCCGGTCCGGCCAGTCCGCGCGCCCGAGGAGCCGGGGGGCGGCGACGGAGGCAAGGATGCCGAGCAGCAGCAGCGCCACGGGGACCATCATGGGCAGCACCCTATGGGCGCGACCCGTCACCGGGAGCCGCGCGGTCCGCCGAAGTGACGCAGACAACGCCCGGACGTGCGACGGAGGTTGAAGATCCCGTCGGTCGCGGTGCCCTCACATCGTCAGCAGCATCGCGACCGTGCCTATCCCCATCGACAGACGGCACGCGCGCGCGAGTTCGGGCCGGTCGCCCCAGCGTGCCGTGGCCGGTCCCGGGCTCGCGGCCGCCGCCGGGACCAGGCGGGCGCCGGTCAGCAGCACATAGCCGGTGAAGTACAGCAGCAGCGCGCCGGTCAGCGGGGCCACGCCCGAGCCGCCGGGCATGTGGTGGTGCCCGGCCGGGGCGAGGGCCATCACCACGGACATGTAGACCATCGCCGAGGTGCCCATCAGATGGTGCAGATGATGGGCGTCCCGGCGTGCCGCCCACAGCGCGCGCAGCGCCGCCGCGCCGAACACGGCCGCGTACACCGGCCACATCCAGCGCGGTGGGGCGAACACCGCCGCCGGGACCGCCATCGCGGCCATCCCGAAGCCCATCAGCGCCTCGCCGCCCGCCGCGCGGCGCTGCTCCTCGACGCCGCTGCGCATCCGCAGCAGGCAGTAGGCCCCGGTCGCCGCGCACAGCGCGACCAGCAGCCAGGCCGGTGAAGCCGGACCGTGCACGCCCCTCACCCCCGTTCGACGTCGGTCGAGGGATGCGATGCCCACGACACGCGGAGCGCACGCGAGCGCAAGGGAGTACACGGGGAGCACTCGCCGGAGCGCGCACGCCCGGGAGAGGCAATCTTTTACAGGTAAAACACATGTTAAGTTCATCAGTATGAGCAGCCTGTCCCTCCGCCCCCTCCCGCTCGCTCAGACGTTCCGTCTCGGACGGCCCTCCGCGATCTGGTTCAAACCCGCCCTCAGCGTCGTGGCCTCGACCCTCCCGCCCAACCTCGTCCTGCTGGCCCTCGGCCGCCTCGACCTCGCCCTCTACACGATGGCCGGGGCACTGTGCGCGCTCTACGCCCACGACCGCCCGTACGCCGCCCGGGCCCGCGTCCTCGCCCTGGTGGTCCTCGGCATGACCGCCGGTCTGGCCGCCGCCCTCGTCGCCGCGTCGCTCACCTCCGACGCGGTGGTCCTGGTGACCGTCGGCGCCCTGCTGGCCGCCGTGCAGAAGACCGTCTGCGAGGCGACGCGGATCGGACCGCCCGGGAACGTGGTCGTCGCCTTCGTCATGTCCGCCGCGCTCTTCGTCCCGCAGACCCTGGGCCAAGTCCCCGGTCACGTCGCCCTCGCCCTCGGCGCGGGCGTCTGGGCCTGGCTGATCTGCATGGCCCCGGGCCTCCTCCGTCCGCACGGCCCGGAACGCCGCGCCGTCGCGGCGGCCCTGCGCGCGGTCGCCGCCCAGGCCGGGGGCGGCGCAGGGGCGTCCCCTACGGCCGCGTACGCCGCCCTGTTCAGCGCATGGTCGGCCCTGCACGCCCCCGGCGTCCGCCCCGACCCCACCCGGCGGACCCTCGCCGCACTGCTGACCGAGGCCGAGACCGCCCTCACGACCCCGGATGCCGAAGCCGCCGTACTCCGCGCCCACGCCGACGCGCTGCGCGGCTCCGGCCCCGTCCCCGGCGTCGTCGTCACGGCACCGGAACCGCCGTACCCCCGCCCCCGCCGCATCCCCCTGACCCACCTCGCCCCGCTCGCCGTCCGCACCGCCCTCGGCTGCGCGCTCGCCGGATACGCCGCCCTCGCGCTCGGTGTCGGCCGCCCCTACTGGGCCCTCGTCACCGCCGCCGCGCTCTACCAGGCCAACGTCACCCGCACCTGGAGCCGCGCCCTCCAACGGGTCCTCGGCAACCTCCTCGGCGTGCTCCTCTTCGCCGCTCTCGCCCCGCTGACCCACCTCCACCCGGTCGTCCTCGTGCTGTGCTGCGCGGCCTGCAACTTCGGCGCCGAGGCGCTGATCGCCCGCAACTACTGGCTCGGCAGTGTGTGCGTGACCCCCATGGCGCTGCTCATCACCGAGTTCGCCCACCTCCAGGACCCGGGCCGGCTGATGACCCAGCGCGTCCTGGACACCCTGGTCGGCGCCCTGACCGGCTTCGCCGCCGCCGTCCTCGTCACCAACCGGCGTGCGGGACGGCACGTGGAGCACGCCCTCACCGCCGCCGAGGAGGCCCGCGCCCACGCCGACCGGCTGCTCGCGCAGCCCCGGCCGACCGCCCTGGTCCCCGCGCGCCGCGCCCTCGCCGTGGCCCTGATCGACCTGCGGGCCACGGCCGACACGGCGCTGGGGGAGTGGTGGCAGCGGCCCCTGCCCGGGGAACGGGTCCTGCGCGCCGAGCAGGCCGGACACCGTACGCTCACCGAGACGGCACGGCACGTGCGGGCCGCACACGCGCGGGCGCGGAACAGCGGGACGACGGAGGCGGTACGGCCATGACGGCGAGGAACGGGCAGCCGGACACCGGGACCGAACGGACGGACGGCCCCGGACCGACGGCCGACGACGCCGGCGGCACGAGTGGCACCAGCACCAACACCGACATCAGCCCTGGCCCCGACGCCACGCCCCGCACCGACACCGTCGCCTCTGTCGTCGGCCAGTGGCGTGCCGTGCACCCCGGTCTCGACACCGGTCCCATGGAGGTCATCGGCCGGATCAACCGCTGCGCCGCCCTCCTCCAGCAGGCCGAGGACGCCCCGCTGCGCCGCGCGGGGCTCAGCCGCGCCGAGTTCGACCTGCTCGGCGCGCTGCGCCGCACCGGCCACGAACTCACCCCCGGCGAGCTGGCCCGGGAGACCTTCTCCTCCGGTGCCGCCGTGACCAAGCGCCTCAAGCGGCTCACCGAGACCGGACTCGTCGAACGGCGCACCGACACCCGCGACCGCCGCGTGGCCCACCTCCGCCTCACCGACGCGGGCCGCGACCTGGTGGACGGCATCCTCCCCGAGCAACTCGCCTACGAGAAGGCGGTGTTGTCCGCCCTGGCCGCCGAGGGCCAGGAGGAGCTGTCCGACCTGCTCGCGGTGCTCCTCAACGGGCTGGAGGGCCACTTGGGCGGCCTGCGTGTCTGAGGCTGTCAGGCTCGCCGTAAGACCTCAGATCCCTGGCCGGTACCGCAGCGGGTGCTCCGCCGGGATCTCCACCAGCACGATGGGGATGCCGTCCGGGTCCGCGATCCACATCTCGTCCAGCCCCCAGGGCTCCCGCTCCGGCGCCCGCACGATCTCGACGCCCTTCGCCAGCAGCTCCTTGTGCGCGGCCCGCAGATCCGGGACCTGGAGCCACAGCCGCACCTCGGGGGACGGCGGGGTCTGCGCGCGCCCCGAGACCTCCAGGAAACCACCGCCCAGGAAGTAGACGGTCCCGCGCTCCGGCCCCGTACCGAACTCGCGGTAGACGGCGAGGCCCAGTTGCTCCCCGTAGAAGGCGCGGGAGCGGTCGGGGTCGGTCGGGCGGACGAGGATACGACTGCCGAGTACGTGCACCATGCGGGCGAAGCCTAATGTCCCGGTTACCCTCGACCCTGGCCGAGCCGCGCCCGAGAAGTCGGAGAACATTCCATGAACCACCCCACCGGACTGACCTTCCGTGACGCCACCGACGCCGACGTGGACACCCTCGTCGCGCTGGTCGAGTCGGCGTACCGGGGCGAGGCGAGCCGGGTCGGCTGGACCACCGAGGCGGACATCCTGGACGGGCAGCGGACCGACCCCGAGGGCGTGCGGGAGATCGTCAAGTCGCCCGACAGCCGGCTGCTCGTCGTCGAGCAGGACGGCCGTACGGTCGCCTGCTGCCAGCTCGAACAGCGGGGAGACCACGCCTACTTCGGCATGTTCGCGGTCAGCCCCGCCCTCCAGGGCGCGGGCCTCGGCAAGGTCGTCATGGCGGAGGCGGAGCGCCAGGTCCGCGAGACCTGGGGCGTGACCGAGATGCACATGACGGTGATCTCCGTCCGCGAGGACCTGATCGCCTGGTACGAGCGGCGCGGCTACCGCCGTACGGGAAAGACGTCGCCCTTCCCGTACGGCGACGAGCGCTTCGGCATACCGCGCCGGGACGACCTGCGCTTCGAGCTGCTGGTCAAGCCGCTGGTGTGACCCGGCAGCCGACTCAGCCAACTAGGCCGACTCAGGCGACTAGGGAGACTCGGGCGGCTCAGGGCGCTCAGGCCGTGAAGCGGCCCGTGCGTTTGATCTCCGGGTAGTCCGTCGTCGCCCCGTCGAGCTGGAGCGCGCGCACCAGCCGCAGGTCGTCCTGCGTGTTGACCACCCAGGCCAGGACCCGCAGGTCCGCCTTGCGCGCCTTCTCCACGATCTCCTGGGTGAGGCGGCGGATGTTGAGACAGAGCGCCGTGGCACCCACCGCCACGGCGCGGTCGACCACGTCGGTGCCGTAGCGACTGGCGACCAGCGCCGTGCGCACCCCCGGCACCAGCCGGGAGATCTCCGCCAGCGCCTCGTCGTGGAAGGACAGGACCTCCACGCGGGAGACCAGGTCCCGGCGGTGCATGACCTCGGCGAGCGCCCTGGCCGCCGCCACGTCCTTGATCTCCGCCTGGAGGGGCGCGCTCACCGCGTCCAGGACCTCTTCGAAGACCGGCACCTGCTCGCCGAGCCCCGCGTCCAGCGCGCGCAGCTCCGCGAGGGTCTTCTCGGCGATCGCCCCGCTGCCGTCGGTGGTGCGGTCCACCTCGGCATCGTGCATGACGACCAGCGCGCCGTCCTTGCTGAGATGCAGGTCGAGTTCGATGACGTCGAGGCCGGCCTGCTGCGCCGCGACGAAGGAACGGAGGGTGTTCTCGGGCTCGATGCCCATGATCCCGCGGTGTCCGATGGTAAGGAAGTTCAAGGTTCAACTCGCTTCCGTCGACGGCGGCCCGGTCCGCGGACCCGACGGACGTCGTCGACCGCGCGGCACGTTCCGCAGCCTAATGGCCCCGCCCCGGGATGGCTCTTCATGTGCGTCCGCCCCGTCACGGACCGTGTGCCGCTGCCCGCGCGTGGGGTGGCTGAAACGCGCGGGCGCCGGTGCGGCCGGATGCGCATGGCGAAAGTGAGCGCCGTCACGGTTTGCCGCAGGAAAAACGCCGGTCGAACGGCGGCTGCGCAGAATAATTTCCCGAGTCCCCTCTTGTTCGGTGAAACCGGGTATGCATACGGTGTCCATACGCGAGGTTCTCCCGTGGAGGATGGGACATGACGGAAATTCTTGTGCAGGCGGGTGTGGAGGAGCAGCTTCCTTCGCTGACCAGGGTGATCGAGCACCCGGCCTGGCCGATGCTCAAGGATGCCGTGGAGCAGATCCGGCCATGGCAGTCCAAGGACGGATCGATCGACTTCGAGGCCGAGGGCGCGCCCGCGCGGGCCGACGCCGAGGCGGCCGTCCGCCGGGTGACCGAGGCGGTCGAGCAGCTGGCCCCCCTTCTCCCGCACGACGCCGCGTACCACGAGGCCGTCGTGAAGGACCTGCGCCGCTGGGCCGAGGGCGGCTTCGAGGTGCCGGACTTCCTCGACTCGCTGCTGGCCTTCCAGCCCGCCGCGCGCCGCGAGCACGACCTCCAGCACCTGGTCGTCTTCCCGATGTACACGCAGAACGGCAACCCGGACCGCAACCTGGAGGCGGTCGTCCTGCGCATGGTCTGGCCGGACTGGCTGGCCGAGCTGGAGCGCACGCGGTACGACAACCCGCTGTTCTGCGGCATCACCTTCGAGGACTTCACCTCGGGCTACGACACCAACTCCGCCGTCCTCTTCCCGGAGACCATCGCCGTCCGCGAGGCGCCGGAACGTTTCTCCTGGGGTGGCATCTTCTGCGACCGCGAGGCCGCGCGCTTCCGCAAGGTCACGGACGCCGCCGTCGCCCTCCTGGGCCTGGAGCTGCCCGAGGACATCGCGGAGATGGTCCACGACCAGAAGCGCTGCGAAGAGGCCTTCGTGCTCTGGGACATGGTCCACGACCGCACCCACAGCCACGGTGACCTGCCCTTCGACCCGTTCATGATCAAGCAGCGCCAGCCGTTCTGGATGTACGGCCTGGAGGAGCTGCGCTGCGACCTCACCGCCTTCAAGGAGGCCGTGAAGCTCCAGGCGGACGGCGTCCCGCAGGCCCGTGACGTGCAGTACGCGGTCCTCTTCGACCGCATGTTCCGCTTCCCGGTCACCGGCGACCGCGTGCGCAACTACGACGGCCTGGGCGGTCAGCTGCTCTTCGCCTACCTGCACAAGCACGACGTGGTCCGCTGGACCGACAACAGGCTCTCCATCGACTGGGAGCGCGCCCCCGAGGTCACCAACCGGCTGTGCGCCGAGATCGAGCAGCTCTACCGCGACGGCATCGACCGGCCCAAGCTGGTCCACTGGTTCGCCGGGTACGAGCTCGTCGCGACCTACCTCGCCCCGCACCCCGGCTCCAAGTGGGGCAAGGGTCCCGACGCCCTCGACCTGAGCCTGCCGCCGCGCAAGCTCGTGGATGACGTGCTCCCGGACGAGTTTCCGCTCAGCATGTTCTATGAGGCCCTGTCCAAGAAGCTGAAGGGCGTGATCGCCTCGGCCAAGGGCATCACGGCGGACGGTGCCGGGCGGACCGCCGCGTGAGCGACGGCGGCCACGAGAGCGACGTCCACGAGACCGGCGTGCACGAGACTGGCGTACACGAGACTGCGGAGCGGGAGAGGAAGACGATGGGCAACGGGGTTCTGCGGGGTGCGGTGATCGCGGTCGCCGGAGCGGGCGGACCGGCGGGGCGGGCGACTCTGGTCCGGCTGGCCGAGGCGGGGGCGACCGTCGTCGGCGCGGACAACGACCCCGCCCGGCTGGCGGAGGCCGTGGACGCGGCCCGTTACGCCAACGGCGGCGCCACGGTCACCGGCGAGACGGTCGACCTGCTCGACCTCGACTCGACCCGGGCCTGGGCCGCGGGCATCGAGAAGGAGCACGGCCGGATCGACGGCCTGGTCCACCTGGTCGGCGGCTGGCGCGGCGGCGCCAAGTTCGACGACACCGACCTGGCCGACTGGGATCTGCTGGAGAAGCTGCTGATCCGTACCGTCCAGAACACCTCCCTGGCCTTCTACGACGCCCTCCAGCGCGGCGGCAACGGCCGCTACCTGCTGATCAGCGCAGCGGGCGCGTCCAAGCCCACGGCGGGCAACGCGGCGTACTCCGCCGCCAAGGCCGCCGCCGAGGCGTGGACGCTCGCCATGGCCGACGGCTTCCGCAAGGCCGGGGGCGAGGAGGGGCCGCGCGCCGCCGCTGCGATCCTGGTGGTGAAGGCGTTGGTGCACGACGCGATGCGCGCCGAGCGCCCCAACGCGAAGTTCGCGGGCTTCACGGACGTCAAGGACCTGGCCGACGCCGTCGCCGGCGTCTGGAACGAGCCCGCCGCCGAAGTGAACGGAACGCGTCTGTGGCTGACCGAGAAGCCGTGAACCCGCCCAGGACCGACGCACGTCGTCGTCACGACCCGAAGGTCCGGGGGTTCGCCAGCGACAACTACGCCGGTGCGCACCCCGAGGTGCTGGCCGCCGTGGCCCTGGCCAACGGCGGCCACCAGGTGGCGTACGGCGGGGACGAGTACACCGAGAACCTCCAGCGGATCATCCGCGGCCACTTCGGCGCGAGCGCCGAGGCGTTCCCGGTGTTCAACGGCACCGGCGCGAACGTCGTCGCGCTCCAGGCGGTCACCGACCGCTGGGGCGCGGTGATCTGCGCCGAGAGTGCGCACATCAACGTGGACGAGGGCGGCGCCCCCGAGCGCATGGGCGGCCTCAAGCTGCTCACCGTGCCCACGCCGGACGGCAAGCTCACGCCCGAGCTGATCGACCGGCAGGCCTGGGGGTTCGAGGACGAGCACCGGGCCAAGCCGCAGGTCGTCTCGATCACCCAGTCCACCGAACTGGGCACGCTCTACACGCCCGATGAGATCCGCGCGATCTGCGACCACGCCCACGCGCACGGCATGAAGGTGCACCTGGACGGCTCCCGCATATCGAACGCCGCCGCCTCCCTGAACGTCCCCATGCGGACCTTCACCAACGCGGTCGGCGTGGACATCCTCTCTCTCGGCGGCACGAAGAACGGCGCCCTCCTCGGCGAGGCGGTCGTGGTGATCAACCAGGACGCCGTCTCCCACATGAAGCACCTGCGCAAGCTGTCCATGCAGCTCGCCTCCAAGATGCGCTTCGTCTCGGTGCAGTTGGAGGCCCTGTACGCCAAGGACCTCTGGCTCCGCAACGCCCGCCACGCCAACGAGATGGCCCAGCGCCTGGCCGAGGGCGCCCGCGCGGTGGACGGCGTGGAGATCCTCTACCCGGTGCAGTCCAACGGCGTCTTCGCCCGGCTTCCGCACGACGTGAGCGAACGCCTTCAGAAGCGCTTCCGCTTCTACTTCTGGGACGAGGCCGCCGGCGACGTCCGCTGGATGTGCTCCTTCGACACCACTGAGGACGACGTCGACCTGTTCGTGTCGGCCCTCAAGGAGGAGATGGCCCGCTAAGTGCGTGCATGAATATGCGGCCGCCCGGAAATCCATTGCTTTCCGGGCGGCCGCATTCCTATGCTTCACGACCATGGAGCTGATCCAGGACACCGCCGGCCTGTCCGCCTACCTGGCCGCCGACGAGACCGTCGACCACCGTCATCCCGCGGTGCGGCGAACGGCCGCCCGACTGGCCGACGGGACCGGTGACGCGTGCTCATACGCGCATGCCGCCTACGAGTTCGTACGCGACACCATCACGCACTCGGCCGATGCCGACGACCCGCGCGTCACCTGGCGTGCCTCCGACGTACTGGAACAGGGGACGGGCATTTGCCACGCCAAGGCGCACGCCCTGGCCGCGCTCCTGCGGGCCGGGGGCATCCCCGCGGCCCTGTGCTACCAGCGGCTGACCGACGACACCGGAACGGGTCACGTCCTGCACGGGCTGGTCGCCGTACATCTGCGCGGGGCCTGGCACCGGCAGGACCCGCGGGGCAACAAGCCGGGGGTGGACGCCCGGTTCTCCCTGGAGGGCGAACGGCTGGCGTGGGTGCCCGACACGGGGGCCGGGGAGGAGGACCATCCCGTTCTGTTCGCGGCGCCGCATCCCGCCGTACTCGGGGCGCTGATGAGCGCCCCGGACCGGCCGTCCCTGTGGCGGACGCTGCCCGACTCCCTCTGACCGGGGCCGGGACGCCGCGCCGTCAGAGCGCCTGGACCATCCGCAGCTGCTCCGCCGTCGGAGCCGTGCCGCCGAGGTGGGCCGGGAGCCACCAGGAGTCCTCGGCGGACTTGGGACGGGCGGGGTAGGCGCGCTGGGCGGCGTCCAGAAGGTCCTGGACGCGGTCGCGCAGACGGCGGGTGATCGCGCCCGCGTACTGGTCGCGCGGAGCCTCGACCGCCTCGCCCACCCGGACGGTGATGGGGGTGTGGCTGCGCTTGAAGTTGCGCGGGTGGCCCTTGGTCCACAGCCGCTGGGTGCCCCACAGGGCCATCGGGACCAGCGGGACGCCCGCCTCCTGCGCGAGCCGCGCCGCACCCGACTTGAAGCTCTTCAGCGTGAAGGACTCCGAGATGGTGGCCTCCGGGAACACACCCACGATCTCGCCGGAGCGCAGCGAGTTCAGCGCGTGCGCGTACGCGGCCTCGCCCTGCGACCGGTCCACGGGGATGTGCTTCATCCCGCGCATCAGCGGACCCGACACCTTGTGCCGGAAGACCGCGTCCTTGGCCATGAACCGCACCAGCCGCTTCTGCGGCAGCGCCGCCAGGCCGTTGAAGATGAAGTCCAGGTAGCTGATGTGATTGCTCACCAGCACGGCGCCGCCCGTGCGCGGGATGTTCTCCGACCCCTGGCAGTCGATCTTGAGGTCCCACACCTTGAACAACGTCTTCGCGAAACCGACGACGGGACGGTAGACCAGTTCTGCCATGAGCGGGGTCGGCCCTTTCTGCTCTGCTCGGGAAAGGGGCTCCCGGCGGGAAGTTACGCAGCCGTAGGTTTACGGCGTCTCCAGATCGTGCCCCAAGAACGGACGGGTAGCCAGTCCTGGTGCCCCGTGGCGGCGAGATCCTCGTCACGTCCCTGTAACAGCCGCCTCGGAGGGGCCGCCGCAGGTGTACCACCCGCCCCAGGAGCCCTCTCCGCAGGGGTGCGGGAATCCTTCGCGGCCCCCGCGCGCTTGTGCCGAGGACGACTCGCGCGTGTGCCGAGGACGACTGAGGACGACCGGGCCGACCGCGGGACGCGGCCGGCCGGATGCCGCGCGAGCGGCGGAAGCGGAGGACGCGCGTGCGCGGGCAGGATGAGGAACAGCGGCTGGGACCGGCCGACCTGAGCGGTGAACTGGGCGAGCGGGCCACCCTCGTTCAGTTCTCCAGCGCCTTCTGCGCCCCCTGCCGGGCCACCCGCCGCACCCTCGGCGAAGTCGCCGCCATGGTCCCCGGCGTGACCCACGTCGACATCGACGCCGAGGCGCATCTCGGCCTCGTACGCGCCCTCGGCATCGTCCGCACCCCCACCGTCCTGGTCCTCGACGCGACAGGACGCGTGGTGCGCCGCGCCGCCGGACAGCCGCGCCGGGCCGATGTGATCGCCGCGCTCGGAGAGGCCCTGTGAGCGGCGGGAACCGCCCGGCCCGGCCTCTTCCAGATCCCGGAACGTACTTGACTGTGCGCGCCATCCATCGTCAGCCTGACCGTATGCCGACCGAACTCCTTCTCGTCGGACGGGCCCACGTCGACCTGGCCCGCACCGCGAGCGCGCGCTGTCCGGGCTGTTGAGCAGCCACGGCATCCGCTCCGCTCGCCCTCCTCAGCAGAAGGACAACTCCATGACGGCCACGCCCGATCTCGGCACCCACCAGACCGCCTCGCCCGAACTGCTGCGCGCCACCTTCCGCCGCCATGCCGCCGGTGTCGCGGTCATCACCGCCCGCGCCGAGCACGGCCCGGTCGGCTTCACCGCCACCTCCCTCACCTCCGTCTCCGCCGAACCCCCGCTCGTCTCCTTCGGCATAGGCACCGGCGCCTCCAGCTGGCCCGCCGTCTCGCGTGCGGAGTACGTCGGTGTCCATCTGCTCGCCGAGCACCAGGGCGGCCTCGCGGCCACCTTCGCCCGCAGCGGCGCCGACCGCTTCGGCGCTCCCACCGCCTGGCGCGAGGGCCCGGAGGGCGTGCCCGTCCTGGACGACGTGCTCGCCTGGCTGGTCTGCCGGGTCGTCGGCCGCGTCCCGGCCGGGGACCACCGGATCGTGCTCGCCGAGGTCGTGCTCGGCGACCCCTCGGGCACCGGTCGCCCGCTGCTCTACCACCAGGGCCGGTTCAACGCGCTGCGGGACTGACCGGGAACGGGCCCGCTCCGGGGACGGCGGCCCGCTGCTGCGTGGCCGTCGAGTTCCGGTTACGCTGCGTTGCGAAGGTCACAGTTCAAAGCGCTTGCTCAGCGGGCACGAACTGGATGTACTGGCGAGTAATATTTCGGCCGGGAGCGCACCGACGCCCCGACCGGGACAGGCCGCTTGAGGCGCCTATGCTGCCTTCAAGAGGCAGCCCGGAAATAGACGATGCAGTAGGAGAGCCGGCGTGAGCTTGAGGATCGTTGTCACTGTGAAGTACGTGCCCGACGCCACTGGCGACCGGCACTTCGCCGATGACCTGACCGTCGACCGCGACGACGTGGACGGTCTGCTCTCCGAGCTGGACGAGTACGCGGTCGAGCAGGCCCTCCAGATCGCGGAGGACGCCGACGACGCCGAGGTCACCGTGCTGACCGTCGGCCCCGAGGACGCCAAGGACGCGCTGCGCAAGGCCCTGTCGATGGGCGCCGACAAGGCGATCCACGTCGAGGACGACGACCTGCACGGCACCGATGCCCTCGGTACCTCGCTGGTGCTGGCCAAGGCGATCGAGAAGGCCGGCTTCGACCTGGTGATCTCCGGCATGGCCTCCACCGACGGCACCATGGGCGTCGTACCCGCCTTGGTCGCGGAGCGTCTCGGCGTGCCGCAGGTGACGCTGCTGTCCGAGGTCTCGGTCGAGGACGGCACCGTCAAGGGCCGTCGCGACGGCGACACCGCCTCGGAGCAGCTGGAGGCCTCCCTCCCGGCGGTCGTGTCCGTCACCGACCAGTCCGGCGAGGCCCGTTACCCGTCCTTCAAGGGCATCATGGCGGCCAAGAAGAAGCCGGTGGAGTCCTGGGACCTGTCCGACCTCGACATCGAGGCGGAGGAGGTCGGTCTGGACGGCGCGTACACCAAGGTCGAGGTCGTGGCCGAGCGCCCGGCGCGCACCGCGGGCACGATCGTCAAGGACGAGGGCGAGGGCGGCAAGCAGCTCGCCGAGTTCCTCGCGGGCCAGAAGTTCATCTAAGGCCCCGCGCCCAGACCTCCCCTCAACTTCGTTACGCAGGAGACCAATCCCATGGCTGAAGTCCTTGTCTACGTCGACCACGTGGACGGTGCCGTCCGCAAGCCCACCCTGGAGCTGCTGACGCTGGCCCGCCGTCTCGGCGAGCCCGTCGCGGTCGCGCTGGGCAACGGCGCCGCCGACACCGCCGCCACCCTTGCCGAGCACGGCGCGACCCGCGTCCTGACGCACGACGCGTCCGAGTACGCCGACTACCTCGTCGTCCCGAAGGTCGACGCGCTCCAGGCCGCCGTCGAGGCCGTGTCCCCGGCCGCCGTGCTGGTGCCGTCCTCCGCCGAGGGCAAGGAGATCGCCGCCCGCCTCGCGCTGCGCACCGGCTCCGGCATCATCACCGACGCCGTCGACATCGAGGCCGGCGACGAGGGCCCGGTGGCCACCCAGTCGGTGTTCGCCGCGTCCTTCACCACCAAGTCCCGCGTCATCAAGGGCACCCCGGTCATCACGGTCAAGCCGAACTCGGCCGCCGTCGAGGCCGCCCCGGCCGCCGGTGCCGTCGAGGCCCTGTCGGTCACCTTCTCCGAGAAGGCCACCGGCACCAAGGTCACCGGCCGCACCCCGCGCGAGTCGACCGGCCGTCCGGACCTGACCGAGGCCGCGATCGTCGTCTCCGGCGGCCGTGGCGTCAACGGCGCGGAGAACTTCGGCATCATCGAGGCGCTCGCCGACTCCCTCGGCGCGGCCGTCGGCGCCTCCCGCGCCGCCGTGGACGCCGGCTGGTACCCGCACACCAACCAGGTCGGCCAGACCGGCAAGTCCGTCTCGCCGCAGCTCTACATCGCCAACGGCATCTCCGGCGCCATCCAGCACCGCGCCGGCATGCAGACCTCCAAGACGATCGTGGCCGTCAACAAGGACCCCGAGGCCCCGATCTTCGACCTGGTCGACTACGGCGTCGTCGGCGACCTCTTCGAGGTCGTCCCCCAGCTCACCGAGGAGATCAAGACCCGCAAGGGCTGATCCCCGCGAGAGTGCGCCCGTGTGCACCCTTGTCCACGGAACCCCCGCGACCGGCCCCGGTCGCGGGGGTTCCGCGTTTCCCGCCCCGCCCGGAGGGTGTTGACCAGGACCGGAGGGTGTTGACCAGCGAGAATCACCCCGGATAGCTTCGGCGCGCGGACCCGTCCGGTTCCGTACCGCGCGAGAGGGAGGGTGTGGATGGACGGGCAGGAGAAGGTCAGGACCAGCCTCGCGGACTCGGTGGCGGAACGCGTCGGCGCCCTCCTCGCCCCCGTCGACGCCGACCTGGCCCGCCGTTACCCCGGCGACCCCGGCACCCGGCAGCCCGTCCACACCGTCTACGTCCCCGCCGACGCCTTCGCCCCCGACACCCCGCGCGCCTGGGGCGACAGCGCCCTCGCGGCCCTCGACCGGCACGCGCCCGACGCCGAATCCTTCGCGGCGGTCCTGGGGCTGCCCGCGCAGCTCGCCGACGCCGTGTGCTCCCGCGTCCGCGCCAAACTGGAGCGCGAACCGGTGGAAGACCTCCGGGTCGACTTCGAGGACGGCTACGGCATCCGCCCCTCCGACGAGGAGGACCAGGCGGCCGCCCGGGCCGCGCGGCTGATCGCCGAGGCGTACGAGAAGGGCACGGCGCCGCCGTACACCGGTATCCGCGTCAAGTGCATGGAGGCCGGGGTGCGCGAGCGGGGCATCCGCACCCTGGACGTCTTCCTCACCGGCCTGCTCGCGGCGGGCGGTCTGCCGGACGGGCTGGTGCTGACGCTGCCCAAGGTGACGTACGCCGAGCAGGTCACCGCGTTCGCGCGGCTGCTGGATGCCTTCGAGGAGACCCACGGCCTGGACCGGGGACGCCTCGGCTTCGAGATCCAGATCGAGACCAGCCAGGCCGTCCTCGCCGCCGACGGCACCGCGACCGTCGCCCGCATGATCCAGGCGGGCGAGGACCGCGTCACCGGGCTCCACTACGGCACCTTCGACTACAGCGCCGCCCTCGGCGTCTCCGCCGCCCACCAGGCCCCCGACCACCCCGCCGCCGACCACGCCAAGGCGGTCATGCAGGTCGCCGCCGCGGGCACCGGCGTACGCCTGTCCGACGGCTCCACCAACGTGCTGCCGGTCGGCCCCGCCGAGCAGGTCCACGCGGCCTGGCGGCTGCACCACGACCTCGTCCGCCGGGCCCTCGCCCGCGCCTACTACCAGGGCTGGGACATGCACCCCGGCCATCTGCCGACCCGCTACGCGGCCGTCTTCGCCTTCTACCGCGAGGGATTCGAACGCGCCGCCGACCGGCTCGCCCGCTACGCCGCCCGCGCGGGCGGCGACGTCATGGACGAGCCCGCCACCGCCCGGGCCCTCGGCGGCTACCTCCTGCGCGGCCTGGACTGCGGTGCCCTCGACACCGCCGAGGTCACCACTCTGACCGGGCTCGGCCGGGGCGACCTGGAGTCCTACGCGGCCCCCGGCGGCCGCCCGGCCTGAGCGCGGGCGGAAGCCCGGTACGGGAGGCCGGTACGGAAGCCCGGCACGAGAGGCCCGACACCGGAGGCCGAGTGCCGGAAGCTCAGTCCGCCGGGGGCAGTTCGCCCGAGCCCCGCTCGATCAGCCGGGTCGGCAGCTCGATCCGCTCGGGCGCCACGAGTGCGCCGTCCAGCCGCCGGAACAGCCGCTCGGCGGCCGTACGGCCCAGGGCGGCCGAGTCCTGCGCGACGACCGTCACCCCGGGCTGGAGCAGGTCGGCCAGCTCGAAGTCGTCGAACCCGACCAGGGCGACCGGGCGCGCGTGCGCGGCCAGCACCCGGATCACGGTGACGGTCACCCGGTTGTTGCCCGTGAATATGGCGGTCACCGGCGAGGGCCCGGTCAGCATCTCCTCGGCCGCGCGGCGGACCCGCTCCGGGTCGGTGGCGCCGAGGGACATCCAGTCGTCCTCGACGGGTATCCCCACGTCCTCCATGGCGGCCCGGTAGCCGCGCAGCCGCTCCGCGGCGGTGTGGATGTTCGGCATGTCGCCGATGAAGCCGATCCGGCGGTGGCCGTGCGCGATCAGATGGGCCACCCCGTCGCGGGCGCCGCCGAAGTTGTCGGAGAGCACCACGTCCGCGTCGATGCACGCGGCAGGACGGTCCACGAAGACGGTGGCCACGCCCGCTCTTATCTCCGGCTCCAGATAACGGTGGTCGTCCCCGGCCGGAATCACCACGAGCCCGTCCACCCGCCGCGCGCACAGCGCGAGCGCCAACTCGCGCTCCCGGTCCGGGTCCTCGGCGCTGGAGCCGTTGATCAGCAGGGCGCCGTGGGCGCGGGCCACCTCCTCGACCGCGCGGCTGAGCGGGCCGTAGAACGGGTCCGCGAGGTCCTCCAGGATCAGGCCGATGCTCGCCGTACGGCCCTTGCGGAGCACGCGCGCGCTGTCGTTGCGCCTAAAGCCCAGGGCCTCGATGGCCTCCTGTACGCGGCGTTCGGTGTCCGGGGTGACGCCGGGCTCGCCGTTGACTACGCGGGAGACCGTCTTCAGCCCCACTCCGGCCCGCGCGGCCACGTCCTTCATGGTGGGCCGGTTGCCGTAACGGCCGGTGCCGTTGGCGCGTTCTGCTCCGCGGGTGGTCTCGGGCACGATGCGCTGTCCTGTCCTGTCGTCCGTGGTCTTCACTGGCCGGTGCCCCGGTCGGGGCCGGTACGAGCATGTGGCGTCGAGCATAGAGCCTGGACAACGTTGTCAGGTGCGCGAGAGACTGTCCACCGCCGTCCCCGGTCCAGGTCCGTCATGACCGGTCGGGGGCGTTTTCCGGCTTCGCTCCATCTCACGGCTCGACGGGGAGACCTGACACTGATGCACACCGACCTCGTGGCTGCGCTGGACATCGGCGGCACCAAGATCGCGGGCGCGCTGGTGGACGGCGACGGCCGGATTCACACGCGTACGCAGCGTGCCACGCCCGCCCGCGAGGACGGCGAAACGGTTATGCGCGCGGTCGAGGAGGTGCTGGCCGAGCTGGCCGCCTCGCCGCTGTGGTCCCGCGCCGAGGCCATCGGTATCGGCAGCGCCGGACCGGTGGACGCCTCCGCGGGCACCGTCAGCCCCGTCAACGTGCCGGGCTGGCGCGGCTTCCCGCTGGTGGAGCGGGTGCGCGCGGCGACCGGGGGCGGCCTGCCGGTGGAGCTGATCGGCGACGGCGTGGCCATCACGGCGGCCGAGCACTGGCAGGGCGCGGCGCGCGGCCACGACAACGCGCTGTGCATGGTGGTCTCCACGGGCGTCGGCGGCGGCCTGGTCCTGGGCGGCCGACTGCACCCCGGCCCCACCGGCAACGCCGGTCACATCGGCCACATCAGCGTCGACCTGGACGGCGAACTGTGCCCGTGCGGCTCGCGCGGTTGCGTCGAGGGCCTATCCAGCGGCCCCAACATCGCCCGCCGCGCCCTGGAACAGGGCTGGCGGCCGGGCCCCGACGGCGACACCTCCGCCGTCGCCGTCGCCGCCGCCGCCCGCGCGGGCGACCCGGTCGCCGTCGCCGCCTTCGAACGCGCCGCCCAGGCCCTCGCCGCCGGCATCGCCGCCACCGCGACCCTCGTCGAGATCGACATCGCCGTGATCGGCGGGGGTGTGGGGAAGGCGGGCGACGTCCTTTTCGCTCCTCTGCGCAAGGCGCTCGCGAGTTACGCGACGCTGTCGTTCGTCCAGCGGTTGACGGTCGCGCCCGCGCAGATGGGGACCGACGCGGGGTTGGTGGGGGCCGCTGCGGCGGCGCTGAGCCGCAGGCCGGACGCTACGGCTGCGGGGGTCTGAGGGACGCCAGGCCCCTGTCGTGCCGGTCCGGGGAGGCGGGCGACGCGGCCCGTCTCCCGGTGCGCGGCCGGGCGATGACCAGGTGGCCTTGGACCGGCTTCCTCCCGGGGTACGCCCGGATACCGCTGTCGCCCGAGGGACAGGAACGGGCACGGCGGCTGCGGTGAGGTCCGGATTGATGCCGAGCTGTGGGAGGACCGCGTCGGAGAGAGCGGCGTGGCGGAACTCCTCAAGCCCGGCATCCGAGCCCGGATCGCGAAGGTCCAGGCCGCCGTACACGCGCAGGTTGAGAACCTCAAACAGGACATCAAGGACCTGGTGAAGTGGTGGAACATCGCACCCACCGCGTCGAAGAGAGGCATCACGCTGCTTTTTTTGGAGAAGATCGTGGTGTTCCCCGCGAGCGCCCGCGGGATCAGGACGATCGAGCCGGGGCGAGTCGTCCTTCACTGGCGCGGGCTGTCCGGCATGTCAGGTGGCTGACACCGTCACCCGCGATGTGAGCCGTCTGCCCACCATCGCCATGGTCAGCCCCGTGATCAGTGAGATCACGGCGAGCCCGGCCAGGAGTGGGGAGACGATCTCCTCGTACCGCAGCGGCCATGGGTGACCCAGGTAGTGGGTCACCAGGTATGACCCCTTGCCGGCGGCGTAGGCCACCCCGAGGAGCGCGGAGATCGACGACAGGGCGAGGCCGCGAGCCGTCCAGGCGTGTCCTGCGCGCCGGGCAGCGAGAGCCATCCCGGTGCACAGGAACGCGATCTCGCCGCAGGTGATCGCCACGTAGCCCAGATAGACCATGAGGTAGGCGGTGACGCCTGGCACCGCGGCGAACTCGGTCGTGAACTCCACTGTCTCGTCGGTGGTGCCGACGAACAGGGGCAGCATCGCAGCCAGGACGCACACCGCGAACGCGACACGTGCGTACAGACTGGCCTTCAACACCTCGTGGTTGTAGGACCAGTCCACGAGCATGAGCTGAAGGCTGCCGCACCATACGACTGCGCAGATGTGCGCCCCGAGCTTGGCGGCGTTGTTCATGCCGGTCGCAGACTCGATCACGTCCTCTGTCGCCGGCACGGCGAGAGTGACGCCCACCGTGCAGATGCCGATGGCCAGGGCTCGGGTGAAACGGGCTACGCGGTAGTCGCTTCGGTCACGCTGACGCCAGGCTTCCTGAGCTGAGAGCACGGTGCCCGCCAAGCCGATCAGAGCGCACAGGCCGAAGACCAGGCCGTCCATTTGGTTCAGGTTCCTTCCAGGTCGGAGACGGCGCGCTCAGCCGCTTCAGTGAAACTGAGGCGCCTCCGCCGGCCTGGCCGCGGTGGTTCCGGGGCAGGCGGAACAGGCTCGGGTACCTCCGGGACGGCGAGATCACTGCGTCCGTGTCGCGGACGGATCTCACGTGCGGCCTCCAGGAGTTCGGCAGCTCCGGCGTCCCCAGGTCGTGGATGAGGCGAAGTGCCTCGCGCGCGTCTGGGCAGTCCTCATGGACCGATAGGGATGTCAGTTCGTTGCAACCGGGGAGTAGGTAAGCTACCGGAGAGATCAACGCCCTTGCCAGGCCGGTCAATTGGGAGACCGCTGGATTCGCCTTGATTCCGTTCGGGAGGTCGTTCACGACCTGATGGGTCATCGCGGGCCAGATGGATCTTGGTGGTGAAACCTTCCCGGGACCGGCCCAGACCGTGGTCGTCGGGCTCCTCGCCGATCCCGCCCGGCGGCTCCTTCTGGGCCCCTCCGTTCCGACGGGCACCCGCAGCATGCTGATGTGCCCGGCACATCGTGGAGTCGACGTTCACTTCCCATGTGATCAGCCCAACTGCGTCCGCTCGGGCCTGCGGCCTGGTCGGCAGCAGCGGCTCCAGCACCACCCACTGCTCGTCAGAAAGGTCCCCTCGCCTCACATCCAGATCATCGCGATGCGAGACGAGGGCGAAGCCCACTTTCAAAAACACGGCCTGGGCGACGGGACTACTTTCCTGGCCATGAGGACTTCTGCCGCTGACGACGACTGGCTGCCTGACCGCCAACGCTGGTCCAACCTGAAGATCAAGATCCCCGGATTGCTGGACGACTACGTTGCGCAGCCGGAGATCACTCACCCGCGCACCGTGGGATTGGCCCGGGACTATGACGTCTGGGGATCATCCAGGATGAGGAAGAAGCCGTGATGCCGGACACCGCGCGCCAGGAGCGCGTCCTGCGAGGAGCCGTCGTCCCGCTGCTGCTCGTGCTGTGCGGTGTGCTGCTGCCAGCCGCCGTCACTGTGGTGGTCTGGCCGGTGCTGTCCGCCACGCCGGGGGTACCCGCGGCGTCTTCCGGGACCGCGGCGGTGAAGCAGGGCGTTCCCGGCGCCGCGCTCCAGAAGACCTTCCGGCTCGCGGTGCCGGCCGGTGCCCGGGACGCCTCCTACCTGGTGGTTCCAGGTGACGGCAGCGCGGAAGACAGCCAGGACATCTATCTGCGCTTCCGTACCACCCCCGAAGGCCTCAAGGAGTTCGTCACGTCAATGGGCAAGACCACCGGGGACCTGGCGTCCGGTAACGCCGTCCTGGACCAGGACGACATCGACTCCGTCGGGCTTCCTTGGAAGATCGGGACCAGGGGGCATCTTGCCGGCGTCTACGCGGACATCCCCGAGCCGGGCGACAAGGCCGGCGAGGCCCTGCTCACCGTCGACGAGACCGACGCTGCCGCGCCCTTGGTCTACGCCCATGTGACCGTTTAGCCCGTATTCCGCGACCGGTAGGGCGGCGACATCCGGTACGCGGCCAACTCGGAGTCGGAGACCGTCAGTCGGTCGTCGACCGTGATCTGTCGCCCAGCTCTCGGGCCGGACTCTGGTGTGGGGCGGCGCCCGCTGGGGCCCGGTTGCAGGAACCGTTCTCGTGTGGGGGAGGATGCGGCGCGGGAGGGGATTTGAATGCGTTCAAAAACGCCGGAGTCGAGGCAGCCGCAGGCGCGCGTGAGGGACAGGTTCGGCGCGGTGCTGACGGCTTCGATGTCAGTGCTGTTCGTCGAGGCGGTCATCGGGGCGATCGCGTTTGAGGTGTGGGAGACGGCCCAGGAGAGCCCGGGCCTGCCCTACAACTCGCTGGAGGGCGTCCTGCTGATTCTGGTGGCGCCCTTCGTGGCGGCGGCCGGAGCCGTTGTGGCCGCCCTGCTGTCGATCGGCGTGGTGATGCCGCTTCTGGTCGTGGCCGGATGGCTCGGGCGCCGAATCTCGGGGCGCGAGGCGTGGTGGTGGGTTCCGGCTTCGGCGGCAGCCGGATCGGCTCCGTTGGCCCTGATGGTGGCGATTCTTGTCGAGGCCGGTGTCCTGGCTGGCCTCGGCGGATGGTTCGCGGTGACGGGGATGCTTGCCGTCACGGCGCTGGTTGCGCGAAGGCTGCTGCTGCCGGACCGTCCGCGACTCTCCGGCGGCGCGATGTTCGGTCGAGTGGCGCTGTACGGCGCACTCGCTGTTGCCGTCGGCGTGCTCGCCGGCATCGCGCTGTACGCCGGGATCGGTTACGAGCCTCCACTGCTGGGCGCGGAAAGGGTCGCCGGGACGTGGTCCGACGGAAAGGGCGGCACGCTCATCCTCGCCGCGGACGGCAGCGCCACGGCGACCCGCGTCGAGACGTTCGACTTCGACGACTCCTTCGAACCTGTGGTGCACACGTGCACGGGCGCCCGGGACGTGGGAGTACGACCCGGGTACCGGACCGCGGTCCCAGACGGTGGAGGTGTCCGTCGACGGTTGCCCCATGGATGCCTGGGAGGTGTTCGGGACCATCGAGCACCCGAAGCTGTTCGTCCGCATCGGCGATCCCGACAGTTGGGACCTCTACATCCTGCAACGCCGCGAACGGGCCGAATCCTTCGGATCTCGCCGGGGAGCGCCTGCGTTGTGACGCGTACGGCACGCCCCTGCTGTCCGGCGCGAACGCAGAGTCGGTTTCACGGACAGGGCGGGACGCCGGACCGGTCAATCGGGTGCCGCGTGGCAGAGCTGCCGCCCCCGGCCGGAGTGCGGCAGGGGGCGGCGGCTCGCTCACGGGCTCACGGGCGGGACCGCGGTGAACTTTCGTTCCTCAGCAGGTCACCCGCACGTCCGCCCAGTCCGCGTGGTCCGAGTCGATGCCGTCGCCGCCGTCGGTGACGACGAGGTGGACGACCCGGGCGCCGGTGACGTCGGCGGTGAGCGGCTGGGCGGGGAGGGTGTTGGTCAGGACATCCGTCGAGGCGGCCTTCGTGTCGTCCGCCCGGATCTCGAAGGCGACCGTGCCCCTGGTGCCCTTCTCGTCGTCGACGCCCACCTCGGCGGTGATCTTCGTGCACCGGCCGCCCGTGTAGTAGGTGATGTCGCTGGGCGCGTGGGTGCCGAGTCCCTTGGCGTACGTCACCGAGCCGATGGTGAGCGGGTTGCCGTCGCCCGCCGCGCTCTCCCCGTTGCTGGTGTCGCGTTCCACCGGGCCCCAGCCGCCGGTGGCCGACATCCAGGGCAGGTCGCTGAGGTACGAGGTGCCGGACGGGGGCCGTACCACCACGTCGGCGGTCAGCGGGAGGACGTCGGTGACCGGTGTTCCGGCGGCCGAGCGGTAACTCGCGTGCAGGGAAAGGGCGTAGGGGCCGGTCGGGGTGCCCTCGGGGGCCGTCACACGCCATCGGGTGCGCAGGGAGCGGCCCGGTGCGAGCGTCCCGGCCCGGGTCGGGGATTCCGCGCGTACGCGCCACCCCTCGGGGCCGGTCAGGGACACCGACACCCGGTGGGCCGTGGTACGGCCCAGGTCGGTGAGGGTGGTGGTCAGCGTCGCCGGGGTGCCCGCCTCGACCAACGGCTGCTGGGTCACGCCGAGTTCGGTGGCCGGGGGATGGGCCGCCCAGTGGCCGTCGGCCGACACCCGCAGCAGGACGGTGCCGTGGGCCGGGACGGTCGCGGCGATGGTGCCGGAGGTGTTGAGGCTCCGGTGCCGCCAGAGGTCGCGCTGGGTGTAGCCCGCGGCCTTGGGCAGACCCACGGCCGACGCACTGGTGGCGATGTGCTGGGCGGTCGCGGACTCGTTGAAGAGGGCGACCGTCCGGCTGCCGTCCGCCATCTCCTTGGCGACGACCCACCGGCCGCCCTCGGAGGAGACGACCGTGCCCTGGCGGCCCAGCGGGTCCTGGTCGACCGCGATGACCTCCTTGTTGCCGAGGATGTCGAGGGTCTCGGCGGACGCCTTGCGCAGATCCGTGCCGATCAGCAGCGGCGCGGCCATGATCGACCAGAGGGAGAAGTGGGAGCGGTACTCCGTGTCCGTCATGCCGCCGTTGCCGACCTCCAGCATGTCGGGGTCGTTCCAGTGGCCCGGACCGGCATAGGGTGCGAGGGGCAGGTTCTGCTTGAGGATCGACAGCATCGAGCCCCAGTTGTCGCTGATGTCACCGGTGGTGCGCCAGAGTTGGCCGACGTCGCTCGCCCACTCCCAGGGCTTGTTCTCGCCCCATTCGCAGATGCTGTAGACGATGGGGCGCCCGGTGGCCCTGAGGGCGTCGCGCATGGTGCGGTAGCGCTGGCGGGCGTCGACACCCTGGTTGTTGCAGTTGTCGTACTTGAGGTAGTCGACGCCCCACTCCGCGAACTGCCGTGCGTCACTTGCCTCGTGGCCCAGCGCGCCGGGGAATCCCGTGTTGTCGCAGGTCTTGGTGCCCGCGCTGGTGTAGATGCCGAGCTTGAGTCCCTTGGCGTGGACGTAGTCGGCAACTGCCTTGATTCCGTGGGGGAATCGGGTGGGGTCGGGCACCAACTGCCCGTTCGCGTCCCGGTTCGGGAGTGCCCAGCAGTCGTCCAGGTTGACGTACTGGTAACCGGCGTCCTTCAGACCCTTGTCGATGAAGAGGTCCGCGATGCCCTCGACCATGGTCTCGTCGAACTCGGCCCGGCAGTGGGTGGAGTTCCAGTTGTTGAAGCCCATGGGAGGGGTCGGGGCGAGGCTGTCGTCCGCGGCCGCGGCCGGACTTCGTACGGGAGTCGCGGCGGCGGGCGCGGTGAGCGCGGCCGCGCTCACCAGCAGCGCGGCGGCGAGCGCGCCGACCGCTGTGACACCGGATCTGCGGGATCTGTACGTGTGGGGGTGACGCATCGTCCACGTTCCTCCGACTCGCGTGCGCGGGTGACGGCATGTTCGTGTCAGCAGTGCGCGATTACGGTAGAACGTGTGGGACTGTGTTGGAAGCCTCGTGACAAACGGGTATCAGCCGTTCGGTTGTGTGGGTTTCGGTGCGGGCTTCGCGGGCGAATCCGCGTGACTCCTCGGCGCTCCGGCAGTTGATCAGGTCATGAAGAAGCGCAGCATGCTCGCCATCGCCAGCCTCGCCACCGGATTCGTCGTGGCCGCCATCACTCCGTCCCACGCGAACGAGGACGGCGTGGTCAAGGACCTCAGGGTCACCGACACCCTGGGCACGGTCGACCACCTCGTCAGCCAGGAGAGCCTGGACCTGGACGAGGGCACGTTCGGTACGGCGTGACCCGCCCCCACGGCGCCGGTGTCCCCGCGGAAGGGGTGCCGGCGCCGTGCTGTGCGCCCTCAACTGGGCGTGGTTTCCGTGGCAGGGTGGAACGGGCAAGCCCCAGGGGGCCAACACAAGAGGGGGAACCGTGACCGTCGTCTGGATCAACGGCGCGTTCGGTGCGGGGAAGACCACCACCGCACGGGAACTGATCGAACTGATCCCGAACAGCACGCTCTTCGACCCCGAGACCATCGGCGCGGAGCTGTCCCGCCTGCTGCCCACCAAGCACCTGGCCGAGGTCGGCGACTTCCAGGACCTGCCGATCTGGCGCCGCCTGGTGATCGACACGGCGGCCGCGATGCTCGCCGAGCTGGGCGGCACGCTGGTCGTGCCGATGACCCTGCTGCGCCAGGAGTACCGCGACGAGATCTTCGGCGGTCTCGCCGCCCGCCGCATCTCCGTGCGCCACCTGGTCCTCGCCCCGGCCGAAACGATCCTGCGCGCGCGGATAGCCGGCCGGGAGATACCGCCGGACCCCGACGGCGAGATACGGGTGCGCCAGTGGTCCTACGACCACATCGAGCCCTACCGCGCCGCCCTCGTCTCCTGGCTCGCGGCCGACGCGTATCCGATCGACACCGGCTCCCTCACGCCGTACGAGGCGGCCCTGCGGGTCACCGAGGCCGTCGGCAGCGGCGCGGCCCGCCCCTGCGACATCGTGCAGACCCCCGAGCCCACCGCCGAGACCCTGGCGGCCGGGGTGCTCCTCTTCGACGAGGACGACAAGGTGCTCCTCGTCGACCCCACCTACAAGCCCGGCTGGGAGTTCCCCGGCGGAGTGGTCGAACCCGGCGAGGCCCCCGCCCGCGCCGGGATGCGCGAGGTAGCCGAGGAGACCGGCATACGGCTGCGCGAGGTCCCCCGGCTGCTCGTCGTCGACTGGGAACGCCCCGACCCGCCCCGCTACGGCGGCCTGCGCCTCCTCTTCGACGGCGGCCGCCTCGACCCGGCCGAAGCCTCCCGCGTCCACCTCCCCGGCCCCGAACTCCGCGCCTGGCGCTTCGCCTCCGAACACGAGGCCGCCACGATGCTCCCCCCGGTCCGCTACGAACGCCTCCGCTGGGCCCTGCGGGCGCGCGAGCGGGGGGCGGCGATCTATCTGGAGGCGGGGACGCCGGTGGGGTGATCCGTCTACGGGATCAGGACCACCTTGCCTAGGTTGCGGCGGGACTCGATGATCCGGTGGGCGTGAGACGCGTCCGCGAGGGGGATGCGGGCGAACACGCTGGGACGCAGGGCCCCTTGGACGTACAGATCCCAGAGTTCGGCCAGCCATCGTGCGTACAGCTCGGGCTCGGTGCGGGCGATGCGTGCCATCTGAAAGCCGATCACCGAGGCGCTTCTGACCAGCAGTTCGTAGGCGTCGATCGTTCCACCGCCCGAACTAAAGGCGATCAGGCGTCCGTTGGGAGCGAGTGCGCTTATGGCGGGGCGGAGAACGTCGCCGCCCACTCCGTCGAGCACCACGTCCACCGGCTCGCCCCAGTTCTCGTCCGCGTAGACGACGACCTCGTCGGCGCCCAACGAGCGGACGAAGTCGGCCTTTTCGAGGCTGCTCACCGCGGCGGCCACGCGGGAGGCGCCGCCGGCTCGCGCGTACTGGAGGGCGAGCGCGCCGGTCGTGCTGGCCGCTGCCGTGACGAGTACGGCTTCGCCCGCGCGGGGGCGGGCCGCCTCGTAGGCGCCGCGTGCCACCAGTCCGCTGCGGACGACCGCCACCGCCTCGACGGGGGTCGCCTCCGGGGGGATATGCGAGGCCATCTGCTCGTGTAGCACGGCGAGTTCGGCGTACGCGTCGGAGAAGCAGAGACCGGTGACCCGGTCGCCCACGGCGAATCCCGTGACGCCCTGACCCACGGCGACGACCCTCCCCGCCACGTCGCCCCCCAGCGGTCCCGCCTCCGTCCCCTCTCGCACCTTGCGAACGGTGGGCAGCGTGACCCCGATCGCCTCGGTACGCACCAGCAGCTCGCCCGGTCCCGGCTCGGGAGCGGACACCTCCTCGGCGAACAGAACCTCCGGACCGCCGTTCACCTCGTACCGGACGCGGCGCATGGACACCTCCAGGCATCAAGTCGTTGGGAAGTCCAACGGAATTGAGGCTAGAGAGGGCATCGTTGGGAAGTCCAATGAATTCTGGCTACGCTGCCGCCATGACGCGCACCGAAGGCCCGGGCCCTCTCGCCCACATCCAGTCCATGCCGAGCTGGCTGCTGGGGCGGGTGGCCGCGCGAGGGCGGAGGCTGGTCGCCGAGGCGATCGCCGGGGAGGGGCTGAAGCTGCCGCAGCACGCGGTGCTCGCGGCGGTCGCCGAGTACGGGCCGCTCGCCCAGGCGGAGTTGGTGCGCCGTCTCGGCTTCGACGCCAAGGACGTGGTCCTGGTGCTCAATCACCTGGAGGACGCCGGACTCGCGGTGCGCGAACCCGACCCCGGAGACCGGCGCAAGAACGCGGTGCGGGTGACCCCGGCGGGGCTGAAGACCCTGGAGCGCTGCGCGGAGCTGGCCGAGCAAGCCAACGCCGACCTCCTGGCACCGCTAGGCGCCGAAGAGAGCCGTCAGCTCCTGCGGCTGCTCGGGCGGTTGTACGAGGCGTAAGGGAGCGGCCCCCGGCGACATCGCGCGCCGGGGGCCGTCGGAAGGCGGGTCAGTTCGCCGCGTACTCCTGGAGGAACAGCGCCTCGGCGATCGAGAGGCGCTCCAGCTCCTCGGGGGAGACGCTCTCGTCGACCGCGTGGATCTGGGCCTCGGGCTCGCTGAGGCCGATCAGGAGGATCTCGGCCTGGGGGTAGAGGGCGGCGAGGGTGTTGCAGAGGGGGATGGAGCCGCCCTGGCCGGCGTACTGCATGGTCTCGCCGGGGTAGGCGGCGGCCATGGCGGTGGCCATCGCCTGGTAGGCCGGGCTGGTGGTGTCGGCGCGGAAGGGCTGGCCGCTGCCGATCTGCTCGGTGGTGACCCGGGCGCCCCACGGCACGTGGGTCTCCAGGTGGGCCTGGAGCAGCTTGGAGGCCTCGGCGGCGTCCGTGCCCGGCGGCACGCGCAGGCTGATCAGCGCGCGGGCGGTCGACTGCACCGACGGGGTGGCGCCGACGACCGGCGGGCAGTCGATGCCGAGGACCGTGACGGCGGGACGGGCCCAGATGCGGTCCGCCACCGAGCCGTCGCCGATCAGGCCGACCCCGTCGAGCACCTTGGCGTCCGAGCGGAACTGCTCCTCGGTGTACTCCAGACCGTCCCAGTGCTCCGCGGCGGCGAGGCCGTCCACCGTGGTCGAGCCGTCCTCGGCGCGCAGCGAGTCCAGGACCCGGATCAGCGCGGCGAGCGCGTCCGGGGCGGCGCCGCCGAACTGGCCCGAGTGCAGGTTCCCGGTGAGGGTGTCGACCTGGACGCGGACCAGCGTCATGCCGCGCAGGGTGCTGGTCACGGTCGGCAGGCCGACGCGGAAGTTGCCCGCGTCGCCGATGACGATGGCGTCCGCCGTGAGCAGCTCGGGGTGCTGCTCGGCGTAGCGCTCCAGACCGCCGGTGCCCTGCTCCTCCGAGCCCTCCACGATCACCTTGACGCCGACCGGGACACCGCCGTCCGCCTTGAGGGCGCGCAGCGCCAGCAGGTGCATGATCAGGCCGCCCTTGCAGTCGGCGCTGCCGCGTCCGTACCAGCGGCCGTTCCGCTCGGTCAGCTCGAACGGCGGAGTCGTCCACGCGGATTCGTCCAGCGGCGGCTGCACGTCGTAGTGGGCGTAGAGCAGGACGGTCTTCGCGCCCTCGGGACCGGGCAGGTAGCCGTACACGGACTGGGTGCCGTCCGGGGTGTCGAGCAGCGCCACGTCGGTGAAGCCCTCGGCGCGCAGCGCGTCCGCGATCCAGTTCGCGGCGCCCTCGCTCTCGCTCTTCGGGAACTGCGCGAAGTCCGCCACCGACTTGAAGGCGACCAGCTCGGTCAGCTCCGCCTTGGCGCGGGGCATGAGCGAGGCGACGGTCTCGGCGACCGGAATCGACGGCATGGGGCACGCTCCTCGTGGGTGCGACGCTGTTTACGCGACGTTGAACTGCTGGGATACCCCCGATCCTCCCACAGTGGGCCTCGGCGGTGATCGCCGTAGGATGCCGGATGACATGGGTTTCCCCGCTCCGGTGCGGCCGGGAGCCCGGGAGAGCGGCATCGGCTGGATCGGAGCGGTAGACCATCGTGAGCGGCGAGAACTCTTCGGCGGACGGCGTGCAGCGGGTCTGGGACGTCGTCGTGGTGGGCGCGGGACCCGCGGGGGCCTCGGCCGCCTACGCGGCGGCGGTCTCGGGACGGCGGGTGCTCCTGCTGGAGAAGGCCGAACTGCCCCGCTACAAGACCTGCGGCGGCGGCATCATCGGCCCCTCCCGCGACGCGCTGCCGCCCGGCTTCGAACTGCCCCTCAAGGACCGGGTGCACGCGGTCACGTTCACGCACAACGGCCGCTTCACCCGCACCCGGCGCTCGAAGCAGATGCTGTTCGGGCTCATCAACCGGCCCGAGTTCGACCAGCAGCTGGTCGAGCACGCGCAGAAGGCGGGCGCCGAACTGCGCACCGGCGCCACCGTGCAGCGCGTCGAGCAGCACGGCTCGGCGGTCCCGGACCGGCGCACGGTCGCCGTGGTGCTCCAGGGCGGCGAGACGGTCCTGGCCCGCGCGGTCGTCGGCGCCGACGGCAGCGCCAGCCGGATAGGAGCCCACGTCGGCGTCAAGATGGACCAGGTCGACCTCGGCCTGGAGGCGGAGATCCCGGTGCCGGACACCGTCGCCGAGGACTGGAAGGGCCGGGTGCTCCTCGACTGGGGCCCGCTGCCCGGCAGTTACGGCTGGGTCTTCCCCAAGGGCGACACCCTGACCGTCGGCGTGATCTCCCGGCGCGGCGAAGGCGCCGCCACCAAGCGGTACTTGGAGGACTTCGTCGCCCGGCTCGGCCTCGCCGGGTTCGAACCGAGCGTCTCCTCCGGGCACTTGACCCGCTGCCGCGCCGAGGACTCCCCGCTCTCCCGGGGCCGGGTGCTGGTCTGCGGCGACGCGGCGGGACTTCTCGAGCCGTGGACCCGTGAGGGCATCTCCTTCGCGCTGCGCTCGGGCCGGCTCGCGGGGGAGTGGGCGGTGCGCATCGCCGAGGCCCACGACGCGGTGGACACCCGCCGTCAGGCGCTGAACTACGCCTTCGCCGTCAAGGCGGGCCTCGGGGTGGAGATGAGCGTCGGCAAGCGGCTGCTGGCCGCGTTCGAGCGCCGTCCCGGGCTGTTCCACGCCGGCCTGACCGGCTTCCGCCCGGCCTGGAGGGCGTTCAGGGACATCACGAGCGGCGCGTCCTCGCTCGGCGAGATGGTCAGGTCCCGCCCGCTCGCCCAGCGCACCATCGCCCTCCTCGACCGGGGGCACGCGGCGGACCTGGCGGACGCGGACGAGGACCTCGTCGATGAGCGGCGGGCAGCCGATGAGTGACGGGCAGCCGAGGACGCCGTGACCGGCGCCGAGGACGCCGTGACCGGTTTCGAAGGAACCGTCAGTCCGCGACGGTGATCCGGAACACCGGATGGTCGGGGGCGGCCGCCAGGATCTCCGCGTCGGAGGACTTGGCGGTCACGCCCGCGAAGAACGTGTCCACCTGCCAGCCCCAGCGCTCCAGGTAGGTCCGTACGACGGCCACCTTCTCGGCGTCCGGCAGTTCCACCGCCGTGAACGTGCGCACCTTCCGGCCGACCCGCAGCTCCCCGCCGCCCGCCGCCCGCATGTTGCGCACCCACTGGGAGTGGCCGCGCGCGGAGACCAGATACTGCCCGCCCTCGTAGGTGTGCGGGTTGACCGGGATGCGCTGCATGACGCCGCTCTTGCGGCCCCGCACCGACAGCTCGGCGCTGCCCGCGAAGCTGAGTCCGTACCGGGCGAGCCGGCCGATGACGTTGTTGAAGCGGACGGCCATCGGACTGCCCTGGATGTAGTACGGCGACGACGAAGACGACATGACGACCCCCATGCTGTGGGAGAGCGGTGCTCTCGCTTTCCTCCAGTGTGCCGAGAGCGGTGCTCTCGCGCAAGAGCGATGCTCTCTTTTGTGGGCACCGCTCTCGTTCCATGGCAGACTCGTCGCATGAGCAGCACACAGGGCGCCCGCGCGCGGGCCAGGACCGAGGTCACCGCCGCCATCAAGGACGAGGCCCGCAGACAGCTCGCCGCCGAGGGCGCCGCCAAGCTCTCCCTGCGGGCCGTGGCACGCGAGCTGGGCATGGTCTCCTCCGCGCTCTACCGCTACTTCCCGAGCCGCGACGACCTGCTCACCGCCCTGATCATCGACGCCTACGACTCCCTCGGCGAGGCCGCCGAGACCGCCCACGCGGCCCTCCCGGACGACACGGCCCCGCTGCACCGCTGGACCACCGTCTGCGAGGCGGTACGGGCCTGGGCGCTCGACCACCCCCACGAGTACGCGCTCATCTACGGCTCACCCGTACCCGGCTACGCCGCGCCCCCGACCACCGTCCCCGCCGCCTCCCGGGTCGGACTGCTCCTCGTCGGCATCGTCGGCGACGCCCACCGGGACGGCACCGGCACCCCGCTCCCGCCCCTGCCCGCCGAGCTGCGCCCCGAGGCCGAACGCCTCTCCGCCGACATCTCCCCGGCCCTGCCGCCCGAGGCCGCGCCCGCGCTGGTGGCGGCCTGGTCCCAGCTGTTCGGACTGGTCGGGTTCGAGGTGTTCGGGCAGTTCAACAGGATGGTGACCGACCGCGCGGAGCTCTTCCGGTACGCGGCGGGGCGGCTGGGGGAGGGCGTGGGGCTGACGGGGGCGTGAGGGCCCCTCGGCCCGGTCTTCCGTACTCCTCGGGGCCGCTTGCCGTACTCCCCGGGGAGTACCCGTGATCACCACGCTCGGCCGACGCCCGCGCACCCCGGCGGCGTCTAGCGTGGCAGGCATGGAAGAGCAGCACGGACCCGGGTGGTGGCGGTACGGACCGCCCTGGTGGCACCGGAACGACGGCGACCCCGAGTCCGGTACCCGGGCCGCCCGGTGGCCCTGGCTCTCCACCCTGCTCATCACCGCCGTCGTGCTCGCCGGATCGTCCTTCGCCGCGCACGCCCAGCCGCACCGCGAAGCACCGGACGTCGCCGGGCGCGTGCTGCTGGTCGCCGCCTCGGCCGTCCTGCTGTGGCGGCGCCGCCATCCGGTGGCCGTCGCCTTCGCCACCTCTGTCATCACCCTGGCCTACCTGGCCGCGGGCTATCCCTACGGGCCCGTGTTCCTGACCGTCGCGGTCGGCTGCTTCAGCGCGGCCGTTGCCGGGCACCGGCGTGCCGCGTGGGCCGCGCTCGGCCTGCTCTGGGCGGGGCATCTGCTGATCGCGCTCTGGCTCCACCGCTACCTCCCGCCGGCCGGGGACTCCGGCGCGAGCGCCGGGCAGGAGATCGTCGCCGCCACCTGGGTCGCGGCCGTGGTCGCCGTGGCCGAACTGGCCCGGGTCCGGCGCGAACAGTGGGCGCGCGAACGCGCGGACCGCGCCCGCGCCGCCCAGCGCCGCGCCGACGAGGAACGGCTGCGGATCGCCCGCGAACTGCACGACGTGCTCGCGCACAGCATCTCCGTCATCAACGTCCAGGCCAGTATGGGCCTCGCGCTCCTCGACAAGGACCCCGAGCAGGCCCGCACCGCGCTCACCACCATCCGGGCCGCCAGCAAGGAGGCGCTCGGCGAGGTGCGCCAGGTCCTCGACACCCTGCGCGCCCCCGGCGCCGCCCCGCGCGCCCCCGCTCCCGGTCTCGACCGGCTGCCCGAACTGGTCGAGCAGGCGGCCGCCGCCGGACTCACCGTCGAGGTCCGGGGCGCGCCCCCGAACCTGCCGCCCGGCGCCGACCTGGCCGCCTTCCGCATCCTCCAGGAGGCCCTCACCAACGTCGTACGCCACTCGGGCTCCCGGCACGCGCGCGTACGCTTCGCACAGGGCGCGGACGAGCTGCGCCTCACCGTGGACGACGACGGGCCCGCCACCGGCGCCGACGCGGGCGGCACCGGCAACGGACTCGCCGGGATGCGCGAGCGCGCCGCCGCGCTGGGCGGCACCATCGAGGCCGGACCGCGCGCCGACGGAGGCTTCCGCGTGCTCGCCGTCCTTCCCGCGCGGACAAGGGAGACGCCGTGATCCGGGTCCTGCTCGCCGACGACCAGTCCCTCGTCCGGGCCGGGTTCGGGGCGCTGCTCGGCGCACAGCCGGACATCGTGATCGCCGGGGAGGCGGCCGACGGCGCGGAGGCACTGCGCCGGGTGCGCGAACTGAGGCCCGACGTCGTCCTGATGGACATCCGCATGCCGGTGCTGGACGGTCTGGCCGCGACCCGGCGCATCACCGGGGACCCCGCCCTCGCCGACGTCAAGGTGATCATGCTGACCACCTTCGAACTCGACGAGTACGTCTTCGAGGCGATCCGCTCAGGCGCCTCCGGCTTCCTCGTCAAGGACACCGAGCCGGACGAACTCGTGCGCGCGGTACGGGCCGTGGTCGACGGGGACGCCCTGCTGTCGCCCGGCGTCACCCGCCGGCTGATCGCGGAGTTCGCCGCCCGCTCCAAGGAACCGGCCACCGCCGACGCCCTCGGCCGCCTCACCGAACGGGAGCGCGAGGTGATGGCACTCGTCGGCATCGGCCTGTCCAACGAGGAGATCGCCCGCCGCCTGGTCGTCAGCCCGCTCACCGCCAAGACCCACGTCAGCCGCGCCATGGTCAAGATCGGCGCCCGCGACCGGGCCCAACTCGTCGTCCTCGCCTACGAGTCCGGGCTCGTGCGGCCTGGCTGGCTCGGCTGAGCGAGTCGTACGGCCCGGCTGAACCGCCGTACCGCGCACGCTCCTTGAAGGCGCGCGAACGGCCGCTGTACCGTCGGGAGCGATCAGCAAGGGGGAGGACGTGGCATGAGCCATGCCGAGCACGAGCTGAACAGCCAGCCCGAGTGCTGGACCCGCGCGGCCGTCGAAGTGGCCCGGTACGCCGATGTGTTGCCCGCGCCGGGGGAGCGCGTGGCGATCACCGGCTGCGGCACCTCGTATTTCATGGCCCAGTCCGCGGCGGCCCTGCGCGAGGCCGCCGGGCAGGGGGAGACGGACGCCTTCCCCGCCTCGGAGTTCCCGCGCGGACGCGCCTATGACCGCGTCATCGCCCTCACCCGCTCCGGCACCACCACCGAAGTGCTCTCCCTCCTCGCCGAGTTGAGTACGCCGACCACCGCGATCACCGCCGATCCGGCCACCCCCGTCAAGGAGGTCGCCGACGACCTGATCGTCCTCGACTTCGCCGACGAACGCTCCGTCGTGCAGACCCGGTTCGCCACCACCGTGCTCACCCTGCTGCGCGCCCACCTCGGCCTGCACACCCCCGCCGTCGTCACGGACGCGCGCACCGCGCTCGCGTCTCCGCTGCCCGAAGGGCTCGCTCACTGCGAGGAGTTCACCTTCCTCGGCCGTGGCTGGACCACCGGACTCGCCCAGGAGGCCGCGCTCAAGATGCGCGAGGCGTCACTGTCCTGGACCGAGGCGTACCCGGCGATGGAGTACCGGCACGGGCCGGTCAGTGTCAGCACCTCGGGCACCGCCACCTGGATGTTCGGCCCGGCTCCCGACGGTCTCGCCGAGCAGGTCCGCCGCACCGGCGCCCGCTGGATCGACGGCACCCTCGACCCGCTCGCCGAACTCGTCCGCGCCCAGCGGCTCGCCCTCGCCGTCGCCGCCGTCCGGGAACTCGACCCCGACCGGCCGCGCCACCTCACCCGCTCGGTGATCCTCGCCCCCTGACGGCACCGGAAGGGAGACACCGTGCCCCTCGCCACCACCGGTGAACTGATCACCCGGGCGGCCCGCTCCGGCTCCGCCGTCGCCGCCTTCAACATCGTCACCCTGGAACACATCGAGGCCGTCGTCGCCGGCGCCGAGACAGCGCGGGCGCCCGTGGTCCTCCAAGTCAGCGAGAACACCGTCACGTTCCGCACGGGCGGACTGCTGCCGCTGGCCCGAGCCGCGCGCGCGGCCGCCGAACACGCCTCCGTACCCGTCGCGTTGCACCTCGACCACGTCCAGGACGACGACCTGTTGCGCCGGGCCCCGGAGGCCGGATTCAGTTCGGTGATGTACGACGCCTCCGGCCTGCCGTACGCCGACAACCTCGCCGCCACCCGTGCCGCGGCCATCTGGGCTCACGGCCAAGGGCTCTGGATCGAGGCCGAGTTGGGGCAGATCGGCGGCAAGGGCGGGAGGCCGCCGCTGGACGCGCACGCGCCGGGCGCCCGTACCGATCCCGACGAGGCGTTCGCATTCGTCGCGGACACCGGAGTGGACGCCCTCGCGGTGGCCATCGGCAGCGCGCACGCCATGACCACCCGCACCGCCACCCTCGACCAGACGCTGCTGCGACGGCTCTCGGCCGTCCTGCCCGTCCCGCTCGTCCTGCACGGTTCCTCCGGCGTGCCGGACGACGCGCTGGCCGGAGCGGTCGCTGGCGGCATCGGCAAGGTCAACGTCGGCACCGCGCTCAACGCGGCCCTGACCGGAGCCGTCCGCCGCCATCTCACCGAACGCCCCGGGGCCGTCGACTCCCGTGGCTACCTCGGCGCGGGCCGGGAGGCGATGGCCGCCGAGGTCGCCCGGATCATCGGCGTCCTCGGCACGGCACCCACTAGCCGTTCTTGACGGCCTTCAGCACCACGAACTTCGGGTCGCTCGCGACCAGTTCACAGTTCCCGAACAGCCGCTTCAGCTTCACGTGGTAGCCCAGATGCCGGTTCCCGACCACCCACAGCTCACCGCCCGGCCGCAGCGCGCGCTCGGCCCCGGTGAACATCCGCCAGGCCGTCGCGTCCGTCGTCGCCTGGTGGGAGTGGAACGGCGGGTTGTTCAGCACCACATCCACACTGCCCGGCGCCACCCCGGCAAGACCGTCCCCGACCCGGAACTCGGCATGCCCCGGCACCCCGTTGGCCTTGTACGTGGCCTCGGCCGAGGCGACCGCCTGGAACGACTCGTCCACGAACAGCACCTCGGCGTCCGGGTCGGCCAGCGCCATCGCCGTACCCACCACGCCGTTGCCGCAGCCCAGGTCCACGATTCGGCGGCCGCGCGGAGCCGGCAGGTGCCCGAGGAAGAACCGGGTGCCGATGTCCAGCCGGTCGGCGCAGAACACGCCCGCGTGGTTGACGACCGGGCGTCCCGAGACGGCGCCGATGCCCTCCTCCAGCGCGTACTCGTACGGCCACGGGTTCGCGGGCCGCGCGAGCGACGGGTCGGGGGTGCAGAAGATCAGCCGGGCCTTCTGCCGCGCCAGTGACGTGCGGGTCGGGCCCAGGATCCGCTCGAACAGCTGGAGCGTGGAGGTGTGGATCTCCTTCACCATGCCGGTGCCGACGATCACCGTCCCCGCGTGCACGGCGGGGGCCAGCCGGTGGAGCTGGTCCTCCAGGAGCGCCAGGCTCTTCGGCACGCGCACGAGCAGGACGTCCACCCGCTCCGGCACCGGGTCCTGCGTGGTCAGCAGGCGCACCGCACCGGGCTCGACACCGGCCCGCGCCAGGTTCGCGCGGGTCGCCTCCTGGCCCAGGTGGGAGTCGGTGATCTGCGCGGGCCGGTGCGGGGCGAGCGCCGTCGCCAGTGCGCCCCAGCGGTCGCCCAGGACGACGACCTCGCCCGACAGGTCCACCCCTTCCTCGGCCAGATGCCGCAGCAGATAGGCGTCGGAGGCGTCCCAGGCACGCAGCCGGTCGCGGGGGTCGTCGGGGAAGCGGGACAGGTCGAGCTCGCCCCACGGAGTCGTCATACGGTCGTTCATCGCCCACCAGGCTAGCCGAGCCGCAGCTCAGGCAAGGTCGGGTCGGCCGTCGGGCAGGACGGGACGCGTGAACCCGTCGGGCAGGATGGGACGCATGGACGCGGAACTGTTCCCCCCGCGAGCGGGACGCGGTCGCCCCGGGCGCCGTGCACGTCCCGGACTGGCTGGACGCGGACGAGCAGCGCGCGCTCCTCGCCTCCTGCCGCGAGTGGGCGCGTCCACCGGCCGGGCTGCGCACGGTGCGCACCCCCGGCGGCGGCACGATGACCGCCCGGCAGGTCTGCCTCGGCCACCACTGGTACCCCTACGGCTACGCCCTCACGGCGGTCGACGGCGACGGCTCCCCGGTGAAGCCCTTCCCGGCCCGGCTGGACGAACTGGCCCGCCGAGCCGTCGCCGACGCGCTGGGCCCGGCCGCGCTCCCGGGAGAGCCGTACGACATCGCACTGATCAACTTCTACGACGCGGACGCCCGCATGGGGATGCACCGTGACGCCGACGAGCGCTCCGACGCGCCGGTGGTGTCGCTGAGCCTCGGGGACACCTGCGTGTTCCGCTTCGGCAACACAGGGACCCGGAACCGGCCCTGGACCGACGTGGACCTGCGGAGCGGGGACCTGTTCGTCTTCGGCGGGCCCTCCCGGCTCGCGTACCACGGTGTGCCGCGCGTACGGCCGGGTACGGCACCTTCCGGGCTGGGGCTCACCGGGCGGTTGAACATCACACTGCGGGTGAGTGGACTGGCGTCCTCCGCCGGGTGAGCGCACCCCGCCACGAGCGGCCCGGATCATGGGAGACTCGCCCTCATGAGCGGCATGGCGGAGCCCCGGAAGGCGGGGGAAGAGACCACCACGAGAGCGCGTCTCGACCGTGGGCGCGGCGCCCTCGGCCCCGCGCTGGAGCTGGTGCACACGGGCCGGGCGCCGACGCGTGCCGTCCTCACCGCCGAGCTGGGCGTCACCCGCGCCACGGCCGGGGCGGTCGCCGCCGAGCTGGAGGCGCTGGGCCTCATCCGGGTCGACGCGCGGCCCGCCGCGGCCTCGGGCTCCCAGGGGCGCCCCTCGCACCGGCTCGAGGTCGCCGAGGACGGCCCGGTCGCGCTCGCGGCGCAGATCCACGCCGACGGCTTCCGGGCCGCGCTGGTCGGCCTCGGCGGCCGGATCGTGGCCACCACGCCCGGCTGCGAGACCGTGGACGCCGACCCGGCCAAGGTGCTCGGAACCGTCGTCGAGGCGGGCGCGGAGCTGCTGCGCGCGACCGGCCGCCGCTGTGTCGGTGCCGGACTCGCCGTGCCCTCCGCCGTCGCCGAGCCCGACGGGCTGGCCCTCAACCCGCTGCACCTGGCCTGGCCCGTGGGCGAGCCGGTGCGCCGGATCTTCGTGGAGTGCGTGCGCGCCGCCGGGATCACCGGCCCCGCCTTCGCGGGCAACGACGTCAACCTCGCGGCCCTCGCCGAGCACCGGCACGGCGCGGGACAGGGCGCCCGGGACCTGCTCTGTGTCGCCACCGGACACCGGGGCGTCGGCGGGGCCCTGGTCCTCGACGGCCGTCTGCACACCGGCAGTTCGGGCCTCGCCCTGGAGGTCGGACACCTCACCGTCAACCCCGAGGGCCGCCCCTGCCACTGCGGCAGCCGGGGCTGTCTCGACGTCGAGGCCGACCCACTGGCCCTGCTGGTCGAGGCGGGCCTCGACCCGGGCCCCGAGGTCTCCCTGCTCCAGCAGGCGACCGACCTGCTGCGCACCCGCTACGACGAACCGGCAGTACGCCGTGCCGCCGAGACCCTGATCGACCGCCTCGGCCTGGGACTCGCCGGTCTGGTCAACATCCTCAACCCGGACCGCATCATCCTCGGCGGACTACACCGCACCCTCTTGGAGGCCGACCCCGACCGGCTCCGCGCGGTGGTCGCCGAGCGCAGCCTCTGGGGCGGTCAGAGTGGCGGCGTGCCCATCCTCCCCTGCACCCTGGACCACGACAGCCTGGTCGGCGCGGCCGAACTCGCCTGGCAGCCGGTGCTGGACGACCCGCTGGGCACGCTCGGCTGACGTTCCGTCAACCGCGCGGCTACCACTGCCTGCCGCGCGGGAGCCGGTCGAGTCCGGGCGCGGACAGGTGCCGCACCTGGAACAAGTCCCCCTCCGCCTTGGGTGATTCGTGGTCCCACAGCGAGAAGTGCACCAACTCCCAGCGGTGCGCGTCCACGGCCGCGGCCGCCAGTACGGCACCGTCCTCGCCCGCGAGCCGTACCGCCCCCGCGACGGCCGCCTCCATGAAGGCGCCCAACTCCACGCCCTCCGGCACCGGTTGCCGGTGCCGGACCGCGAACGCGGCGGACGAAGAGGCGGCCGGTCCGCGCTCGTACGCGAGGCCCGTCCACTGCCGCGCCGGCGGCCGCCCGAAGTCGTTCGAGAGCCCCTGGAAACCGCCGCCCCACAGGAAGCGGTTCATGCCGTCGAAGGAGTTCCAGAGGTAGAAGGGCGCGTACTGGTTGACGGGCGAGCCGAACCGGCCGCGTTCGCGTATCAGATAGGCCTTGATACCGAGGCCGTCCCAGTCGTCCAGCAGATGCCCGAGCCGGTCGACACGGTCGCGGATCACTGCCATGTCGTAGTCGGCGGGCAGGGTGACCTCGTACTGCAGGGCGTGCACGGGCGGTCCTCTCGGTGAGCCGGTGACAAGTCAGTTCCGAGCGGCGGAAGTCGGGGGTGCGAGCAGCGCGAGCAGGCCGCGTACGCCCGTGTCGAACGCCTCGGGCGAGCCGGAGGCCCGCGCCAGGACGTAGCCGCCCTGCACGGTCGCGAGCACGGCGGCGCCGATCTCCTCGCCGTCCAGGGAGGGCGCGAACTGCCCCTGCCGCTTGCCCTCTTCGACGAGCCCGGCGATCCGTCCGCGAATCCGCGCGATGACCTCGTCCACCGGGGCGCGCAGTTCGTCACTGGCGATCACCTCGGGGTCCATGGTCAGCCGCCCGACCGGACAGCCGCGCAACACGTCGCGCTCGCGCAGCAGATACGCCTCGATCCGCTCGTACGGCGTCCCGGGGCCGTCGAAGATCCGCTCGGCGGTGGCGCCCAGCTCGTCGGCGGTCCGGCGGATCGCGGCCAGGGCGAGATCCTGCTTGCCGCGGAAGTGGTGGTACATGCTGCCCTGCCCGGCTCCCGAACGCTCCAGGATCGCCTTGGGGCTCGTGCCGACGTAGCCGCGCTCCCACAGCAGCTCGCGGGTGGACTCGATCAGTCGCTCGGAGGTGCTCATGCGGACACTGTACCTACCAATAGGTACAGACGGCCGGGTCGGGCCTGGTTTCCGGAGTCGTACTCCCGGCGTCGTACGCGCACTGCCGCCCGCCGCACGACGACCCCGACCCCCTCGCGGAGGGAGTCTCGGAACATCACCCGATGGATGTGCTCGACCGAGGAGATGAGCCCGAGATGGAGACCCTGGCGAACTGGGACGGCGGCGGACCCGGCCCCTGGATTCTGTTCTTCCCGCTGATCTGGGCGGCCGTGGTGGTGGGGGCCGTCACGGTCCTGCGCCGTACGGCCTGGCGTGGGCGGGGTGCCCCCTGGCGTCCGATGGAGTCCGGGCGCCCCCTGGGCGACTCGCCGCTCGCGGTGCTCGGCCGCCGCTTCGCCTCCGGCGAGATCGACGAGGACGAGTACTGGCGCAGGCTGTCCGTGCTGGACGAGAGGTTCGGGTCCGTGGGCAAGGGCTGAGTGCCCGTGGGCAACGGCTGAGTGTTCATGGGGAGTTGCCGAGCCGCGTCCTGGGCGTGCCCGCGCGGCGGAGCGGCGGGGCGGCGGGTCATCGACACCCGCCGCCCCGCCGCCGTACCGGGGAGGTCACCGCCCGGTCAGCCGGGAACGGCCGACCGGGCGGGAGCGGTGGCCACCGTGGTCTGGGCCAGGGCAGGTGTGGACGCCGGCGCGGGCTCGGGGCCGACGGATGCGGCGCCGATGGGCGTGACGGCGAGGGCAGGCTCCGCCACGGGACCGGCGGACGCGGACGCCAACGCGGGCTCCGGTGCGGGACGTACCGGCGCGGGCGCCGGAGTCACCGGCGTGACCGGGAGGGGCGCCGGGACCGGGTCCGGCGTCACCGGAGTGACGGGGGTGACCGGAGTGACCGGGCCGACCGGTGCCGGGCGCGGTTCGGCGGCGCGGGACGCGGCCCGCGGCTCCGCCGTGCGGAGCGGGGTACGGGTCGGCCGGGCGGGTTCCACGACGGTGGCGGCCAGCGTGAACCACACGACCTTGCCGCTGTCGCCGTCCGGGCGCGCTCCCCAGCTCTCGCTGACGGCCGCGACCATGGCGAGGCCCCGCCCGCAGGTGGCGAGGGGCGCCAGTTCGAGTGTGTCGGCCGCGTCGGCCGCGTCGGCCACCACGGGCAGCCGCGGATCGCGGTCCCGTACCGACACGGTGAGACGGTCGGGGAGCAGCTCCAGTTCGACGGTGCACGACTTGTCGGGCCGCGCATGTCGGTGGACGTTGCTCAGCAGCTCGGTCACGCCCAGTGCGGCGCGGTCGATGAGGGGGTCCAGATGCCAGTAGCGCAACTGCGCAGAGACGATTCTGCGGACCTGTCCGATCCGCGACGGCAGGGCTTGGAGCTCCACCGTGCAGTGCCTGTTGGGGTGACTGATCACGGCTGCGACTCCCCGATGTGAGGTCCGGAAGGAACCGGAAGAACACGGAGAACAACGGAAATCCAGGAGGGCGCCCGCGTCCAGGAGGCGGCCCGATTGCGCGGCCGGCGGGCTGGACCTCAGCGTTACCTCAGGTAAACCCAGAGTGACGTGAGATCAGCGTGACGCAGTGCCCGCCCTCCCGCAACTCGCCGCGGCGGCACGCAGGTCAGTCGCCGTGTCGGGCCGCGCGGCGCACCGCGTCGATGAAGCGCCGGGCCGCGGGCGGGCCCGATTCGCCCGGCGCCGGGTCCTGCTCGCCGAGGGTCAGCTCGTAGCGCCGGCCGTCCAGCTCGGCCCGCGCGCGGTCGTCCGGCGCGAACCACGGCTTGGAGGCGCGGACCTCCTGGACCGGCGCGCTGTCGATCTCGCTGTCGTAGCTGTTGAGCAGCTCCACCCTGCCGTCGCTGATCCGGACCTTCCCGGCCCGGGTGAGCGAGCGCAGCCCCTTGCCGATGCGCACGCCTCTCGCCGTGAACTCGGGCTCCGCCATCCTCGTCGTCCCCTCCTGCGCGTGCCGTCCGATCGTCCGCGTGTCGTTCGTCGACCGCGTGCCGTGCGCTCGTTCCGCGTGTCGGGTTCCGCCTGCCGGGCGCCGACGCCTGCCGTTCGCAGTCTGCCCCCGCGAGCACCGGAGCACCAGAGTGCGGAGGGCGTGCGCTGCGAGCGCCGGGAGTACTCACGCCAATGCGCCCCCACGCTCCCCGTACGGGTGTGCCCCAGGCTTCCTTTGGGTGGCTGAAAGATGCGTTGATGCAGGTGAGAAGCGTGACGGGAGGTGCCTATGATCGAGGTGCCGGCCGCGCGGGGCGCCGTCGGCGCGACCGCGTAAGGAGCCTCGCCGTGAGCACCACCCCACCGGCCCGGGCCGGGGCCACCCTCGACGTCGACCGCAGCGACGCGGCCTACCGCGACTGGCTGAAAGAGGCCGTCAGGAAAGTCCAGGCGGACGCGAATCGCTCGGCCGACACGCATCTGCTGCGCTTCCCGCTGCCCGAGCACTGGGGCATCGACCTGTATCTGAAGGACGAGTCGACCCACCCGACGGGCAGCCTCAAGCACCGCCTCGCCCGCTCCCTCTTCCTCTACGGCCTCTGCAACGGCTGGATCCGTCCGGACCGTCCGGTCATCGAGGCGTCCAGCGGCTCGACCGCCGTCTCCGAGGCGTACTTCGCGAGCCTGATCGGCGTCCCGTTCATCGCCGTCATGCCGCGCACCACCAGCGCGGAGAAGTGCCGACTCATCGAATTCCACGGCGGCCGCTGCCACTTCGTGGACGACCCGCGCACCATGTACGAGGAGTCGGCGCGCCTCGCGGCCGAGACCGGCGGCCACTTCATGGACCAGTTCACCTATGCCGAGCGCGCCACCGACTGGCGCGGCAACAACAACATCGCCGAGTCCACCTTCCGCCAACTGGCCCTGGAACGCTTCCCGGTGCCCGCCTGGATCGTCGCCACCGCCGGGACCGGCGGCACCTCCGCGACGCTGGCCCGCTACGTCCACTACATGCAGTACGACACCCGGGTCTGCGTCGCCGACCCGGAGAACTCCTGCTTCTTCGAGGGCTGGACCACCGGCGACGCACACGTCACCTGCGACTGCGGCTCACGCATCGAGGGCATCGGACGGCCGCGCATGGAACCGAGCTTCGTGCCCGGCGCCATCGACCGGATGATGAAGGTGCCGGACGCGGCGAGTGTGGCCGCCGTACGCGCGCTGGAGCGGGCCATCGGCCGCAAGGCGGGCGGCTCGACCGGGACCGGCCTGTGGAGCGCGCTGAAGATCGTCTCCGAGATGGTGGCGGCGGGGCGCACCGGCAGCGTCGTCACCCTGCTCTGCGACCCCGGCGACCGCTACCTGGACAAGTACTACTCGGACAGCTGGCTGGAGGAACAGGGGCTGGACATCACGCCGTACACGGCCGCGATCGAGACGCTGCTGGCTACGGGGGTCTGGCCGGACTGAGCGGGGGCGCTGCCGCTCGGGCACGGCCGGGGTGAGCGGAAGGGTGCCGCTCGGGCGCGGCCGGGTGACGCGAGGCCGAGGTGCCCTCAGGCTTCCTCGGTGTCGTCCGACTCGCCCTCGTCCACGTCCGGCTCGCCCGCCACCACCAGGCGCCGCAGCCGCTCGGAGACCTCCGCGCGGGCCTCGGCGGGCAGTCCCGTGTCGGTGACCAGGGTGTCCACCTCGTCCAGCGTCGCGAACGAACTCAGGCCCACCGTCCCCCACTTGGTGTGGTCCGCGACCACCACCACACGCCGCGCCGAGCGCACGAGGCGCCGGTTCGTCTCGGCCTCCGCCAGGTTCGGCGTGGACAGCCCCGCCTCGGCCGATATGCCGTGCACACCGAGGAACAGCAGATCGAAGTGGAGCGCGGAGATCGCCCGGTCGGCCACCGGGCCCACCAGCGAGTCCGACGGTGTGCGCACCCCGCCGGTCAGCACCACCGTGGCCGCGCCCTGCCGCTGCCCCGAGACCCGCTGGGCGGCGTGGAACACGTCCGCGACGCGCACCGAGTTCGTCACCACCGTCAGGTCCGGCACCTCCAGCAGATGCCGGGCGAGCGCGTAGGTGGTCGTGCCTCCGGACAGCGCCACCGCGGCACCCGGCGCGACCAGCCGCGCCGCGGCCCGCGCTATCTCCTCCTTGGCGGTCGGCTCCAGGCCCGACTTGGCCTCGAAGCCCGGCTCGTGCGTGCTCGCCTCGATCACCGGCACCGCACCGCCGTGCACCTTCTCCAGCACACCCTGACGGGCCAGCGCGTCCAGATCGCGGCGCACCGTCATGTCCGACACACCGAGCTTGCGGGTCAGTTCGTTGACCCGTACCCCGCCCCGGCGCCGTACCTCGTCCACGATCAGGGCGCGGCGCTGCTCCGCGAGGAGGTTCTGATTCTCACTCACGTACGCTCCGGTCCTTTCGCCCCACACTCGTCCGACACGCCCGGCACACCTGCTCCGACCAGGACGTTTCATCCGGCCGCAGCTGTGCGGGCGTTTCATCTTGTCACGCCGCCCCATAGGGCGCGCCACCGGCTGTCACCACGCCCACCTGGGGTGCGACCACATATGCGCCGCGCCCACCCCGGCCGCCGTCGCACGAATCGGGAAGATTCGGTAACGAAAAGTGACGGCGGGTGTACGCGGGGCCCGAAGCGGAGAACCTGATTCCCGCACGGCACGGAAACCCCGCTCGGAACCGCACGGAACCTCGCACGGAGCCCGCACGGGAACGCTCGCCGTGCGCGTCACCCGGACCGCGTCACACGAATGCGAGCGAACAGTGGCAGGCGCGCAGAAGCACACCACCGCGCCGGAACCGGCGCCTTCCCCCACGGCGCCCCCGGCGACCCGCCCGGACCTGGAACTGCTGGTGCACGGGGTCGGCGGCACGACCCCGGAGAAGATGCTCGGCGACCCCCGCACGGTCCGCGTCACCGGCGACGACACGGCCGCCGTCTTCCGCCGCGCCGAGGACGCCGGGCCACCCGAGGCCCCCGACGACGCCACGGCCGGCGGCAGATCCCGCGGCGAACCGGTCCGGGAGGCGTACGTCTGGTGCAACCTCACCTCCGGCAACGCCAGCCGCGCCCTGTGGCTGCTGCTCCTGCCCTTCATGGTCGTCAACCTCGCCCACTGGATGCGCCCCGCCGCCCCCGGGCGCACCCGCAGCATCCGCCTCTACGGCCTGCTCGTCCGCCTGGTCGCGCTCTCCCTCACCGTCCTGCTGGTCGCCGCCGCCTGCGAGGTTGCCCTCGACCTGGTCGCGTGGCAGTGCGCGGGCGTCACCGCCTGCTCCGGCCGTCACTCCTGGCTGGCCTTCCTCTCACCCGCGGGCCACGGCTGGTGGAGCGCACCCGGCCGCCGCCTCGCTCTCGCCGCCCTGGCGCCGACCGCACTGACCGCCCTGCTCTGGTACCTCTCGCACCGCACCTGGAGCGCGTACGAGTCCCACCGCCCGATGGCCCGCGCCCCCGAGGCGGACCCGAACGCCGGTGCCCTGGCCAGCCCCGGTTTCTGGTACGGCCGCCGCCTGGGCGCCCGGCTCCGCGCCGCCCACACCGCCGCCGGACTGCTCACCGTCGCGGCCGCCCTCACCTTCCCCGCTCTCCGCCGCGACCACCACCCCGCCCTCCTCCACACCCTGGGCCTGATCCTCGGCGCGGCCCTGCTCGGCTGGGCGCTCACCGTCGTCCTGGTCGTCTGCCGCCGGGGACGCAGCGAGGCCCGCCTCGACTCCAGGACCGACCGCCACCTCGTGCGCGGCCTGCCCCTCGGCGCCCTCGCCCTGCTGCTCCTCGCCGCGCTGTACGCCGGCTGGTCCCGCCCCGACTGGCACTCCGCCGGGCGGCTCCCCGGCGACCCCGTCTTCGGCACGCTCATGCTGATCCAGGGCGTCCTCGCCGTGGCGCTCGCCGTCGTCGCGTACGACCTGTACCGCCGCAACCCCGACCCCCGCGCCGCCATGCGCGGCCTCGGCGGACCGGCCGTCGCACTGCTCGCCTGCGCCCTGGGCGGAGTGGCCTCCGGCGGGGTCGCCCAGCGCGTCGCCGACTGGCTGGACGGCACCCGCTCCTCGCTCTCCGGACCGCCCGTCACCCTGACCTGGCAGGCGTCCGCGATCCCCCCGCTGCTCGTGGTCCTGCTCGCCACAACCGCCCTGCTGGCAGCGCGTGTCGCACGCCTCGCCCGCGCCGAACGCGAGCGTGTCCGCGACCAGCACCCCGGCGAACCCGAGGACCCCGCCCGCACCCGCGCCATCGCCCGCACCCGCGCCATGGCCGGCCTCACCGACCGCGCCCCCCTGCTCCTCGCCGTCGTCGCCGTCACCACTCTGCTGTTCGGCGCGGCGGCCCTGACCGGTTCCCTGATCACCGGACTGCCGCCCGCGCGCGCCGCGCAGGGTGCCGACGAACCGGTCCGGATCGCCGCCGAGACCGCGCAGGCGCTGGGTTCCTGGCTGGTCGGCCTCGGACTGCTGCTCTTCGTCACCTGGGGCCGCCGCGCCTACAAGGACGCCTCCGCGCGGCGCACCATAGGCATCCTGTGGGACGTGGGCACCTTCTGGCCGCGCGCCGCCCACCCCTTCGCGCCGCCCTGCTACGCCGAGCGCGCCGTACCCGACCTCACCTGGCGCACGGCCACCTGGACCGAGCGCACCGGCGGCCGCCTGGTCCTGTCCGGCCACTCGCAGGGCAGCGTCCTCGTCGCCGCCGCGGCCTGGCAGCTCACCCCCGCCACCCGCGAACGCGTCGCCCTGCTGACCTACGGCTCACCGCTGGAACGCCTCTACGGCCGCTGGTTCCCCGCCCACTTCGGGCCGGACGCGCTGGCCGCGCTGCACCGCGACATCGGCCCCTGGACCAACCTCTACCGCCCCACCGACCCCATCGGCGGCCCCCTCCGCGTCCCCGGCGAGCCCCAGGTGGACCACGAACCGCTCGCCGACCCCAGGTCCTACGGCCGCACCCCCGAACACCCGCTGCCCGCCCCGATCCTCGGTCACTCCGACTACCAGGACGACCCCGCCTTCGCCCGCGCGCGGGCCCACCTGCTCGCCCGCCTGCACCCCGGCCTTCCCGCCCAGCGCCCCTCGGACCGGGAGGGGGACGAGCCGACGGGCTGACGGCTCAGGGGAGTTCGGGCAGATCCTCCGCGTACAGCAGCGTCAGGTCGTCGGTGCTCGGGTCGGGAAGCTGGGCGACCCGGCCCGCGTGCCGTTCCACCATCGCCTCGAAGGTCTGCCGGGCGGTGCGGCCGTTGCCGAAGGCCGGGCCCTTCGGCAGCTCCGTGAAGTACTTCAGCAGCGCCTCCGGAGTGCCCTGAGCCAGCCGGTACTCGTGCTCGTCCGCCTGCTGCTCGACGATCCGCAGCAGTTCCTCGGGGCCGTAGTCCCCGAAGGTGATCGTCCGCGAGAACCGCGAGGCCACACCGGGGTTGACGGAAAGGAAGCGCTCCATCTCGGCCGTGTAGCCCGCGACGATCACCACCACCGCGTCCCGCTGGTCCTCCATCAGCTTGACCAGCGTGTCGATGGCCTCCTTGCCGAAGTCGCGCCCGGCGTCCTCGGGGGAGAGGGCATACGCCTCGTCGATGAACAGCACCCCGCCGCGTGCCCGGCCGAACGCCTCCTGGGTACGGATCGCCGTGGAGCCGATGTGCTCACCGACCAGGTCGACCCGGGACACCTCGACCAGATGCCCCTTCTCCAGCACGCCGAGCGAGGCGAGGATCTCGCCGTAGAGCCGGGCCACCGTCGTCTTGCCGGTGCCGGGGGAGCCGGTGAAGACCAGGTGCCGCTTGACCGAGGCCGCCTTCAGCCCCGCCCGTTGGCGGCGCCGGCCCACCTCGATCATGTCGGTCAGCGCCCGCACCTCGCGCTTGACGCTCTCCAGGCCCACCAGCGCGTCGAGTTCACCGAGCACCGCCTCGGACGCGCGGACCTCGGGCTCCGGCGCGGCCGGGACGACGGGCGTCTCCGGTTCCGTGCCGCGCTGGCCCGGAATCGCGCCGAGCAGCCCGCCCGACGACGGGGACGCCGTCTGCACGGCCGTCGCGCGCGGCGGCTCGGGGGGCCGCAGCCCGCCGCCGGACTCGTCGCTCGTGCAGTCCTCCACCACCGGACCCGTGCCCGGGCCGGAGTCGGGGCCCGCGTCGGCGAACTCGTACCCCCCGCGCGCACATCGCTCCGTGCGGCAGCCGCGCAGCGTCGTACGACAGCCGTCGATCACATGGAAGCCGTAGCCACCGCTGCCGTTCACCCGGCAGTTCAGGAAGCTGCCCCTACCTCCGGCGGACACATAGAAACCCGCCTCGGCAGGGCGTTCCACCACACAGCGTTCGAGGGACGGGTCGGCGCCCTTGGTGACGATCACACCGGTCTGGGTGCCCTCCAGCACACAGTTGGCGAGCGTGCCCCCGCTGCCGTGGTCCCGGAACCAGGCACCGGTCGCCGCGTCCCGGATGCGGCAGTCGTCCAGCTGCGCCGTCGCCCCGTCGCTCACCGACACGGCCGTGTTGCGCACCTGGTGGAGATCGCTGTCCACCACGTCCACGCGCGAACCCCGGTCAAGCACGAACAGCGCGTCCGGCACGTCGTGCACCCGGCACGAGTCGAGCACCGCCGTGGCGCCGTCGCTCACCCACACCGCCGGATAGTCGCCGGTGCTGTCCGAGATCTCGCACTGGTTGGCGTCCACGCGGGTGCCCGCGTCCCACACCGACAGGCCGTTGCGCCCGAAGCGGTGCACCGTCGTCCGGGTCAGCGTCAGGACCGAGCGCGAGCGCAGGTCGACCGCGTTCTCCGGGATGTCGTGGATCCGGCAGTCGGCCAGCGTGAGCGAGGCGTCCGTGTCCAGCGTGACGCCGTCGCCCGAGGTGCGGTGCACGGCGCAGTCGGTCAGCTGCGCGGTCGCCTGCCGCGTGATCTGCACCCCCGAGCCCCGGACCTCGTACACCTCGCAACCGACCGCCTCCAGCGCGGAGTTCTCCCCGGTCACGCTCAGCCCGGAACCCGCCGCGTGGTGCACCCGGCAGCGCTCCAGACGCGGACGCGCGCCGCCCCGGACCGCCACCCCGGCCTGCCCCGCCGCGACGACCTCGCACTCCTCGAACACCCCGCCGCCCCCGTCGAGCACGGCGATGCCGACACCGGCCGGGTTGTCGACCGTCGAGCGGCGCACGGTCGGCCGGGCTCCGCCGCGCACCTCGATACCGACGGCCGAACGCGTCACGATCCGCAGATCCGTCAGCTCGGGCGTGCCGTCCTCCACCAGCAGGGCGGGCGCCGCGCCGTCCTGGCCCTCCACGTGCAGCCCCTGCACCACGGCCGAGGCCCGCACCGTCAGCGGCACCCCGTCCACGGGCGCGATGCGCACCGAGCCCGGTGCGCCCTCGGGGCCGCGCAGGGTCACCGGACGGCCGACGACGAGGTTCTCCCGGTAGGTGCCGGGGGCGATCGTGAGGACGTCGCCCTCCGCGGCGGCCTCCAGGGCGGCGGCGAGCGAAGCGTACTCACCCGTGCGGCGCCGCCACCGCGACGTACCGGTGTGCGTCACCTGGACCGTGCCCTGTGCCATGGCGTTGCTGTGCCCCCACCTCGTGGTACTTGTGCTCGTCCGCCTCTGGGGCTCGGTCGCCGGGTGCCGGGAGGGCGCCACCGCCCACGGCCCTGGGGCCCGTGCGGGTGCGCTCCGGTCTCCGGCGCGGCCTTCGGCTCGCTCGCGCGCGGGTCGATGCCGAAAGGGAGTCGGCCGGTCCACCGTAGCGTGTGCGCGGAGGACGAATCGACCAGAGTCGGGAAGCAGGTCAGCTGCCCGTCCCGGCCTTGCCCCAGTCGGGGCCCACCCGCTCCCATGCCTGGTCCCAACGCGCGTATCTGCGGCGGACCATGCGCCACAGCACCAGTCGCCGCGCCGTCTCGACCAGCGCGGCGGCGAGCAACGCCGCCCCGAATCCGGCCAGTACCGCGTGCGCGTCTGCGGTGGCCGGGTCCAGCGGACGGGTCGTCATGCGCCCCTGCCCGTCCGTCCAGATCATGAACCGGTCGTCCCGGTGCGGGGATTGAAGACCGGTGAGGACCGCGCCGTGCCGACGTGTGCCGTCCGGTGCCGACCATTGGGCCAGGACCCGGCTGCGGACGGTGTACGCGCTGCCGTCGTCGGGGTCGGTCTCGGGCGGGTGGTAGGCCATCCGGCGCAGTACGGTCGCGGGGACGCGCTGCCGGGTGTGTCGCTGCTCCGCCACCGAACGGCGCAACGAGTCCTGGGCGGCCGCACCGGTCAGCCAGCCGATCGCGGGCGCGGCCGCGCCGATCAGCAGCAGCGCCACCAGGCACACCCAGGCCTCGGCCCGGTCGGTCGGCCGGCGCAGCGGACTGTCCCGCCAGCGCCACAGACCGCTGATCGTACGCACGGCCCCACCCCCTCGCCCGACGTGAGGACCGCCGGACCGCGCAGCCCCGGCGCGGCCGGGGGAGAGCGGTACCACGTCCGGCGGACGACTCTCACGAGATCCTCATCCTTGCGAACGACCGGACCCCGCCCCCGGTTCCCCGCCCGCGACCCGAACTCCGGACCCGGGTGTGAGTGGTTGACGTACAGGCAATCCCGATGAGAATGATCATGGTCGTCCGGCGCGCGTTCGGCCTGGTGCGGGGATCGGCGCGATGGTGGTGCGCGGCACGCCGCGCGACAGCCGCCAACCAGGTCCGCGCGATCTGCCACGGCGGCCGCCGCCGGATTCGCGAGGCGTACCGCGAGGGCCAGGAGGACCAGCGGGCCGCCCTGGGCCTGGTCTTCAATGCCGTGATGCTGTGGAACACCCGCTACCTGTTCTACATCACAGCCAGCGGCCCCGGCCGGGGCCTGCGGCCTTTGCGCGACCCCGCGGCCGAGGACGACGAGGCGGGAGCAGGAGGCTCAGCGGGCCAGCAGGCTCCGGATTGCGGCCGCGATCTCATCGGGTGCCTCTTCGGCCATGAAGTGCCCGGCACGGGTCAGCCGGTGGTCCAGGTCCGGCGCCCACGCCTTCCACACCCCGGCAGCGTCGTAGCCGAGCTGTGCGCCCCAGTCCTGCTGGACGACCGTCACGGGCATGGCCAGCTGCGACCCGGCGTCCAGGTCCGCCTGGTCGTGCGTGACGTCGATGTCCGCCGAGGCCCGGTAGTCCGCGACGATCGACGTCACTGCCGCGGCGCTCGCGCACAGGTATTCGGCACGTACATCCTCGGGCATGGTGGTCGGGTCGTTGGCCCAGGCGTCGAGAAACGAGCCGAAGAACGCGTCCGCACTGCCTGCGATCATCGCCTCCGGCAGGCCCGGCGGCTGCGCCATCAGGAAGAGGTGGTAGCCGACCGCCGCCGAGGCGCCATGCAGGACGTTCCACATGTCGAGCGTCGGCACGACGTCGAGGATCCCCAGGTGCGTGACGGTCTCAGGATGGTCCAACCCCGCCCGGAAGGCGACCAGGGCGCCCCGGTCGTGGCCGACGAGGGCGAAGCGCTCGTGACCGAGCGCCGCCGCCAGGGTCACGACGTCGGCGGCCATGGTGCGCTTGGCGTACACATCGGGCTCGGTGGCCGCCGGCTTGTCGCTGGCGCCGTAGCCCCGCAGGTCAGGACAGATCACCGTGTGCTCGTCGGCGAGCCGCGCGGCGACGTGCCGCCACATCAGGTGGGTCTGGGGGAATCCGTGCAACAGCACGACCGGGCTTCCGCTGCCGCCGACAGCTGCAGCCAGCTCCACACCGTCCGCACCGGGCAGGCGGATGTGATCGAAGCCGGGAACGGTGAGCGTCATGAAGGACCACCCTTTCGGGTCGGGGACTTGGCCGGATCAGCTTGGGCGACGGCGATCAGCAGCCGATCAGTACGGTTGGGCGCAGCCGACCCCTGGCACGGAGGATTGGGGGCATGCGAATCGACGTGCTCGGTGTGGTGCGGGCCCTCCACGACGACGGCAGCCCGGTTGACCTGGGTGGACCCCGCCATCGTGAGGTACTCGCCCGGCTCGTCGCCGCCGAGGGACGGATGGTCACCACCGACACCCTCGTCGATGACCTGTGGACCGATCCGCCTGCCCGCGCCGTGGGTGCTTTGCGTACGTTCGTCGCCGCGCTGCGCCGTGCCCTCGAACCCGACCGGCCGCCCCGCAATCCGCCGCGCGTCATCGTCACCGAAGGTCCCGGCTACGCGCTTCGCCTGCCGCGCGAGCACGTGGACGTCGATCGGTTCCAGGACACCCTGGCCCGAGCCCGCCGCACCCCCGACGCGGTGACCGACCTCGGCGCGGCACTCGCGGCCTGGCGAGGACCCGCCTACGCCGATGTGACCGGCTCCGCATGGGCGCAGCGCGAGCGGAACCGGCTGGAGGAATTGAGGTTGGAGGGGGTGGAAGTGCGCGCCCGGATCCTTCTCGACTCCGGGGAAGGGGCCGATCTCGTTGCCGAACTGGGTGCCCATGTCGCCGAACACCCGTGGCGCGAGCCGGCCTGGGAGCTGCTTGCCCGCGCGCTGTACCGCGCGGGCCGCCGGGCCGACGCGCTTGCCACCCTCCGCCGCGCCCGCGCGATGCTCGTCGGCCAACTCGGACTCGACCCCGGTGGCGACCTTCAGCGCCTGGAGACGGACATCCTCAACGGGTCCGCGCGCCCCGAAGGAGCACGTACCGCGTGGACCGGCCCTGGTGTCCGGCTCGGCCCGCGCACCACCGTGGATCTGGCCCGCACCCTCGCGCTGGCGGGCGGCGACGCCCTCGTACGCTCGCGGCGCGACCGCCTCGCCGCCATCCAGGCGGCGGAACGCACGGGAGACCTCTCCCTGACCGCCCGGATCATCGGCGCCTACGACGTGCCCGCCATCTGGAGCCGGGCCGACGACCCCGAGCAGTCCCGCGCCGTCGTCGCGGCGGCCGAGCGCACGCTCACCGGGCTCGGCCCGGACGGCCCCGCCGACCTGCGCGCCCGCCTCCTGGCCACGGTCGCCGTCGAGAGCCGCAGCGCCGATCTGTCCGGGACCGAGCTGAAGCACGCGCAGCGGGCGGCGCGTCAGGCAGAGGAGCTGGCACGGGACCTGGCCGATCCCGCCCTACTGGCCTTCGCCCTCAACGGGGTGTTCCTGCAGTCCTTCAGCAGCCCCGGGCTCGCGGCGGCACGGGACATGACCGGCGCCGAGCTCCTCGACCTGGCGACCCGGCACGAGCTGCCGAACTTCGCCGTACTCGGCCGACTCGTCCGCCTGCAATCCGCCTCGGCCCTCGGCGACCTCGACGCCGCGACCTCGCACGCCCACGCAGCCGACCAGCTGGCCGCCACCACCGAGGCGCCCCTCGTCCCCGTCCTCACCGGGTGGTTCAGGGCCCGGGCCACGGCCGCCCGCAGCACCGAACCCGGCGGACCGACCGTCGCCACGGCAGCAGCGCATTACCGCGCTGCCGAGGACGCCCTCCGGACGGCCGGAATGCCGGGGCTGCACCGTGGCCTGTTCCCGCTCGCCCTACTGGGACTGCGCTTGCTGCACGACCGGCCCGCGCCCACCGACCCGCACCTCGACTGGGGCCCGTACTGGCCCTGGACGCGACCCCTCGTGCTGCTCGCCCAGGACCGGGGCGAGCAGGCCCGTACCGCCCTCGCCGCGGTGCCCGAACCACCGCGTGACCACATGCAGGAGGCCGTGTGGTGCCTGACCGCCCGCGCCGCCGTGTGCCTCGGCGAGCGCGGAATCGCCGCGCGCGCTGCGGCTGCCCTGCGTGATGCCTGTGCAGAACACGCCGGCGCCGCCAGCGGAATGCTGACCCTGGGCCCGGTGGCGCGGTACCTGGCAGAGGCGGAGGCATGCGCCGGAGCGGGGTAAGCGACCGCAATCCGCGAACGCCGGGCCCGTCCGCGCTCACCCCACGGCCCCGGCGGAATCAGGTCGCCATGACGTTCAGGGGCATCTGTCGCCGGCCGGTTCCAGGCCGCCGGCGTGCAGCTCGAACTCCGCACCGGTCCGCTCACCGGCGTCTACGACCCCAACGGCATGGGTGCCATGTTCTTCGCCGTCCTCGTCGTCCTCGCCGTCGCCGCCCAGCTCGATCGCAACTACAGCCGCGAGAAGACCCTGGAGGGTCGGCAGGCCGCGGTCGCCAAGGGCAACCACGGCGGACGGCCCAAGGTCATCGACGACGACTCGCCGCTGTTCGCCCGCGCACTGAGGGATCGCGGCGTCCCCATCCCCGAGATTGCGGGCAAACTCAGCATCAAGACCGGCAAGAACACGGGCAAGCATTCCTCGGTGGCCTCGTTGTACCGGGCGCTCGCCGAGGCCGAAGGCGCCGCCGGGTCCGACGATGCACAAGTCATCGGCCCCCGCAGTCCGGTCCACGCCCGCATCACCGGGCCCGGCGGCGGCACCGGCCCGGCGCTGGTGGAACGGCTCACCGCACAGGTCCTCGTCGGCGACTCCGTGCTGGACGACCTGGCCCGCCAGGCCGAAGGCGGCTCCGGTGACCTGGTGGCCCAGCTGCTCGCGCAGGCCCGCAACGGTGATCGGCAGGGGAGCGCAGCAAGATCAATCTCACCGGGATTTCCGTACCTCAACTACTCACACCCGAGACCGGCTCCGGGCGCGGGCCGCCGGATACACGGACGGACGCCGCCACCGAGCAGAGGCTCGGCGACGGCGTCCGTCCGACGTGCGCGTTCGCGCTGTGCGACGACCTTCCCCCCGTCGTCCGTCAGCGCCCGGAGCGGTGTCCGGCCGGCTCCCCATGTCGCCACCTCGCCGGACGGCACCGACCACGGGGTGGTGCGATCAGTAGCCCCGGTACTGCTGCTGCTGGTTGTTGTACGGGTCCTGGTACGGCTGCTGCGGCGGGCGCGGCGCGGCCGGGCGCATCGCCTCGTACCCCGTGCCGGGCGCGGCGGGGCGCGGCGGCTGGGGCTGCGCTCCCGGGTAGCCGCGCGGCGCGGCGGCCTGCTGCGGGATGTACGCGGTGGGCGCCTGCTGCATCGGTGCGGGCTGCTGCGTCTGCGGGTAGCCGTAGGACGCGGGAGCCGGCTGCGACGGGGCGGCCGGGAGGGCGGGCAGGGCGGAGGGCAGCGCGGGGAGGTTGCTGCCGCCCATGTTGGCGCCGGGCATGTTGCCGACGGGGAGGTTCCCGCCGGGCGTGTCGTAGGCGGCCGGGACCCGGATCGGGGCGATCTGCGGGGTTCCCCGCTCGGCCACGAGCGAGTCGTAGATCGGGGTGTCCGGGAAGGAGGCGGAGTAGTAGCCGCCGCCATAGGTGGAGCGGGGGGAGGTCATGGCACATAAGTTAAGCCCACGATGTGCTGGTTGGGGAGACCGATAAGAAGGTTGTTTTCCGTGTCGGTGGCGAACTTGGATCGCTAATCCGAGCGAACTTGGCAAAAATGGACGCCATTCGACGTTTGGATCGTGTAAAGGGCGGGTTTCCAGCGGGTTGCCGGGGATCGGCGTGCGGTACTTCCACGCTGGGAAAGGGAGTTCGCGACGCCCGCGTACGGGACGGGCGGGACGGTCCCCGGTGCGGTCGCGGGGCCCGGGAAACGGCGAGATCTGATGGGGGCGGACATGACCATGTCGAAAGGCTCGAACACGCCGGTACCCACCACGGTGCTGCGCGTCGAGGCGAGCCGACGCGCGGGCCCCGGCATACCGGCGACGGAGCTCTCCGCCCTGCTGCTGGCGTCCGGCAGGATCCGCTCCGACGCCGACCACGTGACCCGCGACCACCCCGCACACCCGTCCGGCGCCGTCCGGCACGAGGAGACACGCCGCGACGGCGACCACGTCACCGAGGTCCTCGCCGTCGACCTCGCGCGCGTGGAGGACACCGTCGAGCGGATCGTCCTCGCCGCGACGGCGGACGGCGGCACCTTCGGCCAGGTCCCCGGCCTCGGCGTCCGGATCACCGACACGGACGGCCGGGCCGTCGCCCACTACGACAACACCGGCGCGAGCGTGGAGACGGCCCTCGTCCTCGGCGAGCTGTACCGCCGCCAGGGCGGCTGGAAGTTCCGCGCCGTCGGACAGGGATACGGCAACGGACGCGACGGGCTGGCCGAGGAGTACGGCATCACCGCGCGCCGAGAGACCAGGCGAGCGGCACCCGCGGCGCCCGAACTGCGTGGACCGGTGCCCGAGTCGCGGCGACCCGACCCCGAACTCCGGCTGCCGGAACCCGAGTCGACCGCCCGCCCCGCCAAGGTCACCCTCACGAAGGCCGCCCCCGCCGTCTCGCTCGCCAAACAGGGCGCCACCTCCGGAGCCCTCCGCGTCAACCTCAACTGGCGCATGCGCGAAGGAAGATGGACCAAGGGCACCGCACGGGACCTCGACCTCGACCTGTGCGCCCTGTACGAACTCGCCGACGGCCGCAAGGGTGTCGTACAGGCCCTCGGCAACGCCTTCGGCTCCCTGCACCGACCGCCGTACATCCACCTCGACGGCGACGACCGCACCGGCGCCTCGGACGACGGCGAGAACCTCACCGTCAACCTCGACCACACCGCGGACTTCCGGCGCATCCTGGTCTTCGTCACCGTCTACGCGGGCGCCACCTCCTTCGCCGGACTGCACGCCACCGTCACCCTGCGCCCCCAGCACGGCGCCCCCGTCGACTTCTCGCTCGACGACTGCGCGGTGCCCTCCACCGTCTGCGCGCTCGCGCTGCTCACCAACCAGGGCGGCGACCTGGTCGTCCGGCGCGAGGCCCGCTACCTCGTACCCGAGCGGGGGACGAGCCCCCAGCGGACCGTCGACCGCGCCTACGGGTGGGGCATGAACTGGACCCCCGGCCGGAAGTAGCTCTCGTCGGCTCTCGTCGGTCCTCGTCTGCCGTCGTCAGCCCTCGTCGGTCACCGTGTCCGGGCGCGCGTAGGTGCGCCCCTTCCACGCGGCGCCCCGGCCCCGGTAGTGCTGCACCGCCGAGTCCACCGTCATCAGGAGATAGAGGAACGCCGTGAACGGCAGCAGGGGAGCGAGCCACAGCGGCTGCCGGTAGTAGCGCAGCATCGGCGCGTAGGTCGCCGCCATCACCGTCCACGCCGCCGCGCCCACGGCCGTCGCCGCCGCGTCGCCCAGCACGGCCCCGGCCACCACCGTGCCGGGCGGCACCAGATACACCAGGGCGAGACCCGCCACCGTGCCGAACAGCAGCAGCGGGTTGTGCCGCAACTGCGCGTACGCGCTGCGCGAGACCATCCGCCACAGATCACCCAGCCGCGGATACGGGCGCACACTGTCCACCCGGTCCGCCAGACCCAGCCAGATGCGGCCGCCCGAGCCGCGCACCGCCCGCGCGAGCGCGACATCGTCGATCACGGCCTGCCGGATGGCGTCCGGAATCCGCGCCCGCTCGGCCGCGTCCGCGCGCAGCAGCACACAGCCGCCCGCCGCGGCCGCCGTGCGCCCGCCCGGGCGGGCGATCCACCGGAACGGATACAGCTGGGCGAAGAAGTAGACGAACGCCGGGACCACGAGCCGCTCCCACGGGCTCGCCACCCGCAGCCGCGCCATCTGCGACACCAGGTCGAAGCCACCGGTCCCGGCCGCCGCCACCAGCGTGCGCAGACTGTCCGGCGCGTGCGCGATGTCGGCGTCCGTCAGCAGCAGATACTCCGGCTCACGCGCGCGGGCCAGCGCGATACCGTGCCGCACCGCCCACAGCTTGCCCGTCCAGCCCGAGGGCGGCTCACCGGGCGAGGCCACCGTCAGCGGCAGCCCGCCGCGGAGCCGGGACAGCTCCCGCGCCAGCTCGCCGGTGCCGTCGGTGCTGCCGTCGTCCACCAGGAAGACCTCGGCCCGTCCCGGATAGTCCTGCGCGAGCAGCGAGGGCAGACTCGCGGGCAGCACCTCCGCCTCGTCCCGGGCCGGTACGACCACGCACACCGACGGCCACACGTCCGGTTCCCGGCGGGGCGGCAGCCGTACGTCGGTGCGCCAGAAGAAACCCTGGCCGAGCAGCAGCCAGCACCAGACGACGAGAGAGGCGACGGCGGTCCACAGGATGGCGCTCACGGCCGCAGTCTGCCCCACCGGACGGCCGGGCCGTGGGCCATCGACTATCGTGGCCGGGTGAAGATCGCGCTCATGGACTCCGGAATCGGCCTTCTTGCGGCGACCGCCGCGGTACGTCGCCTGCGGCCCGACGCCGATCTCGTCCTCTCCCTGGACCCCGACGGCATGCCCTGGGGACCCCGCACGCCCGAGGACCTGACCCGCCGCGCCGTCGCCGTCGCCGAGGCCGCCGCCGCCCACCGGCCGGACGCCCTGATCATCGGCTGCAACACGGCCACCGTGCACGCGCTGCCCACGCTGCGCGCCCGCCTCGAACCCGGCATTCCGGTGATCGGCACCGTCCCGGCGATCAAGCCGGCCGCCGCCGGGGGCGGCAGCGTCGCCGTCTGGGCGACCCCCGCCACCACCGGCAGCCCCTACCAGCGCGGACTCATAGCGGAATTCGCGAGCGGCGTCCAGGTCACCGAGGTTCCCTGCTGGGGCCTGGCCGAGGCCGTGGAGCACGCCGACGAACGCGCCATCGAGGCCGCCGTCGCCGCCGCCGCGGAACTGACCCCCGGTGACGTGACGACCGTCGTCCTCGGCTGCACCCACTACGAGCTGGTGGCGGAACGTATCCGCGCCGCCGTCCAGCGCCCCGGCGCCGCCCCGCTCGTCCTGCACGCCTCCGCGGGCGCCATCGCCGCCCAGGCACTGCGCCGCATCGGCGAGCAGCCCGCGCCGGACGCCCCGGCCGAGGGCAAGCTGACCGTGATCCTCAGCGGCCGCGAGGGTGAGCTGCCCGCCGCCGCCCTGCACTACGCGGAGGGACGGCTGCTCCCGGCCGCGGAACGGCTCGCCGACCGGCGGTGACCGCGGCTCGCCGCCGCGCGACTCCGCGACGGTGACGGAGGGTGGCCGTTGTCCCGGTGGGCCGCCCGGAGCAGTCACCGAGCGCGACCGGGTACCGGCGCAGCGAAACCTGAGTAACCTCATAGGCATGAGGGAGTACGACGACGTCGAGGACTCGCACCCCGACGTCTGGACCGGTCGCGCCACCAACCGGGTGCAATGGCTGCTGGCGCTGGTCGGCGCGGCCTGCCTGGCACTGGGCATCGCGATCGCCGTCCAGTCCGCCTGGACGTCCGGCGTCGTCCCGCTCGTCATGTCCGTCGTCGGCTGCATCGCGGCCGGCCTGCTCGTCCTCTACGGCACCCTCGCCTTCGTCCATGTGGACCTCATCCTCGACCAGGACTCCCTGGAAGTGCGCTGCGGCCATGTGGGACTGCCCCGCCGCCGCATTCCGCTGTCCGACGTCGTCGGCGCCGACTTCATCCCCCATGTCACCCCGCGCCACTGGGGCGGCTGGGGCTACCGCTGGCGCCCGGAGCGCGGCACGGCCGTCGTGGTGCGCCGGGGCGAGGGGATCGAGCTGAGCCTGTGGGACGGCCATACGTTCACCGTCACCGTGGACAACGCCGAGTCCGCGGTGCGCGTCATCAGGTCCCGGCTGCGGGCGGGGGCGGCGGGGTCCGCGCGCTGAGGGGGCGCGGTGGGGGAAAGGGGCGCTGTCACATGTGCGGCGGCGCCACCCCGCTCAGATCGTCGTCCGCTCCCCGGCCACCGCATCCTCGTGGGGCGTGAGTTCCTCGTCCGCCCAGGGGCGGGCCGTGCCCCATCCGGCGAGCAGCCCCGCGCCCGCCGTCACGGTGGTGAAGCTCAGCACGTTGCCCAGTGAGGCGAGGACCGCCAGGACCGTCAGGGCCGCGCCCGTCGTCAGCACGACCGGGGTCGGACGCGGGGCGCGCCACAGGGCGTGCAGCACCCAGCAGTAGACGGCCGCGAGGAGCAGCACTCCGACAAGCCCCTGCTCGGCCAGCAGCTGCAACGGGGCCGAGTGCGGTCCGGCCTCGGCCGGGACGTCCGGGGCGACACCGCCCGGCCGGCCGTAACGGCCGGGACCGACCCCGGCCAGCGGTGCCTGCTGGGCCAGTCTCAGCGCGTCCTGCCACAGGTGGACGCGGTACGGGCCGATCCGCTCGGTGACCGCCTCCACGACACCGCTGGGCAGCGCGCCCGCCGCCACCGCCCACACCCCGGCCGCCGTGCCGCCCGCGGCCAGGGCCAGTCCCGCTGTCCCGACACCCCTGTGGGGCATCGAGCCCGCGACGAGCGAACAGAGCAGCACCGCCCCACTCGCGACGCAGCCACCGGTGACCCCACGACGGCACCGGACAGCACGATCAGCGCGGCCAGCAGCCACAGCGCCGATTTCAGCGCGGGTACGGGCGTCGCCCATGCCGCACAGCACGCCGCGCCGGTGGCCAGCGCCAGCAGGGCGGCGGTGGCGCCGGTGTGCCCGAGCGGGACGGCGTACGGCGGACCGGGCAGCAGCGCGGGCATCGTCACCGCCAGCACCAGCCCGGCCGCCGCCCCCGCGCACGGCGCCGCCACCGGAAGCAGCGCCCCGGATATGCGCCCCGTGGCGTAACCGGCCGCCGCCGCGAGCACCGCGAGCAGCACACCCTCGGGGCGTCCGTCGTGCGCCGCCGCCGTGATCAGGGCCCACAGCGCGCACAGGCCGAGCAGGATCATGCCCGCCCCGTCCGAAACGTTCCGCCCCACCCGCTCCGCGTCCGTCTCCGTCGCGCGCGTCATCCCCGTCGACCCCACCCGTCGCCCCTCGCACCCGGTCCCCCGACCTGTGGCCGCGGCCTCGCCGCGCGCACCGGGACCGGCCGCACCGCCGAGACTGGGCCACACCGTAACGGCTGATGGCCGGTTTGTGGACGAGTTGCGCGGGAAGGTCGCGATTCCGGGTGGAGGCGGGCCGTCCGCCTTGCGGTCCGGGCGCGGACCACATGGGGTCCCACCACATACGCGGACCACGTCCCCCCAGGCACGCGGACCACATGGTGTCGCACCACACAGGGACCGCCGGTTTTCCGGACCGGTCCCCAGGACCGTGCAGGTCGGCGGCCCGGCCCGCGCTGTCAGCGGTCACACCCCGCGCCGTAGACTCCCCGCGTGACCGTCACCGCTACCTCCGTGGACCAGCCGGAACAGCTCCGGCCGCCCGTCTCGCCGGGCCGCCGCCGTCTGCTGCGCCTGGTCCCGGCCGCCGTCGCCGCCCTGTGCGGTGTGCTGCTGTACCTCAGCTTCCCGCCGCGCCCCCTGTGGTGGCTGGCACTGCCCGCCTTCGCCGGTCTCGCGTGGGCGCTGCGCGGCCGCACCTGGAAGGCGGCCCTCGGCCTCGGCTACCTCTTCGGGCTCGGCTGTCTGCTGCCGCTGCTGGTGTGGACCGGTGTGGAGGTCGGTCCCGGTCCCTGGCTCGCGCTGGTCGTCATCGAGGCGGTCTTCGTCGCCCTGGTCGGCGCGGGCATCGCGACCGTGTCCCGGCTGCCCGCGTGGCCGGTGTGGGCCGCCGCCATGTGGACCGCCGGCGAAGCGGTCCGCGCGCGGATGCCCTTCGGCGGCTTCCCCTGGGGCAAGATCGCCTTCGGCCAGGCGGACGGCGTGTTCCTGCCGCTCGCCGCGGTGGGCGGCACCCCCGTGCTCGGTTTCGCGGTCGTCCTGTGCGGTTTCGGCCTGTACGAGGCGGTACGGCTCGTCACCGAGCGCCGCCGCGCCCGCGAGGTGCGCCGCTCGGCCGCCGTGGCCGCGCTGCTCAGCGTCGCCGTGCCCGTCGTGGGCGCCGTCGCCGCCCGCGCCCTGGTGAGCGACAAGGCCGAGGACGGCACCGCCACGGTCGCGCTCATCCAGGGCAACGTGCCCCGCGCGGGTCTGGAGTTCAACGCCCAGCGGCGGGCCGTGCTCGACTACCACGCGCGCGAGACCCTCAAGCTCGCCGCCGCCGTCAAGGCGGGCAAGGAACCCCGCCCCGACTTCGTGCTGTGGCCGGAGAACTCCTCCGACATCGACCCCTTCGCCTACCCCGACGCCGCCATCGTCATCGACGACGCCGCCCGGGCCGTCGGCGTACCGATCTCGGTCGGCTCGGTCGTGGAGCGGAACGGCAAGCTCCTCAACGAGCAGATCCTGTGGACCCCGGGCAAGGGCCCCACCCAGACCTACGACAAGCGGCAGATCCAGCCCTTCGGCGAGTACCTGCCGCTGCGCTCGCTCGTCGGCGCGATCAACAGCGAGTGGACCGGCATGGTCCGCCAGGACTTCAGCCGGGGCGACAAGCCCGGCGTGTTCCGCATCGACGGCACCAAGGTCGGGCTCGCCACCTGTTACGAGGCCGCGTTCGACTGGGCCGTGCGCGACACCGTCACCCACGGCGCGCAGATGATCTCGGTGCCGAGCAACAACGCCACCTTCGACCGCAGCGAGATGACCTACCAGCAGCTCGCGATGTCCCGCGTCCGCGCCGTCGAGCACAGCCGGGCCGTGACCGTGCCGGTCACCAGCGGCGTCAGCGCGGTCATCATGCCGGACGGCAAGGTCGTCCGGAAGACGGGCATGTTCGTGCCCGCCCACCTGGACGAGAAGATCCCGCTGCGCTCCTCCGAGACGCCCGCGACCCGCCTCGGCGTCCTGCCCGAGATCGCGCTGGTCCTGGTCGCCGCGGGCGGCCTCGGCTGGGCCATCGGCGCCGGGATGCGCGGTCGGCGCGCCGGGCGCGCGTAGCCGTACGACCGCCGTACGCCCCCCGAAGCGGTACGCGGGGGAGGTACGGGGTCATAGGGTCGGCCCATGGCTACACCTGAATTCATCCGTACGCTCCGGGCCTCGGCGGGCCATCAGCTGCTCTGGCTCCCCGGAGTCACCGCGATCGTCTTCGACGACGCGGGCCGGGTGCTCCTGGGCCGCCGCACCGACACCGGTGAGTGGTCGGTGATCGGCGGCATCCCGGAGCCGGGCGAGCAGCCCGCGGCCTGCGCCGTGCGGGAGGTCCACGAGGAGACGGCCGTGCACTGCGTCGTCGAACGGGTCGTCCTCGTCCAGGCGCTGGAGCCGGTCACGTACGCCAACGGCGACGTCTGCCAGTACATGGACATCACCTTCCGGTGCCGGGCGACCGGAGGCGAGGCGCGGGTCAACGACGACGAGTCGCTGGAGGTCGGCTGGTACGCGGTGGACGCGCTGCCCGACCTGAACGACTTCGCGCTGTTCCGGATCAAGCAGGCCATGTCCGATGCACCCACATGGTTCGACCCTATGACCAGCGGCTGAAGTATGGGTCATCACCACATGTGGTGAGCCACCTGCCCCACTTAGGGTTCGGCACATGACCTCGCCCAGCCCGCAGCCCGGCCCCCGCCCGTACTCCGTCCCCCTGGACCTCGGCGGCCGCGTCGCCCTCGTCACCGGGGCGGCCGGCGGGATCGGCCGGGCCTGCGCGCTGCGGCTCGCGGCCGCCGGGGCCGAGGTCAGGGCCGTGGACCGGGACGCGGCGGGCCTGACCGAACTGGCCGAGCAGGCCGGGGACATGGCGGGCGCGGTCGTCCCGCACGTTCTCGACCTCACCGACCTCGACGCCGCCGAACGGGCCGCCGCGGACACCGACGTCCTGGTCAACAACGCCGGGCTCCAGCTGGTGCGCCCGCTGGAGGAGTTCCCGCCCGAGGTCTTCCACACGGTGCTGACCGTGATGCTGGAGGCGCCCTTCCGGCTCATCCGGGGCGCGCTGCCCCATATGTATGCACAGGGCTGGGGCCGCATCGTCAATGTGTCCTCCGTCCATGGGCTGCGGGCCTCGGCCTTCAAGTCCGCCTATGTGGCCGCCAAACATGGGCTCGAGGGACTGTCCAAGACGGCCGCTCTGGAAGGCGCCCCCCATGGCGTGACCTCGAACTGTGTGAACCCGGCCTATGTGCGCACCCCACTGGTCGAGAAGCAGATCGCCGACCAGGCCCGCGCCCACGGCATCCCCGAGGAACGCGTGCTCTCCGAGGTCCTGCTCAAGGACAGCGCCCTCCAACGTCTGATCGAACCGGACGAGGTCGCGGAGGCCGTGGCCTATCTGTGCGCCCCGCAGGCATCCTTCATCACCGGCACCTCCCTCGTGATGGACGGCGGATGGACGGCCCACTGAACGCGCCACGGCCGGACGGGGCGTGGCCAGAGGGGGCGTGGCCAGGCGCCCCGCGTCGGGACAGGCCACGGTCGAACAGCCCCACTGCGCCCGTAGGCAGAGTTATCCACAGGGCTGACGCGTCCGGCGCCCGATGGGCGATGCTGTGACCATGTCTCGCGATCAAGCCCACCAGGCCGCGGGCCCCGGCACCGGGACCGTCGCGGCACCGCCCCCACCGGGTACGGAGATTCCGTACCTCGAACTCCTAGCCCGGGACGCCTCCCCGGAGATGTACGAACGCCCGGTGCTGCTCGCCCGCGCCGAGGGTCTGCCCGCCGAGCGGATCGCCGCGCTGGAGCGCGCCAAGCTCCTCGCGCTGCGTGTCCGCGCGGAACTGGAAGGACGCCGCCGCCGCGAGGCGGAACTCTCCGCGCTCTTCGAGACCGCCCACGACCTGGCAGGACTCCGTGACGTGGACGCCGTCCTGCGGGCCATCGTGCAGCGCGCCCGCTCCCTGCTCGGCACCGACACCGCCTACCTCAGCCTCAACGCCCAGGACCGTGGCGACACTTACCTCCAGGTGACCGAGGGCTGCGTCTCCGCCCGCTTCCAGCAGCTCCGTCTCGGCATGGGCGAGGGGCTCGGTGGTCTCGTCGCCCAGACCGCGCGGCCGTACGTCACCGAGGACTACTTCCAGGACGCCCGCTTCCGGCACACCCGCACCATCGACACGGCGGTGCGCGACGAGGGGCTGGTCGCCATCCTCGGGGTACCGCTCATGCTCGGCCCGCACGTCATCGGCGTCCTGTACGCCGCCGACCGGCGTGCCCGGGTCTTCGAACGCGAACAGATCGCCCTGCTGGGCTCGTTCGCGGCCCTCGCGGCGGCCGCCATCGACACCACCAACCTGCTGACCGAGACCCGCTCAGCCCTGGCCGGGCTCGAACGCGCCAACGAGATCATCCGCGACCGCAGCGCCGTCATCGAGCGCGCCTCCGAGGTGCACGACCGTCTTGCCGAACTCGTCCTGCGCGGCGGGGGAGTAGCGGACGTGGCGGCCGCCGTCTCCGAAGTCCTCGGCGCCACCGTCGAGTTCACCGAGACCGGCACGGCACCCGCCGAAGCCCTGGAGGCATCCCGCTCCGAGGGGCACGCGGTGCGGCACGGCACCGACTGGATCGCCGCCCTCGTCGCGGGCGGCGAGTCCCTCGGCGCCCTGGTGCTGCGCGGCCACCCGGACCTGGACCCGGTCGACCAGCTCACCCTGGAGCGGGCCGCCATGGTCACCTCACTGCTCCTGCTCGCCCGCCGCTCCGCCGCCGAGGCCGAACGCCGGGTGCGCGGCGAGCTGTTGGACGACCTGCTGGACGCCCGCGACCGCGACCCACGCCTGCTGCGCGAACGCGCCGCGCGCTTCCACGCCGACCTGGACGCCACCCATGTGGTTCTCGCGGCCCGGCTCGACGCGCCCACGGCCGACGCCGACGAGGAGGCCGCCGCCCGTCGGCGCCTGTGGTCCGCCGCCTCCCACCTCGCCGCCACCCGGCACGGCCTGGCCGCCACGCGCGACGGCGGCACCGTACTCCTGCTCCCGCTGGCCGACGGCGACGGCGCCACCGGTCTGGCCCGCCGCACCGCCCGGGACCTCGGCGCGGCCGTCAGCCTGCCGGTCACCGTCGGCGCCTCCGCCCCCGTCACCGGCCTCGCCGACCGGCCCGACGCGGTGGCCGCCGCCTACGCCGAGGGCCGCCGGTGCCTCGACGCGCTGCACCTCCTCGGACGCGGCGGAGACGGCGCGGCGGCCGAGGACTTCGGCTTCCTCGGCCTGCTGCTCGCCGCCGACCGGGACGTCGGCGGCTTCGTCGAGCGCACCATCGGCCCGCTCGTGACCTACGACGAACGGCGCGGCACCGATCTGCTGCACACGCTGGACGCCTACTTCGCCTGCGGCATGAGCCCGGCCCGGACCAAGGACACCCTCCATGTGCACGTGAACACCGTGGCCCAGCGGCTGGAACGGGTGGGCCGGCTCCTGGGCGCCGACTGGCAGACACCGTCCCGCGCCCTGGAGATCCAACTGGCCCTGCGGCTGCACGGGCTGGCGGTACCGGGACGGCACTGACCGGCCCCCGCGCGGAGGCCGGTCGAGGTCAAGTACGGCTCACGCCGTCCGCGCCTCGGCGGCCGCACTCGCGTCGGTCCGATCCCCGCCCCGCTCCGTCACCTGGGCGAGGTCACGGTGCCGGGTCTCGCGGGCGACACCCACGGCGATCAGCGTCAGGACGGCGGCCGCGATCACGTACAGCGCGATCGGCGTGGAGCTGTCGTACTCCTCGAGCAGCGCGGTGGCGATCAGCGGGGCCGGCGCACCGGCCGCGACGGAGGCGAACTGGGCACCGATGGAGGCACCGGAGTAGCGCATCCGGGTCGCGAACATCTCGGCGAAGAAGGCGGCCTGGGGCGCGTACATGGCTCCGTGCAGCACCAGTCCGACGGTGACGGCCAGGATCAGAGAGCCGAACGATCCCTTGTCGACGAGCTGGAAGAACGGGAACATCCACAGCCCGATGCCCGCCGCACCGAGCAGGTACACGGGCCGGCGTCCGATCCGGTCGGACAGGGCGCCCCAGGCCGGGATGACGGCGAAGTGCACGGCCGAGGCGATGAGTACGGCGTTGAGCGCGGTCTGTTTCGAGACGCCCGCGGACGTGGTGGCGTAGACGAGGATGAAGGCGGTGATGACGTAGTAGCTGATGTTCTCCGCCATGCGGGCGCCCATCGCGACGAGCACGTCCCGCCAGTGGTGGCGCAGCACGGAGACGATCGGAAGCTTCTCCTCCACGTCGTCCTTCCTGGACTCGGCCCGGGCCAGCGCCTCCTTGAACACGGGTGATTCGTCGACGGAGAGACGGATCCAGAGACCGACCATCACCAGTACGCCGGAGAGCAGGAACGGGATGCGCCAGCCCCAGCTGCCGAAGGCGTCGTCCGAGAGGACGCCGGTGAGGAGCGACAGCACACCGGTGGCCAGCAGCTGCCCGGCCGGCGCGCCGGTCTGCGGCCACGAGGCCCAGAAGCCACGCCTGCGCGCGTCCCCGTGCTCGGACACCAGCAGGACGGCACCGCCCCACTCGCCACCGAGCGCGAAGCCCTGCACCAGACGCAGCAGCGTCAGCAGCACCGGTGCGGCGCTTCCGATGGTCGCGTGCGTGGGCAGCAGACCGATGGCGAAGGTCGCACCGCCCATCAGCAGCAGACTCAGCACCAGCAGCTTCTTGCGCCCCAGCCGGTCACCGTAGTGCCCGAACACCAGCGCCCCGAGCGGCCGCGCCGCGAACCCGACCGCATACGTCAGGAACGACAGCAGTGTCCCGACGAGCGGATCGGAGTCCGGGAAGAACAGCTTGTTGAACACCAGCGCGGCCGCCGACCCGTACAGGAAGAAGTCGTACCACTCGATGGTGGTCCCGACGAGACTGGCGGCGACGATACGGGGGAGCTTCGCTGGAGCGGACGGGGCGCTCATAGGTGACGACATCGGCACCACTTCCTGGCGTGTGACGGGGACGGAATGCGTGTCGCCACACGGTAGGAACGCGCAGGTCAGGGTCGTATGTGGTGGGACACCATAGTTCTGGGCGCGGGAGTGAGTGCGCCCACCATGGAGGAGGGGCCGTTCGACGGGCCGACCGGACGGTCCGTCACTGCATCAGGCGCTGCCGGTCACCCATGACCACTGCGGGATGCCGCGCCGGGTCGAGGGTGCGGAGCAGGGTCTTCATCCCGGACTCGGGGACGGTGACGCAGGCGGAGGTGCCGTCGCCGTGGTCGACGTGGAGCCAGATGCCGCCGCCCTTCTCCACGCCGTCGGGACGGTTCCAGTCGAAGGGCGGGGTGCCCTTGAGGTGGTTGTAGTCGATGGCGATGACGTAGTCGAAGTCGTGGGCGTGGTTCTCGTCGTCCTGGTTGATGGAGGCGGCGAAGGCGTTGTCGTCGTACCAGTACGGCAGTTTGGTGCCCGGGCTCCTGAGCGAGCCTCCGGCGTCGGTGAGGGTGAAGACGCCGGCGGGGCTGCGTTCGTCGTCCATCCGATGGTCCGTCGTCCAGCCGAGGCGGCCGTTGTGCGCGGGCCAGGCGGCGGTGCGTTCCCACTGGGTGCCGTGCTTCTCGTACAGCACGGCGAGGCTGTCGGGGGAGTCGCGGTCCTCGCCGTAGACGACCACGAGCTGACGGGTGCCGGCCGGGATGCGCGCCCCGGTCCGTTCTCCGATGCCGGGAATTCCCGGACCGGACACCGGGTGCGCGGAGCCGGCCGCCGCCGGGTTGCCGTTGTGTGCCGGGCCGCCGGGCTTGGCGCGCTCGTCGGTGCCGCCGCAGCCGGTGGCCGCCGTCAGCAGGGCGCCGCACGCGACGGCGGATATGAGGAGCCGAGCACCACGGGGTCGCGCGGGCCGGACGCATGACGGGGCGAAAGTGAGGAGGCGCATGATCGTGATCCTCCGGCGCTGCGGAGGGGCCCCGCATCCTGACGCGGCATCCGGCCTAAGACGCGGGCCTCCCGTCCGGCCCGTTGCCCATCCCGGCGGGCGCGCCGGACCGGTCGGCCGCTCGTACAACGCGGGCAGCGGCTGATCGCGCCAGGACCCGTGCCCGGTACGGCAGTTGGACGGGACCGGAGCCCGAACCCGAGCCCGAGCCGAGACCGGACCCCCGCCGATGTCAGTCGCGCCCGCCCCGGTCCGCGACCGGCCACACCCCGGTCGACCGCTCGATGGCCTTCGCCCCCGTGCGGTCGACGGCGCTGCGCACCACCGCGAAGATCGCGCCCTGGAGCGCCGCCGCGAACAGGATCTCGCCCCAGCCGCGGTCGCGGTCGAGCGCGTCGGGGGCGTCCTCCTCGTGCCGTATCGCCATCCACGCCTTGCGGAACGCCAGCCCGGCCAGGGCGCCGCCGGTCCAGCTCAGTACGAAGCCCACGGGCTTGTAGGCCAGCGGCAGTTTGCGTCGGGTCGTCTTCTTCGCCATGGGAGGCTTCTACCTCGCCGGGCGCCACTCATGCGGGCTGTCCGGGCTGCCCGGGCGGACCGACCCGCTCGTCCGGCGGCACCGGACCGGGCGGCGTCCCGTCGCCGAAGGGGCGGCCGCCCAGCCGCTCGCGGTGGTGCGGGGTCGTCCAGCCGGCGAGGTCCGGGCCGAGCGGCACGATGCCGGTCGGGTTGATGCCGGAGTGGACCTGGTAGTAGTGCCGCTTGATGTGGTCGAAGTCCACCGTGTCACCGAACCCCGGTGTCTGGAACAGGTCCCGTGCGTACGCCCACAGCACCGGGTTCTCCGTCAGCTTCCACAGATTGCACTTGAAGTGGCCGTGGTAGACGGGGTCGAAGCGGACCAGGGTGGTGAACAGCCGGATGTCCGCCTCGGTGATGGTGTCCCCGACCAGATAACGCTGCCCGGCGAGCCGTTCGGCCAGCGTCTCCAGGCGCCGGAAGACCCCGGCGCACGCCTCCTCGTACTCCTTCTGGTGGGTGGCGAATCCGGCACGGTAGACGCCGTTGTTGACGTCCCGGTAGACGCCCTCCATCACCTCGTCGATCTCGTCGCGCAGGGGCTCCGGGTACAGGTCCGGTGCGCCCGCGCGGTGCAGGGCGGTCCACTCGGTGGCCAGGTCGAGGGTGAGCTGCTGGTAGTCGTTGGTCACCAGCTTGCCGCTGGGCACGTCCACGATCGCGGGGACGCTCACCCCGCCGGGGGCGCCCGGCTCCCGCTTCTCGTACGCCTCGGCGAGATGGCGGATGCCGAGCACCGGGTCGCGCCCGTCGGGGTCCAGGGTGAACCGCCAGCTCCGGTCGTCCTGGATCGGGTCGGTCACCGCCATGGGCAGCGCCTCTTCCAGGCCGAGCAGCCGACGGGAGATCACGGCACGGCTCGCCCACGGACAGGCGCGGGAGACCACCAGCCGGTAACGGCCGGACTCCACCGGCCACCCGTCACGGCCGTCGGCGGTGACGCGGTCGGTGAAGTGGCTCCGGGAGCGCTTGAACGGCTTGTGGCCGTACGCCCTGTTGCCCTTGTCGCCGTCACCCATGTCGCGGTCACCCATGTCGTCGCCGTCACGCATGTCGTCGTCACCCATGTCGTCTCCTCACCGTCGGCCGCGGCATGGCTCATCCGTCGATGAGGGCCTTGTACCCGGTGGCGTCGAGCAGCTTGTCGTACGCGGCCGCGTTCGACGGCTTGAGCTTGACGAGCCAGGTGTCGTAGGGCTCGTCGTTGATCAGCTCCGGGCTTTCGGACACCTCCTCGTTCACGGCGATCACCTCGCCGTCCAGCGGCACGTAGAGATCCGTCGCGGCCTTGACCGACTCGACCACACCGAAGGGGTCGCCGGCCTGGAGGGTTCGCCCGCTCGCCGGGCACTCCACGAAGACGATGTCGCCGAGAGCCTTCTGCGCGTGGTCGGTGATCCCGATGGCCACCGTGCCGTCCGCTTCCTTGCGCGCCCACTCGTGGGACTCGGTGTACCGCAGCTCGGACGGGATGTTGGACATGCTCGCTCCAGGGGTGTCGTGGCCGATCGGCGGGCTCATCCTGCCCGAGATGATCACGGAATCGGGCGAGGCGTCCCGGTGTGGCCGACGAAGCGTCAACGGGGGTTGACAGGTGGAGGGAGCGGCGGCCGTCGGCGGGGGCCGAGACACCACCCGACCTCGTTGATCATGCATCGCGTGATCCGGGGCAGGGGCGGCACCCGAACGTGAACGCCGTCAGCAAACGGAGTAGTCGTGCCGACACCGCACCCGGCCTCGCACCCCGAGGCAGCCACCGCCGTCCAGCTCGCCGCATGGCCCGACTGGCTGGAGCAGCACACCACGGCGCTGGTCGAAGTGCCGCTGCGCATCGCCCTCATCGTCGTCGTCCTGGGGGTGATCCGCTGGGTCGCCCAGCGCGCCATCACCCGTGTCGTGCAGCGCGTCCTGGAGCCCGGCGGGGAAGAGGGCGCGCCGCGCCGCCCGCGCTCCGGACGAGGAGCGGCCGTCCTGCTCCGGGACCGCTCCCGCGCCTCGCAGCGCCGTGAACAGCGGGCCCGGACGATCGGCTCGGTCCTCGGCAGCGTGGTCACGATCGTGCTGGCCCTGCTCGGCACCGCCATGATCCTCGACCAGGTCGGCATAGCCCTCGGCCCGCTGCTGGCCGGCGCCGGTGTGGTGGGCCTGGCCATCGGCTTCGGCGCGCAGAGCCTGGTCGCCGACTATCTCTCCGGGCTCCTGATCATGTTCGAGGACCAGTACGGCGTGGGGGACACCGTCGACCTCGGCGAGGCCGTGGGCGAGGTCGAGCACGTGGGCCTGCGCCTGACCCACGTACGCGATCTGAACGGCGGCCTGTGGCACATCCCGCAACGGCGAGGTCCTGCGGGTCCGCAACGACAGCCAGGACTGGGCCCGCGCCGTCCTGGACGTCGCCGTCGCCTACGACGCCGACCTCGACACCGTCCACCAGGTCCTGGAGGACACCGGCCGCGCCCTTCGCCAGGACCCGGCCTTCGCCGACCTGCTCCTCGAGAACCCCGGCGTGTGGGGCGTGCAGTCCCTCGACGCCGACGGCGTCGTCGTCCGCCTCGCGGTCAGGACCGTCCCGCTCCAGCAGTGGGGCGTCACCCGCGAACTGCGCCGCCGCGGGAAGGAGGCGCTCGACGCCGCGGGCATCGACATCCCGTTCCCCCAGCGCACGATCTGGCTCCGCAACGAGGGCGCGGGCACCGAAGCCGTGGGACGCGCGGGCTGAGCCCGGGCGCGTGCGCGATTCCGGTACGTGATCGCATACGTGATTCCGGAACGTGATTCCGCGTGCCGTGGACGGGTACGCGGCAAGGACCGCCGTCCGGCCCTGGAAGGAGATGGTGGCGGTGATCTCCGAGACGGTGCTGATTCCCGCCGAGGACGCCGCGCTGGAGGGTGATCTCGGGTTGCCCGACGGGGCGCGGGCGGTGGTCCTGTTCGCGCACGGCAGCGGGAGTTCCCGGCACAGTCCGCGCAACTGCATGGTGGCCGGTGCGTTGAGGAACGCCGGGTTCGGCACGCTGCTGATGGACCTCCTCAGCGAACGCGAGGAACTGGAGGACATGGTCACCGGCGAGCACCGCTTCGACATCCCGCTCCTCGGGCGTCGGCTCGTCGCCGCGATCGACTGGCTGGCGGAGCCGGAGAGCACGAAGGATCTGCCGGTGGCCCTGTTCGGCGCGAGCACCGGGGCCGCCGCCGCCCTGGTGGCCGCGGCCGAACGACCGGTGCGGGTCTATGCCGTGATCTCCCGGGGCGGCCGCCCCGACCTGGCCGGGGACGCCCTGGAGCAGGTACGCGCCCCGGTTCTCCTGCTGGTCGGCGGAGACGACCCCGAGGTGCTGCGCCTCAACGAGGAGGCCGCGGCACGGCTGCGCGCCCCGCACGAGCTGCGCGTCATACCGGGCGCGACCCATCTCTTCGAGGAACCCGGCACCCTGGAGGAGGTCGCGCGGCTGGCGGGGGAGTGGTGCGAGGAGCGGTTGCGCCGCCAGTGACAGTCACGAGGCGTTTCGAGCGCCGAACCGCCGCCCCTTGCGCAGAAAACGCCGCAACCGCGTCTCCGGCCACGTGTTGATCACACCGTCCCTGGTCAGCCACCCGCGCTGCACCGTCCCCACCCCGTAACGGGTGTTGGCCAGATGAAGCACCGCGTGCGCGTCGCTGTCGACGGCGAACTTCAGGCCGTGGCGCCGGGCGCGCAGGATGTCCTCGTCGCGCAGGTCGGCCTTCTCGTGGACGCGCGCCCTGTACGCCTCTCCGCCGGTGATCGAGATCAGGTCCGCGTACTCCTGGAACAGCGCCGCGACGTCGTCATTGGGTCGAGTCATGCCGTCCGGGTAGACAGGAACGCGGCATTCATTCCTATGGTGGTCGTAAGGGATTCTGTCCGGTCACCGAGTGGGCCGGAACCGCGCGGCCGACGCGGCGGCGCGTACCGGCCCGGCTGCGAGGGCGCCATGCGAGTCGAACTGATTCCACAGGCCGCCATGGTGCTCTTCGGTGTGCCGGAGGAGATGCACGCGGAGATCATCACGCTCATCGACGCGGTCACCAGGGACGCGGAGTCCGAACCCCCGGAGCTGGCAGCCGCGTTCGGCGAGTGGTGCTGGCTCGTCTACACCGTCCACGGGGACGTGATCGAGGTGCTGGACGTGGGGTGCGCCCGCTGAGACCGGGTGCCGTTTCCAGGACCCCGGTCAGCCCGTCTCCCGCTTGTCGTCGTCCACGATCTCGGCGTCCACCACCTCTTCGTCGGTCGAGCCCGTGGCGGAACCCGCGTCGGACGGCGGCGGCCAGCTCCCCGCGCTCTCCGCCCGCGAGGTGTCGTACAGCGCGGCGCCCAGCTTCTGCGCCGACTCGCTCGCCCGCTCCAGGGCCGACCGGATCGCGGCTGTGTCCTCGCCCTTGAGCCGCTCCTTCAGCTCCGCGATCGCGGTCTCCGTCTCGTGCCGCGCGTCCGCCGGGATCTTCTCGGGGTTGTCCCTGATCAGCTTCTCGGTGGAGTAGACGAGTTGTTCGGCCTGGTTGCGGGTCTCGGCGGCCTCACGGCGGCGGTGGTCCTCCTCCGCGTACTGCTCGGCCTCGCGGACCATGCGGTCGATGTCGTCCTTGGCGAGCGCCGAGCCGCCGGTGACGGTCATCTTCTGTTCCCTGCCGGTGCCGAGGTCCTTGGCGGAGACGTGCATGATCCCGTTGGCGTCGATGTCGAAGGCCACCTCGATCTGCGGCACCGAACGAGGGGCGGGCGGCAGCCCGGTCAGCTCGAACATGCCGAGCTTCTTGTTGTACGCCGCGATCTCCCGCTCGCCCTGGAAGACCTGCACGCTCACCGAGGGCTGGTTGTCCTCGGCGGTGGTGAAGATCTCCGAACGGCGCGTCGGGATCGTGGTGTTGCGCTCGATCAACTTGGTCATGATGCCGCCCTTGGTCTCGATGCCCAGGGACAGCGGGGTCACGTCGAGCAGCAGGATGTCCTTGACCTCGCCCTTGAGGACACCGGCCTGGAGGCTGGCGCCGACGGCCACGACCTCGTCGGGGTTGACGCCCTTGTGCGGGTCCTTGCCGGTCAGCTCCCGCACCAGCTCCGTCACCGCCGGCATCCGGGTCGAACCGCCGACCAGGATCACATGGTCGATGTCGGCCAGCTTGATCCCGGCGTCCTTGACCGCGTTGTGGAACGGCCCCTTGCAGCGCTCCAGCAGATCCTCCGTCAGCTGCTGGAACTGCGCGCGGGTCAGTTTCTCCTCCAGGTGCATCGGACCGTCGGCGGAGGCGCTGATGTACGGCAGGGCGATGGTGGTCTCGGTCGCGCTGGACAGCTCGATCTTCGCCTTCTCGGCGGCCTCGCGCAGCCGCTGCACGGCCATCTTGTCCTTGGCGAGATCGATGCCGTGATGGTTCCTGAAGGTCGTGACCAGGTGGTCGACGACCCGCTGGTCCCAGTCGTCGCCGCCCAGACGCGTGTCGCCGTTGGTGGCCTTGACCTCGATGACGCCCTCGCCGATCTCCAGGAGCGACACGTCGAAGGTGCCGCCGCCGAGGTCGAAGACGAGGACCGTCTGGTCGTTCTCCTTGTCCAGTCCGTACGCCAGGGCCGCCGCCGTCGGCTCGTTCACGATCCGCAGGATGTTCAGGCCCGCGATCTCCCCGGCCTCCTTGGTCGCCTGCCGCTGCGCGTCGTCGAAGTAGGCCGGGACGGTCACCACGGCGTCGGTGACGTCCTCGCCGAGGTACGCCTCCGCGTCGCGCTTGAGCTTCTGCAGCACCCGCGCGGAGATCTCCTGCGCGGTGTACCGCCTGCCGTCGATGTCCCCCTGGTCCGGGAACCGCCAGCCGTGGTCGCCCACATGCCGTTTGACGGAGCGCGCGGTGCGCTCGACGTTCGTCACGGCCTGCCGCTTGGCGACCTCGCCGACCAGGACCTCGCCGCTCTTGGCGAAGGCCACCACCGAGGGAGTGGTCCGCGCCCCTTCCGTGTTGGTGACGACGGTGGGTTCCCCGGCTTCGAGGACCGAGACCACCGAGTTCGTCGTACCGAGGTCGATGCCGACCGGACGCGTCATCTGGGCTCACCCTCCTCGCCTGTGCCCCGGCAGACCGGGTTGCCGCGAAGACCCGGGACGAAACGCCCTCATGGCAAGGCCGCTCCGGGCGGGCCCTCCCCGGGCACCGGAAGCGGCTGCCTGTACCGCGTGGACATGTCGATCGCCGGCGCGCTCCGGCCCAGCGACCGGGCCGTACTCCGGGCGTCCGCCAGGGTCGGCACGGAGACGGCGAGGAGGCGGAAAGGCGCGGGCGGCCGGAGCTCGACGCACACGGCGGGTGTCCCGGGCCGTACGACGGTGAAGTCCGTCCCTGCCTGGTGGGAGCGGGTGCCGATCCGCCGGGTGCCGCGCAGGGGGACTCCCCGCAGCGCGCGCCACCAGTCGGGCTCGGCGGTCACGCGGCGGACGTCCGACAGCGGCACGCGTACATCGGTGCGGCGGGCCGCCAGCCGTTCCCGCGGCGAGAGGCGCACGACCAGTTCGTCACCGTCGACCGACATCCGTGCCATGACTCTTCCATTCTGCGCCGGGCGGCGGCCGGGCGCCGGTCCGGGACCGTCAGTCGTCGTCCGTGGACGCGTTGAGCGCGACGTCGGTCACGCCGGGGTGCTGGAACAGCTCCGAAGTCAGCTCGCCGGTGTCGCCCATGCCCTCCAGTTCGAGCAGGACATGGGCGGCGGGATCGGTCTGCCCGGGCAGCCGTTCGACCTTGACCTGGACGATGCGGAACCCGCGCCGGGTGCACTCCTCCATCAGCTGGGGCAGCAGCGCGGTGCCGGTGCGGTAGGTCATGTGCAGCTCGTAGGCGGAGGGCGTCGAGGGCATCATCCCGGCGGCGAGGCGGGGATAGCCGCGCACGACGAGGAAGTGCAGGACGGTGACCGCGATGGCGAGGATCGGCAGCCCGCCGCCGCAGGCCATGCCGACCGCGCAGGTGAGCCAGACCGTGGCGGCCGTGGTCAGACCGCGCACGGCGTCGCGGCGCACGAAGATGATGCCGCCGCCGATGAAGCCGATCCCGGAGACGATCTGGGCCGCCACCCGCGACGGGTCGAACGAGACGTGCTCCAGACCCAGTACATCGGTGAAGCCGTACTGGGAGACCTCCATCATCAGGGCGCTGGCGATGCCGACCAGGGTGTGCGTGCGCAGACCCGCGCTCTTCTGCTGGGCCGCCCGCTCCCAGCCGATGACACTCGACAGGACCAGCGCCAGCCCCAGCTCCGCCAGCTGCCGCAGCCCCTGCCCGTGACTCACGTCCCACAACGGGACGGCCAGTCCGGTCATGCGCACCTCCACTCCGGCCCCTACGCCTACCGGCCGGAGAGCCATGCCGTGCGTGACTCACCGGAAACGTTACGTCACGGATGGTAGCCCTTCTGGAGTCTTCGTGATCACGCTGCACAGGTAAAGCTGTACAGCTAAGACTGTAGAGATTACGGTGGACCACATGAGTGAGAAGCCGCATGAGTGAGCACCCGAACCCGAGCCCGGACCCGGGCCTGCCGCCCTCCGCGATCCAGGCCTCGCGCGACGTCCGGACGGTCATCAGCCGACTGCGCCGCCGCATCCTGAAGGCGTCCGAGGTCGACGACCTCACCCTGGGACAGGCGTCCGTCCTGGCCCGCCTCTCCGACAAGGGTGGTGTCACGGCGAGCGAGCTGGCCGCCGACGAGGGCGTACGGCACCAGTCGATGACCGCGACCGTCGCCGCGCTCGCCGCGATGGGCCTGCTGGAGCGCCACCCCGACCCGGACGACGGGCGCCGCCTGCTGATCGTGCTGACGGACGAGGGCAGGCGCCGCGTGGAGGAGGGACGCCAGGCCCGTACGGAATGGCTCGCGGAGCGGCTGCTGGAGAGGTGCACCGAGGACGAACGGCAGACCGTGATCACCGCCATGGCCGTACTGGAGCGGCTGACCCGTGACTGACGCGAGGACGGACGCGATACCCGGGACGGACCGGCCCGGCTTCGACCGGCGGCTGCTGCCGCCGATGATGCTGGGCTCCGTCCTGAACCCGGTCAACTCGACGATCATCTCCGTCGCGCTCGTCCCCATCGGCGCCGCCCTGGGCGCGCCCGCCTCCCAGACCGCCTGGCTCGTCTCCGCGCTCTACCTGGCCACCTCACTCGGGCAACCCGTCGTGGGGCGGCTCATCGACCTGTTCGGGCCGCGCAGGCTGTTCCTGATCAGCACGAGCCTCGTCGGTGTCGCCGGTGTCGTCGGCACCCTCGCGCCGAACCTCGGGGTGCTGATCGTCGCGCGCGTCCTGCTCGGGTTCGGCACCTGCGCGGGCTACCCCGCCGCGATGGCCCTGCTGCGCAGCGAGGCCCGGCGCACCGGCCACGACAGTCCCGGCGGGGTGCTGACCGCGCTCGCCGTCGCCAACCAGACCATCGCCGTCGTCGGCCCCCTGCTCGGCGGCCTGCTGATCGCGGTCGGCGGCTGGCGCGCCACCTTCGCGCTGAACGTCCCGCTGGCCGTCGTCGCCGTACTGCTCGGCCTGTGGCGGCTGCCCAGGTCCGCCCCTCGTACGGCCGCGCCCGGGTCTGCGGCCGCCGCCCGGCTCGACCTGCCCGGCATGGCCCTGTTCGCCGCGACGCTGACCTCGCTGCTGCTCTTCCTGATGAACCTGCATCTGCGCGACTGGTACCTGCTGCTGATCGCAGCCGTCGCGGGAACCGCCTTCGCACTGCGGGAACTGCGGGCCGCCGACCCCTTCATCGACCTGAGGGTCCTCGGCGGCAACACGCCACTGATCGCGACGTACGGCCGCGCGCTCGTCGCGTACGTCGTCTCCTACGCCTTCCTCTACGGCTTCAGCCAGTGGACCGAGGAGGGCTACGGGCTGAGCCCCTTCCACGCCGGGCTGGCGCAGATCCCCATGTTCCTCATGGCCATCGGGGTCTCGATCGTCTCCGGGCGCCGCAAGGGGGTGCGCGGCAAGCTGCTGCTCGGCGCGGTCGGGCAGATCGTCGCCTGTCTGCTGATCCTCACGCTCACCGGGAAGAGCCCGCTCTGGACGCTGCCGCTGGTCGCCCTCGTCTTCGGCATCCCGCAGGGGCTGAACAACCTGGCTCTCCAGAACTCCGTCTACTTCCAGGCCGACCCCGACCGCATCGCCTCCTCGGCCGGACTGCTGCGCACCTTCGCCTACCTCGGCTCGATGGTCGCCTCCTCCGCGACCGCCGCGTCCTTCGGCCGCCACGCCGACACCGCCGGGATGCACCACCTCGCCCGGGTCATGCTCGGCGCCGGTGCGCTCTATCTGCTGCTCACGGTGTTCGACCGCACGCTGGGCCGGGCGACGGCAGCCGACGCGCGGACCGCGAAGTGAACGGTCCTGTCCGCCGGCCGGGCGCCGGCGTCGGCACCGTCGAGGAATGGCCGCGGTCACTCGAAGTGGCCGGCTGAGCACCGCCTGTCCGCCCCGCCCCGGGCTCCGCCGTTCAGGTGATCCCTGGAGTGCCGCTCATACGCGTGCACCCAGGGATCACGGGCTTGCCAGGCGTATTCCCGTTCCCGGGGTGATCGACTCGGAGTGGCAGCCTCGCGGTCGCGGACCGAAACTGAAGCGGCCAGCGATCCAGACCTCTTCGAGGAGATCAAATGGTGGAGCAGTCCTCGGAGGTCCACCCGGAGATAGTCAGGGAGGGCCCGGAAGGCGGCGCCGTCACCAGGTGCGACAGCCCCGGTCCGGCAAGAGCGGACACCGAAAAGCGTCTCGCGGAAGTGCTGGCCGGCGTCGTAGGGGTCGAGAACATTTCCCCCGACGGCAATTTCTTCGACGACCTCGGCGCGAATTCCCTGGTCATGGCGCAATTCTGTGCGCGGGTCCGCAAACGCGGCGATCTGCCCTCCCCGTCCATGAAGGACATCTACCAGCACCCCACGCTCCGCAGCCTGGCGACGGCGCTCGACCGGTCCGCCCAGCCCCTCGCAGAGGCCCCGGCCCCCGTCTCACCGCTGGTGCGGGCGACACCGCCGGAGCCGGTGAAGCGGGCGAGCCGGGCCTCCCACGTACTGTGCGGAACATTGCAGACGCTGTGCTTCCTGGGTTATTCACTGGTCGCCGGATTCAGCACCGCCGCCGGATACGAATGGGTCGCCGGCGGTTCGGGACTGTGGGACATCTATCTGCGGTCCCTGCTGTTCGGCGGTGCCGGATTCCTGGTGCTGTGCGCCATACCGGTCGTCGCCAAATGGGTATTGATCGGCCGCTGGAAATCCGCTGAATTCCCCGTATGGAGCGCCGCGTACCTGCGTTTCTGGGTCGTCAAGTCGCTGCTCCACGCCAATCCGATGCTCCTCTTCGTCGGAAATCCGCTGTACGTGCTGTATTTGCGGGCGCTGGGCGCGCGGATCGGCAAGGGCGTCACGATCCTCTCCCACTCGATGCCGGTCTGCACCGACCTCCTGACGATCGGCTCCGGCACCATCGTCCGCAAGGACACGTTCCTGCTCGGCTACCGGGCACACACGGGACGCATCCAGACCGGCCGGATCACCCTCGGCCGCGATGTGTACATCGGCGAGAAGACCATCCTGGACATCGACACGTCGATGGGCGACGGCGCGCAGCTCGGCCACTCGTCGTCCCTGCACCGGGGACAGGCCGTCCCCGACGGCGAGCACCGGCACGGATCGCCCGCCGAGCCCACCGAGGTCGACTATCTGCGGGTCGCCCCGGCCCCCTGCGGCACCCTGCGCCGGACCTGGTTCGGCTGCGCCTCCCTGCTCCAACTGCTCCTGCTGTACATCCCGTTGGGTGTGGGCGGGATGTACATGCTGTTCACCGAGGTGCCGGCGATCCGCAAGCGCCTTGAGCCCGCGGCCGCGCTGACGCTGTCCGAGCTGGCGTGGGACTCGCTGATCCTCTCCCTGGTCCTCTTCGCCGGCTTCGTCGTCCTGGGCTTCGCCGCGCTGTGCACCCTCCCGCGCCTGCTTGGCCTCGTCGTCCGCCCGGACCGCGTGTACCCGCTCTACGGCTTCCAGTACGCGGTGCACCGGGCGACCGCGCGCATGACCAACATCAAGTTCTTCGCGTGGCTCTTCGGCGACAGCTCGTACATCGTGAACTACCTGCGCGCCATCGGCTACGACCTCTCGCACGTCGAGCAGACCGGCTCGAACTTCGGCACCGAGATGCAGCACGAGAGCCCGCTGCTGGTCACCGTGGGCAGCGGCACGATGGTGGCCGACGGCCTCTCCGTCGTCAACGCGGACTACTCGGCGACCTCGTTCCGCCTCTCGCGGGCGACGATCGGCGCGCACAACTTCCTCGGCAACAACATCGCCTACCCCACCGGCGGCCGGACCGGCGAGAACTGCCTGCTGGCCACCAAGGTGATGGTGCCCCTGGACGGCGAGGTCCGCGAAGGCGTCGGACTCCTAGGCTCGCCGTGCTTCGAGATCCCCCGCACGGTGGAACGCGACGCGCGGTTCGACCACCTCAGAAGCGGCGACACGCTGCGCCGGAGCCTCGCCGCGAAGAACCGCTACAACCTGCGCTCGATGGCCCTGATGCTGTTCGTGCGCTGGGTGCACGTTCTGGCGCTCACCTTCCTGGGGCTGGCCACCGTGAACCTGTACGGCGTGGTGGGGCACTTCGTGATCGCCGGGTACATGGCGCTGACGCTGCTGCTGTCCACGCTCTACTACATCGTCGTGGAACGCTGCCTGCTGTCCTTCCGCAGACTGCGCCCCCAGCTGTGCTCCATCTACGACCCCTCCTTCTGGAAGCAGGAGCGGCTGTGGAAGATCCCGGACCAGCACCTGAACATCTTCAACGGCACCCCCTACAAGACCCTGATCTGGCGCCTGATGGGTGTGCGCATCGGCCGCATGGTCTTCGACGACGGCAGCTTCATCACCGAGCGCACCCTCACCGCCATCGGTGACGGAGCGACGCTCAACGCCGGTTGCAAGATCCAGTGCCACTCGCAGGAGGACGGCACCTTCAAGTCCGCCGTCACCAGGATCGGCGCCGACTGCACGCTGGGCGTCGCCGCGCATGTGCACTACGGCGTGAAGGTGGGCGACGGCGCCGTGCTCGCGCCCGACTCCTTCCTGATGAAGGGCGAGGAGGTCCCCCCGCACGCGCGCTGGGGCGGCAACCCCGCCGCCGACCTGCCCGAGACCGCGGTGCCACCCGCCGGACCCGGCCGCAGAACACCCCCGTCCCTGGACAACGCCGCCGCAACAACCGTGAGTTGAGGGAGCAATCGATGGAAGCGCACGTGGAGGCGGACCGGGACTTCTGGACCCGGATACTCACCGCCGGAGGCTTCACCCAGGTCCCGAGGTGGACCGGGGACCCGGCATCCGGCGTGGCCGAGTACGAGGTGCCCCTGCCCGGACCCCTGGCGGACGCCGTGCACGCACTGGCACGTGAGCTCCAAGTGCCCTTCGAAACCCTCCTGTTGGCGGTCCACGCCAAGGTTCTGGCCGCCCTCTCCGGCGAACAGGACGTGGTCACGGGCCACATCGCCGACGCGACCGGCGAACCCCTGCCGCTCCGCCTCTCCGCCGCCCCCGGCACCTGGCGCGACCTGGTCGCGGCGGCACACCGCGCACAGGCCGACGTGTTCGCGCACCGGGACTTCCCGGTGGCCGCGCTCCGGTACGAACTGGCCCTGACCGAACCGTCGTACGAGGTCACCTGCGGGGCGGGCGACGGCACCCTCGCCGACGACGTCGTGCTGCACGTGGGCTGGACTGGGAACGGGGGAGCACCCGCGCTGCGGCTGCGCTACCGAACGGACGTCCTGTACACCGGGAGCGCGGCCCGTATTGCGGGCTACCACCTCACGGCGCTGAACCTGATGACCGCGGACCCGGACGCCGAGCACACCCGGCAGAGCCTGCTGTCGGCGCGGGAGCTGCGCGAACTGCTGGAGGGGCTGGCCGGCCCCGAGCGGGATCTCCCCGACGCACGGGCGCACGAACTCTTCGAGCGGCGTGCCCGGACCCACCCGGACGCGGTGGCCGCGGTGCAGGGCGAGCGGCAGTGGACGTACGGCGAACTCAACGCCCGCGCCAACCGGTTGGCCCGCGCGCTGCTGGTCCGGGGCCTGGACCGCGAGGACGTGGTCGCGGTCGTCACCGAACGCAATCTCGACTGGCTGGCCGCTACCCTCGCGGTCCTCAAGGCGGGCGGCGCCTATCTGCCGATCGAGCCGCACTTCCCGCCCGGCCGGATCGCGGCCACGCTGTCCCGGGCCGGGTGCCGGCTGGTGCTGACCGAGAAGGACAGCGCCGACACCCTCGACCGGGCGCTCGCCACCGTCCCCGAGACGGAGAAGCTGCTCGTCGAGGACGCGTACGCCGAGACGCACGCCGACGACGACCCCGGTGTCGCGGTGGACCCCAGCCAACTCGCCTACATCTACTTCACCTCCGGCTCCACCGGTGAGCCGAAGGGGGCGATGTGCGAGCACGCGGGCATGGTCAACCACCTCTTCGCCAAGATCGACGACCTGGGCATCGGCGAGGGCGACACGGTGGCCCAGACGGCACCGCAGTGCTTCGACATCTCCCTGTGGCAGCTGGTGTCCGGGCTGCTCGTCGGCGGCCGGACACTGCTGGTCGGACAGGACGTGCTGGTCGACGTGGAGCGCTTCGTCGACACACTGACCGAGGCCCGGGTCGGCGTCACCCAGCTCGTGCCCTCCTATCTGGAGGTGCTGGTCTCCTACTTGGAGCAGCACCCCCGCGAACTCCCCGATCTGCGCTGTGTGTCGGTGACCGGCGAGGCGCTGAAGCCGGAACTCACGCAACGCTGGTTCGCCGTCCAGCCCGGGATCAAGCTGGTCAACGCCTATGGCCTGACCGAGACTTCGGACGACACCAACCACGAGATCATCGACGGCCCCTGTGAGCGCGTGCTGCTGGGACGAGCGGTCAACAACGTGCGCGTGTACGTCGTGGACGAGCGGCTGGACCTGGTCCCGCTCGGCGCCCCCGGCCTCATCGCCTTCTCCGGCGTCTGCGTCGGCCGAGGCTACGTCAACGACCCCGAACGGACCCGCGAGGCGTACCTGGACGACCCCTACCGTCCCGGCGAGCGGCTCTACCTGGGCGGTGACTGGGGCCGCTGGCACCCGGGCGGCAAGCTGGAGTTCCTCGGGCGCCGGGACAACCAGGTCAAGATCCGGGGCTTCCGTATCGAGATCGGGGAGATCGAGAACACCCTGTTGCGGGTGCCCGGTGTGCGCGACGGCGCGGTGGTCGTCGCCGACCGGCCCGGACAGGGCAAGCACCTGATCGCCTTCCACTCCGGGCGACAGCTCCCCGTGGACACGCTGCGCGACGCGCTCGCCGCCGACCTGCCCGCCTACATGGTGCCGTCCGCCTTCCACTGGCATTCCGCCCTGCCGCTGACCGCCAACGGCAAGACCGACCGGAAGGCACTGACCGCGCTGGCCGAGCGGAGCGCGCCCGCGCGGGAGGACGCCGGTGACGCCCCGCGCACCCCGGCCGAGCGCGGACTCGCGGCCGTCTGGGCCGAGTTGCTGGGCCTGCCCGAGGAGCGGATCGGACGCACCGACCACTTCTTCGACTCCGGCGGCACCTCCCTCACGGCGGTGAAGCTCACGATCGCGCTCGACCGCGCGGTGTCCCTCAAGGACATCACCCGCCATCCGGTCCTCGCCGACCTGGCTGCCCTCCTCGACGGCGCGAGCGGTACGCGCACCGACGCGAGCGGCTCGCGCACCGACGTGACCGGCCTGCGCGCCGAACTGCTCCAGCCGCTTTCGGAGCCGGCCGGAATGCCGGAGAGCACGCTCGTGTGCTTCCCCTACGCGGGCGGCAACGCCGTCAACTACCAGCCGATGGCCAGTGCGCTCGCGGCCTCCGGCACCCAGGTCCTCGCAGTGGAGCTGCCGGGGCACGATCTCGCCGCCCACCAGGAGCCGTTCGCCCCGATCGCCGAGGTGGCGCGGCGGGTCGCCGACGAGATCACCGCACGCGGGCTGACCCGGGTCATGCTGTGGGGTCACTCGTCGGGCACCGCTCCGGCCGTCGAGACCGCCCGCAGGCTCCAGGAACGCGGGATCGAGGTGAACCGGCTCTTCCTGGCGGCGCAGTTGCCCGGCACCCTGGTCGAACGACACGCCTCCATCGCCGAGTTGGAGGCTCGGGACGACACCGCCATCGCCGCCCGGCTGGCCTCGGAAGGCGGCTACACCGAGCTGGCCGAACTCGACGCGCCGCACACCGGACGCGTCGGCGCCGCCTACCGGCACGACTGCCTCTCCGCGCACCGCTACTTCTGCGACGCCCTGGAGAACCCGCCCCGGACCAGGCTCGCGGCCCCGGTGACGGTCGTCGTGGCCGCCGACGACCCGTACACGGCCGGACATGCCGACGCCCACCGGGACTGGCAGCTCCTGGCCGACCACGTGGACCTGCACGAACTCCCCGACGGGGGCCACTACTTCACCCGTCTGCGCCCCGACGAGGCGGCCAAGGCGGTCCTCGCGGCCGCCGCCCCGCCGGCGCCCTCCTGACCCCCGCCCTGCTGACCCCCTGCCTTTCCTCTCCCGAACCCGACCGGCCCCGCCGTGCCGCGGCAACCGAAAGGAAGAACCGAGATGTCGACCTCATCCCTGGCCGCACCGCTCGATGTCGAGTCGCGGCCGGACCGACCGGCGGTGGCTCACGTCGACACCCCCGCCGACGTGACGAGTTGGGCGGCCCAGTACCGCGAGGTGCTGCGCACTCAGGTCACCGAGCACGGGGCGCTGCTGATCCGTGGTCTGGGGCTGCGCGACACGGAACAGATCGGTGCCGTCCTCTCCCGGCTGACCGGCGGTCTGCTGACGGAGCGGGAATCCTTCGCGCCCCGCCAGGAGTTCGGCCCGGGGCTCTACTCCTCCACGACCTGGCCGGCCAACCAGCCGATGTGCATGCACCACGAGCTGAGCTACACCCTCGAACCGCCCGGCCTGATGCTCTTCGCCTGCCTGACCGCACCCGAACAGGGCGGCGCCACGGCCGTGGCCGACGCCACCGAGATCCTTCGGGCGCTCCCCGCCGACGTCACCGAACGCTTCGAGCGCGAGGGCTGGCTGCTGACCCGCTCCTACAACGACGAGATCGGCGCCACGCTGGAGGAGTCCTTCGGCACCGCCGACCGCGCCGAGATCGAGCGCTACTGCCGGGCCCACGCCATCGACTTCACCTGGCAGCCCGACGGCTCCCTGCGCACCGCGCAGCGCCGCCCGGCCGTGGTCCGCCACCCGGTCACCGGCGAGCGGTGCTGGTTCAACCAGATCGCCTTCCTCAACGAGTGGACGCTCGCCCCGGAGGTCCGCGAGTACCTGGTGGACGAGTACGGCGAGGACGGCCTGCCGTTCAACACCCGCTTCGGCGACGGCAGTCCGATCGGCGAGGACGTCGTCCAGGTGCTCAACGACACCTACGAGAAGCACACCAGGCGCGAGCCCTGGCAGGCCGGTGACCTGCTGCTCGTCGACAACATCCGTACCGCGCACAGCAGAGAGCCCTTCACCGGAGACCGGCAGGTGCTCGTCGGCATGGCCGAGCCCCGCCGCCTGGCCGACGGCGCCCCGACCCCGCAGGAGGGCACACGATGACCAGCCAGCTCACCACCCCCGAACAGCCGGTGGCGCCCGAGCCGCCCTCGGTGCCCTCCTTCGCCGTGATCTCCGGCGACCAGGTGCGCCAGGCGCTCGAAGGACGCGAGAAGCAGATCACCGAACTGGTCGAGGCCACCTACCGGTTGCACGGCGCCGGGGAGTCGGTCAACCCGCCCTCGTACTTCCTGCGCTTCCCCGACCGCCCCAGCTCGCGCATCATCGCGCTCCCCGCCTCCCTCGGCGGCTCCGAGGGAGTCGACGGGATCAAGTGGATCTCCAGCTTCCCGGACAACGTCCGCTCCGGGCTGCCGCGCGCCTCGGCGGTGCTCATCCTCAACGACCCGGTGACCGGCTACCCGTTCGCCTGCCTGGAGAGCTCCATCATCAGCGCGACCAGGACGGCGGCCTCCGCCGCGCTGGCCGCCGACTGGCTCAGCCGCACCCGGCAGCGCCCGACCCGTGTCGGCTTCTTCGGCACCGGCCTCATCGCCCGCTACATCCACACCTTCCTCGCCGGCACCGGCTGGATGTTCGACGCCATCGGCGTGCACGACGTCGCCGCCGACAGCGCCGCCGGGTTCCGCGGCTACCTGGAACAGAGCGGGACCACCGCCCGAGTCACCGTCCACGAACGGTCCGAGGACCTGATCCGCGACAGCGACCTGGTCGTCTTCGCCACCATCGCGGGCGAGCCCCACGTCACCGACCCCGCGCTGTTCAAGCACAACCCCGTGGTCCTGCACATCTCCCTGCGCGACCTCGCCCCCGAAGTCCTGCTGGCCTCGGCCAACTTCGTCGACGACGTCGAGCACTGCCTCAAGGCCGACACCTCCCCCCACCTGGTCGAACAGCGCACCGGCGACCGGGACTTCCTCAACGGCACGCTCAACGACGTGATGCTCGGCCGGTCCGCCCCGCCCGCCGACCGGCCGGTGATCTTCTCGCCGTTCGGACTCGGCGTCCTCGACCTCGCCGTAGGCAAGTACGTCTACGACCAGGCGGCGAGATCCGGCGACCTCCGCGTCATCGACCACTTCTTCCACGACCTGCGCCGGTACGGCTGAGTCGGTCTGCCACCCGTCCCCGGTACCAGGAGGCCCACCGTGCCCGTCATATCCGCTCCCCATGACTTCAACGAAGGCCACCTCTTCGTCGACCTCAAGCCGGTCGTCGACCACCCCCTCTACCTGAAGTGCGAGGGCTTCAACTTCGCGGGCTCCATCAAGCTCAAGGCCGCGAACGAGATGGTGGAGAGCGCCGAACGGGACGGCATCCTGAAGCCGGACTCCGTCATCGTCGAATCCTCGTCCGGCAACCTGGGCGTCGCCCTCAGCATGATCGCCGCGAGCAAGGGCTACCGGTTCCTGTGCGTGACGGACTCCCGGTGCAACCTGTCGACCCGGCTGCTCATGGAGGCCCTCGGCAGCCGGGTCCACATCGTGGCCGACCTGGACGAGAACGGCGGCTTCCTGGGTACCCGGCTCGAGTACGTCCGCTCGCTGTGCGCCTCGGACGACCGGTACGTGTGGCTCAGCCAGTACACCAACCCGGGCAACTGGCAGGCGCACTACCGCACCACCGCACCGCAGATCGCCCGCCACTTCCCGCGCCTGGACGTGCTGTTCGTCGGCACGGGCACCGCTGGAACCCTGATGGGCTGCGCCCGCTACTTCCGGCAGTGGCACCGGCCGGTGCGCATCGTCGCCGTGGACAGCGTCGGCTCGGTCGCCTTCGGCGGCGAACCCGGCCGCCGCATGATCCCCGGGCTCGGGATGAGCATGAGACCCCCGCTCCTCGACGAGTCGTACGTCAACGAGGTGGTCCGGGTCGAGGAGGCCGACACGATCCGCGCCTGCCACCGCATGGCCCGGCGCGGCTTCCTGTTCGGCGGCTCCACGGGCACGGTGGTCAGCGGCGCGACGGAATGGCTGTCGCGCCACGGCACCCCCGACATCACCGCCGTCGCCATCGCCCCCGACCTCGGCGAGCGCTACCTCGACACCATCTACCAGACCAACTGGCTCCAGGACCTCTACGGCGACCAGATCCTGGACGGCGACCAGATCCTGGACGGCGACCAGATCCTGGACGGCGACCAGCTCCTGGACGGCGAGCTCGCCGCCACCCTGGAGCCGGACGACCCGGCCCCCCGCGAGCCCGACCGCCGGCCGTGACGACATGTGATGCCGCGCCCGCGCCGGACCCGGTCAGTCCGTCGAGCGCGCGGGCGCGCCGAGCAGCCGCTCGATGCCCAGGTCCAGTGCCGCCTCCAGGTGCGTGAGCGAGCCGGTCGACATCAGGATCGACACACCGCCCTGGACCGCGGCGAGCAGGGCCGCCGCCGTACGGCCGGCGTCGACACCGGGCGGGATCTCGCCCCGGTCCCGCATGGCCCGTACCCCCGCCGCGATCTGCGCCTCCCACGAGGCGAGCAGCTCCGCGGTCACGGCCTGCGCGCCGGGCGACGCGCGGGTCAGCTGCGAAGTGAGCGTGCCCAGCGGACAGCGCTGCCCCTGCGCGCGGTAGCGGTCGACCACCGCGTCCCGCCAGTCCCACCAGGCCCGCCATGAGGTGAGCGCGCCGAGGTGGGGCTGCTGGTCGGACAGGACGCGGTCGGCCTCGTACCGCGCGACGGCGAGCAGCAACTCCTCCTTGCCGCCCGGGAAGTAGTGGAAGAGCTGGCTCTTGCTGGTGGCCGTGCGGGCGCGGATGTCGTCCAACGTCGTCTCGGTGGCGCCGCGCTCACGGATCTCCTCGGCGGCTCCCTCGACGATGCGCTGCCGGGTGGCCGCGCCCTTGGCGGTGAGTCGTCGTGCCATGCCGTCATCCTGCCATTTTCTGGACTTGCAGGTCCATTTTTCGGGTGGCAGCTTGGGCAGCCCCCGGCCGGTTCGGCGCATGGAACCGGTCCCGCACGGAAGGCACGGCATCATGACTGAGCGGTTCACCGGGCGTACGGCCCTGGTCACCGGTTCCACCACGGGCCTCGGCGCCGCCATCGCGACGACGCTTGCCGCCGAGGGCGCGTTCGTCGTCGTCAGTGGACGCGACGAGCGGCGCGGCGCGGAGGTCGTGGCCCGCATCGAGAAGGACGGCGGCGCGGCGGCCTTCGTCGGGGCCGACCTGTCCGGCGGCGCCGACGTGATCCGCCGCTTCGCCGCCGACGCGCTTGACGCGGCGGGCGGCCGGATCGACATCCTCGTGAACAACGCGGCGCTCCTCCTCGCGCCCACCCCCACCGCCGACGTCCCGCAGGAGACCATCGACCAGGCGCTCGCGGTCAGCGTGCGGTCGGTGTTCCTCCTCACCGGCCTGCTGGCCCCGCCCATGGCCGAGCGGGGACACGGCGCCGTGGTCAACCTCGGCTCCATCAACGGCCTGCGGGGCTCGGCGCGTTCGGCGCTCTACAGCATGACCAAGGCGGCCGTGCACTCCCTCACCATGTCGTGGGCGGCCGAGTACGGGCCGCACGGCGTCCGGGTCAACACCGTTGCCCCCGGCCCCACTTTGACCGAGAAGGTGGCGGCGATGGAGGAACACCTCGCCCCGATCATCACGCGGATGCCCGCCCGGCGCGGCGGCACCCCCGCCGAAGTGGCCGCCGCCGTCGCCTTCTTGGCAAGTGGCGAGGCGTCACACATCCACGGCGCCACACTCACCGTGGACGGGGGGTACACGGCGGTGTAGCGGGGGAGCGGCTGGTTCGTGTCAGAGGCCGGCCATCAACTCCGCCAGTGGGGCGGGGGTGTCGTCCGGGTCGAGGGCCTCGGTGAGGACGCGGCCGTAGTGGATCTTGCGGCCCTTCTTCGTGCCGAGGAAGCGGCGCAACTGCTGTTGCGGAGTGCGTTCCCGCTGTTCCGGCTGGCGCAGGAAGGTCTGCAGCGGGCGCAAGTCGCCCTCGGTCCGGATGAGTTCCGTCACCCGGGAGACGCCCAGGGCGCGGATCAGTTCGTCCTCCAGGTCCGCCGCGCAGACGAAGAACCCCTGGCGCACGGCGTCGGACCGTCTCAGGGCGCGGACGTAGTAGCGACGCTCCGCCTCGTCGCACAGTCCCGTGAGGCGCAGGCCCAGGCCGGGCGGTCCCAGGAGCCGGGCGAAGCGCCCGACGTTCGTCGCGCCGCCCATCGGCAGCACACAGATCCCCTCGGCCGCCAGATCCCGGCCCCGGCGCGCGGCCAGTGCGTCGACCGCCGCCGCGTCGCTCGGCCCTTCGAGCAGGACGACGGTCCGCACGGGCAGTTGCCCGGCCAGTTCGCACGCCCGGTCGCCGGGCCCACCGGCCGCCCACGCGATTGCCGCCTCCCGGAACGCCCCCATGTCAGCCATGACACGAGTCTCCGCCCTCATCGGCCGACACGGCAGGGATTTTCGGCCGACCGGCCGGGTGCTCGGCCGGGCGCTCGTCCGGTCGGCCCGGCATCGCCCAGGATGCCCCTTCCGGCACCGTCCGGATGCTTGCGCGGTGTGATCGGTTCGGTGCCGCGTGTTGTCCCGGTTGTGTAACGAGGGTGCACATGTCGTGAGGAGATTTTGTAAAGTCCTCAACTGTCCGGGCCGGAAGTGGCCGGTGTTCGTCGTGGGGGGTCTTCGCGTGAGTCAGTATCAGCCGGGTCAGCCGTGGGGTGTCCAGCCGCCCGAGCCGGTCCGTATGCCCGACATCCGGCCGCTGTACAAGCGCAAGCGCGTATGGGCCGGCGGCATCGCGCTGCTCGTCGCCGGGTCCGCCATCGGCGGCGGGGGATCGAGTTCCGCCAGCGACGGAGCGCCGCGCCCGAAGGTCACCGTCACTGCGACCGCGACGCAGACTCCCGCACCGGCGCCGACCGTCACGGTCACCGCGACGCCCGAGCCGCGTCCGACGGTCACGGTGACCAGGACGGCACAGCCCGCCTCGGGCAACTCGGCCGCGAAGTCCACCACTTCGGGCGGCGGCTCGTCCTCCGGCGGCTCCTCCACCTCGGGTGGCGGCTCCTCGTCCGGGGGCTCCTCGTCCTCCGGCGGGTCCTCGTCGGGTGGCTCCTCCGCCTCCGGAGGCGGTACGTCCCACCCCAGCGGGGCCACCGCCCAGTGCAACGACGGCTCTTACAGCTTTGCCGCCCATCACCAGGGCGCCTGCTCGCACCACGGCGGCGTCGCCATCTTCTTCAGATAGGCACGACCTCGTCAGCGGCCCGACCCAGTCAAGGACAAGAGGAGAACCGTGGGCTTCGGCTTTCGTGTGGGCGTACCCGGGATGAGCGTGCGGGTCTCGACGCGAGGCGTGCGCGCCTCCGTCGGACCCCGGATGGCGCGCGTCAGCACGGGCAGCGGAGGCACCCGGATCTCCTCCGGCGTCGGGCCGTTCCAGACGTCCAGCGCGTTGCGCGGCGGCCGTCGCCCTCAGGCGGGACGCCGGACCGTGGCCCCCTCGGCCGCTCAGCTGGAACGGGCCCGCCGCCAGGCCGAGCGAGCCCAGCAGGAGGCCCAACGGGACGCGGCCATCGCCGAGTTGCATGAGTTGCGGCGGCAGATGACCAGCGTCCATCTCGAGTCCTTCCCGACACTGACACCGCCCGTGGTGCCGGAACCGCAACAGTTGCATCTGGCCTGGGCGTTGGCGGAGGCACAGGCCCACCACCTCGCCGGGCTCGGGGTGTTCGCGCGGAGCGCGCGCAACGCGGCGAAGCGGCGCGCCGAGGAGGACGCCCTCGGATACCTCGCCGCCGAGGAGGCCAGGCTGCGCGAGGCGTACACCGGGCTCGTCGCCGAGGCCGACCAGTGGTGGTGGTCCCTGATCGCCAACGACGAGGAGATCGTGTGCGCGGCGGTCAACCACGCCTTCGCCGACAACCCCGCCTCGGGCTGCGCGGTGGGCGTCGACGGCTCGGTCCTCTCCGTCGTGATGCGGCAGCCGGACATCGACGCGCTGCCCGACCAGACGCCCGGTGTCACGCCCACCGGCCGCCCCACCCTCAAGAAGCTCACCAAACGGGACCGCACCCTGTGGTGGCTCACCGCCATGGGCTCCAACATCGTCGCCACGCTGAAGGAGGCGTTCGCCACCGCGCCGGGCATCACCGCGATCGACCTCGCCGTCCTCACCCGCCTGCCGAACACCCAGCGGCTCGGCTTCGTGGCCTACGGCCGCTGGACGCGCCAGGTGATCGAGGCCGGGCCCTGGCAGCAGACCGAGGACGCACTGCGCTTCCTCGACATCGGCCAGGCCGTCGTCTGCGCGGTCACCACCACCGTCGCCGGGAACCTGTCCAGCACCCTCAAGCCGCTGGACGTGAGCAGACTGCCCGGTCTGCGAAGCCTCCTCGAAGGCGCCCAGGACGATTCGGCGGGCGACGCGGACGACTCCGTGACCGGCGACGCGACCTTGGCCGGGCTGGACGGCGACCTGCGCGCGAACGTGCCCGACGCGCACTCCGCCGCCCTCCCGGACCCCTACCGCATCCGCCCCTTCGCCGAGTGGAAGCAACAGGACGCACCACAGGGGCGTACCGCCGCGACCACGCTCACCCAGGGGCAGAGCGTCGTCCTTCCCGAGGAGGCATGGCAGGAGTTGCGGATCGCCTTCGAGTTCGCGGGCGCCGACGCCGATCTGACGCTCTTCCTGACCGGCGCGGACGGCCGGGTCGGCGGCGACGAGGACTTCGTCTTCTACAACCAGCCCGACGGCGCCTCGGGCGCTGCCCGGCTGCTGGGCAAGGAGACCGAGGGGCCGCACACGGTCGAGCGCGCGTCCCTGCGCCCCGCCGCGCTGCCCCCGCACGTCCACCGCGTCACCATCGCCCTGAACATGGATGTCGACACGGGCCTGACCTGTGCCGCCCTCACCCATGCCGCCCTGAACCTGGACAGCGGCACCGGCCAGGCATGGAGCTTCCAGCCGCCCGCCGACCCCGACGTCCGCGCCATGGCCGTCGCCGAGGTGTACCGGCACACCACCGCCGGCCGCCAGGTGTGGAAGCTGCGCGCCCTCGGCCAGGGCTGGGCCGACGGACTCGAAGGACTCGCCCGCGCCCACGGCGTCGACGTCTCCTAGCGGCGCCCTGAAGGACTCCGGTCGGGCGGAGGCTATTCGACGTCGCCGCCCGACGCCGCAGGTGCCCAGGAGGCGGCCCAGTCCAGCAGTTCGGGGCTGTGCAGGGCCGGCACCCACAGGTCCGCGTGTTCGGCGTGTTCCGCCTGGGCGTCGTCCGGGCGGGGGCCGAGCCCGACGACCCGCAGTCCGGCCCGGCGCGCCGATTCCATACCGGTCGGGGAGTCCTCCACCGCCAGCGCCCGCTCCGGGGGAACACCGCAGAGGCGGGCCGCGGTGGCGTACACGTCCGGCCAGGGCTTGGGGCGTACCGCGCCTTCCGGCCCCGTGGACGGTACGACGACATACCGGAAGTGTTCCCGCAGCCCCGCCCGTTCCAGGCTGCCCTCCACCACCTCCGCCGGGCAGTTGCTGGCCACCGCCAGCGGCAGCCGGCCGGAGAGCGAGCGCACCAGCTCGACGGCGCCCGGCATCGTCACCGGGTCGTCGGCGACGAGCGTCAGGAAGTGGCCGAGGAGGGCGGTCGTGAGGTCGGCGGTCAGCTCGGGCTTGTGCACCGACTCGGCCATGAGCCGCCCGCAGTCCGCGTAGTGCACGCCCTTGGCCCGCTCCGCGAATCCCGAAGGCGCACGGAGCCCGAAGTCCCGGAACGCCCGGCCGCGGGCGTCCTGCCAGTGACGTTCGCTGTCCATGAGGGTGCCGTCGCAGTCGAAGACGACGGCACCGGGGGACCAGTTGAAGAGGGGATGGGCCGTGGTGGTCACGGTGGCCTCCTGGGGAGCGAGCAGTCGCGCGCGGCATGGCCGCGGTGTCGGTCTGGCGGTGTCCCGCGTGCCGGACGCGCCGGGAATGTGCGCCTGCTCGGCGGAGCCTGAGTGCCTGAGCGCAGAGAATGCGGGCATTCCTGGTCTTCCATGACCAAACGGAAACATCGCATTCGTTACGTTATTTTCGCGCCGGAGAGCCGTGCAATGACTACAAGGAGTTATCGACTGAGGTGGGTGGCGGGGTGTATGGGGCGCGGGGGAGCGGTGTGCGGCGCGGTGGCGGCATCGGTCCTCAAAGCGACTTGTTTCGGGGCGAGTTGAGGCATGATCGCCGGGTGGGTCTGGGCATCTCGCGTGGGGGCGTGGAGTGCGGGCCCGGTGTCGAAATGGCGGCGGATCGGGCCGATTGCCACCCGTCGGCGTTCATCCTCGAAAGAAATACGCAATAACCGCGCGAGTATGGCCGTCGGGTGCTCCGGGCGCACGCGGGCGCACTACATTCTCCGCAGTCACGCAGGCTGAGCGAGGGTGGACGGGACGTTGCAGGAACGGGCGAGAGCAACCCGCAGATCACTCCTGGAAGCGGCGGCCGGACTCTTCGCCGAACGCGGCTACGCGGGCACCAGCGTGAACGACATAAGCGCCAGGTCGGGCCGTACGAGCGGGTCCATCTACTTCCACTACGCCAGCAAGGAGGGCATCGCCCTCGCCGTCGTCCAGGACCGTTTCGCCAACTGGCCGGAGCTCGCCCCGCGTTACACCGACGAGGCGGTGCCGCCGATGGACCGGCTCGTCGCCCTGAGTTACGACATCGCCCAGTCCCTGGCCGAGGACCCCGTGACCCGCGCGGGCGCGCGCCTGTGGGCCGAGCGCGACACCATCAACGTCACGCTCCCCGACCCCTTCGGCCTCTGGACGGCCGCCGTCACACGGCTGCTCGCCCAGGCGCGGGTCACCGGCGACTTGGCCGCCCATGTCCGGCCCGCCCGGGCCGCCCGCGCCCTGGTCCGCGCGTTCTTCGGCCTCTGTTCGCTGACCGAGGCCATCGAGGGCGCGGCGACCGTCAACGACCGGGTGGCGGACTGGTGGCAGCTGACGCTGCCGGCGTTGCGGGTGGCGCGGTGACGGGGCGGGGTGTGGTGGCGGGGCGGGGTGCGGTGGCGTGGTCGTGTGGTGCGTGGGGCGAGTGCCAGGGCGGGTGCGGGGGTGCGTGGACGCGTTCCGGAGGGCGTGAACCGTCCGGAACGCGTCATGGTCGTCACATGTGCGTGTGACGGGTGGGGGCGTGCCACATGTGGTCGACTCACACGTGGTGGCCGCATACGGGGTCGGCACACACGTGGTTGCCGCACGTGAGGGCGTCACACATGGGTCTGCCACGCATGGGTCTGTCACACATGCGGGCGGTGGCCCCGCTCCTGGCGGGGGAAGGTCTGCTGCTCGCCGGGGAGCGTGGGCTCCGGCAGCGTGGCCACCTCTTCCTTCGCCTTCTCCAGCTGCTCGGCCGTGTCGTGCGGCAGCCGGGGCGGGCGACGACGGCTGTCGCGGAAGCGGAAGGCGGTCGTGAGGTCGCCGAAGGTCTCCCGGCGCCAGGCGCTGATGTTCGGTTCCTCAACCCCCGTGAACCGCTCCAGGAACCGCAGCGCCGAGGTGTGGTCGAACGCCTCGGAGGCGACCCAGCCACCGACGGTCCAGGGGGAGATGACGATGGCCGGGACGCGGAAGCCGCCGCCGATCGGCAGGCCCTGGATGAACTCGTCCGGCGTGCCCTGCGGCGCGGTCGGCGGGACCACATGGTCGAACAGGCCGTCGTTCTCGTCATAGTTGAGGATGAAGGCGGTCTTGCGCCACACCTTCGGGTTGGACGCGATGGCCTCGATCTTCGAGGCGACGAAGTCGGCACCGGCCGCCGGGAGGTAGTCGGGGTGCTCCGACTGGTAGCTCGTCGGCATGATCCAGCTCACCGCCGGAAGACGGTCGTTGCGGGCGTCGTCCTCGAAGGTGCCCTCGGGCTGCGGACGTACACCACGCTCGTACAGCTCCGAACCGGGCTGCGCGTTGCGGAAGGCGGCGAACTGCTCCAGCATGTTGCAGCCGTAGTCGTCGTCCTGCTGGTACACCTTCCAGCTGACCCCGGCCGCCTGGAGCCGTTCGGCGTACGTCGTCCAGCGGTACGGCGACGGTGCCTTGTTGCTGATGACCGGCCCGCCGTTCTTGCCCGACGGGTCGATCGAACCGGTCATCCACATCAGGCGGTTGGGCCAGGTCGGCCCCATCACCGAGCAGAAGTAGTTGTCGCAGACCGTGAAGGTCTCGGCGAGCGCGAACTGGAACGGGATGTCCTCGCGTGTGTAGTACCCCATCACATAGGGGCCGTTGGCGCCGTCGGCCTTGCGGTGGGCGGGCAGCCACTGGTCCATCTTGCCGTTGTTCCACGCCTGGTGCTGCACGGACCAGGCGTGACTGGTGGACGGGATGGCCTGGGCGCTCGACGTGCGGGTGTCGAGGTGGAAGGGGAGTAAGTATCCCTTCGGGTTCACGGTGTCCGGCTGGTAGAAGACGGAGTCGCCGTTGTCCAGCGTGAGGGCGTGCCGGTCGGCGAAGCCGCGGACCCCCGAGAGCGTGCCGAAGTAGTGGTCGAAGGACCGGTTCTCCTGCATCAGCATGACGACGTGCTCGATGTCGCGCAGCGAACCGCGCGCGGGCGGCCCGGCGGCCACGGCCTTCTGGACGCTCGGCGGCAGGAGGGAGATCGCCGCGGCGGCACCCAGCACGCCCGCGGCCGAACCCAGGACTCTACGACGGGTCAACTCGGCCATGTGTACCCCTTCTTGAGCGAGAGAAGCACTCCGGAACGACGGCGGCCCGGGCGGACCCGCGGGCCGCCGAACACTCTCCGCCCGGGAGGGCGTGACGCGTCAGGGGTGGGTGGTGAACATGTGGTCAACGGATGGGAAAGCGCTGGCCTGGCATGGAGGGCCGATGAGGTCAGGAGCGGGCCCCGGAATGGGGGTGCCGCACATGGGGGCGGCCGACCGGCGGCCGACCGGCGGACGGACGCGCTCGCCCGAACGGGCGTGTCCGTCATGCGCTCGGAGGCCCATCTCTGGCGGTGCGGCGACGTCTCGCGCAGCGTGGAGAGGAGAGTGCGACCGGTCGGGCGAGAGGTGTGACAGATGGACGAGGGTGTCTCCAGGCCGAGGGTCGTCGTCGGCATCGACGGGTCACCGTCCTCGTACGCGGCCCTGCGCTGGGCCACGCGCTACGCCGATCTGATCGGCGGCACCGTCGAGGCGGTCGCCGTGTGGGAGCTGCCGGGGCTGTACGGATGGTCGGCGCCCGCCGTGGACATGGACGTCGACGCCGAGGAGGCCCGCGACCGGATGCGGCGCGAGCTGACCGAGGTGCTCGGTGGGGATGACTTCGACGCGGTCCAGATGCATCTGGTGCACGGCAACGCGCCCGACGTGCTGTTGCGCGCCGCCGAGGGGGCCGAGGCGCTGGTGGTCGGCAGCCGGGGGCGGGGCGGGTTCGCCCGCGCGCTGCTCGGCTCGGTCAGCCAGCATCTGTCGCACCACGCGAGCTGCCCGGTGGTGATCGTGCGGGCCGAGGCTGCCTGACAGCCGGCCCAGGCTGCTTGAGCGGGGCTCGGTCGGAGCACCGTGCGCCTTCACCGGGTCGCGTGCGTGCGCCTTCACCAGGCCACGCGTTCGCGCCCCGCCACATGTGTGCGTGCGCCATACGGGGGCACGGACGCGTGTGTGCCGTCACGGGGGCCGCGAGCGTGTGTGCCGTCACGGGGTCAAGGCCATGTGCCCCGCTCCGCCTGTGTGAGCCGTGCGCACTCGGTCACCACGTTCCGCAGACTGCCGGTCCGCTCCAGGACGGCGCGCTGCACCACGGCGCCGTTTCCGTGTTGGAGCAGTCCCGCCAGGACGTCCCCGGCGACCCTGGCGTCCCCGTGGTCGTCCAGGGCGTCACGGACGTGGTCGTACAGCGCGCGCACCACCTCCTCCGTGGGCGCGGGACGCATGGTCCCGGGGTGGAGCAGCGGGCCGCCGAGGCCATAGCGGGCGGCCTGCCAGGCGGCCAGCCGCAGCAGGGCCACACCGTGCTGGGCCGGAGGTTCCCCCGCCCGCCACGCGCGCGCGGCCGTCTCGACGAGCGCGCGGGTCAGAACGGCGAGCAGCACGGTCGAGTCCGCGTCCAGGCACACGTCCGCGACCCGGATCTCGACCGTGGGGTACTGGTGGGAGAGGCGGGCGTCGAAGTAGATCATCCCGTCGTCCCGCAGGACCCCGGTGCCGACCATCTCCCGCACCCGCGCGTGATACCGGTCGGCGGACTCGAAGATCTCGGTGGGCCCGGCGGAGGGCCACCGCCCCCACACCTGGCTGCGAAAACTGGTGTATCCGCTGTCCTGGCCCTGCCAGAAGGGGGAGTTGGCGCTCAGGGCCAGCAGGACGGGCAGCCAGGGGCGGATGCGGTCGAGTACGGCGACGCCCTCCGCGTCGGAGTCGACCGAGACGTGCACATGGCAGCCGCAGGTCAGCTGCTCCTGGAGGGTCAGCCCGAAGGGCTCGGCCATCCAGCGGTAGCGCCGGTCGGGGGTCAGCGCGGGACTGACCGGCAGGGGGGAGGTGGCCAGCGCGGCCACGGCGGCCCCGGTGCGTTCGGCATGCCGCGCCGCTTCCGCGCGGAAGCGGCGGATCTCCGCCGCGAGCGCGTCCCGCCGGGTCTGCGGATGGGTGGCGAACTCCACTTGCTGACGTTGTAGTTCATGCTCGAACACCTGGTCCTCCGCGGCTCCGGCCGTCCGGCCCGCCGAGGCCAGCACCGCCGCCGACACGGACCGGGGCTCACCCGTCTCCGCGTCGACCAGCAGAAGCTCCTCCTCCACTCCGACGCTCCGCACGCCTCGTCCTCCCTCGACCGGTCCGGGTCCGGTTTCCCTGCGGCGACTCTCGCACGAGCGTCGGCGACAGGGGCCGTGGACGCCGGGCGACGCCACGCCGTACGACCGACCGGCCGTACGGAGGCCCCCGGGGCGTGCCCGCGGCCCGGGTCGTCTCCCGGCTGCCCTCGGGCGAGCGGGTCAGTCCTGGAGGCGTTCGCGTCGGCTGCCGCTCGGCGGTGAAGCGGGGCGGGCACCGGGCCGCCGCCGAGCGACGTGGCGGCCCGGTGCCTGAAGCCGCCCCGCCACGGTTCAGCGGGTCGCCGTACCGAACCACCGCGCCAACTGGCTTGCCATTTCCTCCTGTTCGTCCCCGACCCACGCCACGTGTCCGTCGGGCCGCAGCAGTACGGCGGGCGCGTCCAGCTCCTCGCTCACGTCGACGACGTGGTCGACCCGGTCGTCCCAGCCCGCCACCGACAACCCGCCGGTCCCGTCGAGCAGCAACCCGCGTCCGTCGTGCAGGAGTTCGTACAGCCGCCCCCGCTTGAGCGGCAGGTCCCGCAGCCGCCGTCCGAGCAGGGGGTGGCCCTCGCCGAAGTCGTAGCGAACCGCGACCGCGGTGATCATCTCGGTGACGTGCCGGTTCACCTCCTCGAAGTCCAGCAGGTCCGAGAACAGCTCCCGCAGCGCCACCACGCCGGGGTCGGTCCGCAACAGCACGAACTGCGCACGGGTGTTGGTGAGCACCTGTGCGGCCACCGGATGGCGCTCGGCGTGGTAGGTGTCCAACAGTCCTTCCGGGGCCCAGCCGTTGACCTCGGCGGCCAGTTTCCAGCCGAGGTTGAAGGCGTCCTGCACACCGAGGTTGAGACCCTGCCCGCCGACCGGCGGATGGACGTGCGCCGCGTCGCCGGCCAGCAGCACCCGGCCCACCCGGTAGCGCTCCGCCTGACGGGTGGCGTCCCCGAACCGGGAGAGCCAGCGCGGCGAATGCACCCCGAAGTCGGTACCGGTCAGGGCCCGGAGCCGCTGCTTGAACTCCTCCAGGGTCGGCGCGCTCGTACGGTCCTCGGTCACCCCCTCGGACGGCACGATGATCCGGTACACCCCCTCTCCGAGGGGCATCGCGCCGAAACGGAGCTCGGTCTTGCGGATCTCCGCCGTCACGGCGGCCAGTGCCGCCGCGTCGGCGGTCGCCTCCATCTCGCCCAACAGCGTCTCGACGGTGGCGGGTTGGCCGGGGAAGCCGACCCCGATCAGCTTCCGCACGAGGCTGCGGCCCCCGTCGCAGCCGACGAGGTAACGACCCCGCAGCCGGGTGCCGTCGGCCAGCTCCGCGCTCACCCCCTCCTCGTCCTGGCTCAGCCCCACCACCTCGCACCCGCGCCGAATCTCGGCACCCAGTTCCACGGCGCGCTCGGTCAGCAGCCGCTCGGTGACGACCTGCGGAATGGCGAGGCCGTAGGGGTGCGCGGTGTCCACCCCCTGCGGCCACGGCGCGGCGAAGCCCGCGAACGGCCCTCCGACCTGGAACTTCTTCCCCAGCTCGAGGAACCGGTCGAGCAGTCCCCGCTGGTCCATCACCTCGACACTGCGCACATGCAGTCCCAGCGCCCGCGACTGCCGGCTCGGCTCCGCCGCCTTCTCCAGCACGACCGTCCGCACGCCGTGCAGCCGCATCTCGGCGGCCAGCATCAAACCGGTCGGCCCGCCGCCGACCACGATCACGTCAACCATGTATCCCCTGTCCCACAAGACGGCCCATCCACCCGCCCGGCACACCCTCGGTGCCCGCACGAGCGCCCGGACGCCAATGAATGCGTCGATACGTCGCGAAGCTCTGATTTCCCCCGACTCCGGGCGTCGGCCGCCCATTCTGAGGCACCAAGGGGGCCTTGCCGCAAGGGCCCCCTTGCGCTATATGTTTAATAGGGAGAGGAGTGGCCCTACTTCTGTCTCGTCCTGTTCATCGCGGACGCGCCCTCCTTCCGGAACCCCGATTCGGTGTCTTGATACGGCTGACTTTTGCCACGAACACGTGCCAACGCCTCTGGATGATCTCTACGGTTGGTCCCGTCGGTGGACGACGGCGACCGGAGCGTGGGGAGAACGGTGGAAGCCGAGATGATGGCGCTGGCCGCCATGTGCGCCAGCAGCCTCATGGGACTGGTTCTCCAGGACCTGTGGGGGTGGGGCAAGAAGCGGTTCGTCTCGCTCCTCGACCGGGGTGCGCGCGGAGAACACACGGCGGTCGAGACGGAACTGGAGGACCTGCGCCAGGCGTTGCTCGACGCGCGCCGCACCGGTGACGAGGACGCGGTGGAGGCCGCGTTCGCCGCATGGGCGCAGCGTTTCGAGAGTGTGCTCGCCCTGCACCCTGAGCTCGCGGACCGTGCGAGGACCGTCGTGAGCGAGACCATCGAGCGAAGTCCCGCCCCGGTCGCCTTCGCGAACATCGTCCACTACGTCAACAACGTCGCCGTGCTCCGTGCCATGAACGACTACTGGGCACGCTGCACCGCCGCGCACCGCATGACCGCGATGTTCCTGTCCGGACTGCCGGGAGTGGGCAAGCGCACCACGCTCCGCCAGTGGCTCCAGTCCCACCAGGACGCACTTCCCCGCGACATCCTGCACGCCGACCTGGCGCCGGACGAGCGCGGCCGCCCCGCCGACCTCGCCGCCGTCCTGGAGCGCTGGCTGGACGAACTCGGCGTGCCACGACAGGACCGCCCCGCCGCGCTCGACCGAAAGGCGGCCGAGGTGCGGCGACTTGTGCGCCGACGGCCGACGGTCGTCCTGCTGGAGAACGTGACCAGACTCGGCCAAGTACGGCCCCTGCTCCCGGACTCACCGAGCTGCGTCCTGCTGATGACCGGTCAGCAGGTCCCGCCCGCACTGGAGTCGCTGCTCGACTTCGAAGCCGTCGACGTGTCGCCCCTCGAGGACGACCACGCCCTCGAACTTCTGGTCAAGGTCAGCCACAGCACCGAGCATCCCGAACGACTCCGGCCCATCGTGCGGCAGTTGGGCGGCCTGCCGCTGGCCGTGCGTCTCGTCGCGGGGCGCCTGAAGTCACCGGTCCCGGGCACCTTGGAGGACATCACCGCCCGCCTCGCCGACCGGACTTCGCGACAGGAGCTGCTGACCGTGGACGACGCGCCGAACCTCCCCAGCGCACTGGAGGCGGGCTACACCTGTCTCGCCACGGACGCCGCCCGGCTCTACCGGCACCTCGGCATCGTGCCCCGCGTCGACTTCCAGATGGACACCGTGCTCGCGCTCGCGGCCGACGGTGAACAGTCCACCGCACGCCATGCCCTCCAGGAGCTGATCTCGTCCCGGCTCGTCGAGTTCGAGGGCGTCGACACCTACCGGCTGCACCCCCTCGTCCACGACCACGCCGTGAGCGTCGCGGAGCGCGAAGTCGGTGAGGCCGAGCGCCGGGAGGTGACGGCCCGCTTCGTCCGCCACTACCTGCATGCCGCCGAGTCCGGCGAAGCCGCACTGTCCTCGCGTTGGCGCTACGACCCGATGAACGTCTACGCGGAATACGCACGCTCCGCCGCCGGGCGCGACACCCACGCCGAACGTGAACTCGGGCGCCGCCGGGCCGGACTGCTCGCCGCCGTGCGTCTCGCCCACGACACCGGCCTGGACGAGGAGGCATGGCGGCTGTGCCAGGGCCTGTGGACCTTCTATCTGCGTACGGCCGGCCACGCCGAGTGGATCGAGTCCCATGAGACCGGTCTCGCCGCCGCCCGGCGCGCCCCGGATCCGATGGCCACCGCCCGGATGCGCTTCCAGCTCGGCTTCGCCCACTTGGACCGCTGGAACGTCGAGGAGGGCGACGCGGGCCGGGCGCGTGAGCATCTTGAGGCGGCACTCGACCTGGTACGCCCCGAGGCGCCGGACCGGAGCGAGGGGGAGCGGCGTACGGAGTCCAGCGCACGGGAAGCGCTGGGTCTGCTGGAACTCAAGCTCAAGCGTCCCGAGCAGGCCCTCGCCCTCCTCGACCAGGCCGTCGCGGCCCTGGAGGGTGTCGAACACCCCCGTGGTCTCGCCCTCCTCGCCTACCACCGGGCCGCCGCCTACACCGCCCTGCGCCGCCACGACGACGCCGAGCGCACCCTGCGTGAGGCCCGGGACCGCTTCGCGGCGCTCGGCCAGGGCAAGGACATCGCGCTCAACATCGGCAAGAGCTGGCTGAGGTACGCGGAGGACCGGCGTGTGTACGGGCGCCTGGACGAGGCGGTGCGGGCCGCCGACTCCGCCGTCGCGGAACTGCCGAAGGCGAAGTCGCCGTACAACCTGGCCGTGGCACATCTGCTGCGCGGTGACCTCCACCGCGACCTGGGCGACAGCCGTCGGGCGGCGGAGGACTGGGAGAACGCGCGGGAGTTGTTCACCGTGGCCCGCAGCGGCCGCGCGGACGAGGTGCGGGAACGGCTGGACGGCTCAGCGGGCGAGCACGCATAGGGCCGGGGGCAGGTCGTCGCCCGCCGAGACGGTGAGCCGGATTTCCGGTGCGGGCAGGCGGTGTCCCGTCCGGGATGCGCGGGCCCAGGCGAGGACCGCCGACGCGGCGACGGTGAAGTCCGCCCACGCCGGACGGTCGAGCCAGCTCACCCGCAGCCGCGTGTCATCGTCGAACAGGACCAGGCAGCCCCGGTCGTCCCCCTCCAGGGCGATCAGCCCACACCCGGGGAACCGGCCGCTGAAGGCGGACCACTTCAGTTCCGAGGGCCGTGGGCACCGCTCGCGCGGGAGCACCAGTACATCGGCCGACCGGGGCCAGCGGGGGTCCGGGTCGTCCGGGTCGGCGACCAGATGAGCGCCGTCGAGGTGACCGCGCCGGGTGCTTTGAAGACCACCGGGGAAGCGCCGCAGCGACACGGCCGGACCGGCGTCGGTGACCTTGCTGGTGACCAGCAGGGCGGGCAGATGAGGCTGACGGTGGAGGTGCTCCTGCGGCAGCGCGGGTACGGGGATCGCCCGGGTGGTCGCGGGATGGTCGGGCTCGGGCAGGTTCAGGCTCGAGTAGAGGAGCCGGCGCAGAAGGGCTGCCGATCTGCCGGGCTCCGACGTGACGCTTCCGCGCAGCGCGGCGAGGTCAGGGTTGCTGCGCTGGGTACGGGCGGCGTGCGCGAGTTGGTCGAGCAAGGGGTTGGTGGGGTCGATACGGGGGAGTGCGTCGCCCAGTTTCCGCAGGGGGGAGTCGGGGGACACGACGGAGTCCCGGAAGGCGCCCAGAATGCTGGGGATGCCGAGTTCGACTCCGTAGAGCGTGAGTGATCCGGCGTCCCCTATGAGGAAATCCGCCGCACAGAGGGCTGCTTTCCATGTTTCGGATTCGGGTGACGGAAGAAGGAGCCCTCTTTCGAGGAGCGGGGCGAGCCAGGTGCGTATTTGCCAGGCTCCGTGTGCGTACCATGCGTTGGGGTGTATGGCGGCCAGGACGCGGAATTCTTCGGCGGGGAGTTCCGCGAGGGTACGGCGCATCGTCCGGGCGAAGGGAGAGCCCAGGATCGAGCCCGCTCCCCAGGTCGAGGACACGATCACGAGGCGCTGGCCGGGGAGGAGACCAAGGGACCGGCGGTAGGTCTCACGGAAGGGGAGTCCGGCGCGCAGCTGGTCGAGGCAGGGGTCACCAGCGACATGGGCCCGGGGGACCGCCTGCGGACAGCCGTCGGCGAGCCGGCCGAGCTGTTCGGCATGGGACAACACGATGGCGGACGGAATCACCCGACCGTCGTACATCAGCCATTCATCCGTCAGCCCAAAGGCCCCGGGTTTCGGGTTTCGGGTTTCGGGTTTCGGGTTTCGGGTTTCGGGTTTCGGGTTTCGGGTTTCGGGTTTCGGGTTTCGGGTTTCGGGTTTCGGGTTTCGGGT